>CAJXVM010000005.1 GCA_913061095.1 uncultured Ignavibacteria bacterium
TTTACCCCCCCCCCCCCCGGAATTGTTGGCACTGTTTTTGTGTGATTAGTTCCATAAAAACTGGAACAAGACGGCATCGCGAAGGCGGTACCAATTTGATAGACAAAGACGTTCGGGGTATTCGAATCGCGGAGAAAACGCTGTGATATGAGCAGGCCGGGCGGAGTGAGTTCGAAGGAGAGACTATGCAATCATATTTCGAGATTGATTGCGAAGTTCAGCCGAAGGCGGTGTCGTCTGAAGTGTTCATATCGAACGTAAAGGATTTGTAATCTGAAGATATTCAATGAGATTTCGAAAAGTGTATACGCATCAGCTCTGTGAACCGGGCATTATCTCAAATGCAAGCAACAACCCCAAAAAGGAGCAATCGATATGAAAATTATGACAGCGAGCCTACTTATATTCATGATGGTCAGCTTCTGCATAAATGCAAAAGCTCATCATGAATACAAACTCTACAGTGAAGACAGATTATATAGTCAAGCAATGGGGCTTGAAAAGTCATCGCTTGAAGAACCGATACAAGAGGCAGAGGGAGAGTTTCGTGAATTAATTGATGCGGGACCAGACAAATACACCATTAAATGTAAGCAAAATCCTCAAGCCGTCTGTTACGAATATAACACAGACGATAATTGGATCAGGCTATGTGACGGTTCAGGAACGATGATTGGATACGTCACCAGTGTTGAATATATGGGAAACTATGAAGATCCAAGCACTGGTGATATCATTGATATTTATGAAGTTCAGACCGGCACTGACTAAATATTTATCAGCATGATTGAGAGATGCTCGGTTCGCAATAAATATTTGTAAGAACGAGAATAATGCATAGATACAATATGGTGAGCATTTCTATTATCCTGCTGCTTTCTTTGTGTTTTCCAGAGGACAGTACAGCCAGCAAGGCAAGCGATAAATACATAATCATACAGAAGGATGTATTCGAGCAACTATATAAAGACAGGGAGCGGCTGGCAATCTTCGTTGTTAACGGAAGTAGCTGCAGCAAATGTTATTTTGCCCATAAGAGACTGGCTAATAAAGTGCAGAATACCGGAACCGATGTTATTGCGGTGATAATGGTAAACAGGCTTGTGGATTCGGTTACGTATGCAGATTATATCGATACAGGTGAACATGCGTTCATGTCGAGAGGCGATATCAGGAACTGGATTCCTGAAAGAAATGAAAATGCCTGGTATTTCTACTGTGCAGATTCTGCTAATTTGATCGGTGGTCGATATCTGGATGAGGGAAGCGGCGAGGCATTATTGACGTTGTGTCGCAGGCAGTTGAATTCGAAAAAGAAGGTTCGCAGAATGCAACTTTCAATTTTGGATGAGACATCAGGCCCCATAGTGAAACCCACATTCAATCAGTATATCAGTGATAGTATTCTTGTTGTTGGATCGGATGCAGATTTGGTGTTGCGAGCTTTTAATGCATATGATGGTGCCGAAGTCTGGAATAGTCAATTTAGCGAAAATGATTTTTCGAATGCATTGGATTCAAATGAGTCAATAGCGCATGACAGGATGATGTTCCGGCCAGGTATTATAGCTGCAGAATGGTATTCTGATTCATCAGTCTTTGCCGTAGGAACAATTGTCAGCTCACGCTTTAATCCTGAAAGAGGCCGTACTGCCATAGGTGTGCGAAACTTTATTTCGGAAATCGATCCGAGGACAAACAGAATAAAATGGGTGAAGTCGCCAGCTTTGATAAATGATGCGATAGCAGCGATGAGCATGTATAACGCCCAGATACGATATCCAAAGCTCTTTATTACACAATGTCCATGGGACGCGAAAGGTGAGGCTGTGTATGAGTCGAATACTCTCAGTGTCGTGGATATTGCGTCTGGTGAGGTTATCAAAACATCACCACTTGACAGCGCGTATAAAATTCTTGGGATAGAAGATAATATAGCCAATGGCTATTTTTGCTCATTGAACGGCGAATTGTGGACAGGCCAACCGCTGCGGCCATATATAAGGAATGAAGCGACCGGGCGGAAAATGAAGCTGATAGGTAGGCCGTATCATAACTATTATGATAAACTTTATCATATGTCAAGAAAGCACAACCTGTCCGGAATGTCGGCATACGAAAAATACAAAACGTATCATATTGAATCGCTGTTAAGTGGTATGTATTCCTTGGGCGATAATCATGTTGCAATCATGATGTATAGAAAGGACGGGAATGGCGCTACACACGAATGGCTGGATGTCTATGATGTACGTGCAGAGAAGATGGTATGGAGTCAGGAAATGGTGCCTGGATGGACGATTCAGATGGGTGAAACGGCGCTGATGAGAGTTGAGTTAGTGGACAATCGATATGTAGTAGCTACATATACTATCGATTGAGGCGTGTGTCTCAGGTACAACAAATTCGCCTTTTCCTCTCTCGGCGGATTCGGAGGACAGGCAGCGTATAATCCACCTGGTCCGAAGACTGGGGGGAGATCATATTATCATGGTTTTTTAGAAGCCTGCTAATGAGTTTATTCAAAACCGAGTGTACATTTCAACCCACCTCATGTCGCACCTCTATTGAGACAATAGAAAGGGCGCTAAAGGGCTTGGCAGATGGGCAATACATGCTTGAACTTGTTGATAAATCACAGAATAAACTAACACTGAGGATCAATCGTACGCATTCTGTTGGGATTATTTTACCAATCGCCAAGCCGATATTACATATTAAACTTGTCGACGAAGATAAGATTATGGAGTACTCGGTAAATTGGTACGATTACTGGACTCTGGGCCCAACTTCTGTATTGATTTTCCTGCTCTACATCCTTTCTGATGTATTCGGCATATTTTTAGCGTTAACACTGCTTGCTGTTGCCACTCTCGTCGTAATTAGCGACCGGCGAATAATATTGAAACAGGTAAATGAAGCCCTTCTAAAAATGTAGTAAAAAAGAACAAGCCGCGCATTACTGCTTTGGTAACATAGGTGAAAATACAACAACGCCGGGAGCAATCGCCCCCGTCGCGTTTATAAAACAGCGACATCCTTCCGGATTACTTCATCAACATCATGCGCAGCGTGAGCTGTCCGTCTCCGGTGCGGAGACGGTAAAGGTATACGCCGCTCTGAAGCTCGGCGGCATTGTATTCGATGGAATAATCGCCGGGCTGCCGGTGTTCGTCGACGATGACATCCACCTTCTCGCCGAGCAGGTTGTAAACGGAGAGCCGTACGTGCCCGCCGCGCTCTAGGGAGTAGCGGATGGTGGTCGAGGGATTGAACGGGTTCGGATAGTTCTGATACAGGCGCATGACGTCGGGCAGCATGGCAGGGTCCACCGCGCTGGTGACGAAGCTGCCGCAGAACATGCATCCCGCGCCGGATGAGGCGGTGTGACTCGCGGCGGATGCGACGTGCAGCACGGCCGCCTGGCCGATGATGGAATGCGCGTTGACGGCGGCGCCCGAAGCGGAGGACATTCCTCCGCCGCTGTCGAAGACGTCGAAGGCGATGGCGTAGCTCGCGCTGGACTGCGCAGACAGCACTCCCGCGGATGCGAGCAGAAGCGCCGCGCAGAGCAGCATGCGCCGAAGCAGTGCGGTCGGATGCGGTCCGGACCGATGCCGCGCATGTGCGTCCCGTTCGGACAGCCGTGCCATGCGACTGAATATACTCCTCATCATTGTGTCACCTCCCGCGGCGCGCCGGATTCCGGTGCGGTGAATTCCTCCATGCGCGCATCCTCGTAATTGCGGCGCTTCGCATTGACCTCCCAGTCGAAGGTCGCGTCCGATGTGCCGTCCATCAGCTCACGCACGATGAAGTAATCCTCGCCCTTCTCCGCGACGTACAGTCCGTTGCACTGCGCGGTCGGGGTCAGGCGTACGTGGATGGGATGCGCGTCATCGACATGCGCGGTCTCGAGGAACATCGGATCGAGCGCGATGCGGATTTCACCGTCCTCGAGTTTGCCGAATCCGCGGTCGCTGAACCACAGTTCGGTGGATTCCTCGACGTACATTTTGCGCATGCCGTAGGATTCGGTGCTGACCAGGGCGTTCTTCTGTCCGGTGAACAGGGAGTTGCCGTTGGGATCGATATGCGCGATGTATTGATTCGATGGCGGCGCGTTGGGATCCTTGATCGAGAAACCGTCGAAGGGACTCAGCTCCATGATGTAGCCGTTCGTCAGCGGCAGGAACATGCCGAAGGGCGTGAATTCCAGCCAGGCGCCGGTCTCGAGCAGGATGCGCAGTCCGAGCATGAACGACACCAGGCGGAAGAATTCCGACTGTCCGTTGCGGTTGAAGTTGATCTGACGGCTGCCGGTGGAATCCACCAGATGCAGGCTGCGGAAATAGCCCTCGCCGTCGGGCGCGATGACTGCCGAGGGCATGCCCGTCGCGGGATCCCGTGTGACGAATCCGCGCGACGATACGCCGCTGCCCGTCACCACGGTGGTGTCGCGCTGCGTGGGATCCTGCGGATTCTGCGAGATGAAATACTCCGGCTTGTGATGCCAGGAGCCGTTGGTGTCGAGGCGGGCGATTTCCTCGCCGGAGTGGGGATTGACGATGCGCACGGCCGGCGTGGATATGCCGTCGCCGCGCACGACGGTCGTGTCGGATTCCTGCGGATTGCGGGGATTGAAGGTGATGTAGCGCTCGGGCATGCGGTGGACGGAACCGGACGAGTCGAACTCCACCACGCGGTTGAAGTCGTAAAGTCCGCTCACGTCGGGATCGATGATGTGCATGCTGCGCGCGTAGATCTCGCCGGTGGAGTCGATGCGCAGCTTCGCCCGTGCGCTGTCCTGTCCGCCCACGGTAATGCCGCGGCGGAAGTGCTCGTTGCCTTCGTGCATGGAGCGCCCGGTCACGGTCAGATCCTCGACGACGATGGTGTCGCCAACGCCGCCCGGCGGACCCGGATCGCCTTTGGGTCCCTTGCAGTCGCTGGCATCCCACACTCCGTCGCCGTTTGTATCCTCGCCGGGATCCTTGACGCCGTTGCCGTTGGTATCCCAGCAGTTGATGCCGTCTTTTCCGTCTTTTCCGTTTGCACCGGCAGGTCCTCTCGGTCCGCGCGGACCCATGGGTCCCTGGCAGTCGGCCACGTCGACGACACCGTCACCGTTGATATCCTCGGTGGCGAGGTCTTTCATGCCATTGCCGTTGAGATCCCAGCAGCTGATGCCGTCCGCGCCCGGCGGTCCCGCGGGTCCGCGGGGTCCTTCCGGCAGCGGCTGTTTGAGCGAATCCGCATACAGCGCCACCATGGCGACCGGAGCGGGATAGATCGGGATGGGCGGATTGAGTGTCTCGCCGTCGACGGTCAGGCGCAGCGCAACGCGCTTCTGGAAGATCAGCGGCGGCAGGGGATTGTTTGTCGTGTCCACGCTGCCGATGGCGTGTTCGAATATGCCGTCTTCGACCTGCAGGCTCTGCACGGTCTCGCTGAAGAGCACGGCGAGCGGACTGCTGTCGAGATCGACGATTTCAAAACGGATGGTGCGCTGTCCGTCGATCTTCACGCCGCTCGCATCGGTCAGGCAGCCCTGGTAGTGGAACACCCGCTGCACGGGCGGCGACGGCTGCTGCGCCTGCAGCCGGACGACGGCCGGAAGCAGCAGCATTGCGGTGAACAGAAACAGACTGTATCGGAATACATGCATGGCATCTCCTCCATGGTGATTGATGGATACGTGGTGTTGAAGGTGCGATATCAGGCAATGCGTACGGCCGTGGCGCCGGATTCCGGGCCGCGGCTGATGAACGTCTGAAAATGTATTGGACAATAGGATATTACAGATATGAATTGGCAATGTCAAGCATCACCGCATTGTTGCTCTTTTTCCCTTTATTTTCTCCCGGAATTACAGTAGGATGCAGGCGTGTATGACATCACGCGAGGCTGATATGCTGAAACACACCATTGTGCTCGTCCTGCTCGTGCCGCTGCTGGGAATGATCTCCGGTTGCGGGGACGATGGCGGAGACGCGCCGGTCAACGTGCCGGAGACATCGGAGATGACCGTGTCGCTGGTCGAAGTTGAGGGATGCAAGACGTTCACGCGCGGCGAAGCGGGCAGCGACCGTTCCTGCGTGCAGTACACCTACGATCCCGCGCAGCGCACGCTGCGGATGCTGCATGTGAACGCCGGTTTCAACTGCTGTCCGGAAGAGTTCGGCATGGACGTGCACCTCGATGGGGATGTGATCACAATCACGGAATCCGAGGTGGGACCGAACTGCCGCTGTAACTGCCTGTACGATCTGGATATCCTCATCGAGCATGTGCCCGCCGCAATATACCGGGTCGTCTTCGAAGAGCCGTACCGCAGCGAAAAGGAGGAAGCGATTGATTTCCGCATCGACCTCACCGCGGAAACCGCCGGCGAGCATTGCGTCCCCCGCTCGATGTACCCCTGGGGTATGTGAGCAACTGAAAAACGAATATCGAGCCCTCACAACCTAACACGCTACGGAACGCTGGAGTGACTAAGGGCCGGCTTCGATAACGATGACCTTCCCCTTGTAATGTTCCTTTTTTGTATATCGCTGAATAAGTTTCAAATAGTTCTCCGGGTACGTAAGAAATGTGGTTGTATCAACATTTTTATATGCTCCCAGCAATCTATCGAGTTCCCTTTGATTCAATTCAGACTCTGTCGACATTCTGTCCGTCAGTATGATGTTCACACAGGGCTTTTTCTGAGCAACTCCATGCGGTTCATTCCTGATAATAGCATCAGCGGTCTCGAGTATGTCAATCGATAAACCGTTGTGCTTCTCGTAGTATCGCAAAACATGAGATTCGTCTGATACAACGGGACATCCACTGTCCACAATCTGCTTTGAGATATCGCCCCACGGTGTAGCATACACTGGCATAAAGAAATGCCGGTCATTGATGTAGTTGTACCAACCATATGTCAGCATAATAATCCACAAGACAACTCCCGGCAGGTACTTTCTGCTGCTGCCGGTAATTGGCGATATAAGCACGACAAAAAGATGTGGGTACACATAGAGAGACCGGGATGGTGTGTAGACAAAGCTTGTATGAGTCGATATGTATGTAGTGATTATTGATGTCATCATCAAGCCTGTGATCGCCACCAGCAACAACGGCCACTCTCTTATGGCCCTCTTCCATGAACGATTATACATGTATACAGCGACCAGCGCGGTAATCGCTGTCGCGGCGATCGTCAGATCAATAGCCTCAGTCGGCAAGATTGTCTCTCCGATCAAGTATGAGTAGAATGAATATGCATATTTAATTAATATGGAATATGCTGATTCGTTAAAATGCGCAGTGCTGCCCGCTTCGGTAATTTGCTTCAGCTGCCCGAATAGAATGTTGCCCCACGGAGCGAACAATGTAATGGCCCCAACAATCGTATAAGAATATATTATGATATGCCTCCTGGCGCGGATGAGCACAATAATAACGTGCGCGATCATGATCATCGCACTTGGATAATCTGTATACAGTAGCAGCGCATACATCACAGCAACATATACTACATATTTTTTATTTTCGCTGTTCAGAAACCGTAAAAGATAATATGTAGAGAATACCGCAATGGATGCGGCCATGGCATAATATCTCAACATCACACCATACAGGAGGATGGGCATACTCAGAGCGAATACGATCGAATAGATGTATTTGCGATCATCCACCCGGTATCTGATAATAATAATACTGGAATACAGCAGCATTACCAGATTCACGCCCTGGAATATCTTCAGACTAATAATGCTGGCGCCAAATATTTCTATCCATATTTTTAGAATAACAAAATACAGTGGCGGATGATAATCACTCGAAAGCTTATCAAACAGCATTGACCACGTCCCATCTGCAAATTGTACGCTGAGAACTTCATCTCCCCAGAGGTCTTTCGTCAGAAAGTTTACAAAAACAAGCAGTGCGGCTGCAGCGCATGCGATGAGTAATGCATTTTTACTATTATTTATGCCGCTGTGGGGGGGGATTTGTTTTCGGGCAGGTGTTCTCTTGGCATCGAGAAACTCTCCAATATAGAAATGGAACGAACTCATCTACAGTACGGCATCAAGCATTTCACTACAACGCACGATGCGTAATGCAATTGCGTGGTATTATTATAGAAAGATTTTTGGCCTGTACAAGGCTCGTCACACGAATCTGTGCGTAGAAAGTGCGTCTGAATCGTTTGTACCCTATTGAAAATGGACGGACTGTCTCCGCTTTTTCAGAGCGACAAAACTGATGATCAATCCGATGCAGTCTTCATGTCCGGGTGGTCTTGATCGGCCTCAAACCATCAACAGATTCATGTGAGGAGCCACAAAAAAAGGCGCCCGGTCTGCAGCGACCCGGGCGCCCTGGCTCGTATGCCGTTTCCCCCATGGGCTGTCAACGCATGACGCTCATGCGCAGTGTTTTGGTGACGCTGCCGGACTGCAGACGCAGGAAGTATACGCCCGGGGTGACGGCATGGCCATACATGTCCCTTCCGTCCCACGACACCGAATGTGCGCCGGCGGACCGCATGCCGTCCTCGAGTACGCGGATCACTCGTCCGAGAATGTCGGTGACGACGATGCGCACCGGACGCGCGCTGCCCAGCGTGTAGGGAATCACGGTGACGGCGGCTGATGAAAGGGAAAAGGGGTTGGGATAGTTTCGTCCGAGCGAAACCTCTTCGGGGATGACCTCGGCGACGGCTTCCGCGGATGTCGGGGGATCGATGGGATTGTTTTCCAGCACGAGAAACGCGGTGAAGGGCGTCAGGATGCGGTGCTTGATGCTGAGCGCGATGATGCTCTCCTTCAGCTCATCGTTTGGCGTGCGTTCATACTGCTCAAGCAGCGAGCCGATGTGCGCCGCCGCCCAGTACGAGGCGATCTGCTCCATGTCGGTGCGCATGGCGGTGAAATCCACGCTGCGCAGACGCTCGACGGTTTCATTCGCGGCGTTGCGGTAGGTGAGACGCACCGGTTCCGGCGCGGTGCCGACCAGGCGTCCGGTGGTGACGAGGCGGTCCACGCCGGCATAGGGTGGAAAGCTTTCGGGATACACCAGCCATGTCTGACCGCCTTCGTATGTCACCACAGGACTCGAAATCGCTGCGATGTCCAGTTCGAGCATGATGCGGGAGATGACGGTTTCGAGTCCGTCGCCGTTCTCCACCATCGTCACCTTTCCGCCACGCGCGTCCGCGATGTCGTAGAGAAGATCGATCCGGTCGCTGTAGACAATGACGGGATAGATGCCGACACCCAGCTCATCGTTATCCTCGATGATGCTGAGCAATCCTTCCTTTGACGTCTGGCCCGTATTCGGCATGCCGTCGGTGAGGAACAGCATGCGCCGAACGGCCTCGGGTCGGAACTCCGCGGCGAGTCCCGCTCGGAAGGCCATTCCATAATTCGTCGATCCTCCGGCGGCATAGGCGCGTTGAATGAAATCCACTCCTTCCTCGATGTTCTCCGTGGTGGCGGCGCGCAGCTCCGCGAGCGCCGGCCAGGCGATCGCGGTATTGCTGAACAGCACGATACGGAAGCGGTCAATGCTGCGCAGCTTCCGGAGAATGGATATCACGGCGTCGCGGACGGTGCCGATCTGCTCGGTGCCCATGCTGCCGGAGGCGTCGAGCACGAACACGAGATCGCGCGCCTGCGTGCTCGCCGCTTCGGGCTTCTCGGGGTGCCAGCAGATGAAGTATGACTCTTCGGCGGGATCCTCCGGATCATGCCAGCTCAAGGCCGGGAATACGCTGTATACGCCAGCGGGTTTGTACGCCAGTTCGAAATCCTGCGAGTAGAACGTATTTTCGTCTCCGAAATCGATGCGGAATTCGTGATCCCCGAATATCGTCTTCCGGCAGAGCAGGGGATTGTCGTCGAAGTTGGTGGTGATGTCTTCGACGGGGAGTTTGGACTCCACGTTGATGCGCAGCGTGGTGCTTTCGACGGGGGTGGACTGATATCCCTGCAGGTTCAGCGGGTAGCGGTAGTGCACGGTGCCGTCCTCGGTGAGCGGCAGCGTGTGGAAGTAGCGCATTTCGATGCGGCGCGAGCTGAAGGGACCGATGGGAAAAACCTTCAGCTGGAAACGGTTCTTGCCGAGGGATTCGAGGATGGCGGGATCGCGTCGCTGTCCGACGACCACGCTGTCGTACAGCCGCTCGGCCTCCTCCTTCTTTTTCACCACGAAGATGCGGCGTTCGCCGTTGACCCACAGCCAGAGGCCGTCGACATGGGCGCCCTCGGGCAGCTGGAAGGCGTAAAAGCCCTCGAGCGTGGAGTGATTGTCGTTGAAGAATTCCTCGTCCACATGCGTCACGGCCAGCTGTCCAGCGATGGTCACCGTCGTGCGGATGTGACTGATGCGCAGGTTGTAGACAGGGGACTCGGTGCCCGGCCGGCGCGCGTACAGCACGCCCGCCGCGGCGCTCTCCGCGGCGCCGGCGAGGATGAGGATAACAAGCAGCAGCTTCCCAAGCGATTTCATGGCATTGCTCCGGGATATGAATTGAACGTGTCTTTCGTCGATGGACATCACGTAGACACGCCAATGCCGGGATCGTTCCCCGGGAGTGCAGCAAGTTTATGGAATCACGGTAAGCGTCCCCGTTCTCATCCCCTCCCCGCTGACGAGGCGGTAGAAGTACACGCCCGGACGCAGTCCAGCGGAGGACCATGCCACCAGGTGGCTGCCCGGCGGAAAACGGCGGTCGAAGACGCGCGCGACTTCGCGGCCGAGGCGGTCGAAAATCTGCAGGCGCAGCGGCAGCTGGCGCGCGGCGTCGATGTCGAAACGGAAATGCAGCTGGGCGTTGGCGTGCACGGGATTGGGGTAACTCTGTCCGAGCCGGAAGGAAGTGGGCGGAGGGAGTTCTGATGCGGATGTGACGTTGGGATTGAACAGCCGCGAGACCCAGACGCTGTCGTCACAGGCCTCGAGACGCATGCTGATATGAAGATTCTGCATGATGACATCGCGCGTGCGCCGCACGATGCGATGCTCGTCGAACTCCCGCTGCACGAAGCCTGCCAGCTCCGTGTAGCGTTCCGGCAGCGCTTCGGCATCGGCGACGGGGAAGTACAGTCCGCCGGTCTCCGTGCACAGCTCGCGAAGCGGCTCCTCGAAAATCCCCGATCCCAGTCCGACAATGAACACGCGGATGTCGTCGCGATGTGCCGTCTCGATCAGCCATTCGGCGGGATTGCCGCTGGCGTTGTCGTTGCCCGTCGTGAGCGCGAGCACGACTTTCAGCCGGGCGGTGCCGTTGGTTGAGAGCTCGAGCATGCCCTGGAAAATGGCGTCGTAGAGTGCGCGCTTGCCGCCGGGCGCCATGCCCTCCAGCGCGTCATGCAGCGCCTGGCGGTCTTCGGTGAGGAAGGAGCGCAGAGTGGGACGATCGGCGAAGGACGCGATGGCCGCCCGCTGGCAGTCGCGCGCCATGGTGTCGACGTAGGCATGCGCCGCGGTGATGCTGCGGGAAAGCGCGTCGGCGGAGATGCTCGACGAGTTGTCCATCACCAGCACGAGGTCGTAGCAGGAATTCCGCGCCGGGGATGCGCGGCGATCGATGGTATAGCTGTTCGTGTCGATGCGGCCCAGGGTTTCCTCGTAGATGAGCTGATGCTTCTGCAGATCGTAGATGACGCTGTCGGCGCAGTACGCCGCGATGTAGAGCTGGTAATAATAGTAGTCCGGCGTGTTCGGCTTGAGATGCCGCAGCTCCAGACGCGGCTGCGCGTGCAGCTGCGTGACCGGCGCGGCGCCGGCGAGCAGAAGCAGGATGAGGATACAGGTTCGTTTCATGGCATCAGCTCCTCGCGCTGTCATCGCAGCAGCGGAGTTGACACGGGCCAGGGATACGGGATGTCGTAGGATGCGGCATCCCCGCGCACGTGTATGATGAAGATCGTTGCGAGGTAATCAGGCGAGGACTGAAAGTACTGGCCGGGCGCTCGTTCATAGCGGATAAGCACATTGGAGTTTGAATACAGGCTTTCAAACGGTTCGCGCGGAATCGTGTTGAGATTGCCCTGCGCGAAGGCGTAGATGCTCTGCTCGTCGGCACCGACGACGTTTTCACCGGGATCGAAGCGTCCATTGTCATTCCCGTCGCGATAGACGAGGATGACCGCCGCCGCAAGACGGGCGCAGTTGTACTGCCGGAAATACTCCGGCGGGATTTCCGCGTTGAAGGGAAGCCCCGCCGCCGGGATGTCGAGATAATTCGCCGAGACGGAATAGATGTCGCGGTAGGGCAGCGAGTCGGTATCGGGTGGAATGCACACCATCGCGACGCGCAGGCCGCTTCCGGAGAACCGTTCGATCTTGAATGTCGTCGTGTCCACGATCGCCTCGAAGCGTATGGTCGTGCGGATGCGCGCCGTGTCATCGCGCCACTCGTCGCGGCAGATATCCTCGCCGATGATGTCGACCGGATTCGCATCGTCCGGCGGCGAACATGCGAAGAGGCACAGCAGTATCGCCGATGTGAGCAGGAGTGTCCACACCGGAATCGGAGGCCTCCCCGGCGGCTGCAGGCGCGGGTCGGCATCCGTGGCGTTGCTATGACATCGCGATGTCGTCAGAAGCGGTAACGCAATCCGTATGAAAGTCCGAGACTGTGACTGGTGAAGAGTTTGTCTTTGTAACGATACGCCAGCAGCGCCCCGTTCGCGCCGAGGATGATGCTGACATTGTCGAAGGGAATGAGCTGCACGCCGATGCGGCCGCCGAAGACGGGACCGAGGTCCGAGCCGCCGAGCTGCAGCGTGATTTCCGGAACGATGCCCGTCGTGACGGGCAGGGAGTAGCGGTAGAATCCGCCGCCGTACACGAGCGCGGGCTGCTGCTGGAAAAGATACAGCGAATCGCCCTGGATGCGGTAGTATTCCATGGCGAAGGATTTCTCGCCCGCCATGAGTCCGGCCGTGTGATTCCGGTCGAACATGTACCCGGCGGAGACGGCGAACTGCTGCTGCGCGCGCTCCGCGCCGACGCGGTTGTAGTCGATGTACGGCCAGGTGTTGAGATGCTCGCGCTGCACCTCGACCACGAAACGTCCGGGCAGCGGAAACTGCAACTCCTGGCGCGGCGCCTCGCGGATGATCAGCGGACGCTCGTTCGGCACGCGTTGCATGAGCGCGATGGAGACGGTGTCCACCCGCCGCACGATGCGCGTTGTGCCTGCGCCGCTGTCGGCGTTTACGGTGTGACCGGCGCCAGCGTCACCTGTGGGCGTCCTGCGCACGGCATCCGCGATGCCGGCACCTTCGGTCCTGTCGCTGAGATACACGGTGTCCACGCGCGTGATGTAGACGTTGCGGTACACGATGCGCTCACCGCCCGCGGTGTGTCCCCCGCCTGTTGCCCGATCACCGGATCCGTCGTCGCCGGGGTGTCCGGACGGGCCGCCCGTCGCGGAGGGAGTCATTCCCGTCGCATCCGAGCCTCGCGTATTGGGTCCGGTGGCCGATGTTTCGGGGGGATTGATGTCCGTGCGCCCGCCGCGGGCGCTTGCAGCAGGATCCCCTGCTGCGGGGATGCCGGTCTGTGTTCGTTCGTCTGTCGTCCCGCCCGGGATGCTGAGGGTTTCCGGGTCTGCGTCCGGGGCACTGCTGTCGTCCAGCAGCGTGGGAAGGAAATATCCCGCCCCGAACAGGGAGAGGCCGAGAATGACGGCGGTGATGACGCGCGATGCCGTCCACCACCCCGCTGCCGCTGCAACGCCGCTCGCGGCCGCCGTGCTTCCTGCTGCCGCGCCACCTGTTGCTGCGCCGCCTGCCGCCGCGCCGCCGCCTGCTGCCGCGCCGCCTGCCGCCGCACCGCCGCCTGCTGCCGCGCCGCCGCCTGCTGCCGCGCCGCCGCCTGCCGCCGCGCCGGCCGCACCGAGGACGGCCCGGTCGAGATGGCCGGGAACGGCGGAGCCGCGCGCGTCGGCCGTGATGGCGGAGCGCACGCCCATGTAGGAATGGAAAAGGGCGCGCTTCTCCGGCGAGACGGAGAGGATGTGCAGGAATTCTGTCTCCTGCTCGGCGCTCAGCGCGCCGTCCATGAACGCGGATATCTGTTCTTCGAAATTCATTGCCTTATGTCCGTGCTGAACCGGTGGTGAACCAATCGCGCAGCTTACGGCGTGCCCGGAAAATGCGCTTGCGAACAGTACTGAGCGGAACGTCGGTCAGTTCCGCGATTTCCTCATAGCTGTAGCCTTCATATTCGCAGAGCAGCAGCGCCTCGCGGTTGTCCGCGGGAAGGCGGTTTAGCGCGCGCTGCAGGTCGTCGATTTCGCCGGCGTCGGGAGCGTCCTCGCCCGGCAGGAAGTCCTGCATGTCATCGACATCCGCGGGGTATTTGCGGTTGCGGATGCTGTTGAGGCAGCGGTTCCGCGCCGAGCGCACCAGGTAGGCCTCCACGTTTTCTATTTCCATCCCGCCCCGGATTTTTTCGAGCACGTTGAGGAAGACCTCCTGGAAGATATCCTCCGCTGCGGGACGTTCGCCGAGGAAGCGGGTACAGTACAGGTAGACTGCCTGCTTGTGCCGGCCGTAGAGATCCGCGAACGCAGCGTTGTCGCCCTCCCGGATCCGCCGCTGCAACTCCAGATCCTGCGAGACGCTCTGACTCACTTCCTTGATCACGTCATTCCTGCATTCCGCCGTTCGGTCGTTGTCCGTGTCACCACCAAGACACCGCAGAAGGACATTCGTTCCCTCCACGCGGAAAAAATCTGTATCGGAGTCGTGTATCCGGAGAAAACATAGCGGAAAAGGCAGGCAAAAGCAACGGAAAGGAGAATCCTAGGTGGTAGCCCCACGCGTGAGCGTGGGGAACGGAGAGCGCAAATTGCACTTGCCACATTCTACGGCTCTGCCGTATATTTGTGCATGGTTTTCATCGAGACGACCGCATTTTCGAAGCACCTCCATTCATATCTGTCCGAAGAGGAGTTTCAAGGACTTCAATCGTTGCTCATGCAATTTCCGGAAACCGGTAGAGTCGTTCCTCGATCCGGCGGCGTTCGTAAACTCAGATGGAATGTTTCAGGAAAAGGAAAACGTGGTGGTGTCCGAGTAATTTATTACTACAAGGGCAAGGATGACGAAATCTGGCTTTTGTCGATTTACAGCAAGAGCGAAGCGATTACGATTCCAGCACATGTATTGAAACAGATTGCGAAGGAGATAGAAAAATGACTGAACGTGATATTGGCCGGGAGATTCTTGAAGGAATCCGTGAGATCAAAGAGCATAAGGCCGGAAGGAAGCAGCTTCGTGTGCATGAACTGAAAGCGCCGTCCACAGTGAAGGAAATCCGTTCGAAGCTCAAACTTTCGCAAAGCGCGTTTGCCGGATTGATGGGTGTCAGCCTGCGGACTGTTCAGGACTGGGAGCAGGGAAGGCGGAAACCCAGCGGCCCCGCGCTGGCATTGTTACGCATCGCCGAACAACAGCCCGAGGTGTTTGCCCGGCTGTCGTAATACCCGAGTCATTTGCCGCTACCTGGAACGAATCATGTTCTCATGGGTACGCGCCGGGTTTTGCCGGCGTCTCCGCATCGAATAAGACTACTTCCCGAATTCTTTGTCGATCGCATCCATCTCGATCTGAAGCTTCTCCCATTCTTCGTAGGCGCGGGCGAGTGTTTCGCCGGCCTCCTTGTAGCGCCAGGTGAGGTCGCGCGCCTTTTCTTCGTCCCGGTAGGTGGCTTCGTCGGCGAGTGCGCGCTCGATCCCGGACTTGTTCTCCTCGAGTGCCTCGATTTCCTTCTCGAGGCGTTCGATTTTGTTTTTCAGTGGTTTGAGGCGCTTGTAGCGGGCCTGGCGGTTTTCGGCCTCCTCGCGCTTGCGGTCGCGTCCGCTGTGCTGCGCCTCCTTGCGTTGCAGCGTCTGTCCCGCGACGCCGCGCCGCTCCTGTCCGTCATCCTCCCCCGCACGCTTGAGGAGGTAATCGCTGACCGTGCCGAGCGTCTCGCGCACCTGGCCATCCTTGAAATCGATGCACTTGTTGAGCAGCGGCTCGAGGAAGTCGCGGTCGTGCGAGACGATGACGAAGGAGCCCTCGTAGCGCGAAAGCGCATCCTGCAGTACGGTCTTGCTGCGCATGTCGAGGTGGTTGGTGGGCTCGTCGAGGATGAGGAGGTTCGACGGCGTGAGCAGCATTTTGGCCAGCGCAAGGCGGCTTTTTTCTCCGCCCGAAAGCACGCTGACGCGCTTGTCGACATCGTCGCCCGAGAACATGAAGCAGCCGAGCAGCGTGCGCAGGCGCTTGCGGATCTCACCCACGGCGATGTCGTCGAGCGTCTGGAAGACGGTTTTCGAGGGATCGAGCTCCTCGGCCTGGTTCTGCGCGAAGTAGCCGATGGATACGTTGTGGCCGGGTGTGCGCTCGCCGTCCTGATACGGCTCGATGCCCGCGATGATGCGCGCGAGGGTGGATTTCCCGGTGCCGTTGACGCCGAGGAAGGCGATGCGGTCACCGCGCTCGATGGTGAAATCGAGTCCGCGGAACAGCGACAGGTCGCCGAAGGATTTGTCGAGATCCTTCAGCTCCATGAGGATGCGTCCGGGCGGCGGCGGCTCGGGGAAGTCGAAGGAGATGCCGCCTTCTTCGTCCTCGATCTCGATGAGTTCCATTTTCTCGAGCATTTTGACGCGGCTCTGCACCTGCCGGGCCTTGGTGGCCTTGTAGCGGAAGCGGTCGATGAACTGCCGGGTCTGCTTGATCTGCTGCTGCTGGTTGGCCTGGGCGGCGCGCAGCTGCTCCATGCGCAGCGCCTTCTGCTCGATGAAGTAGCTGTAGTTGCCGGCGTACTCGGTCATGCTGCCGCCGCTGACCTCCACAGTGCGCTGTACCATGTTGTCGAGGAAGCGGCGGTCGTGGGAGATGAGTACGATGGAGTACTCGTAGTTCTGCAGGTATTCCTCAAGCCACTGGAGGGCGTCGAGGTCGAGGTGATTCGTGGGCTCATCGAGCAAAAGGATGGTGGGTTCGCGCAGGAGGAGCTTCGCGAGCGCGATGCGCATCTGCCAGCCGCCGCTGAACTCCTCGGTGGGACGCCGAAAGTCCTTTTCATGGAAGCCGAGTCCCGACAGCACCTGCGCGACGCGCGTCTGGATGTTCCATCCCTCGCGGTGTTCGAGCGCGTGCTGGATCTCGCCGAGTTCTTCGATTTTCTTCTGCATCGCGTCCCTGGCGGCATTCGCCTCGGCGGTGTCGGCATTGGCGGAAAGGCGGGAGATTTCCTCGCTGAGCTGGTCGATGCGGTCGTGCAGGGCGATGATGTCGTCGAAGGCGGTGGATGCCTCGTCGAAGAGCGTGCGTCCGCTGTGCACCACGCCGTCCTGCGGCAGATAGCCCACGGTATTCGCGCGGGACTGCGCGATCTCGCCGCTGTCGGATTCGATCTCGCCGGTGATGATTTTCATCAACGTGGATTTTCCGGCGCCGTTCGGTCCGACAATGGCCACGCGCTCGTGGTCGCCGATGCGCAGCGAGGCGTCCTTGAACAGCACCTTGCCGGGGTATTCCTTGGTGATATTTGTCAGCGCGATCATGGTTGAATCATTAAGGGGAATTTCCGGACAACTTCCAATATGGATTATGGCAGATTACGCGGAGAAATCATATCACAGATTTTCGCAGAGGACACGCAGATTTCCACAGATTGGTCTTCGAAAAAGCTATCTGCGCAAATCTGTGCATGAATCTGCGCAAATCTGCGATATGATTCTCTGCGGAATCCCTGTAAACTGCCGGTTTCACCTCGAAAATAGGTGGTACTACCTATAAAAATGTGTAGAACTACCTATTGATTCTGCCTGTTGCGTTGGGTTTTTTGTCATCAGGTCAAAATCCGAAAAGTTTTCTGAGTCCCGGTCACGCAGGTGGGTTTTTCCGTTCCCACGAATTCGCGAGACGGGGAAGATTACGCGTCTATGATATGGTCAGGTACGAACTGGAGAATCCAGGAAACGAATGTATGAATCGAGACGAGGAGATGAGGCAATGATGCGTATTCTGGCCGGAACGGTTCTGCTGCTGTTCATGGTCACGGGTGCGGCGGCACAGGCGGATGAAACGCCCATCGTGATCAAGAGCTGTGACGGAGATATCACAATAACGGAGGATCGCTTGAGCGTGCGTGGCTATGAGTTCCTTCCCGTCGGATGCGTGGACGGTTCACAGATCCGTCTCGCGGCGACTGACGGAAGCGCGGAAGCCGTGCTTGACATCGGCTCTGTCGACTCCCTGTGCTTTACCATCATAGAAGGCAGCATGCGGATGCGCATGAATTGCTGCTGGAAGAAGGTCTTCATCGGCGATGAAGCCGTGATGGCGGAGGGCATGGTCAGCAGCGAAAGACATCAGCAGATCACTGCGATGATCCACCATACACTGAAAACGGAGAATGTCGAACCCCAACGAGGCGGATTCTGACCCGGTACATTCCGAGCGTCGCATCACAACCCATGGCGCGGGTATGATGTGGATGATGAGGCGAGATGATGAAGCAGGAGACAAATACCCCGCGCCGGAAATACCTCAAGGCAGCGGCGTTCGGAATCAGCGGAGACGGCAGCAAAACCGTCTCCGCTTTTTTAATCTAGTGGTGTCGGCATCCCCCGTGCATCGGCATCCCTGATGGACTGAAATCCCCCTATTCCTGATCCCCCTTCATCAGGTGCTTCGCGAACCAGCGGTGAAATTCGCCGTACCAGAGCTGGGAGTTGCGCGGCTTGAGCACGAGATGACCCTCGTCGGGGAAGTAGAGGAAGCGGCTCTCGATGCCCTGGCGCTGCAGGGCGGTGAACAGCTGCATGCCCTGCGTGACGGGGACGCGGAAGTCGAGCTGTCCGTGTGAGACGTAGGTCGGCGTTTTGAAATTGCCGGCGAGACGGCTGGGGGACCATTTCTCGTACATCTCGGGGTTGTCCCACGGCGTGCCCTCGAATTCCCATTCGGGGAACCACAGCTCTTCGGTGGCGCCGTACATGCTGACGAGGTCATAGACGCCGGCGTGACAGAAGAGCGCCTTGAAGCGACCGGTGTTGCCGAGGAACCAGTTCATCATGTAACCGCCGTAGGATGCGCCGGCCGCGCCGACGCGGTTGCGGTCGATGAAGGGGTACTCCTGCAGCACGAAGTCGAGGCCGGCCATGAGGTCCTTGTACGGTGCGCCGCCCCAGCTGCCGTTGACGCCGTCGGTGAACTCCTGGCCGAAGCCGACCGAACCGCGGCAGTTGACGGCAACGACGACGTAGCCGGGCGCGGCGAACAGCTCGAGGTTCCAGCGGTAATGGAAGTCGTCGTCCCACACGCCCTGCGGTCCGCCGTGCACGAGGTAAATCATGGGGTATTTCTTTGAGGGATCGAAGTCCGGCGGCGCGACGATCCAGCCCTGTACATCCACTCCGTCGAAACTCGGGAAGGTGAAGCTCACCGGCGCCGGCATGTTGATTTCCTCGATCAGCTCGGCGTTGGTGGTGGTGAGCTGACGGATGTCGAAGATGCGCTGGCCGTCGTACTTGATGGACATCACTTCGGCCGGATGGTTCATGCGCTCGCCCATGAAGACCAGCGTCTCGCCGTCGGGATGCAGGCGGAAGTCGTGCCGGTAGGTGCCGAGTTCGATGGTCTTGACCGTATCCATGTGTGCGTACTGCAGTTCGAGCACGCCCTTGAGCACGCGCAGCACATCGCCGCCCTCGACGGGAACGTCGAACAGCGATTTGTACGGACCGTCCTGCGCGGTGAAGAGAATGCGGCGGCTGTCGTTCGACCAGATGATTTCATCCACCGAACGGTCGACGCCTTCGGTCAGCGTCCATGTGCGTCCGCTCGCGCGCTCGTACACCTTGAGATCGTACTTGTCGGCCTCGTATCCGATGCGCGACATGGCGCGGTAGGCGATGTACTTGCCGTCGGGTGAATACACGGGCTGATTGTCGTTTGCCCTGTTGTCGGTGGTGATGCATCGCGCGTTTTTCCCGTCGATGCCGACGAGCCAGATGTCGTTGTTCGTGCTGGCGGCGAGCATTTCATCGGTGTTTTTCACGAACGCCACTTCCTTTCCGTCGGGCGAGGCGACGAAATCCTGGTGTCCGCCGAGATCGATGGGCGGCGTGTCGTACGGACCGGGTGTCAGTTCCACCGGAACGCCACCGGCCGACGGGATGGCGAAGACATGGCTGACTTTGCCGTCGCGCCAGTGATTCCAGACGCGATAGGGCAGCTGTTCGATGAGCCGTGCCTTGACCGGATTGTTTTCCTTCGCCTCTTCACGCGCTTTGTTGCAGGCGTCGGTCTTGCAGTCGGGATACACGCGCGAGCTGTAAAGGAAATGCGAGCCGTTCGGTGTCCATGTGAAGGACCCGATGCCCGTGGATATGTCTGTGAGCCGTTTCTGACCGCTGCCGTCGGGGTTCATCGTCCAGATCTGCCGGCCGTTTTCACGGGAGGAAATGAACGCGATGCTCTCGCCATCGGACGACCAGCGGGGATTGACGTCCGAGGCGGGATGATCGGTCAGGCGCACGCTCTCCTCGCCCTTGATGTCGATGGCCCAGATCTCGCTGTTGGAGTTGTTGTTCTCGATGCTGTACTGTGTCACCACGTACAGCACGGTCTCTCCGTCGGGCGACACCTGCGGATCGCTCACGCGTCCGAACGCGTAGAGGTCTTCGAAGGTCATCGGGCGCCCGGGATCGTCCTCGAGCATTTCGATGCGTTCGACCTGCGTCTGCGCGTGCAGCGGAGGGGCGGTGAACAGAATGATCGGGATCAACAGGATGAAGGGGAGCAGCGGGATTCGTTTCATGGCGCAATCGTAAAGAGGTGAAGAGGTAAAGAATCTATTTTTTGCGGGCGACGACGAAGTCGGCGAGGGCGACGAGGGAGCGCTTCGCCTCGGATTCCGGGATGGATTTCAGCATGTCGATGGCCCGGTCGCGATGGTCGTTGGCGACGCGTTCGGCGTAGGTGATGCCGCCGTATTTCTGGACGAAGGCGACGATCTCCTTGATGTCCTTGCGGCGCACGCCGCTTTTGAGCGCGCGGATGACGCGCTTGCGGTCCGACGACGGCGCGTTCTGAAATGCGTGAATCAGCGGAAGCGTCAGCTTTTTTTCCTTCAGATCGCCGCCCACGGGTTTGCCGATGGTGGCCTCGGTGCCGAGGAAATCGAGCAGATCGTCACGGATCTGGAAGGCAATGCCGAGCGTCTCACCATAGGTACGCATGGCGTCGACGATCTGTTCGTCGCGCGTGGCGCTTAATGCGCCGATCTCGCAGCAGGTCGCCAGCAGCGAGGCGGTTTTGTCGCCGATGATACGGAAATAGGTTTCCTCATCGGTGTTCATCTGCCGTGATTTCTGTATCTGCAGCAGCTCGCCCTCGCTCATGCGTTTGACGGCGGTCGAAGTGCTCTGGAGGAAATCGATATCCTCGTTTTCAAGTGAGAGCAGCAGTCCGCGCGAGAGCACGTAATCGCCGAGGAGTACCGACACCTTGTTTTTCCAGATGGCGTTGATCGAGGGCCAGCCGCGCCGCGTACCGGCGTCGTCGACCACGTCGTCGTGGATGAGTGTCGCGGTGTGCAGCAGCTCGACCAGGGCCGCGCCGCGATACGTTGCCTCGTCAATGCCGCCGCTGGCAGCGGCGGAAAGCAGGACCAGGGCGGGACGAATACGCTTGCCCTTGCGCTTGACCATGTAGCGCACGACCGTATCGACGATGCCCACATCCGAGCGCAGGGCACGACGGAAATGCTGCTCGAAATGCTTGAGCTCGCTCTGGACGGGGGCGATGATGGCGTCAAGTTTCAACGATCAATCCGGGGATTATTCTTCGGCACGTGCTTTGCGTTTTTTGTAGCTGATCTTGCTGATCAGGATGCTGAGTTCATACAGGAAGACCAGTGGAATCGCCATCAGCAGCATGCTGAAAGGATCCGGTCCCGGCGAGATCAGTGCCGCCACGAAAAAGCTGATCACCATGGCGTGCCGCCAGTACTTTCGCATCAGCTTCGGGGTGACGATGCCGAGGCGGGACAGGAAGAATGACAGCATGGGCAGCTCGAAAATTGCTCCGGCACCGATCATCAGCGTGAGAATGAACTCGAAATAATATTCGATGGAGATGATGTTCTCGATGTCCGTGGTGCCGAAGGTCGAGAAGAAGCGGAATGCGGCGGGAAGCACGAACATGTAAGCGAACACCACGCCGATCAGGAAACACAGCGATGTGAATATCACGATGGAGCTGATGTACTTGCGCTCGTGAGGATACAGCCCCGGCGCGATGAATTTCCAGATCTGGTAGACGGTGTTAGGGATGCTGAGGATGATGCCGCCGAAAATCGCGACCTGCATGTAGAGGAAGACCTGTCCGAAGGGACGCAGGTTCTGCAGACGCATGTCGAAGTTCTTCGCAGGCTTCAGAAGCACATACTCCATAAGGGGATCGATGAAGAACCACAGCACGACGGCGCCGACCGCGATGCCGATCAGCGTGTAGATGATTCTCCAGCGCAGCTCCTCAAGATGGTCCAGAAAGGACATCTCGTTTTCGCCGCGCTCCTCGTCATTCGAAGACTCGGAGGACTGTTCCTTTTCCTCTTCGCTCATGAATTCCTGTCATTCAACGGTATTCAAGGTCTCGCAACCCGTCAAAATACAAAATTCATCGCTGGCGTTGAAAAGAAGGCAATATACTGTAGCGCCGAGCCAACGGCTCGGCGAAGGGTGTGGCTCCGAACCAAGCGGCTCGGCGGGTCGATCGGCGACATACCTTCGGATCACAGGGAGGATACGGATCACAGGGAAAAAAATACGGGACAACGGGAACGCGGATATCACGTCCGCGTTCCCGTATCCGAAACAGATTAGCCGAGAGTGGCAGTCATGGAGATGTCGGTATTGAGCACGCGGCTGACGGGACATCCGGCCTTTGCCTTGCCCGCGGCATCCTGCAGCGTGGCGTCGTCGAGTCCCTGCGCCTTGACCGTGACGTCGAGGTGAATGGCCGTGATCGTGAATCCGGCATCCGTCTTTTCAAAGTTCAGTGTGGCCTTTGTCGCGATGTCGTCGGGAGTGACATCGGACTCGCCGAGCACGTTCGAAAGCGCCATGGAAAAACAGCTGGCATGCGCGGCGGCGATGAGCTCCTCGGGATTGGTGCCGGGATCATCCGCGAAACGCTTTCCGAAATCATAATTGATGCTCGACAGCACACCGCTGTCGGTGCTGAATGTTCCCTTGCCGTCCATGAGTCCCCCCTGCCACTGGGCCGATGCAAAACGCTTCATGTAATGCTCCTTCTGAAATGATGAAATGATCGGTGAGAGTAACGTGCTTCCTCTGTACTCGGGCAGATTTTCATTCAGGCGCAGCACCGCCTGTGGGCGGTCTGCCTGCGTACCGTCTTGCCGGAGTTCGTGGATGTATCCACGCAATCACAACATCGAAGGAGGCCGGGGAGTTCGCGCTTATCGTACAAGAGCGATTTTTCGAATCGCGACTCCTTCCGGTGATGTCAGGATCAGATAATACGTTCCGCTGGCGAGGTTGCGCGGCGTGAACACGACGCGGTGTCTGCCCGCCGGCGTGTACTCGTCAACCAGAGTCTCCACCGTCGCGCCTGTAAGCGCACGTACTTCCAGCCGCACGTGCGCGGCGTAGGGCAGCGTGTACAGGATGAGCGCGGACGCTGCCGAGAGCGGATTCGGGTAGCCGGCCTCGATGGCGAATGCGGAGGGAGCCGGAAGTGCCTCCGCATCGACGAGCAGACCGGGATCAACGGACAGCGCCAGAAAGTCGGGATCCATGCCGTCGAGCGCCGTACCAGCGATGATCAGCGTGTCCGTCGCGGCATACAGGAAGCGCGGCAGGATGTCCGGCGCGTCTGGCAGCCGGAGCTCACCCGCCCGGGATCCGTCGGCATGGTACGAGAGCAGCCACAGCTCCGGCGCGCCGGATGCGTCCGTGGCGGATGCGGCGACATATAACGTGCCGCCGGACGTGGATGCCACGGCATGCGGCACGGTCACGGACTGTCCCCGCACCGCCGGGGCGGCAGCAAGGAAACAGAGCGTAAATGCGAGAATTGCTGAAATGCGCATGTGTATCTCCATGGTGTCGATTGAACGGATCATGGATCGAAGACGATGATCTGAACTTCCCAGTGATCATAACTGACCGGGGCGTCACTGCGGATAGAGACGTCGTCGAAGCTTTGCCCCTGTGGGGCTGCGATCGTTACCTCATAATTCGTCGTGGCAGGATCGAGGAAGATTTCCTGCGAGGCGATGGTCGTGCCGTTGTCGGAGCCGACGAAGGAGAACATGCCGGGATTCGTGGCATTCAGCTGGAAGCGCAGGGTGAATTCCGTTGCATACCAGTTTCGGGTGGGATCCACGATATCCTTGAGCGACGTCATGTCGAAGGAAATGCCGCCCGACTCGATGAACAACTGCGGCCCGGCCTTGAAGTAGCCGTTGGGGGCGGGCATCCCGGATTCTGCATCCGTCATGAAATGCACATCCACCTCTCCGATCTGCGTGCCGAGATCTTTGTCAGTGTAGGTGCCGAGCGTGTAATCCTGTCCGGGCGCGATGCTGCCGTCGGGGATGCTGCTGAAATAGATGTACCAGGAATCGAAGATGTAACACCACTCGCCGTCCTTGCCCGGTGCGCCGTCGATTTCGAGGCCGCCGCTGCCGTGGCTGGTTGCCGTACCGGCCGGACCGCCCTTACCGGGACCCTTGCCGTCACCGCCGTCGCCACCGTCACCGCCCATGGCGTCCGCTGTGGCTCCGTTGGGTCCGGCAAACGCATCGGCATTTCCGCCCGCGCCGCCGTCACCGCCCACCGGTGCCGGTGGCGTGCAGCAGTGTCCGCCGGTGCCGCCGTTTCCGCCGAGTGCGGCGGAGCTGCCGTCCGAGCCCTTGTTCTCTACTTCGGAGCCGCCGCTTTTCGCGCGCGCTTCGGTGTCTCCGCGCATTCCGCCGTGTGCCGCAGCCGTCCCGCCGTTTCCGCCGTCACAGTCGCAGTCGGTGCCCTCGCCGCCGTCACCGCCGGTGGCATCCGCGATACCGCCATTGCTGCCGTTGACCGTCGCAGTGCCCGGATCGGCGTCCTGTCCCTGGCCGATGAGCCGACCTTTCTTTCCCGTGACGGCGAGCCCGTCACCGCCGCGTCCCCCGGTTGCAGTGGCGCTTCCGCCGTCCTCGCCCGGACAGCCGTCCTTGCCCTTTGCCGGATTCGGTGTCGCTGACGCGTTGCCGCCGTCACCGGGACTGGCGTTGGCGTCACCGCCCGCCCCCGGCTTGAAGTTTTCAGCGCCGCTGACAGACGCACCGCTGTGGCCGGAGTTGCCTCCGTCACCTCCGAATGCGCGGGCCCAGCCACCGAGTCCACCCACGGCAGTAGTTTCGCAGTTCGCGTCTCCGCCCCTGCCTCCGTTGGCTGTCGCGGTGCCGCCGTTACCACCCTGTCCGCCGGTCAGCGTGACATTTCCCATGCCACCGACATTGCCGCGAATCGTGGCTCGTTTATTCGCCTTGCCGCCGGCACCGGCTCGTGCGAGTGCCTTGCCGCCATCCTGGCCCTTCGTGCAGCGGCTCTGTCCCGGACCACCGGTGGCCGTGGCGTTGCCGCCGCGTCCACCGTTGCCGGTATGAATCGTGACCGATCCGCCGAAGTTGACGGAGTTCGTGCCCTGGATGCGGACGCGTCCGCCGGCGTTTCCACCCCGTTTTGCGAACGCGCGCGCGGTGCCCGGTGCCGGCACGCTGACCGACACGTCACCGCCGTCACCGCCGTCACCGGCAGCCAGCGTCGTGCCGCCACCGATCCAGACGTTCCGGCCCCGCAGGATAAGACTTCCTCCCTTACCGCCTTTGGTGCCGCTCGAGCGGTTGGGGGCGTTTGATGCGCCCGCGCCGCCGCTGCCGGCACTGATCCGCGCACCATTGACGATGAGCCAGCCGGGAGAGTAGGTCGACAGTCCGCTGCCCGATCCTCCGCTGATGCCTGGTATGCCAGGACGTCCGTTTCGCGTGGTGATGACGGCGTTCGAGTCGACGCGCAGATGCTGGAATCCCCGGTACACGATGCGGCGTGTCACATGGACAGGCGCATCCACCACGGCGGTGCGCTGACCCTGTGGTGCGGCGGCGATGCGTGAAGCAGCGCCGGGCGAGCGGACCGCGTTCGTATCGGGATCATATATATAGATGGAGCAGAGTGTCAGTGCGGAATTTCCCGAGTCGTCAATGGCCGTGCAGGAGACCGCGTACCGCCCGGCCTGCGCATAACGATGCGCGGGATCGGCGTTTGCCGACGTGTTTCCATCCCCGAAATCCCACAGAACGGAGGCGAGTGAAGTCACCGGTCCCGTTCCCTCGTCCAGGGTGAAATACACCGAGTCCTGACGTGCCGCAAGCAGCCAGTCGGGCGCGATGGAGGCGCCGAGCGCTTCCGATCCGTCAGAGAGGCTGTCGCCGAGAAAGATCTGCGTCGTTGCACCACTTGAGCGCCCTTCGTCATCCTCCACGGTAAGGGTGACGAGATAGGTGCCGGGTGTCATGTATTCCTTGTCAACATCAAGCCAGGGACCGATCTCGGGGGCAAGTCCGCTGCGGATGTCTCCGTCACCGAAGTCGATGGAAAACTCCACCGGACCGCCGTCGGGATCCGCGCCTTCGCAGCGGAAGCTGATGAAAGCGCTTTCACCCGGAGCGATGATATCATTGAGCACATCGGCGGTCAGCGAGGCAACGGGATCCACAGGCACCGCCGATTGAGCGTCCGGTGTCACGACGGTTCGCCATTCCGCGATGGTGGTGTCGTCGGTGAGCTGGAGTCCGCCATGGGAGAATAACCCCGAAGCCGGATTGCCCTGCTCGAGGATGAATTCCCCGACATTGCTGAAAAACATCAGAGATCCGCCCTGCGTGGAGTCGCCCGTGACACATCGGTTGTCGATGCGTCCGTGGATCAGTGCCACGCGGTAGTCGAGGAAGGTGAGGTCGGCGCAATCCGCTGTGATCTCACCGAGTACGACGAGCGAATCGGAGCAGCGGATCATGGCCGGACCCTCGAACGCGAGACGTGCGCCGTCATCGACGTAGAGGGTGGAGAAGCAGTGCGTGCCGCCAGGCAATGTTTTGTCGCCGATGACATGCAGGCGCTGCGCGGGTGTGATGGTAAGCGTCAGCTGTTTCGTCTCCGTATTCTGATTCGCATCCTCGACGCCGACGATGAAGGTGTGGATGCCGGGGAAATGTGTTTCACCGCTGAGCGTTCCGTCTTCGGCGAGGTCGAATCCGTTCGGGAAACCGCCGCCGAGAATAATCCATTTATACGGTGGCGTTCCGCCGCTCGCCTGCATCGTGGTGAGATAGGGACGGCAGACCTCCGCGTCCGGCAGCGAGTCGGTGACGATGGTCAGCTCCGGTGCCGCGATGTCGATGGTGTACTCCGCCGCGTCGGTGGAATCGTTTGTATCGGTGACGGTGAGCGTGAAGGTGTAGGTGCCTGCCAGTGTCGGCGTGCCGTCGAGTACGCCGGCGGTGTCAAGCGTGATGCCCGGGGGAAGTGCGCCCGCGGTGAACTCCCAGCGGTACGGCGGGAGGCCGCCTTCCGCCTGCAGGGGTACCGTATAGTTGATGCCCTCAGTGCCGTCTGGAAGCGAGGCAGTGGTGATACGCAGACTGCCGGTGCCCGTGGTGAGCCGGACTTCGCGTGTGTTGTCATCCTGATTGCCCGTGCCGTCTTCGGCGCGCACGACCACGTAGTAATCTGTATTGGGGATGAGTCCGCCCAGCAGAGCGTGCATGCCTCCGTGCACCCGCAGGTCGGGTGTGCCGAAGTTCTGTGCACCCGGAGTTGCTGCAACATAGATGGAATAGATGATTTCATCCTCCATGCTGACGACGTCGCGCGCCGGTGCCCAGTCCACCCGCAGGGCGTCAGATCCAACCGTATTGCCGCCCGCGCAGCCGCCGAAGAGCGGTGGCCTGTCATCCCCATCGCCCGTGCCGCTGCGCGTGTCGCTCCAGAGCAGGTTGCCTTCGAAGTCGAACATACCGATCAGGGCGTCCATCCCGCCCTGCATGTTCTCGATGCGTGCGGATATCGCGATCCCGGTGCCGGGCATGAGGCGGATATCCGTGCAGCGGTTCGCCGCATAGGCGGAATGCAGGGTATGGAAGGAGGTTGTTTCATCGCTCTGCCAGCGGAGCATCGTCATCAGCACATCGCTGCCGGTGTCGGGGATGCGCCCTGCGGCAAACACGTCGCCGCCGTCGGAGACGCACATCGAGAGCGCGTCATCCATGTCAGCTGAGGCCTGGAGGGAAATGCTGGCGTCGCGTGTGCCGTCGGCCATGTAGCGCACGGCGTACATGTCCTGCTGTCCGGTGCTCGAGATGCTTCCCACGGCCGCCACGCCGGTGTTCCAGCGACAGAGGTCGACGAGCGTCGCGCCGGTTTCCTTCGCCTCCCAGAGCGGTCCGCCGTCGGTGCCGGTGGCGACGAGCAGGCTCGATGCGGCGCTGCCTTCGTATCCGCTGCAGAGCAGCACCGACGAGCCGTCGTCGAGCAGTTCCAATGTGCGGGGATACTGTGCGGCGGAGGGGAAGCCGAAGCTGACCTGTCTTCGCCATGAAACGGTGCCGTCGGCGTCATAGCGCAGGAGCATGCTGCGCCAGGACTGCGGTGTCCACCACGCAGCTGCGACCAGCGCCCCGCCGTCGGAGGTGATGCGAATATCCGTGCCGAACGCGTCATGCGGCATTGTTTCCCGGCGCTGCCAGAGTGTGTCGCCCCGGGCGTCGAGAAGCACGGTGAGGATCGAAGACATCCCATCCTGTCCGATGGATCTTCCTGTCATCGCGGTGATGCCCGCGCGTTGATCCGCCGCTTCCATGATTTCCGTACCGCCGCCGTCGGCGCGCGCGGTCCAGTATTGAGAATGCACGGCCTGCGGGAGAAGCAGCAGGCCTGCCGCGATAATCAATCGCGCTGCCATGTACATGTGTGTCATAACCCGGCTCCTGTAAGATCCAGCAGAGAAAAGCTCTATATAAGGAGTGTATAATCCGCTGTCTGAAAGTGGAATGACAACTATTCCGGTTTGACGGTTGGGCGGAGATTGCACGGCGTTTTGAGTGAACGAAGGCATGGTAGCATTTCGTGTATCGAAAGTCAAGGATATTATCATCTGCAATACAGCATGTTCTGAAACCGTATTTCGGAAGTATCAGAAGTGTGAGCCTGTGGATGTCCGCCGGCGTACTTCTTCAGGGAAGTGGGGGGATATAAGGAAGCAACTCCCTTGCTGCGGCAGTAAAGGAGACGTTTTGTGAGTATAACTGTGTGATGATTACAGAATTCCGTTGTTCAGAATCCATCCTTTTCCCCTCGCGCTGTTGTTTGGAATCCGAACAGCCGGATTTTTCCCGCTGCTCCCACAGGCTGAAATATGCCATTTCCTGCATTTTTCGAGGATTTTTCTAATCTGGCACGGTTTGTGAATGTATTCAGGGTGGAAGTAATGAGGAGATACAACATGAACTGAAAAATCAAATACTGAAGTGATAAAGATGACACGCCTGAACATCCTTGTTTTGTTCGCCCTCCTCGCTGCCCCCATTTCATTATCAGCCGCCGTTCCGGCCGTATGGCCCGCTTCGACATCCGCGCATCAGTGGGTCGCCTACCGCGATGCGAACGGAATCATCATCCAGGATCCGGATGACATGTCCCCGGATTATCTCGATATCGTCCATTCCCTGGCCGATCCCGCTTCCGTGCGCGTGGCGTTCGATGGCAGCACCGCGTTTTTCCGCATGCAGCTCCAGGAATCCCCGATCGCCGCGAATGGCTCGTGGGTGAACGGTACATGGCTCGTGCAGTTCGGCACAGCCTCAAGCGGGCTTGCAGGCACGTTGTATGTGAACGTCAACGGACAGAGTGGTGTGGTCGGTGTCACTGATGGGACGAATAGCGATGTGATTTACAGCTTTCCCGCCTCGAACAGCGCCCCGCAGGGTGTGTGCGTCCTTCCCGTGGCGGGCGCTTCGACATGGTACATCGATTTCCAGGCACCTCTGTCGGCCCTCAGCAGCGGCACGAACGTGCATCTCGGACTGACCGAGACTTCGGTGATGTCGTTCTATTACGGAACCAGCACCGCGTCGGGGAATCCGAATCAGATCAGCAAGGACCTGATGTACGGCACGGCGGTGAATTTCAGCAGCCTGACATCGTCGACATTTTCCAGTATCGGCGGCGGAATTCTTCCGGTCGAACTGACGGCATTTCAAGCATATGCGAAGGGAACGGACGTGCAGCTGCGCTGGACCACGGCAACGGAAATAAACAATTTCGGTTTCGCGGTTGAGCGTTCAGCTGACGGCCGGAACTGGAAGGAGATCGGTTTCGTGGCAGGCGCCGGCAACAGCAGCATCGAACGCCGGTATGCATTCAGCGATACGCGCATCGAAGCAGCACCGGCATACTTCTACCGTCTTCGCCAGATTGACCGTGACGGCAGCGAGGAATTCTCCCCCGTCGTCATGGTGACATTCCGTGTGGTGAACGCCTCCGTCATCACGGATGCCTATCCCAATCCCTTCAATCCCACAACCACGGTAAATTTCACACTCGACAGTGAATCCATGGTCACACTGCAGCTTTCCGATGCGGCAGGACGCATCGTGCAGACAGTGCTCAGTGACGCTGCGATGAGTGCCGGCACTCACGCAGTTACACTCAACGCGGCGCAGCTCCCGAGCGGCCGGTACTTCGTGCTGCTGAGCACCAGGGATACCAGGAACGTATATCCAGTCATTCTCGCAAAATAAATACGGAGAGTCAGCGACAGCATATTCCATTTTTGTGTGAAGAGAGAGCCCCGTCCTTCCGGCAGCCCCGGAGGGACGGGGTTTTTTATGCTATCTCACCTCCGCCAAGTCTTAATTTCTTTTCATTTCGTATTAATCCAATGTTCAGGCAGCGTATGGGAGCGGTGCGTAGATTGCCGCTGTGTCAATTGCCTGATATGACGCGCGGTGAGAAGGTCGGCTTCCTGAACCGGCATGTTCCATGGCGAATCCCGGTGACCCCGCAACAGCGGGGATACGGCCGAAAGTTCAACGATCAGCAAGGTAGTACATACGAAAATCAAGAAACACGAACGAGGAGAGTGCAATGACTCACAACAACGCAGTTACGGTGATGCTGCGCCGACTTGCAGCGGTGGCAACACTGCTGCTGTTTTCGACGGTGGCCGGTCACGCACAGTACACGCCGGGCAGCTGGCCGGTCACGTTTCTGGACTATACCGACAGCACAGGGGGGTACATTCAGGATATCAGCGACTACTCGCAGGCGGAAATGGATGTGATCTATTCATCCTCCACACCAAGTTCCGTGGCAGTTGCAACGGATGGCACACATGCGTTTTTCCGCTTCCAGCTTGAAGGCAATCCGCTGCAGAACAACGGTCAATGGGCGCAGTGTTCCTGGATTGTTACACTCAGTGATCCGACGGGACAGGGAGCGCCAATCGGTTGGATCTACGTCACCGTTTCAAGTGGATTAACCGTCGAAGTCCGGGATCAGACCACGACGGATGTGATTTATTCGTACAGCAAGAAGAATACGACACCGGGTGCCGTCAGGACACTGCCGGCCGGCAGTTCCGGTTTCTTTTATATGGATTTCCAGGTTCCAATTGCGGCACTGACTTCACGCCTCGGTATCACTACCAGCACCCCGGTTCGTTTCTTCTATGGAACCTCAACCTCCGGCAGTGTCATCAACAAGGACTACATGTCTGGCAGCACAGTCAGTTTTCTCGGTCTGGCTACCACATCGCTCGAATCCATTGAGAACGGTTCACTCATTCTGCTACCGGTTGAGCTGATCTCGTTCAATGCATTTTTGAAAGGAACAACGGCCGAACTGCGCTGGAGCACGGCGACGGAGGTGAATAATTACGGTTTCGCCGTTGAGCGTTCAGTGGGTGCCGGACCGTGGAGGGAGCGCGGATTCGTGCACGGGCATGGCACCTCGAGCACCCCCAGGCACTATGTGTGGAGAGAGGACCTTACGCAAGCGGGACAACTCGTTGCCTACCGTCTGCGGCAGATTGACCGGGACGGAAGCGAAGAACTGCTCCCCGCCGTCGAGCTCAATCGGTCGCATGCCGCCGTTCAGGGGATCGGCAGCGTGTATCCGCAGCCGGTGGGGGGAAGCGCAAACATAGAATACACTCGCCTGGGAGATGGACCACTTTCCATTACACTGCACGATCTCTCAGGGCGCATGGTGCAGCGATTAGTCGATCTGGATGCCGGTAGCACGGGATCCGGAACCGTACGATTGTTGTCGCAGGAACTGCCTGCCGGAACATACCTGCTTCTCATGCACGAGAGCGGAAGGCTGGATTCCCGCAGAATCATCATAGACGGACGCTAATCCTGCTGTTTCCTGCGTTCACTGGACGGGCTCCCATCTCCGGGGAGCCCGTTTTTTGTTCGTGCACTCCAGGTCACTCCGAGGGTGTTTTGTGCAATAGCTTTGATTTCCGATTTTAGAAGATTGAATTCACTTCACCGGAAGGACCGGTCCTGGCGCAGATGGCACACGAGCATATTTCCGTCCGCGGTGCGCGCGAACACAATCTCAAGAACATCGACCTCGATATCCCCCGGAAAAAACTGGTGGTCATCACCGGCCTTTCCGGCTCCGGGAAGTCGAGCCTCGCCTTCGACACCATCTACGCCGAGGGCCAGCGCCGCTATGTCGAATGTCTCTCCGCCTATGCCCGGCAGTTCCTTGGCAGCATGGAACGTCCGGATGTGGATAACATCGAGGGTCTGAGTCCCGCAATCTCCATCGAACAGAAAACCGTGAGTAGAAATCCGCGCTCAACGGTTGGGACGGTCACGGAAATCTATGATTACCTGCGTCTGCTCTTCGCGCGCGCCGGCGTGCAGCATTGCTACAAAGACGGTTCGCCGGTGCAGCGGCAGAGTCTCGATCAGATGGTGGATCGCCTCCTCGCATATGAAAGGGATACACGCCTGATCATTCTCGCACCGGTGGTGCGCGGCCGCAAGGGACATTACCGCGAGCTGTTCGAACAGATCATGAAGGACGGATTCACGAAGGTGCGTGTTGATGGTGAGGTGCGTGAAATCGAAGACGGTATGAAGGTCGATCGGTACAAGATTCACAACATCGAGATCGTCGTCGACCGCCTCGTCGTGAATCCGGATACGCGCACGCGTCTCAACGATTCACTGGAGATTGCGCTGAAATTCGGTGACGGTGTCGTCATTGTTGATGTCGACGGCGAGGACGTGCTGATGAGTCAGAAGAACTCCTGTCCCGTCTGCGGCAGCAGTTACGAGGATCCCGCGCCGAATTCCTTCTCCTTCAATTCTCCCTATGGCGCATGCCAGACCTGTGACGGCCTCGGACGGAAGTATGCGTTCGATCTCGATCTGATTATCCCTGATCCCGTCAAATCTCTCAATGAAGAAGGTCTCGTCCCCCTCGGCAAGCCGCGCCGTACCTGGTGGTGGGCGCAGATCGAGGCCGTGTCGGTGCGGTATGACTTCGATTTCGACACGCCGCTCAGTGATATCTCCGAAGAGGCGATGAACACCCTGCTGCACGGCAGCGGGAAGGAAAAATATCCCATCACATACACGCATCCCGACGGCCGTGTCTCCAACTATAAACACAGCATCGCGGGGGTGCTGAAAAGTCTTCAGCAGTATTACGAGAACACTACCTCGAACGGGATTCGCGAGTGGGCCGAATCATTCATGAGTGCGGTCACCTGTCCCGACTGCGCGGGCGGACGGCTGCGACCGCAGAGCCTTGCCGTGCTCATTGACGATCATTCGATTCATGACGTCACGGGTATGACTGTCAGACGCGCGCTCGATTTTTTCCGCACGGTGCGTCTGACTCCGCGCCAGAAGGAAATCGGGGCACAGATCATCAAGGAGATTTCCTCGCGCCTTTCCTTTCTGTCCAATGTCGGTCTCGATTACCTGACACTCTCCCGTTCCGCACGGTCGCTCTCCGGTGGCGAAGCCCAGCGCATCCGCCTGGCGACGCAGATCGGCACGCAGCTGGTCGGCGTGCTCTACATCCTCGATGAGCCCTCCATCGGACTGCATCAGCGCGACAATTCACGGCTGATCGACTCGCTCAAGTCGCTCCGCGATCTCGGCAACACCGTCATCGTTGTAGAGCATGACCGCGAAATGATCGAAAGCGCGGACCATGTGATCGATCTGGGTCCGGCTGCGGGTGAGTTCGGGGGAGAGGTCGTCGCAGACGGCACCGTCGCGCAGCTGCTGAAAACAAACGGCCGGGGGAACGGCAACGGCCGGGGGAACGGGACGGGAGGCGGCGCATCAACGCGCAGGGCGAACAGCGCCACCGAGGATGAGATGCTGCGCCGTATTGCGCACGGCCGGTCGATGACGGCTGAGTACCTGCGGGGGGATCTCCGCATCGGCTTGCCGGAGCAGCGGCGGTCGGGCACCGGCAGCACTCTGGTGCTGCGCGACGCGCAGGGACACAATCTCAAAAACATCGATCTCCATCTTCCACTCGGCACTTTCATCTGTATCACCGGGGTGAGCGGCTCCGGCAAGTCGAGTCTTATCAACGAAACGCTGTATCCCATTCTCGCAAAAAAATTCTATCGATCCACGATGGCGACACTCCCGCACGGCGGTGTGGAAGGACTCGAGCACATCGACAAGGTCATCGACATTGACCAGGAGCCGATCGGGCGAACGCCGCGCTCCAATCCCGCCACGTATACAGGATTGTTCACGTTCATCCGCGATCTCTATACCAACCTCCCCGAAGCGAAGATCCGCGGGTACAGCGCCGGACGCTTCAGTTTCAATGTCGAAGGCGGTCGCTGTGATGCATGCAAGGGCGACGGTGTGCGGAAGATTGAAATGAATTTTCTGCCCGATGTTTATGTGCTCTGCGAGGTTTGTCGGGGCAAGCGATACAACCGCGAAACGCTCGAGGTGCGTTACCACGGGAAGTCGATCGCCGACGTGCTCGACATGTCAGTGGCCGAGGCACTGGATTTCTTCAGTGAAATTCCGCGCATCAAGCGCAAACTGCAGACGCTCTACGACGTGGGGCTTGGCTATATCCGGCTCGGCCAGCAGGCGACCACGCTCTCCGGCGGAGAAGCCCAGCGCGTCAAGCTTTCGACCGAACTGTCGAAGATCGGAACGGGGAGAACACTGTACATTCTCGATGAACCCACCACCGGGCTGCATTTCGAGGATGTGCGCATGCTGCTCGACGTGCTCGGCAAGCTGGTGGACAAGGGAAACACGGTGGTCGTCATCGAGCACAATCTCGATGTGATCAAAACTGCCGACTGGATTATCGATCTTGGTCCCGAAGGCGGCGAGGAGGGTGGTCATATCGTGGGGGAAGGAACGCCCGAGGAAATCGTTCGCATCGAAGAAAGCCATACGGGGCGGTATCTCAGGGAAGAGCTGGGGAGAGGATAAGCACTCAGAGACTGTTTTTGTGCTGAAGGGCGAAGCGGACGAGCGCGTACTGTCCCGACAGACCCAGTTTCCCAATGATATTCGAGCGGTGATGCTCAACGGTGCGGGGGCTGATATTGAGCTCCTCTGCAATGTGTGAGGAGGTCATCTCGCGCGATATCATCGTGAGAATCCGCTGTTCGGCGGGTGTGAGCTGCATGAGCCCGGCCTTTTCATCATTCGCACCACGCATCGACGAATTCTTTTTCATGACCATGCCCGAGAGGACGGGACTGATGAAATACCCGCCGTCGGCGACGACTTCGATCCCCTGCACGATGTCGTCCGCAGCCGAGTCCTTGAGCACATAGCCGGTGACACCGATTTCCATCGCGCGGTTGAACAGTGATTCGTCGTCATACATTGTCAGAATGACCACATTGGTCGGAAGCTTCCTGCTGTAAACCTGCTTCGAGACATCGAGCCCGTTCATCCGCGGCATATCGATATCGAGCACCGCAACCGTCGGATTATGCCGTGTGATCAGCCGCAGGGCTTCATCCCCGTCACCGGCTTCACCCAGAATATTGAGGTGATCTTCTGCTTCAAGCACATCCCGAAGTCCCTTGCGAAACAGCGGATGATCGTCGGCAAATACGATATCAATAGTGTTCTTGCTGTCAGGCATATCTGCTCTGCTCTGCAAATGAAATGGAATTCCGGTTTTCCTGAACGGGCAGGAAGACAGTGATGCTGGTTCCGGAACCGGGTGTTGATTCGATATTGATATTGCCACCCAGGATTTCGGTGCGTTCGTACAGACCGCGCAGACCGAATCCTTCATGAGAAGTGTGGCCTCCATCGGTAAATGTGGTCACATCGAAACCCGATCCGTTGTCCTGGATCAGGATCTGGATATCATCATGTTGTCGCTGAATGGTGATATTCGCCTCGGTGGCCCCGGAGTGCTTGATGATGTTGTTGAGTCCCTCCTGGATGATGCGATAGATGTCGATCTCGCGTTCTTTGCTGAACAGATCGTCAATGTCGTCCAGGGCGGAGTTGATTGCGGTATCACCCGTGTCGCGGACGGTGCGTATCATCGCGTCAATGCTGCTGGTCAGTCCGATGCGGTCGAGCTGAGTCGGGCGGAGGTTCCGTGAAATGCGGCGGATATCCTGCAGCGAAGATGATATGGCAACGGCGATTTCTTCCAGTTCGTGAGACGGATCGGCGCCGCGCCCCTGTTCCCGCAGCGCGAGTGTCAGACGGTTTTTGATGACCAGCAGATCCTGCCCGATGCCGTCGTGAAGGTCTGCGGCGATGCGCTTACGCTCCTGTTCCTGCGAATCCATGAGCAGATGAGTAAAGTGTTTCCGCGCTTCGAATTCTCCCCGACGCTTTTCCGATTCGAGTGCGGAGGCCCGCGCTTCCGCGATCTGTGCCTTGAGTTCGACGGCGCGGCGGCGGTCCTTGACGCGGTGCAGGAGCAGGAAACCGATGATCAGCAGCAGAACGATGCCGCCGATCAGAAAATTCCGCAGCATGATTTCCCGCTGCCGGGCCTCTTTCTCGAGTTGAGATGTCCGCTCCGACAGTTCGAGTAGTTCTTTACGTTCCTTGCTTCTGATGCGCTCGCGGTCGAGCCACGCATCCGTCACCTCCAGCTGCATCTCACTCATTTCATGTTCGCTTTGCAGCAGCTGCAGGTCGCGTTCACTGCGTTCCTTCTCGAGCTGAAGCCGCCGTGCGCTTTCCCGTTCTCGGGCAAGCGCCAGTTCCTGCAGTTTCTGCTGTTCCAGGAGGAGAAGGAATTCTCGCTCATGCCTGCTGGTTTCATGCTCGAATGTCAATCCGACCGCATACCGCATCTCCATCCTGTCTGTCGCAGCCGCGTCAGTTTTCCGTGTCTGCGGTAATGCGTTCCCCGCCCGATGCATCGGTAGTGTGCTGACGAATCCTTCATGTGCTTCATCCATCAGCGTTGCGTCCCTGATCTTCGATGCCCGGGAAAACGCTTCCTCGAAGTGCTTTCGGGCGGCATCAGCGTTGCCGGCGTCACGATTGGCGGCTGCGAGATTGATATTCAGGTGGATCAGCTGGCGCGCATTTCCGGTGATGCGTGCCAGGGTGAGGGCTCGGGAATAATTCATGACGGCGTCACCATACTGCCCGCGGGCGTGCAGGATTGCGCCGATGTTATTGATGCAGCTGCTGTGAACGCCATTGAGCCCATTGCGCTCCGCCACCGCAGCACAGCGGCGGTACATTGTCACGGCCTCGTCATGCCGGCCCTCCAGCTGCCGCAGTGCTGCAAGACCGAACAGTGCCGAACAGGTCGGTTTCGGCACGCGGTCTTCCGGGAGCAGATCCAGCGCCGCGTGATACGACGCGCGGGCCTGCGTCAGATCACCGGCATAACGGTGGACATCGCCCATGCTGCTGAGAATGTTCGCCATGCTCGCGGAATCCGCAAGGGAACGGAAGCGGTTCAGGCTGTTCCCGTACCAGCGCAGCGCCTCCCGCCAGTGCTTTGATTGTACATGCACCATCGCACGGATCGCTGCGGAAAGTGCCAGCCCGGCCTCGTCATTTTCCCGTTCCGCGAGTTTCATCGCTTTCCGCGTGCATTCCAGTGCGCCCTCGTGGTCGATGGATGCCATCCGGCTGGCCTCCTCACAGAGCAGACGGATCTGCTGCTGCAGATCATCTGTTGTATCCGCTGCGGACGGGCGTTCCTGTGCATCTGTCGCCGCTGCGCAATGCAGGCAGGCAATCACGATCGCCAGCCGGAAAATCCGGCGCCGGATCAGTGTGAAGCTGCGCTTCCTGTCATCCATTCCATTACGTCAGTACGGTATGAACTGCGTGTATCTTCAGCAATACCGAATGATACGGGTTTATCTGCATTTTGTCCAGAAGATCGGAACAGCTTTTCCTTCAGAACTGTTTTTATGATACACCCGAATAATCAGCAGAGATACCATGGCGGAATCGCATCAAGACGTAATCCCGGGAGACAAGGAATTCCTGTTGCGCAGGGACATTCGCGAACTCGGAGCAATGCTGGGCGACGTCCTGACCGAACAGGAGGGGCGAGAGTTCTTCGAACTGGTCGAGCGCATGCGGCAGTTGACGAAATCGTACCGGCGCGATGCTGACGCGGAAATGCTGCAGTCCATTCGCAGCCTTGTCGAGAAACTCGACCTCGATACGGCGTATAAACTCATCCGTGCCTTCAGCTTTTTCTTTGTCATCGTGAACGCAGCCGATGAAATACATCGCATCCGCCGCCGCCGCATTCATGCGGGCGAAGACGACAGCGCGCAGCCGGGATCACTGCGGGCGGTACTCGAGCAGATGGCGCTGGAAGGACTGCAGACAGGCGATCTGCGGGCGGTGCTGCACGCGATGCAGCTCAATCCGGTATTCACCGCTCATCCCACCGAGGCCACTCGGCAGACTATCCTGCGGAAGATTCTTCGTATCGGTGAGCTGCTGCTCCGTCGTGAAATAAGCACGCTGACCGGAGACGAGCAGGAAGAAATCCGCGAAGAAATCCGTATGGAGCTCACCATTCTCTGGCAGACAAGCGCGATTCGGACCCATAAAATGTCGGTACGCGACGAGGTCCGGCGCGGACTGTTCTATTTCCGTGATATCATATACGACGCCGTGCCGCGGTTCTACCGCGAGCTCAACCGCGGTCTTCGTACAGTGTTCGGCGACACGCGTCCCGCTCCCGTCGTCATGCGCTTCGGATCCTGGATCGGCGGCGACCGCGACGGACACCCCTTTGTCACGCCCGAGGTGACACGCATGACGTTCGACCTGCAGCGGCGTCAGATCCTGCAGCTCTATATTGCGGATACGGATCACCTGTTCAACGCGCTCAGCAATTCGCTGCGACTGGTCGGTGCCAGCGATGCGCTCCGGGAATCGTTCGCGCAGGATCGAGCCCTTCTTGCCGAGCAGGTCACCGACGAGGACCTGCGTGATCAGTCGGAAATCTATCGCGTCAAAACGTTGATGATATGGACGAAGCTGCGCAACACCCTGAGTGGAACCGCCCCCGGGTATGCTTCTGCCGAGGATTTCCTCACGGACCTCACACTGATGCATGACAGTCTCATGGAGCATCGGGGTGAGCTCATTGCGCACAGCCGCCTCCTTCCGCTGATATACAAAGTGCGCACATTCGGTTTTCATCTCGCGTCGCTTGATATCCGCCAGAATTCCGAACTGATCGGCGACGCCGTGTCTGACCTGCTCGATCGCACGGACGTCGCGGGACAGTACGATCATCTGGATGAAGAGGAACGCAGCGCACTGCTGACGCGCGAAATTCTCAACAGCCGGCCGCTCGTCGGTTTACGGCACGATCTTGAAGGCACGACACTGCAGGTGCTCGATGAAATGACCGTGCTGCGCGAGGGGAAAGATCATTACGGAGAGGATGCCTGCGACGATTTCATCATCAGCATGAGCGAAGCGCCGAGCGACGTGCTGGAGGCCCTGCTCATCGCGCGAGAGGTCGGACTCGTCCGGGTTCGCCGGGGCGAGGTTCTCTCTTCACGGCTCGACATTCTGCCGCTGTTCGAGACGATTGACGATCTGCGCAGCGCCGGTGATGTCATGAACCGGCTGTTTCACAATCCCGCCTACGCGGAGCATCTTGCCTGCCGCGGAAACGTGCAGAAGATCATGATCGGCTATTCCGACAGCAACAAGGACGGCGGTATTGTCACATCGAATTACGAACTGTACCGGGCGCAGATCGCGCTCAAGCGCGTCTGCGACGAACACGGTGTGCGCATGGTCATCTTTCATGGCCGCGGTGGCAGTGTCTCACGCGGCGGCGGACCATTGAATCAGGCGATCCTGGCGCAGCCGGCAGGTACGATCGACGGCGCGATCAAGATCACCGAGCAGGGAGAAATGATCTCGGCGAAATACGCCATGCCGGAAATCGCCGAACGCAATCTCGAACTCGCGGCCTCGGCCGTGCTGCAGAGCACGGTTGAATGCAGCTACCTGCCTCGCCGCATCGAATCCGAAGAGAACCTCCGCATCTTCGAAGGCATTTCGAAGGATGCGATGGCAGCCTACCGGGAGCTGCTGCAGGAAGAATACTTCATTCCGTTTTTCCGTCAGGCCACACCGATCGATGTGATTGAAAAAATTGAAATCGGCTCTCGTCCCCCGTCGCGCAAGAAAAGCGATTCCATCTCGAACCTCCGTGCGATTCCATGGGTGTTCTCATGGACGCAGTCGCGCAACATCCTTTCCGGGTGGTACGGGTTCGGATCCGCGATGGAGAAGGCGGTCGGCGATGGACGCATTACCTGGAAGCAGCTCGCCCGGTGGTATCGCGAATGGCCATTTTTCTCGACCCTCGTCAGCAACATCGAAACGACGCTGCTCAAGGCCGACATGGGGATTGCGGCAGAGTATGTGCAGCTCTGCGACGACAGGGAACAGGCAGAGGCGCTTTTTGCCCGCATTCGGGAGGAGTACCGTCGCAGCCGTGACAGCATCGTGCGCATTACGGGCGGAGATCTGCTCTCAGACAACGAATCGCTGCAGCGCTCCATCCTGCTGCGCAATCCCTATATCGATCCGATCAGCCACATCCAGGTATCGCTCCTGCGACGATACCGCGCGCAGGGACTCGACGACAGCGAACGAACGCGAATCCTCAATGTGCTCCGTGCTTCCGTTAATGGCATTGCCGCCGGGATGCGCCGCACGGGCTGAGCGTTGTCACGACTTTCATCGCGGAGGACATCCTGCGCCGACAGGAAGGCGGCTGTCGCGTTCCTGTAATACGGAACACTACCGCACTGGCATTTTCTCTGCGGCTTTCGGATGTTCCATGTCATGACGATGTCCGAGACCGATCTTCAGCTCGCCCTCGATCTGGTTCTTCAGTACGGCTGGAATGCCACGTCCTACCAGATCATCAATCCGGGCATCCAGCACTGGTTCTCCGCACATCACGATGCGGTGATCGGGTACGTGCGGCACTACGGCGTGCGCGTGGTCGCCGGCGCGCCGGTGTGTCCGACGGCACGTCTCGCCGATGTCGTTGCGGAATTCGAGTCCTCGGGCGGATCGAGCACGGTGTGCTATTTCGGTGCCGAACAGCGGCTCGTCGAAGCGCTGCCCTGCGGACGCACGCATGCACGCATCGTGCTGGGGGCCCAGCCGGTATGGGATCCGATGGACTGGCCGGGAATGCTCGCGCAGCACGCCTCCCTGCGTGCCCAGCTGAACCGTGCGCGCAACAAAGGTGTCGTTATCACCCGCTGGGAGAATGACCGCGCTGCGGAGCATCCGGACCTGCTCCGTTGCCTGCAAGAATGGCTGGAGACACGCGGTCTGCCGCCGCTGCATTTTCTCATCGAGCCGCAGACGCTTTCCCGGCTGTTCAACCGCATGGTATTTGTCGCTGAGCGGAATGGCCATCCGGTGGCGTTCTGCATTGCATCGCCAGTGCCGCTTCGCGGCGGATGGCTGATCGAGCAGCTCGTCCGCGGCCGCGATGCGCCGAACGGCACTGCCGAAGCCCTCATCGACACTGCGGTGCGCACCATGGCCGAACGTGGAAGCCGGTATGTCACTCTCGGATTATCTCCCATCTCGCGGCATGCAAGACTCGACGAAGAACTCAACCCTGTTATGCTGCGAAGCCTGCTTTCGTTCGTTCGCGGATTCGGTCGCCGTTTTTACAATTTCACCGGATTAGACGATTTCAAGGCGAAGTTCCGAGCACCACGGTGGGAAACGGTATACGCAATCTCGAATGAACGCGGCATGTCGCTGCGCACGCTGTATGCGACGGCTGCCGCGTTTGCGGGAGAAAATCCGATTCGGACCCTGTCACGCAGTGTGTGGAGACGATGAGGATCGTGAGGTCATGAGTGCCGGGGATTCGCCGCCACCGAGATCAGTAGATCAGCAGGATCCGCAGGATTGACGAGGTCCGAGGCGTGGTGAATCGGAGATGCGCCGTGCGTCAATAATCGCGCACCGCTTATCTCATCAGAATCCACAACTGCCGTGTGCCGGCCGGTGTGCGCAGTGCGGCGATGAACAGGCCGCGTGCGCGCACCCCCGCATCCGTGATTCCGTTCCACTCCAGATACGTGTCACCGGCATCAATCAACACGTCACGTTGATGCAGACGCCGGCCAGTGATGTCATACACGGTAAGGCTGGCGGGCAGGGGCTGCTCCGCGACGATCTGCAGGTGGACCATTTCGTATGCAGGATTCGGATACGCCTGCACCGTGAACGCGGATACGACGGCGGGGGGTATCATACCTGTCGACGACTGGTATTCACAGGCGCCGATATCCACCGCTGAGCCGTCCGGACGCGGATTTCCGTCGAAATCGGTCGACGGAGCGTCCGCACCGAGGCCGGCATCTCTCGCCGGACTCGCCGCGGAGAGATGCAGGTCATATCCCTCCGCATCCACGTACAGTCCGGCATCCGTGGTGAGGGCGATGGAGTGCGCATCCTGCCCAGTTGCCGTCTGCCATGCGCTGAACATGGCCGGTGTGTACTGATCCTCGTATCCCACGCTGATCATTCTGTCAGGATCGTCGTTGTGATAGATATTGTAGTCGCCGAAGAAATTTCGGGTATTCTGCTGCTCGAAGGCGAGACCGAGCCGATCCCCGCCGGAGACGATGCAATTATACATGAACAGCGAATCTCCGCTGTTCTCCACCCAGATGTTGAATGTTTCGGTGTCGTGGAAGGTACAGTTCCACATCGTGACCGAACCCGCATCCCCGTCCCAGTCGAGTTCGACATTCGTCACCTCGTTGTGATAGCTGAGACAGTTGACGAGCAGGATTTCATCCTGCCACAGCTTGTACCCGCCGTTCAGGCAGTCATGTGCCGAGCAGCGCTCGAGGGTGGTCTCGCGTGAACTGATGTCGAAGCCGTCGTAGACGCCGTAGGTCTCACAGCGAAGGAAATGGAACCCGTGCTGATTGCCGTGGCCGAGCGCGAAACCGTCGACGTTCTGCGAAGGATCCCGTCCGGTATGCGATACGCAGTCGATAAAGGTGCCGTTGTAGCACGGACCGGTCCCCGGCGAGGCGTCGAATCCGTAGAGGTCAAAGTGATGCATGACCACGCGTTCGAGCACGAAATCATGGCATCCGTCAGTCATGCCGATGCCGTAGAAGACGTGATGGACCTCGCAGTCACGGATGAGGATGCCGGCACCGCCTTCGAACCACATGCCGTTGTCGCTCCAGTTGCGGATCTCGAGTCCTTCGAAATGCACCCAGGAGTGCGTGGATACAATGCCGTTGCTCCCAGGATCCCCCGTGCCGCCGTCGATGACCGCCTGAGCCCCCGGTGCCGCGGCGAAGACGATCGGTGCGCCGTCGCTTCCGCCGCGATCGATGAATAGTGATTCGTTGTACACCCCCGTGATGAAGACTGTGTCGCCGGTGTGCGCGAGTTCCGTGCCGCGCTGCAGGGTTTTCAGGGGCAGGTCGGGTGTTCCGGGATTGCTGTCGGACGCGGACGCATGGTTCGTGTTGACATGGTAATTCGTGGCGGCGCAGGGCAGGGTCAATGCAAGCAGCACACCCACCCACGCCAGCGTGTGGTGCATCATGCGATTCATGATTCCTCCTGGAAAGACGTTCGGAGGCAAATATCGCGGATAAATTTATCTGTTTCAAGTAGCGCCGAGCCACCGGCCCGGCGAAGGGTCACCGGCTCGGCGGAACCGGCTGTTTACCGGACGATGCGTACGGGTATGCTGGATGCTCGCGTGTCGTCGATCACGGAAATGATATACCATCCCGGTATCGCATCCGCAAAATCGAGCGATGCGGCTGCAGCGCCAGTCCTCGTCGGAAGCGATGCATCCAGGTGATTGAGGCGGCGGCCGGCAAGGTCGTGTACAAGCAGACGGACCTCTGGCGAGCGGAGTCCCTCAATGCGAATCCGCACGATGTCGCGCGCGGGCTGCGGATGTATCGTTACGTTCAGATCGCGGGCAAGCGGTGGGACTCCCGCACTGTTCACTGCCGGATCACCCTCGACTGCGCCGATGGACGGCGGAGAATTGAATGGCACACCAAGGAAATCCGGGAGTTCCTCCGGCATGGCGAAACCGGCGCCGATGGCTGGTGAACCGGCACCCGGTGTGAAGTCGCCACCGGTCATGCCGGGGGATGCAAGCAGGGGATCACTGCCGATGATGGACTGCGCATCGAGCACAGGGGTGTTGGGTCCCTGCCAGTTGGCATCATCGATGTTATACCAGAGGTTGTGGCTCAGCGCGAAGGTTTCTGGCCGCGTGTTCGGTCCGATGTTGAACGTGGGCGCAGCCGCGCGGCTGTCGAGCACGATCAGATTGTTGCGGAAAAGATTCTCCCCGCAAAGCTGAAAACGCGGATCGGTGTTTTCCTGCAGGATGCGCACCGCCCATTTCTCCGGCATGTACATCGTGTTGTGCACGACCGCGCAGGCCACAGCGCCCACGTACGCGACCGGGGCCATCGAACCGGTGAACACATTCGCCCATACCATGATGGACGTCGCCTCGTAATCGGCGTTCTGCGGACGGAAATATGGAAGTCCCGTCGAGCCGCCGATGTTGATGGCCCGCTGTCCGCCATAATAAAAACCGTTGCGCGTGATGAGAATATCGTGCGTCCCACCCTTTGCCTGAATGCTGTTCGACCCGCCGTTTTCGAAGCGGTTGCCGGAGATCATTCCGTAGTGGCATCCCACCATGTCAATCATGCTCCCGCCCGGCGACCCGTTGCGGAACGTGCAGTCCCGGATCTCGAAATATTCCACTCCCGACATTTTCAGCTGATCATTGTTGCCGGTTGCGTCAATGCCTCTCCAGGTACAGTAGGCGATGAGGATGTTGTTCGCCGGTGTTTCGAAACTGCCGCCGTCGTCGATGTTTACACCGTTTCCGGTCTGACGGTCAAAGATGAGATGCATGATGCGCAGATGCGCGGGATCGCTGAACTGGAAAGCGTTTGTTCCGCCCTCGATGATCGATCCTCCCGCCGGATCGCCCATGATGGTGATGGGCGCAGACGCGCTTCCCTGCAGGTTTTCCACGAAGGCGCCTCCCGCATGTGTGCCCTGCAGAAAATACAGCGTATCACCCGGCTGCACATCCGCGGCGGCGGCGGTGAGATCCGCATAGCCGCCGGGACCGATGGGAAGAATGCGTGCATACGCTGCCGATGTGATGGAAAGAACGAACAGCGGAATCAGGATATATCGACGCATGATGGAATTTCTTTCGGGGTGATGAATTCTTCACTTGAAGAATGCATGGAAAATGGAATAGGTTGCATTGTCCGGTATATACGGGAGAATGTCAAAAAGTTGCCGTCCCCGGACACGGCAGCTGCACACCAACATACTGCATGGGGAGATCATCATGAGCCAGGAACCGTTCATCGAATTCATGGGTATTTTCGACGACGATGGAAACCGTATTCCCGTGGAAAGCATTCCGAAGCCGTCGCTCTGCGAGCAGTGCCTGCAGGACGACAATGCGAAAGGCATGGAAGAAGTGCTCTGCCTGCTGGCGCGCTGCGGACACATGCTCGACACGGAAGACGAGGTGTTCGTCTGCCACGCCTTCCGGCCGAAAAACTGAGCGAAGTCTCACCGCAGGAAGCTGCGCCGTTTGCATTGACGATCAATATATCCGATATTCTGGTACTGTCCCAGTTTACCATGTGAGAGGTCGGACCATGAGCGACGAACATCCCGCCGGTATTCTGCGTGTGCGCGAATTGTATCGGGTCGGATGGAAGATCCTCAGGGCCGCGCGATGGCACCTGCTGGTTCTCACGGCACTCCTGATCATTCCCGGAGCGCTGATCGATACCGCGCTCTTTGACGCCTTCGATGTGAATCCGGACGACATCTCCGACACGCGCTTCGATATGCTTGCCAGTACAGGAGGTTTTCTGCTCACTCAGCTGGCGATCATATACGTCACACTGCTGACAGCCGCATACCTTCGTACCGACGCATACAGTGCCGAAACGGATGGCCGGGCCGCCACCGCTGCAGACAATGCGATGACGGAACCCGGAATGACGGACAACGGGATGATGGACAACGGGAGGGAAGGAACCGGGCTCCCCCGCCGCGACATCCTGCGCATGGCAGAGGATGCGGAACACGCTGGCGTTCCGGTATTCTCCCGTCTCATGACACGGGCGCTGCGGAAGTATCTCCCCGTGCTGCTTGCGGGCATCATCGGGGGCATTCTCTTTCTGCTCGGCCTGGTGCTGCTTATCGTTCCCGGCATCATCGTCATCGTCTGGCTTGCGTTCTACTCGGAGTTCATCGTTCTTGAAGACGATGGTCCCCTCAGGTCGCTGGCCAGCAGCAGACTGCTCGTGAAATGGCATTTCTGGGATGTACTCAATCCGGCGCTCGCGCTGATGCTGCCCTGGCTGGTTCTCGAATATGTCATTGGATTCATGTTCGAACCCGTCACGGCGCGCTTCCTTGCCTCGGTGACCTCGGGAGTCGGTATGTTGTTCGCCACCATCGCATGGACAGCCCTGTTCCTCAATGTCCGGCTGATGTGGAAGATACCGCCGGAGCCGAAAAAGGGACTGATGAACAGAGAAATCGGCGGGTGAAAACAAAAAGTAAAGGACACGGAAGATGATTTATATCGTCGCAGCCATCATCATCATCGCGGGAATCACCGCCTACTTCTACGTGCAGAATCACGGCTTCAACAGCATGATCTGGAAGGAGGTCGACCGCATTGCCGAAGGTTCGGTGGTGCATCCCGAGGCCGTGCGCGATGTGGCCTCGCTGCCGGAGCCGATACGGCGCTACCTCCACTATGCCAATCCCGGCGACCGCGCCCCGGCGGGCTTCGCCCGCCTCAGGCACGGCGGACGATTCAAAATCAAACCCGGCGCGGAATGGCTCGACATCCGCGGAGAGGAATATTTCCTCTGCTCGGCACCGGCGCTGATCTGGAGCGGCACAGTAAAGCAAAACGCCCTCGTGTGGATCCGGGCGCGCGATAAATACATCGACCAGGCGGGAAACATGCTCATCAAACTCCGCGGCGCGCTGACGCTCGGCGATTCGCGGGGACGCGAAATGGACGTTTCCACGCTGCTGCGCTACCTGAGCGAAATGCCCTGGTACCCAACGGCCTTTCTGACCGTGCCAGGCATCGAATTTGAGGAAATCGATCCGCATACGGTCGCTGTCATCATGACCGACGGACCGCATACCGTCACCGGTCACTTCAGCATCAGCGACGAGGGCGCGATCACACGTTTCCATTCGGAGGATCGCTACCGCGAGGAAAACGGCAGGCAGATACAGTCCCCGTGGTACGGAACCTACGATGATTATCGCGTGGCGGACGGACTCCGCGTCCCGCATCACGTCAAGGTGTTCTGGGAACTGCCCGAAGGTGAATTTCAGTACGCGGATTTCCATATCACCGAAATCCAGTACGACATCCCGGCGCCGTTCTGAGTCCGGGTCGGTTTGGCGTCGCGTATGCAGCCCGGCGTCGCGTATGCAGCCCGGCGTCTCCAGCGCGGTTCGTGCATCCCCGCGCCGTTCTGAGTCCCTGGCATTGACGGCGGCTGAAACAAACAGCTTGAAATTCCGTTGTAAGCACATATGCAATCACGGGGAGAGCGGACGTCGCTGCTTCCCATCATCATCACAGCGTGAGAATGGCATGAACGGAATACGATACCTTGTGCCCCTGCTGCTGCTGTGCGCATCCGGCCTGATCGCCGGCGGGCATGGCGACGAGCTATACATGCCGCGTGACATCCGGCGCGCATACGAGAACGGCACCCGCAGCATGACCGGCGTTCCCGGCGAGAACTACTGGCAGAACGAAGCGGATTACAGCATCCGCGTGCGCATCAAACCGCAGAGCCGCCTGCTCAGCGGCGAGGAGACGATATCCTATCGGAACAACAGTCCCGACACATTGCGCCGTCTGGTGCTCAAACTGCATCAGAACATGAATCGTCCCACCGCCGCCCGCGGCAGCGCGATAGGCGAGCGCGCCGTCACCGAGGGCATGCTGCTCAGCGAGCTGCAGCTGAACGGCGCCCCGATCAATCTCGAAGACGGGAATGCGGCGCGCGTCGATGGCGGCAATCTCGTGCTCACACCCTCCGCTCCGCTCCCGCCCGGCGGCAGCGCCGAAATTGCGGTGACCTGGGAATTCACCATCCCCGTCGCCACCGGCGAGGGCGGCGGCAATCCCCGCATGGGGATGTATGAAAACGGTTCGATGTTCCTCGCGTACTGGTATCCCAAAATGGCGGTGTACGACGACGTGCACGGCTGGGATATGTATTCCTACGAGGGCGAGCATGAATTTTACAATGACTACGGCGACATGAACGTCGAGATCGACGTGCCGGAACAGTACGGCGTCTGGGCCACCGGCACGCTCTGGAATCCCGAGGACGTGCTTCGCGCACCGGTGCTCGCGCGCTACCGCACGGCACAGGCATCCGACACGGTCGTGCAGATCATCGGCAGGGCGGAAGCGGACGCCCGAAACGCTTTCATCGGAACGGACGGACGCACAACCTGGAAATACAGGGCCCGCAATGTCCCGGATTTCGCATTCGGCATCGCGCGCGGGTATCAGTGGGATGCCGTGACGGCGGCCACCGGTGAGCGCCGCGTCTTTGTCGACGCCGCGTACGATCCTCTCGCCGAGTCCTTCCGCACCGTGGCGGAGGAGGGACGCATCACCGTGGAGATGCTCTCGAGGGATTTCCCCGGTGTTCCTTTTCCCTATCCATCCATCACCGTTTTCAACGGCTACTACGGGATGGAATTCCCCATGATCGTCAACGACGGAGAGTTCCCCACGCGCAGGACGAACGTGTACGTCCATGCGCATGAGATCACACACAGCTACTTTCCCTTCATGGTGGGAATCAACGAAACGCGCTACGCCTGGATGGACGAGGGCATGGCGTATTTCCTGCCGATTGACATCCAGAAAAAGCTCTCGAACTACGATCATCTGATCCGTGCCGCGCGCGCGTACGAGCGCTTTGCCGGCCGTGAGATCGATTATCCCCTGGCAATTCCGGCCATGGCGGCGGACGGTATGCATCTGCAGATGCTCGCCTACATCAAGCCCGCCGTTGCGTTCGCCGTGCTCCGCGACCTGATGGGCGAAAAGAAGTTCACCGAGGCGCTGAAGGAATTCATCCGCCGCTGGGAAGGGAAGCATCCGCTGCCGTGGGATTTCTTCCACACGTTCAATCACGTGAATGAAGAGAGCCTGAACTGGTTCTGGAACCCATGGTTCTTTGAATTCGGCTGGCCCGACCTCGCAATCGAACGCGTGGACCGGGAAGCAGCCCATACCACGATCACGGTTCGGAAGAAAGGACAGTTGCCCGTTCCCGTTCGCATGCGCATCATGCTCGAGGGCGGACAGACAAAAGACATCGAGCAGAGTGCGGCGGTGTGGAAACAGGGTGGTGACCAGGTGCAGTTCCGTCTCGATCACGATGTGCCGATTCACTCGATCCGGCTCGGAGCCGACTGGATACCCGACTCAGATCCCTCCGACAACGAATGGACGCCCTGACACCGGGTGGCGAGACCCTGCCGTGACACCAGGCGGTGACGCCGGGCGGTTACGCCATGCGGTAAATTCGTGGGGTGACACCGTGTCGTGAGCCGGGCGGATACCATAGCAGACGCAAATACGCTGATGCAACGAAACACGAATCGATTGAAAAGCAGGAGCAGAAAGATGAAACGATGCCTCTGGATACTGACAACACTGCTCATGATGGGATTTGCCGCCTCCGGCTGCAACGCCACCGGTGACGGGATACCGATATTCGGCAACCGCATCGAGGGTTCGGGAAGCCGGAGCGAAGAGGTGCGCAGCTTCGACGGACTGCGTGGCGTGCATCTCGCCACGATCGGCGAGCTGCGCGTGGAACTCGGCGACCGCGACGAACTCACGATCAGTACGGACGACAACCTGCTCGAGTATTTCGAAACCGAGGTGCGCGACGGTATTCTGCGCATCGACGTGAGGGACGGCACCAGCCTGCACACGAAATCGGATGTGCGCTTTCACCTCGTCATCCGAACGCTGGAATCCGTACGGGCCAGCAGCAGCGGTGATATTCTCATCAAGCGCTTTGACGCACCTGAGGTGGATATCACGCTGAGCAGTTCCGGTGACGTCCATGTGCGCGAGGGGAAGGGAGAGCGTGTGCGCATGAATCTCAGCAGTTCCGGTGATCTCGAGATGCAGACGCTCATCGCGCGGGAGCTGACGGCGGAGCTGAGCAGTTCCGGAGATGTGGACATCAAGCGCGGGCGTGTCGAAGAGCAGGAGGTTGCGATCAGCAGTTCGGGCGATTACGATGCGCTGGGGCTTGAAAGCCGTATTGCGACGGTACGCATCAGCAGCAGCGGTGATGCTCACCTATGGGTGACCGAACGTCTGCGGGCCGCCACGAGCAGCAGCGGTTCGATTTACTATCGCGGCGATCCGCAGAGCGTGCAGGCGAAGGAGAGCAGCTCCGGCGACGTCGTGCGGATGGACTGAACCTGCCTCACGCGCAGTGCGCGCACTGTTGACTTGTAACATCGGCAGATTGTATATTAAATACTCTGTCGACGGACAGGTAGCTCAGTTGGTAGAGCAATGGACTGAAAATCCATGTGTCGGCGGTTCGATTCCGCCCCTGTCCACCCCGAGGCCGTCTTTTCCACCGGGAAGACGGCCTTTTCTTGTGTGGTCAGTCCTGCCGCCGCGATGCGGCATTGACCTGCGATTGCGTACTGACATCCGTATATTATTGATGACTTGTCATGCTGAATCGAGGAGGATTTCATGAGACCGTACGTCGTTGCCGGAAACTGGAAGTTGAACACGGATGTGAAGAGTGCCGCTGAGCTTGCCATGGGTATTCGTGACGGCATGCAGGGGCGTCACCGTGACGACGCTGTGCGTGTCGTGCTGTGTCCCCCGTATCCCATGCTCGGTGTCGTCCGTGACGCCATCGCGGGCACGGTAATCGGTCTCGGAGCGCAGAACATGTATCCCGAAGACAGTGGCGCGTACACCGGTGAGGTGTCGGCGCCGATGCTGCGCTCGGTCGGCTGCACGCATGTCATTCTCGGTCACTCCGAGCGGCGGCAGTATTTCAACGAACGTGACGCCTTCATCAACAAAAAGGCGCATCAGGCATTTGCGCACGATCTCGTTCCCATCGTCTGCGTGGGTGAAACGCTCGAGCAGCGCGAAGCGGGCGTCACCTCCTCGGTTATCGACATCCAGGTCAGACAGTGCCTGGCGGGTCTCACCGCCGAGCAGGTCAGGCGGATGATCATCGCCTACGAACCTGTCTGGGCGATCGGCACCGGCAGAACCGCCACCCCCGGGCAGGCCCAGGAAGTGCACGCAGCCATCCGCGCGCTCGCTGCCGAATTGTATGGTGATGAGACAGCGGATGCGCTGGTGATCCAGTACGGCGGTTCCGTCAAACCGGATAATGCGGCAGACCTGTTCATGCAGGAGGATGTCGACGGCGGACTGATCGGTGGCGCGAGCCTGAAACCGGATCAGTTTCTCGCCATTATCGCCGCCGCCGCAGAGCGATCAGGGTCGTGATGCCGGGCATCGGAGCGTCTAAGCTGTTGAAATAAAAGGGTTTCCGGTGTCCGTGGTACCCGTTCTTCACCTTGACTTTGGACGCCCAAACTCCTACTTTATATGATCTTCATTCCTGAGTGACCGAAAGAGGTTGATTTTGGCTTATTTCTCGAACAGGAAAGACCGGACCTCCCCGGAGATCGAAGCGATCAAGGCTTCCGGGAGCATTCCCGAGCATATCGCGATCATCATGGACGGCAACGGGCGGTGGGCGAAATCCCGCGGGAAATCCCGCGTTTTCGGGCATCGTGAGGGTGTTCGGTCGGTTCGTGAGATCGTGGAATCCAGTGCTCGCATCGGCGTGAAACACCTCACGCTGTACACGTTTTCCACCGAGAACTGGAAGCGGCCGAAGGATGAAGTATCCACCCTCATGCGCCTGCTCGTCACGTCGCTGCGTCAGGAACTCGATAATCTGCATGAGAACAACGTCCGTTTCATGATCATCGGTGATCATTCCCGTCTCCCGGTCGATGCACAGAAAGAAATCGACCGTGCGATTGCGCGGACACGCAACAACACGGGACTGACACTGAATCTGGCGCTCAGCTACAGCGGGCGGTGGGACATTGTGCGCGCCGTTCGCAAAATCGCTCTCGAGGCGCGCAGCGGGAAGATCTCTCCCGAAGACGTCGATGAGGATCTGATCGCAGCCCATCTCTCCACCGCCGCCCTCCCCGATCCCGACCTGCTCATCCGTACCAGCGGTGAGCTGCGTCTGAGCAACTTCCTTCTCTGGGAACTCGCATACACCGAACTCTATATAAGTGACTGTTTCTGGCCGGAATTCCGTACACCGGAGCTCTGTGACGCCATCCGCGCGTATCAGAAGCGCGAACGTCGCTATGGTCAGGTCAGCGAACAGATCCAGGAAAAGACCGGTCGGCTCACTTCTCTCAACGAAGAACGTATTAATGCTGTTACGAGTCTCTAAACGCATTCTCCTCCCGGTGCTCGCGCTGAGCGTCTTCGCCGGTGTGCAGGCGTACGCCCAGGAGAATCCCGCCCAGCGCAGCTTCAGGATTCTTGGCATCTCCGTTGAGGGGAATGTCACATCCGATGCATCAACCATTATCCTTACGTCGGGCCTGCGCACGGGAGACCAGATCACCGTGCCCGGCGATGCCACACAGAAAGCAATAAGCAATCTCTGGGATCTTCGCCTGTTTTCCGATGTTCAGCTGTTGATCGACCGCAGCGTGGGAGACGGCATCTATCTCAAAATCAAGGTCGAGGAATACCCCCGTCTCGAGCGCATCACCATTTCCGGGAACGACGAGTTCAGCGAAGAAGATATTGAAGGGAAAATCGGGCTGATCAAGGGGCAGATCCTTCGTCCCACCGATTTCAATCGCATCAAGCGAAAGCTGATGAAGTCCTACGAGGAAGAGGGATACCTGCTGGCGGATGTTCAGCTGAAGACGGATATCCTCAATGTGCAGGATAACCGCTCCGAACTGATCGTCGATATCGAGGAAGGACCGGAAGTGACAGTGAAGCGCATTACCTTCTCCGGCAACGAGACCTTCGACGACGGCGACCTGCGCGGCGCGATGGACGAAACCTCGGAGTCCAGCTGGTGGAAATTCTGGAGCAGTGCGCATTTCGACCGTGAGGCCTACCGCAAGGACAAGGAACTGATCATCGCCAAGTACCGCGAGGAAGGGTTTCTCGATGCCCGCATCCTCAATGATTCGATCTGGTACAGCGACGACAAGCGCGAGATGTACATCAACATCGACGTCGAGGAGGGACAGCGCAGTTACGTGCGCAATATCATCTGGAAAGGCAACACGGTGTATCCCGACTCGCTGCTGAGCGAACGGCTGGGTTTCGAGCGCGGAGACGTGTTCAACATGAAGCTCTTCGAGGAAAACCTGCGCGGCAATCCCGATCAGACCGATGTCGGCTCGCTGTATCTCGACAACGGCTACCTGCGTTTCTTCGCGATGGACGAGCGGCTGCGGGTCGCGCCCGATTCGGTCGACGTGGTGATCAACGTGCAGGAGAACAACAAGTCGCGCATCGGACATGTGTACATCCGCGGCAACAACAAGACGCATGACAAGGTCATCCGACGGGTGCTGTACACCATGCCGGGCGACTATTTCAACCGTTCCGCCATCATCCGCAGCATCCGCGAACTCGCGACGCTGAACTATTTCAATCCCGAGACGATCCGTCCCGAGCCTTCGATGGTCAACGATTCGACGGTGGACATCATCTACTCGGTGGAGGAACGTTCCAGTGACACCTTCAACGCGTCGGTCGGGTACAGCGGCACCTTTGGTGCGACCGGCGCCTTCGGACTGACATTCAACAATTTCAATATTGCCGAACCGTTCCGCGGGGGGGCCGGCCAGGTGCTGAATTTCACCTGGCAGTTCGGCGAGGCATCGCGCTTCCGGATTTTCTCGCTGTCCTTCACCGAACCCTGGTTCATGGACACGCCGACGTCGATCGGGTTCTCGCTGTACGACGAGCGGCAGCAGTATGCGTTCGACATGCGCCGCACGGGTGCCTCGATCAACCTCGGCCGCCGCTTCCGCTGGCCCGACGACTTCACACGCGGTGACTGGTTCCTCCGCTTCCAGGAGCTCGACGTCAAGGACGGCGGCAGCTTCTACGATACCGGAAATTACACGCAGGTGAGCCTGACGCAGGTCATGTCCCGCAATTCGCTCGACAGTCCGATTTTCCCCAGCGCCGGTTCCCGCGTCGCGCTGACGACGGAAATCAGCGGTGGTTTTCTGCCCGGGTCGGTCGACTATCACAAGCATCAGCTCGAGTTCAAATGGTTCACGCCGCTGATGCGCATCGCGGATCAGAATCGCCTGACACTGTATACCGGCACCGAGTTCGGCATCGTCAAGGGATTCACGTCGGATTCCTACCTGCCGCCGCTTGAGTATTATTTCATGGGTGGCAACGGACTGCAGTATCAGACCATGCCTCTGCGCGGATACGAAGACCGCAGCATCGGTCCCCGCGTGCAGGGTTTGATCACCGGTGGCACGCTGTATGCGCATTATGTCGCCGAGCTGCGTTTCGCGCTGACGCTCAATCCCATGCCGCTGTACGTGCTCGGCTTTGCCGAGGCGGGAAATGTCTGGCTGGATGAGCGTTTTCTCGATCCCTTCGATCTCAAGCGCAGCGCCGGGCTCGGAGCGCGTCTGCTCATCCAGGGTGTCGGCCTGATCGGTTTCGACTACGGGTATGGCTTCGACGACGTCGAGCCGCTCGACGGAGAGCCCGACGGCTGGCATTTCCATTTCCAATTCGGACGCGGTTTTTGATATATTTGTCGTAATACGCAAACACGATTCTTCTCATAGCACAAGCACAGAGGTCATTGTGAAACCTATGCATCTTCTCCTGACGGCGGCGTGCATGCTGCTTCTTGTCAGCAGCGCCGGCGCGCAGGCCCTCAAACTCGGTTACGTGGACTCCCAGAAAATCTTTGAAGGACTGCCCGAGGCGAAAGAAGCCCAGGATCAGCTCGACGCACGCCTCCAGGTCTGGCAGGACAGTCTGGACATGCTCAGCAAGCAGTACCTCCAGGAGTTTGAGGCCTATCAGTCCCAGCAGGGCATGATGTCGGAGACCGCCAAGGAAGAGAAACAGCAGGAGCTGCTGGCGCTGCAGCAGGTGGTGCAGGAGTACCGCACGGCGAAGTTCGGGCAGGGCGGCGAGGCCGCGCGAATGCGCCAGAGCGTGCTCGCGCCGCTGCAGGACAAAGTCCTGAAGGCCATTCGCGAAGTGGCAAAAGAAGAGGGTCTGAATTTTGTCTTTGACAAGATCGAGGATGCTTCCATGCTGCTGTACGCGGAAGAGAAATTCGACTACACGTTCAAGGTCCTTGACAATCTGAAACGAGGGTCAAAGTAACACGTTGTATCAGTGAGGAAACCCATGAACAGGTTCATGCTTGCAGGATTGATGGTTGTGCTGTTTGCCGCGGCGATCAGGCCGGCGGCCGCCCAGCAGAACATCGCATATGTGGATATTGCCGCCATCATGAAGGAGCTGCCCGAGTCACAGGAGGCCCAGCGAATGCTGGATGCCATGGTCGACAAGTGGCAAGCCGAACTCCAGGAAATGGAGGAAGAATGGCAGATGATGTTCAACGACTACGACAAGCGCAAACTGATTCTCACCGAACAGGGACGCGCGAAGGCGGAGCGCGAGCTGCAGGAGCTCGATGCGCGCATCATGCAGTATCGTGATGAGAAATTCGGCCAGGACGGCCAGCTGTTTCAGGAAGAAGACCGCCTCATGCGTCCGATCCAGGACCTGGTGTTTTCGCAGGTCCAGGAGCTGGCGCAGGAGAGGGGCTTCGATTACGTGTTCGACAAGAGCGGCGGTGTCATGATCATCTACGCGAAAGATGAATATGACCTGACCAAGGAGGCGATCGAGCGTATCAAGTCGTATCTGCCCGCACGCGAGGCTCCCGGCGATGCAGCCCAGGGCCAGCCTGGCGGTGGTGTCGGCGGCGGTGTCGGCGGTGCCGGCGATCGCACTCCGACAGGACGCACGCCTCCTCCATCCACTCCCCCGCGTTCGCCTGATGAGCGGACGGATCCTGACGGTACGATCGATTCAGATCGTCCACGGTAAGGGGCCCCGATATCGTGACAAAGACACTGAAAGAGATTGCAGAAATTCTCGGCGCGGAACTCCAAGGAGATCCGCGTCGGGAAATTTCCGGTCTCGCGCCGATCGAGGATGCGGTGGAGGGAGAGCTCACGTTTCTCGCAAACAAGAAATACCAGAAATATCTTTCGACCACGCGCGCATCGGCGGTGATCGCCGCGCCGCATACCGAGGTGCCGACTGACAGGCTCGCCGTTCTGCGCCTGGAAGACCCCTATCTCGGATTCGTGATGGCGCTTCGCGCCTTCCATCCCTGGAAGCGATATGCAGCGCCGGGTATACACGACAGCAGTGTCGTCGATCCCAGTGCCGTACTCGGAGAGGATGTCACGATTGGTGCGAACACCGTGGTCGGACGCAATGCGCGCATCGGTGCCCGTTCGGTCATCGCCGATGGAACGGTCGTCCGCGACGGTGTCATCATCGGCGAAGACTGCCTCGTATATCCCAACGTTTCTCTGCTCGACGGCACGCAGATCGGCAGTCGCGTCATCATTCACGCCGGAGCGACGCTCGGAAGCGACGGCTTCGGTTTCGCGCCACATGAGGGCATCTACGAGAAAATTCCCCAGGTCGGCCATGTCATTGTGGAAGACGATGTGGAAATCGGCGCGAACTGCGCCATCGATCGCGGGACCATCGGTCCGACACTGATCCGCAAAGGCGCGAAGCTCGACAACCTGATCCAGATCGCGCACAACGTCGAGGTCGGCGAGCACACTGTCATCGCGGCTCAGACCGGGATCTCCGGCAGCACGGTACTCGGGCATCACGTCATTCTGGCGGGACAGGTCGGTCTCGTCGGACATATCGAGATCGGCGACCGCGTTACCGTCGGCGCACAGGCGGGCGTTTCGAAGGACCTCGGCGGCGAAGGAACAATGTATCGCGGCACGCCCGCGCGCGAGATTCACGAGGAGCTTCGGCTCGAGGCCGCCCTGCGGCATCTCCCCGATCTGATCCGGACAGTGCGCAAGCAGGAAAGCCGCATTGCCGAACTGGAAGCGGCGCTCGATGAGGCCATCGAACAGCGCGAGGCGAAATAGGCTCCGTCCCCCGAAATCAGACTGAAGAAGCGAATGTTACCGTTCGCTTTTTTTTATCCCGATAATCGAGAGGAATATCATGGCATCCATCAGAACCCGGACCGTCTTCATCACCGGCGCAAGCTCCGGCATCGGCCGCGCCTGCGCGCACGCCTTCGCTGCGGAAGGCACACGGCTGCTGCTCTGCGCGCGCCGGCGGGAGCGTCTCGAAGCGCTTGCGGAGGAGCTGCGCATCGAGCACGGCGTGGAGGTACATACTTTCGTGCTCGACGTGCGCGAACGCGCGGCCGTCACTGCGTCCATCGATGCGCTCCCCGATGCGTGGAAGGAGATCGACATTCTCGTCAACAACGCCGGACTCGCGCGCGGGCTCGACAAACTGTACGAGGCCGACGTCGAGGACTGGGAGGAGATGATCGACACGAACGTGAAAGGATTGCTGTATGTCAGCCGTCATGTGATTCCGGGGATGGTCGAGCGGCGCAGGGGACATATCATCAACATCGGTTCCATCGCGGGGCTTGATCCGTATCCCCGCGGAAGCGTCTATAACGGCACCAAATTCGCCGTCGACGGTATCACGCGTGCGCTGCGCATGGACCTGGTGGACACGCCGCTGCGCGTGAGCAGCGTTGATCCCGGCCTGGTGGAAACGGAGTTCAGCGAAGTCCGTTTCCATGGCGACCGCGAAAAGGCGGAAGCGGTGTACACCGACATCGACGTCTGCACTCCCGACGACATCGCCGATGCCGTTGTATACTGTGCCACGCGTCCTCCGCATGTCAGTGTCAATCAGATTGTCATCATGCCCACCGCGCAGGCATCGTCGATCGTCAAGCACGTCGGGCCGTTGAAATAGGTATCCACACGCGTGAGCGTGTGGTGCGCGTGTCTCCCCCCACCCTCACGGGTGGGGTTTCGCGTATTGTACTGCAAGGTGTGGTATCCACACGCGTGAGCGTGTGGGTGACGGGGCGGGATGCGGTATCCAGAAATCCGGGTCCGCGCCACCGGACGAGGCTCAGGCGGAGGGGCGATGCAGGAGGCCGTGGAGGATGATGCGCTTGATTTCCGATCGAACGGATTGAAGGGGGAACTGGCGCGGGGCACGCGCCCACTGGTGGAGGAGCTGACGCACGCCGCCGAAAACGAGGTTGGTGAACATGCGCGCGTCCGTGTCGGGATGAAACACGCCGCTGCGCATTCCCTCCCGGACGATGCGCTCACCCAGCTGCAGAAAATCCACGTAATACTGCATGAATTCTCCCGTGCCGTCGCGCAGCAGGAGATGCTGTTCATTGACGAACAACAGGGCGAGTGAGGGATTCTTTTCGAACTGGTCGAGCAGGCGGTCGATGATTTCCTCGACCTTGGCGCGTGCGGAGAGGTCCGCGCGGTACACCTCGGCGAACGCCGTATGCAGTTCCTGCCAGAGCCGGTCAAAGAGATGGTGAAGGATGCTCTCCTTGTTGTGAAAATACAGGTACACGCTGCCCGTCGCGACGCCGGCCTCCTTCGCGATGTGTGTGATCTTCGCACCGTGAAATCCGTCGCGGGCGAACACCTTCACCGCCGCCTCCGCGATGCGTCTTTCCTTGTCCCCGGTCTTTCTCCGCATGCTCCGCCATGTTAATTGAATCGCCGTTCAAAATAGTTCACGACGGATGGAAATCCAATTGGAGGGGCTGTGGATTCTGGGCTGTGAGCCGTGGGCTATGGGCGATGCTAGCCACATGTAAATCGGTGGGCGTCGCCTTCCATCACGTGACGTGGTGGACATGGAGGGAGTGGCGCCTGCAGGCTGAACCGCACGCTCACGCGTGCGGCTACCGCAGCAAGCAGCGGAAAGCGAATCACGATCAGAAATAGTACAGATACTTCACCTTCAGCACGGCCGCCCGGTCGATGACATGCATCCGTTCGGGCATCAGGCGCCCGGCGCTGTCGTAGCGTCCGCTGCGGTCGCGGATGTCGTTGATCGCGAAGTAAATCCAGCTTTTTGGAAGGAAATTCCAGGAGACGAGAAAGCCAGTGATGATCCGCTGCATGCGATCGGCGGAGCGCACAAAGACGTTGTCGACGTACAGGCGGAAGCTGAGATCGTTGACGGGCGTGACAGTCAGTGCGGGTCTCGCATTCCAGGTAATGTCTTCAATCCCGCCATCGGGATTGCCCTCGATCCACTGGCCGAGATCGGCTGTGAAATACAGTGCGTCGGAAACATGCCAGCCGATCCATCCGCCTGTCCACGAATAAAAGGCGAGCCAGTCGCGGTCGAAATTGTAGGTGCGCGCATATCCGCCCCAGAGACTCGCGTCCCAGGTCGGACTCGTATGAATCCATGTTGAATACGTTGCTTCGAACGAAGTGAACTTCTGGTCAAGCTCCCGGACCTTTCCCATGGTAAGATTGATCTCATATCCCCAGTTCGCGCGGAATTGCATGTTGAAACCCAGGAGTGCGAGCGCGTCAGTGTACAGATCGGCGTGTTCGTAGTTGATGCCGCCTCCGCCGTAGACAAGAACCTGACTCACGGTTCCCGCATTGAAATACCAGCGTGGACCGGTAAAGCCGATGAGTTCCGCCGTGCCGCGCCACGGAACGAATCCCACCTCATCGATGTCGAAATGATTCCCGATTGCACGTCCGCGCAGCGCGGAGAGCCATGTTTCACCGGGAACGGTAAGACCGGCGGAAGCAGCGTAATCCCCGTCACCGTTTCCGAAGCTGCGCGCGACCTGGTACGCCAGCTGCCATCCGGATCCGCGCAGCGCACCGTCGATATCGATAACGCCGCTGCTGCCGCTGCGAGTGTTCTTCCCGACCATCAGCACGCCGATATCGGAGTTGTCCAGGATGCGCCGCTTGAGTCGTCCCGATGCAAATGTGGCTCGTTCCTCCGTACGGTGCTCACCGTCCTGCCGGTAGTCGGTCTCCCCGGTAGCTGCCACGAAACCGCCGTACTCCCATCCGGCCGCACGGCCGAAGGCCTTTGATCCGAACAGCAGAGGTACCTCCTGTCCGTCGGGAAGCCTGCGTCCGATGCGACGTGAATAGAACAATTCCAGTGGGGTGTAGAAACCCATGTTCCGCTGCCTGCCCGAAGCCATGAAAATTTCATTGCCTTCGGTGAAGAAGGGGCGGCGCTCATCGAAGTAGGTTTCGTAACGGGAGATGTTGAAATCGTAGGGATCCGCCTCGATCTGCGCGAAGTCGGGATTGCCGGTCATCTGCAGGGTCAGGCGGGGTGAGGGGTTGTAAAAGAGGTCGACGCCGACGCTCGGTGAGATGTCATATACGCCGCTGCGTACGTAATCGGCTGATGACATGGCGACAGGATAGACCTCCAGGTTCATACCGCGCACCGAAGGACGCGAACCCGCGAAGGTCATCCGACCGAACTTGGAGATGCGCTGTCCCTCGTTTTCTTCGTAGGGACTCCAGTAGATGTCCTCCGACGTCGCAGGGATCCAGCGGTCGAAGTCGAGTCCCCAGCTGTCGAGGTTCTCATCGTATTGAATCGACCGGTAGGGGATTTCCATCTCGACGACATATCCCCACGGATGCACACGAGCTTCGGCGAACCATACGCCATCCCACGAATAATCACGGTTGCGCGCATCGTCGAGCAGTCGCGCGTCACTGCGGACGCCACCGGCGGTGACGGCGAACTTGTAGGCGCTCTTTCGGTCCCCGAACGTGTCGAGCATGAGCGAAACGAAATCGCCGCTCGAATTATCCAGGAAGCCGTGCTGGCGCTCGATGCGATGCTCCGGGGCATAGGCGACGATCAGACAGTACAGCGACTGATCGGTCGTGAGCAGTCGCGCGACGGTACGGTACGTGGGTGCTGCGCCGTGATAGGGCGACTGCTGGGTGAATTCCGTGACCGAGTCGGCCGCTGTCCACGCGGGGTCGATCGCGCCGTCGAGGATGATCGGTTCCGGTGCGCCGAAGACGCGTATCACGCGCGGTTGCGCGGGGAGGGCAGCGCATGCGAGAAAAAAGAATGTCGCCGTGAGCGCGGATATTTGCAGCGATTGCAGGCGCGGTGGACGAAGCCGCATGATTTCACCATGTTCGTGCAGGGAGCATGTGGTCCGAAGGTGAAAGGATCACAGACATGTTCATCTACGGAATCACGAGTTCAAGGTTGCATAATCGACAATTCAGCCCGGAGTGATGAACGCTGCGTTTTTTCCAGTGCACCACATCGACTCACTCCCCGCGCCTCCGAATACTCCCGGAAAGGAAACCATTACCGGTCCGCATCACGTTGAAATGATATAGGGAATACTGTTCCAGGACTGAAAGGAGCCGCATGACCGACCATTCCCATCTCCGTTCGCGACTGCTCGAAAGACAGGCCGCGTTGTATACCGACAAGTATGAACTGACGATGGCGGAGGCGTATTTCAGGGAAGACGTGCACGAGGCGCCGGCCTGTTTCGACTACAGCTTCCGCTCGAATCCCTTCGACAGCGGATTCGTGGTGTTCGCGGGACTGCAGGACGTGCTCGACGTACTCGCGGAGTACCGTTTCGATGAATACGACATCGCCTTCCTCGCCAATGACGGCTTTGATGAAAGATTTCTTCGATATCTCGAGGAATTCCGTTTCCGCGGCAGCGTGCGGTCGATGCGGGAAGGTGAAATCGTTTTCCCCGTTGAGACGGTGCTGCGCGTAACAGGGACGCTGCTGGAAACGCAGATCGTCGAAACCATGATTCTCAATATTCTGAATTTTCAGTCTCTCGTCGCGACCAAGGCCGCACGCATGCGCATGGTGGCAGGGGAGCGGGGACTGAGCGATTTCGGACTGCGACGGGCGCACGGACTCGGCGGCATCTCCGCGAGCCGCGCAGCGATCATCGGAGGGTTCGACAGCACATCGAACATGGTTTCCGCCGAGCGGTATGGACTCCTCGCCGCCGGCACCATGGCGCACTCTTTCGTACAGAGCTACAACGACGAACTGCAGGCCTTCCGCGCCTTTGCGCGGACACTCCCGGATTCCTGCATTCTCCTCGTCGACACGTACGACACGCTGCGCAGCGGCATCCCCAACGCCATCCGCGTGGCAAAGGAAATGGAAGAGCGCGGCGAGCGGCTGCGCGGTATCCGCCTCGACAGCGGCGACCTGGCCTGGCTTGCCCGCCGGGCGCGGAAGATGCTCGACGACGAAGGACTCGAATACGTAAAGATTGCCGCTTCCAATCAGCTCGACGAGCACGTCATCCGCAGCCTGCTGCAGCAGGATGCGCCGATCGACCTTTTCGGTGTGGGAACGTCACTGGTGACCGGCGATCCCGACGGCGCGCTCGACGGCGTCTACAAGCTCTCGGCCGCGCATGGGCAACCGCGCCTGAAGATCTCGGAGACGCGTGCGAAAATCACGTTGCCCGGACACAAGACCGTACTCCGATACACCAACGGCCGGAACATGTTCGAGGCCGACGCCGTCATACTGGAAGCCGAACGCAGGGGCAGTATCGGCAGCAGCGGCACCGACCACCCGCAGGCGCTGGAGTCCTCGCCGATCGAAGAGATGGAACACCCCTTCGAAGAGGAAAAGCACAAATCCCTCCGGCAGTATTCCTGCGAGGAACTGCACGGGGAGGTGATGCGCGATGGGAAGATAAGCGGCCAGGACTATTCCATCGAGGATATCGCCGATTACGTACACTCCCGCCTCGCGCAGCTGCCGATAGAATACAAACGCTTTGAAAATCCGCATGTGTACAAGGTGGGAATCAGCGCAGAGCTTTCGGACCTGCGCACGACACTTGTCGAACAGCATCAGGAGAAGGCATCATGATCATGGACGCACTGCTCGTCGTCGACATACAGAATGACTTCCTTCCCGGTGGGTCGCTGCCGGTTCCTCAGGGGGATGAAATCATTCCCCTCGTCAATGCCATGCAGCAGAACGCCGGGCTGGTCGTCGCCACGCAGGACTGGCATCCTTCGAACCACAAAAGTTTCGCCTCGGAGCATGAGGGGAAGGAGACCTTCGAGACCATCGATCTCGACGGTCTCGAGCAGATCCTCTGGCCCGACCACTGCGTGCAGGGCAGCAAAGGCGCGAAATTCGCCGCAGCGCTGGATCTGAAGCGCGCGGAGGCGATCATCCGCAAGGGCATGGAGACTGAGATCGATACGTACAGCGGCTTCTTCGACAACGGGCACCGCAAGGCGACGGGATTGGGGGCGTATCTGGAAGGACGCGATGTCAAGCGCGTGTATGTCGCCGGGCTTGCCGCCGAAGTCTGTGTGTCCTATACGCTGCTCGACGCGCGCAAGCTCGGATTCGAGGCGGTACTGATCGAAGACGCCACGCGTCCGATCAGAGAGGATGAATTCACCGAGATGAAAAAAAAGCTCAGGGACGCCGGTGTGGAGTTCATGAAGAGTGCGGATGTGATGTGATACTGAGCACTCAGGTATGTCGCACCTTCCACACCCGCAGGGGATTGCTGATGTTCTTGAGCATTTGCTCGCCGAGGTCCGTGAATTCGTAGCGGATTTTCCGTGTGATGACATTGTACACGTCGTCCGAGATACAGAGTGCACCGGGCTGTGCGAGTTGCTGTATCCGCGCGGCAATATTGACGGTATCGCCCTTGAGATTGTCACCGTAATCGAGCACATCACCGAGATGGATGCCGATGCGTACCTGTATCTGCTCGTGATCGGGAAGCCCGGCGTTCCGTGCAGCAAGCTGTTCGAGTGCGTGCACTGCGGAATTGACGGCATCCACCGCGCTTTCAAAGCGCGCGAGAAACGCATCGCCGATAATCTCCACCACGGTACCCTCATGCTGTTCGATCGCATCGCGCATGATCGTGTTGTGCTCCCTGAGCAGGCGCACGCCGAGGATTTCGTCTTCATGCATGATACGGGAGTAGCCGCTGATATCCGTGAACATGACGGCGAGCAGATGGCGGCGCTCACCGCGGGGAGAGCGCGCGGACTGCAGTCGTTCCACGGTGCGCAGGTGCGCACTGACGCGTGCGGTCAGTTCGCGTCCATTGAAAGGTTTCGTCATGTAATCGTCGGCACCGACTTCGAGTCCCACCACACGATCCACCGGCTGTGAGCGCGCGCTGAGCATGATTACCGGGTGCACGAAATTCGCGTCCCGCAGGCGGCGGCAGACATCGTAGCCGTTCATGCCGGGAAGCGCGATGTCGAGCAATATGAGATCCGGCGGCTGGCGGTCCGCTTCGAGCAGAGCGTCCTCCCCGTTCGCGCAATGAACCACATCATGATTTTCTGACTTGAGCAGCTCGACCAGGCCGAAGGCCACAGCGGGATCGTCTTCAACGACAAGAATGCGGGACATGGAACTCCGTTGAAATGTGTGCATCCATGAGTACGAAGAAGCGCACGGAAAAGCAAGTGGCGGAGCCGTTCATGGAATGGGGTCCGACGCATTCGCACTGTACGTCGAACCTTCCGCCTCGTGTTTCGCGTTATGTATACAGGGAGATGAAAGATGTATCATGAACGGAAGGCAGCATGAGTGACGCAGACAAACTGAAAGACTACAGGGAAAAGCGCGATTTCCAACAGACATCGGAGCCGTTGGGTGAAGAGCGCATCGAAAAAGCGGACGGACCGCGATTCGTCATTCAGAAACACGATGCCAGTTCGATGCATTACGATTTCCGCCTTGAGGTCGACGGAGTGCTGAAGTCCTGGGCAGTCCCGAAAGGGCCGTCCACCGATCCCCGCGAGAAGCGCCTTGCCGTGCAGACGGAGGATCATCCATTGACCTACGGTGATTTCGAGGGCGTGATTCCCGAGGATAATTACGGCGCCGGCACGGTCATGGTGTGGGATCGCGGGCGCTACCGCAACATCCGCGCCGGGAAAGACGATGACGGCGCGAGCATGCAGGAGTCGCTCGACGACGGCAAGGTGGAGGTCTGGCTCGAAGGCGAGAAGCTGCGCGGCGGCTATGTGCTCATTCACACTCGCATGGGCGGGGATGAGAACTGGCTGCTCAAGAAAATCGATGACGAGGAAGCCGACTCGCGGCGGAATCCTGTCAGCACCGAGCCGGACTCCGTTATTTCGGGCGACTCCATCAAGGATATCCGCGAGCGGGCGGAGCAGTAGTATGAGTAAAACCGCCCGGAGGGAGGAGGGGCGCATTCACGAACCACCCGGAGCGCAGGCATCATGAGCACGCGGAATTTTGGACGGTATTCATTCGAGGCCTCGAACGAGGACAAGGAGCTTTTTCCCGAGGCCGGAATTACGAAGGGAGAACTGATCGATTACTATACCGAGATGGCGCAGTACATGCTGCCCCACACGCGGGATCGTGCTCTTTCCATGCAGCGTTTCCCTGAAGGTATTGATGAGGGAGGGTTCTATCAGAAAAATGCCGCCGATTACTTTCCCTCCTGGATACAGACGGCCACGCTTTCAAAGCATGAGGGCGGAACAACCGATGCGCCGATCGCGCATACGGGGGCAGCACTCGCGTGGCTGGCGAACCAGGCGATGATCACCCCCCACCTGTGGCTCAGCCGCGTTGACCGGCCGGACATCCCCGATCGCATGCTCTTTGACCTCGACCCTTCAGGGAAGCGTTTCACCGAAGTCGTCGACGCGGCGCTGGCGCTGCATGATTTCTGCAGGGAGGAATTGAACCTGTCCAGTTTCGTGATGACCACGGGTTCCCGCGGCATGCATGTCGTAATTCCTCTGCGCAGGGAACGCCCGTTCGATGAAGTGCGGGTGATGGCGATGCGCATCTGTGACGCGGTGGCCGAGCGACATCCGGAGCGCTTTACGACGGAACAGCGAAAGAACAGGCGCGAGGGACGCCTCTACCTGGATGCGACACGCAATGCGTATGGCATGCACAGCGTCGCGCCATACGGAGTGCGCGCGATACCCGGAGCCCCCGTTGCTGCACCGCTTACGTGGGAGGAGGTCCGCAAGCGTCGTCACAGCCTGCATGCTGACACCTATACGGTCCGGAACATCCGCAGGCGGCTTGCGAAGCGGGAGGATCCCTGGAAGGGCATGCGGAGGCATGCGGTGTCGCTTCCCGACCGGATTGAATAAACCGTTGCATATCACGACAAAAAGAAATATATTTTAAGCTGTATATCACATCGGTATTGATCTCTCTGCCGAAAGATCGCCGCACTCGCTGCAGCATCACGCGTACATCACATCGCGCATTTCCTTTCCCGAGCAGTTTTCGTCCGATTCGATGTGATCGTTCCGTTTCACGATGCAGTCCGTTTTCTTGGCACCACCAGAATTTTCAGTTCGATCAGCATCCCGCAGAGTATGGAGCGACGGGGGAAATGCTGTGCCGTGCCTTCTCAGACGGTGCATGGAGATAATGCAATTCCCCTGAAACCGAAATGCGGTTTCACACTGTCGTGTTCTTCGCGTGCTTGATCTTCGACGGTGTATTTTTCTTGCAGCACGCAACTTTGAGGATTACCATGAATATCTACGTTGGAAACCTGAACTACGACGTTACCGACACCATGCTGAAAGAGACCTTCTCCAATTTCGGTGAAGTCTCCGAGGCCAATGTGATCAGTGACCGCGTGACCGGACGCTCCAAGGGCTTCGGCTTCGTCGAGATGCCGGACCGTGACGAGGCGCAGCAGGCGATGACCGCGCTCAACGGCAGTGAGCTGATGGGACGCACGATGAAGGTCAACGAAGCGAAGCCGCGCAACGATCGCTGGTAAGCTCGACCGATGTTTTCTGCGGATCTGATCCGCAGTACGAATCGCGGCCCCGTGCCGCGATTTTTTTTGTGCACCGGGATCCCGTTTCGTCGCCTCCCGCATCGAAGCGGAAATTCTTGTCAGGATTTGATTTATTGTCTATGTTCCCGGTGTCCTCTCAACAGCAGCGGGTGCATACATGCGTCGCCTCGTTTTTCCCCTTGCAGCTTTTATCCTTTTCGCCGTGCCGCTGTGCCAGGCGCAGCAGGCGATCATCGCCGATCACACATGCATTCGAATCACATCCGTGCCGGTGACGTGGATTGAACAGGCAAAGCAGCAGTTTCGCATCGCATACGGGCATACATCACACGGCAGTCAGATTGTCAGCGGCATGTCTGTGCTGCAGGCACAGGAAGGGTCCACATACGCATTCAACCGCGACGGAGACGGCGGAGCACTGTCTCTTCACGATCGCGTGCCGTCGGGAGATCTCGGGCACCGCGGCGACCTGACCTGGGAAGCGGCCACACGTGCGCTGCTGAATCGCGGGGACTGCGACCGCAACATGATCATGTGGTCATGGTGCGGCGGCTGCTCCGACAACACCGTCGAGGGCATCAACACATACCTGCAGGCCATGTATCAGCTCGAACGGGACTATCCCGATGTTACCTTCGTTTACATGACGGGCCATCTCGATGGCACGGGTGAAGAAGGAAACCTGCATCAGCGCAACGAGCAGATTCGCGCATTCTGCCGTGACAACGGAAAGGTGCTTTTCGACTTCGCGGACATCGAGAGCTATGACCCCGACGGGAATTATTTCCTGGACCGCTCCGCGAACGACAACTGCGATTATATCGACGGGAACGGTCAGCGCCGCAACTGGGCGCAGGAGTGGTGCGCCCGCAACCCCGGCGAATGCGAAAGCTGCTCCTGCGCACATTCACAGTGTCTCAACTGCCAGATGAAGGGACGCGCCTTCTGGTGGATGATGGCGCGTCTCGCGGGCTGGGAAGGTGTGACGGGTATCGGTTCCGGGAATGAGGCGATTCCGACCGGTCTGCGGCTGCAGGCGAATTACCCCAATCCCTTTTCCGACGTGACGACATTCTCGTTCGTCCTGCCGCGGCGGGGTGCGGCGACACTGACCGTGCACGATGTGCACGGGCGTGAGCTGAAAAGAGTGCTCGATCAGGACATCCGGCGCGCGGGAACACACGCTGTGCGTTTCGATGCGGGCGGCTGGTCACCCGGCATGTACATGATCAGACTGCAGTCGGCTGATGCCGTACTACTTCGTCCGATCCTCATTATGCGATGACCGAGTGTGTCGCATCGTCCGATTTTCGTTCTGCGATGAGGTGCCGGGAACTGCCACGTAATGAAATCCCCTGAATCCTATTCTTCCCAAAAACACCACGGCCCGGCACTGAGGCCGGGCCGCTGTGTGTATCGTCAGCTGTAGGTGTGCTTCCTGAGTGACTTGACGATTATTGACAGCTTCCGGATGAGGAAGACATTTTCTTGGACTTCGATTTCGTCGGGATGAGCACCTCGTCGATGACGTGAATCACGCCGTTCGATGCGGCGACATCCGCGGTGGTGACCTTCGCGGAGTTGATCATCACGCGTCCGTCATTGATGCTGATGCGGAGATCCTTGCCGGCAAGTGTCGTCGCCTTGTCAAGGTTCACGACCTGTTTGGAACCGACTTCACCATTCACGACGTGATAGAGGAGAATCTCTTTCAGGGCGTCCTTGTCCTTGAGCAGGCTCTCCAGCGTACCCTCGGGCAGCTGCTCGAATGCCTTGTCCGTGGGGGCGAAGACAGTGAACGGCCCGTCACCCTGCAGGGCACCGACGAGTCCGGCCTCGGTCAGCGCCTTGGCAAGAATGGTGAACGATCCGGCCTCGACTGCCACGGCTACAATATCCTTGTCAGCGCCGGGCTTGGAATTTCCGTTGGCCTGCAGCTGTGGCTGCGCGGCGAAAGCGAGAAGGAAAAGCGGGAGAATATATGCGAGCTTCTTCATGATGTACTCCTGGATGATTGATGTAGAGAATGAATCTGATCTGCGAATTGAATTGTCAGAGCGCTGAATTTACTGAGGCTGTTGTCATTCCGTGGGGGTCAGGTCGACAAAGGACTTTCCGTTGCTGTCGTCGATGAAGGTGCGCACACCGAAGGAGAACTCATCCATGGGATCGAGCGTGCCCCGCGCAATAACGGTATAGACCTTGCCGTTTTCCAGCGTCACAGCATCAAAAGTGACGAGCTCGTTCGTTGATCCGTGTGCCGTGACGGCGAGTGTATAGGTTCCGCCGTCAACCTCGATATAGTCCGCAGCAGTGGAGAAATCAACCGCGGTAAAAAGACTGGCGCCGTCACCGCTGTTCACCTTGATATCAACAGCCGGCGCATCGGAGACCGTGTGAATGAAACGAACTTTCGCCCTGTCGGAAGGCTCTTCGTCCGTGGCGACGACTGCGCTGATCGATGCGAGTGCGTCCACTGCCAGCACGGAGAGCATCTGATCGGCTGCAATCGGAAGATCTGCTTCGATTACGGCAGGCTCCGTCTGTCCGGCAGGTACCACAGTGACGCTGCGCGTGCCGGCGGAAACCGGGGCGTAACCGGAACTCTCTCCGTAGGCCAGATTGGAAACAACCTTGCTTCCGTCGACCCATATGTCGACCGCAGGAGCGTCATAACTCATGTGCAGAACACGGATCATACTATTCTGCTGCGGTTCCGGGGAAACGACATCATCGTCATCGTCGCTGCAGGCGGCGAGGGTGACCGAGACAGCGAGCATGATGGCAGCGAGCTTCAGGCTGCGTCGGGATACGAAATTCGTGATATTCATAACGGCTCCTTGAAAACATTTTCAATTTTTGTTACAAGATGTGCAACGAATGTCTAGAATATTTGGTTCCTTATATGAACATTATTTGAAATTATTTTTTGTGCAGTCAGGTTTTTTGAAGCATTTTTTGGAAGTTCCTTATACAAAAAGTAAGTTAGTGCCATGCAGCAGCCAAGATATGTCATGAAAGTCGCGGCCCGTCTTTCGGGTCTTTCCCCGTACGTGATCCGCTCATGGGAAAAGCGTTACGGTGTCGTGGATCCCGAGAGAACAGACACGAACCGACGCCTCTATTCTGAAGAGGATGTCGAGCATCTGCGTCTGCTGCGCAGGCTCACGGAGCGGGGACACGCCATCGGCAGTATCGCGGATCTGCCGATCGATGAGCTGCGCAGGATGGTTGAGGAAGAGGATCGGCTGCGCAGGCAGCAGGGAACGAACACGAAGCAGGGAGATGCCGCCATCAGTCTTCGGGAAACGCTGCTCGACCATGCGCGCGCCCTTGATCCGCGTGCGATGGAAGCGGCGCTCCTGCGCGCATCTTCGGACTTTTCCCGGCGTGAATTTCTCGAGCAGGTACTTGTTCCGTTTATCGAGGAAGTCGGTCGGGGATGGATGGAGGGACGTCTGCGTATTGCGCATGAACATGTGGCGACGTCCGTTGTGCGGAATTATCTCCTGAATGCGCTCACCACGTCGCAGGCTGCTCACACCGCACCCACGGCGATTGTGGCCACGCCGCAGGGACAGGTGCACGAACTCGGTGCACTGATGATCGCAAATGTCGCCGCCATGAGCGGGTGGGATATCATCTTCCTCGGGTCTGATCTCCCGGCGGAGGAAATCGCATCTGCAGCACGCGAGCTCGGCGCTTCGATGGTACTGCTCAGCATTGTTTTCCCCCCGAACGATCCCCGCATTCAATCCGAGCTGAATTCCCTCGGGCGGCTGCTTCCCGATGCGATTCCTCTCATCGTCGGCGGAAGGGCCGCGGCCGGCTATCTGGATACGCTGCAGCGCATCGGCGCGGAGTATCTCGAGGATCTCGACACACTGTGGACCATGCTGTCGAAGTCACAATTTCGCAGTCCAGTCAATCCCCAGGGCACCGACTGAGCCTCCTGACGCGCTGATGGGCCGCTCCCATCTCCTCATTCTACCCGTATCCGCGGTGGAGTCCTCCACGGCGGAGAACCCGAACACCTTTGACGCAATCATGACAATCCGATGACATTCAGGATGCGCGGTTCCTTTATCCTGCTCTCAGCAACCGAACCATCATTACAACCCGGAGAGCATCATGGAAACCGCAAGCATTCTGCAGATCGCCGCCGTGGCCGCCGCTGTCGCCACGCTGGCCGTGTCCGCCGGACTTCTGCTCTGCCGCCTGATCCGTCAGTCCGGTCCCGGGTCATTCATGTGGCACGACTGACGAAGCAAGGAGGACATCATGAAACACACACGCACAGTCAACAGCGTATTGCGAAGCATGGGGATCACCGCCGTCATGCTGGGTATTGTCATCGCGACCGCCGCGGGACAGTCGCAGAACCTTAGCGCGCGCTACAGTTCGGCTCCGTTCACGGAGCGGGAGGTGCTGCGCTACTCGGTCAGCTGGAGCTTTTTTCATCTCGGAAGTATCGAAGTGCGGCAGTCGCGCATGGAAGGAGACACGCGCAGTCGCGTGCAGCTCCGCGTACGTACGGCTTCAGGCATTCCGTTCATCGACGTCGACATGCGGGATATTTCCCTGCTGTCGCCCGATGACCCGAGAAGCACTGATTTCATCGTACGGATCGATCATGATCCAAAAGAATACCGGCATTACACGCACGATCCCGTATCGGGAACCTTTACCATGCTGCTCAAGGAAGGTGAGGGAAATCCCGTTCGAAAGAAGCGAACGGAGCCGCGGCGATGTTTCGATGCGCTCGGCGTGCTCATGTACATGCGCGGACTCGCCGGCAGCGGTGAGAATCTCGTGATCCCCGTGCTGATGGATTACGAACTTGCCGATACCCGCATCATCGCGCATCGCGAGCGCGAGGAGGTGGATGTCGATGCGTTCGACGACGAGGTGCCTGCATACCGAATCTCCGTGCGCGCCGGATGGAAAGAGGAATGCGTCGGTGGAATGGACGGAGATTACGAGCTCTGGTGCCTTGCCGACGGATCGGCGATTCCGCTTCGCGCAAAAATCGATCTTGCCCTCGGCTCCATATCCATCGAACTCAAGTCATTCAGGCGCAGCGGCTGGAAGCCGGGCGCAAGCACCGCCAGCCTCGAGCGCGGATCCGGAGGGAAAGGAGGTGTGCGATGACAACGCTCGTGACCGGCGCCACAGGATTCATCGGTGCGCGTCTCGTGGAAGAACTGCTTCGGCGCGGTGAGCGCATTCAAGTGCTCTGTCGTCCGAGCTCCGATACGTCGAACCTGACAGATCCACGCATACGGATATTTCGCGGCGATCTGGCGTCGGCAGAAGATGTGCGTGAGGCCATGCACGGATCTGACCGCGTGTATCATCTCGCGGCATTGGCGAAGAACTGGGCGAGAGATGAAGCAGATGTGCGCCGCATCAACATCGAAGCACTGCGCACGGTCCTGGACATCGCGCACGAATGCGGAGTGAACCGCGTGGTGTATACCTCCACCATCATGACCTACGGTCCGTCGAATGGTGCCGCCGTTACAGAAGACACGGTGCGCGAAGTGCCGGCAGAAACCCTGTATGAGCAGTCGAAGCGTGATGGCGAAGAAGTCGTCGAGGACGCGTTGCGTCGCGGACTCGATGTCGTCGTTGTGCATCCGACGCGAGTCTTCGGTCCGGGAAAGCTGACAGAGGCGAACTCAACGACGATTCTCATCAGGCAGTATCTGAATGGCACCTGGCGTACCGTTCCCGGCGCCGGCGACGCTGTGGGGAACTACGTGTACGTGCGAGACGTCGTGCGGGGCTGCATTGCAGCCATGGAGCGTGCCGAACGCGGACGTCATTTCATCCTCGGCGGAGCGAATCTCACGTATGCTGAGCTGTTCGAGCTGCTCGCGGAAGCTGGCGGAAAGCGGCGCGTGCTTCTGGCGGTACCGCGTACGCTCGCGAAGCTGTTCGCGCAGCTCGAACTGGCTGTCGGCAAACTCGGGCTGCGCGAACCGGCGATTACTCCCGCCTGGGTGGATGTTTTCTACAGCGACTGGATCTGCAGCCACACACGTGCGTCCAGGGAAATCGGGTATGAACCGATGCCGGTCGAGGATGCCCTCGCGGAAACCGTCGCCTGGATTCGCGGTGTGCGCGCAGGGGAGGCGCTGTCATGAAACCGCTCTCGCTCACACCGCTTCTCGGCCTTCACATGCGTGCCGAAGAACGCCGCGCCGCTGTCGTACTGCTGGTCGGAGTCGTGATCACGACCATCCATCGCCAGGCCTGTGGCGTGGACACACTCCCGGCTGTCGGCGTGTTGGTCTCCGAGAGCGCACGCGTCTGGCTGTACTCCGCATGCACGCTGCTGCTGTTCGCCGCCATTCCTCTGCTGCTCATTCGAGGATCATTCCGCCAGCCGCTCGCGGATTACGGCGTGCGGCTCGGCGACTGGAAGTTCGGTCTTACGGCCGTCGGAATACTGCTTCCCGTCATTGCAGTCGCAATGCTGCTGCCCGCCGCCGGCATGGATGACATGCGGGCATTTTATCCCGTCGATAAAAGTGCCATGGAATCGACCGCGCGTTTCGTGCAGTACGCGGTTGGAAGAGTGTTCCTTTTCTATGTCGGCTGGGAATTTTTCTTCCGGGGATTCATGCTCTTCGGTATCCGTGACTCCGTCGGGGATGCGGTCGCGATCGCCATCACGACACTCCCCTCGGCACTGTGGCATATCGGGTATCCCACGGGGGAACTCTATGCATCGATCGGCGCCGGACTGCTGTTCGGCTGGCTTGCCGTCCGCACGCGTTCCATTCTCTGGCCGCTGCTGCTGCATGCCGCCATCGGTCTCATTACGGATCTGTGTATCACACTCTCATCCGGAGGTGCATCATGAATCTCCGAACGATGAATCGATTCTGGTATGACGTGCTTGCGTCCACGGCGGTAGGAGCACTCCTGACGATCCTGCTGCTCACTCTCCTGTTTCCCGATCACATCGACGATGCGGTGCAGCTCCGTGTCCGTGTTCTCGGTGCCCTCGGGGTGACGATCGCCGTCATCGTCTTCTCTCCGCGCATGAAGCGCCCGCTGCGCGCCGCCGTGCGTGCCGCGGGGACGATTGCACTGGCCAGCTTCCTGTTCAGTGCCGTCGCCGGATTGCAGCACATGCTGACAGACGGCTGGAACGACGCCGCGCTGATTGCCTTCGAAACACAGTTCACGGGAATCGAACTCTCACATATGCTTGAACGCATCACCACGCCGGCACTGACCGAATGGCTGATGGCGTCTTACGTCCTGTATGTGCCGCTCATGCCCTTCACCGCCTGGGTTGTCTACCGCGTGGCAGGTGAGCGCGAAATGTACGCCTATCTATTCAGTCTGCTGGCGGTAAACCTGCTCTGTGATCTGGGATTTGTGCTCTATCCTGTCGCGAGCCAGCTGTTCTTCGATCCCGATCAGTACACCGTTCCGCTGACTGGCGGTCTGTTCACCGATGCCGCGAATTGGATTCGCGCGAACGAGCATTATCCGGGAGGCAGCTTTCCCAGTCCGCATAACGCTGCAGGCACGGTCATGTTCCTGTTTCTCTGGCGAACGCATCGCCGGTGGGCTGCCATCATGACGCCCCTGCTATTGAGCATTCCGCTCGCCACGGTGTACGGGCGCTTTCATTACCTGTCCGACGCGGTGGTCGGCGTCACCATGGCAGGAATCCTGGTTTATCTGGTACTCCGCGCCGGCGTGCCGCGGCCACAGACGCGCAGCGCCGTCTCGCCGGCCCAGCCCGCATTCCTGAATCCATTCCCAAGACTTCAATCGGAACAATCATCATCGAGAGGTTCGTCATGAAAGCCCTGGTCACCGGAGGAAGCGGCTTCATCGGAAGCCACCTCGTCGAAACCCTGCTGGCGCGCGGATGGGATGTCTGCGTCGTCGCGAAAGATCACATGTACTGTTCCGACCTCCCTGTGCCCGTCACCATCGCTGACCTCCGAGACGAGGAGGCGCTCGCTCCGTTGCTGAGGGATGTGGACATTGTCTATCACCTTGCCGGACTCACGCGTGCGCGGCGATCCGTTGATTACTACACGGTGAATCACCTCGGAACGCGCAGACTGCTGGGTATCTGCGAGCGTCACTGCACGAAGCTTCAGCGCTTTGTCTACGTAAGCAGTCTCACGGCTGTGGGACCCCGTCTCGGGGTCGACGAGGTCACGGAAACCACGCACTATCATCCGGTATCTCACTACGGGCGCAGTAAAATGCTTGCGGAAATTGAGGTGCTGGATGCTGCTGACCGTGTCCCGGTGACCATTGTGCGTCCCAGCGCTGTGTATGGTCCGCGCGACCGTGATTTCTTCCGATACTTCAAGATGATTCGCACCGGCATCGAGCCATTGCTCGGATCCGGCCGTCATCAGCTCAACCTCGTTTACGTGGAAGATCTGGTTCGGGGTATTATCCAGGCGGGTGAACATCCGTCGGGTGCAGGAGAAGTCTTTTTCATCGGCGGGGAGAATATCAGCACCGAGATGATCTGCCGGATGATCGCGCAGGCGATGAAGAAGAATCCGCTGGTCTTCCATCTGCCGGAAGGGATCATCTATATCGTCGGAGCCGCCGGGGAAGCCGTGGGACGTCTGCTCCGCAGACAGGTGTTCTTCAATGTGCAGAAAGTACGCGAGGCCGTGCAGGAAGCATGGACCTGTTCAATCGACAAGGCGCGCAGCCGCATCGGCTTCGAACCGCGCCATTCCATCTCCGACGGAATGGCGGTGACCTACGATTGGTATCGGTCAGAGGGCTGGCTGGGATAGACGGACATTATTTCAGCTTCCAGCACCGTCTCGGGGGGAGGAGCGCCCGGGATCATGCCATGCATCTCATGTACGGTCCCGTGACAGGATGAAAAAACATCCCGCTTGACATTGGGCAAAAATAGGATCATTATATCCTAGTCTCCTGACGTTTCTCAGCATCTCGTATAACAACACCTCGCCGGTGTGAGGCGCGCACGGTCGCATATCCATTGATGTACCGGCAGTCGCTCTCATGGCGGTGTGATACACCATTCGCTTCCGTGGTATGAGGCGCATATTTCACTTTCCAAGGAGACTGACGATGAAGCATTTCAGACATCACCACGGAATTCTGTTTCTCGCCTGTGCGGTGCTGTTCATTGCCGCCTGCGGTCAGCAGAAGGAGTCAACAGACGACGTTCCTGTCACGACGGTATCTGACGAGGCGCGTGAGTATTACCTGCAGGCACGATACCTTCATGAAGTCGGACGCAATGATGACGCGATCCCGCTGCTCGACAAGGCGATCGCCGCCGACTCGACATTTGCCCTGGCCTACTGTGATCGCGGCTATCTCAGCGACAATGCCGTGTTGTGGACGACGTATCGGGATCTCGCGGAGCGGTATGCCGCGGGGTCGAGCGAAGCGGAACAGCTGATCATCAGCTCGATGCGGAAATTCGAGGAGAGCGACACAGAGGGCATGCTCGAAATTTGTCGGCAGCTGGCAGAGATGTATCCCCGCAGTGCCCGCGCCCGTCTGTTCCTGGCAGACGCCTATGATAATCTGGGACAGACCGGTGAATGCCGGAAAGCGGCGGAGGAAGCGGTGAAGCTGGACAGCGAATATCCCGCCGCACATTCTTTTCTCGCCTATGAGTACACGTTCAACGAACCGATCGACCTCGGGAAGGCTGAACAGTATGCGCGCTCATACGCGGATCTTGCACCCGAGGAATCCGAGCCGTTCATTCGGCTGGGTGACGTGTATCGAGCACAGGACAAACTTCTCGAGGCGCATGAGGCCTATGCGCGCGCAGTGGAACTTCAGCCAGGCCACACAACGGCACATATGAAAAAAGGGCATGCGAACAGCTTCATGGGGCATTATGAAGAAGCCCGGGCGGATTATCGGAGTGCGCTGAATACGGCGGAAGGCCTCGATCGGATGTATGCCCTGAATTACTCCGTGATTACCCATGTGATGGATAATGACATCGAGGCAGCGCTCGAAGCAAACCAGGACGAACTGCAGCAGCTCCCGGAGCTGATCACGGATCCCGGTACACTTCTTCGCGCTCGCTCACTGTGCTGTATTCACAGAATGAACCTGGCGATCTGGACAGGTAAATTCGATATCGCCCGCGAGGCATTCGAAAACTACGCGTCATCATATCGAAGGATCGCGGAGCAGATGGACAGCCCGGAATTCAACACCATGGCGGAGGCTAATATCCTGCGGTATGAATCCGCGCTGCATGCACATATGGGCGAGTATGACAGAGGGCGTGAACTGGCGGATCGTTCAGCGGAGTATTTGAAAGATCTCAAGAATCCGAGGGCGATGGAAAACGTGCATCTGCTGTGGGGCTTCATCGCACTCAAGCAGGAAAACTACACCAAAGCGCTGGAACATTTCAAGCGGGCTGATCCTGAGAATATCGTGGTGAAGTTCCGTACCGCGCAGGCAGAGGAGGGGCTGGGCAATACGGAACGCGCGATGAAGCTCTATCGTGAAATCGCGGATTACCGCTTCCTGGATCTTTCCGTCGCACTAATTCGCGGAAAGGTGCTTGGGCGGCTGGGTACCGTGTCGTAGTGCTGGCTCGATGAACGGGGACGATCGTATCTGGGGATGAATGCTGCATGCGGTGCATGGGGGCGGGTGTGCAGAGGCGGGCGGTGGATGGCACAGGGTAATTCGCAATCCCTCCGGTATGTTGCCGCAACAAATGATATTCAACGCCGTAACTCCTTCGTGCGAGAGCCATCATTCACGAGGGAAACATGCGGTATCCACGCCCACTTTTCATCCTGCTTTTCTGCTCATGTATTCTGATGACACCCGATCTCCAGGCGGAAGAAGAAGGGAAATCTCCGTCGATCAAAGGCGTCGTTGTCGATGCCGAGACAAAAGCTCCCCTGATGTATGCCAATATTGTTCTGCGTCATGAGGGAAACGGCGAAGTCGCTGCCTCCGCCTACAGCGGGGAGACGGGCGAATTCATTCTGCACGCTGTGCCGGCCGGCCGCTACGTGCTGACCGTCAGTTATGTCGGATATGCAACGCGGAAGTCAGAAGGTCTCGTCGTCGAGGCAGCGAAGCGCGTACTCGACCTGGGATCCATCGGACTCAGTGAACGCGCCGTGGAAGTGGATGAAGTGACCGTAGAAGCTGAACGTCCGGCAGAGGAATTTCATCTCGACAGAAAAGTGATCAATGTGGGAAAGTCACTGCAGGCCAAAGGTGGCAGCGCGCTTGACGTGCTGCGGGAGCAGCCATCGGTGCGCGTCGACGCGAACGACAACGTCACCCTGCGCGGCAGCGAGAATTTCACCGTGCTCGTGAACGGCCGGCCCTATCCTTTCCAGGGATCGGACGCACTGCGGCAGATCCCCGCCAACCTGATCGAACGGATCGAATTGATGACGAATCCCTCGGCGAAATACGAGGCCGAGGGATCGGCGGGCATCGTCAACGTGGTCCTGCGCAGGGAAAAGAGCCGGAGCACAAAAGCCATCGTGAACGTCGGCGCAGGGACGCGCGACAAATACAACACGGATGCTACGGTGAACATGAATCTGGGGTCGACGAAGTTCAGCGGAGGAGTGGACTACCGGAAGATTACCCGCTTCCAGGTACAGGATGTCGATCGGCGCACTTTTACGCCGGACGGCGACATCGTCAACACCACGGAAATGCACCGGCGTGACATCCGCGATCAGTTCAACGTCCGTTTGGGATTGGAGCATCAGTTCGAAACCGGTCACACCATCTCGGTCAACGGCAGCGGTGGACAGGTACGCATCCCGCGCACATTCGCGTTCGATGTGCGCAACGAGACACTCAGCGGCGCATCCTTTCAGCAGATCAACAACGATTTTGACCTGACCGCCACCTTTCTCAACGGCAGTATGTTCTGGGAATACCGCATTGTGCCGGAGAAACGCCAGCTCACGGCCGAAGCGACGTATACACGGGTTGTGCTGCCGTATACACAGACCACGCGCGAGTATGAATCCGATCCTGCATTCCAGTCGAAATCAGCGCAGCCGTGGAGTACCCTGCTCGATTCCGATGCCCACCGGCACGAGGCGCGCGTGAAGCTCAATTTCAAGGATAAGCCGACTCCTGCGGCGACACTGGAAACGGGCATCCAGTCGGACTACTCGATCCGCTCGTATGATGTCACACAGGCGGTATACGACTGGGAGACTGAAGCCTGGCTGGGCGATGTGGAACTGAGCAACGCGTTTGATCTGACCAATCAGGTGCATGCGGGATTCGTGACCTGGGCGGACAAGCTCTGGGACGTGCAGTATCAACTCGGCATCCGCGCGGAATACATGGACCGCGTGCTCGAGCAGAAGACGCTCGGTGAGGATTTCGTATATGACCGGTTGGACTGGTTTCCCTCCGTCAGTCTCGCGCGCAGTTTCGGCACCCATCAGCTGCAGTTCAGCTACAGCCGCCGCATCAACCGTCCCAATGAAAATCTCCTGAATCCGTTTCCCTTCTATAATGACAGCTATCTCTCAACGGCTGGAAATCCGCGTCTGCTGCCGGAGTACACGCATTCTCTCGAACTGAACTATCAGAAGATGTATTCCGGCGTCTACGTTGCGGTGCAGACCTATGCGCGGATGTCGACCAACACGGTGTGGCAGGCGCAGTCGGCGGATGAAAGCGGGAAGCTCAACATCACCTTCGGCAACTTCGCCGAAACGGCGAACATGGGAGCCGAACTGTCGGCGAGCTTCCGTCCCGCGCGATGGCTCCGACTGGATCCCAATGTGAATCTGTTTCGCAATGCGGTGAAGGGCACTGCCTTCGGGCGGGATATTGATGAGGACGCATTCACCTGGACCGCGCGACTCAACACCATCTGTACGCTTTCCCCGGTGACGCGGCTGCAGATCACCGGCATGTATCTCAGCCGTCAGATCGGACCGCAGAGCACGACCGAGCCACTGTTCTATCTGAGCGTGTCTGCCCGGCGCGAGTTTTTCAACCGTGCGCTCGCCGTTACGCTGCAGGCCCGCAATCTTCTGGAAACGACATATTACGACGTCTCGACGACAGGAAGGAATTTCGCCAACAGTTTCCTGATCAAGCCGGAAGTACCTGTCGTCAACCTCACGCTGACATACAACTTCAACAACTACCAGCCGACGCGTCGGCGTGAGCAGGACGTTGATGTCAATGTCGGGATGTGATTTTCCTCGGGCTCCGTTCATCCCGGCAATCAACGCGAGGGCCTGATGGTCGGCAGATGGAACTTCTGCGTTGCACAATCCATCCGAGCGGGATACCTTGTCTGCGATGAGCTGAACCACGAGAGGGTGCATGGCAGGGAAATCCAAGAATGACAGTCCGTCAGTCCTGATAACGGCTGCTCTCACAGCTGCCGTCATCCGGCTTGCCGCACTCGCATTCCCCGGAGCACGGCTGTGGGGAGTCGACATGCTGCGGTATCACGATCCGCTCCTGGTCGCTCTGTTTACTGCGCTCCCGCTGATCGCCGCACTTCCGTTCTGGCGCGGTCTGTTGGAGCACGCCTTCGAGCATATCGGCAATACCATCTGGAACCGTCTTTTTGTCGGCAGCGTGGCAGTGTTCATCATCGCTGTCGCTGTGTTCCCGATGAAGACATTCTTCTATGGGGACGGAGGCTCACTGATCGCCGAGATCTATCGGATGGGCTCCTCACAGGGATACACCAGCACGCTGCTCCTGAATCTGCAGTCCGCCCCGCTGGCAGGAGTGCTGCTTCACGGACTGGCTTCCGGCATCCCCACCGTCATCAATACCATCGGGATGCCGCTTCCCGAAACAGCGCATTATCCGTTTCACGCAGTATCGCTTATCGGCGCGGTAGCGATCGGGTTCATCATTGCCCTTGAGAAGGATCGCGCGGCGCGCCTTCCGCTGCTTCTGCTGATCTGGGGAACAGGGGGTGTGCTGCTTTTTTTCGGCTACGTGGAAATGTATCTCCCCGTGTATCTCGCGGTCACCGCATATCTGCTGGCCGCCACCGGCGTCATGCGCGATGGGCGTCCGCCATGGCATGCGATTCTGCTTTTCATCCTGGCACTTGCGGCGCATTACATGACGCTGGCTCTGCTGCCGACCTTGCTGTTCCTTATTCTGCGCCGGCACACCTTCATGCGAGTACTGACTGGATCATGGCGTGCGATACTGCTGTCCGCCGGCGGGATCATCGTGGCGGCCGGACTCGTATACCTGGCAGCCGGGTTCGCGCATTCCGACAGCCGCGTCGTCATGCCGCTGCAGCCGGTATCCACCGATGCCGGAACGCTGTCGTACACGCTCCTGTCGTCCTGGCACCTGCTCGATCTGATCAATCTCGTTCTGCTCGTCGCACTCTTTCCCCTTCTCTATCTCGGCATCCTTTTCATTACACGCAGACACACACTGCAGTTCGATGACGGCCTCCGGTTGCAGCTCATTGCCGCATTCTTTTTCATGCTCTTCCTGTTGTTTGCAAATACGTCGCTCGGGCTCGCGAGGGACTGGGACATCGCCGCGCCGCTGGGTGCGATGGTCGCACTGCTGATATTCGCGGTGCAGAGCGGGGAAGCGCACGCGGTCCGGCTGGCGCGTCTGCTGCAGACAGGCGTCACCGCTGCGCTGTTCATGCTTCCCTGGATCGCGGTCAATGTCGATGAGGATGCGTCTGCCGCGCGCTTCGCGGATATCATGCCGCTCGACGACGAACACATGTATGGCGACTATGCGCTCAGCGGATACGAGGCATTGCGCAAGCACGCGCTGCACGAATCGGACTACGCGCGGGAGGCGCGCCTGTTGCAGCGCATGATCGAGGTCGTGGGATATCCCGAGCAGTATCGTCTCCTCATGACCAATGCGCTGCTGCATGTGCGGACACAGCCGGATGCGTATCTCCGGCTGAACACGTGGATGCTCGGTGCGCTCGAATCACAGGCGCGGGAACTGCGGGATAAGAAGACCGACAGGGGCTATGCGATCAGCCTATGGCAGATCGATTCCCTCGGTGCCGTCGTGGCGGCCGATGCCGTGCAGTACGGAACAGCACGTGACCTGTACCAGCCGATGGAACGGTTCGCCCGGCGGTCGGGATGCAAAAGCGGATACGAGCTTCTCAGCGCAACGCTGCTCTATGAGGAAGGAAGGATGGCGGAGGCGGCCGCGTGTTTTTCCCATGCGTGGGATGCGGGATTTCACGATCCGCGCATGGACGGACTCTACGGCAGCAGCCTGTTCCAGGACGGCCGACGGGAGGCGGCTGATTCCGTTTTCGCGGCAGGACTGCAGCACCATGGTGATGACGCGCAGTTTCTCTTTATCGCCGCGAGTACATATCTGCGGGATCCGTCACGCCGCGCCGAGGCACTCCGTCTTCTGGAAAAGGCAAGGAAGTGTAATCCTCCCGAACAAGCGCGGGTGCGCATCGATCAGCTGCTGAAAGCGCTGCGGTAATGCAGCACGTCAGCTGCCAGACCGTAAACGCGAATCCCCTATTGAAATCTCAGTTGTCCACGGAAAAGGCCGTGATGGAATTTTCGCGCAGGGACGGAATCACAAGAAGGCGCAGCTCCGGCACCCATGCGAAGTCCGCACAGAAACGCCTTGTTGTCCGCCGGTCCAGCAGCGGATGGACCTCACCCTCCGGTAAAATCTCGAACACGCGTCCCTCGTGAGCGGAGACCAGAAGCCGCCCGCCGCTCATGCCCGTCAGTCCGTCGAGGATGCTTCCGGGATCCAGCTGTGCCACCGTCCGCATGCGTTCGTCTTCAATCCGGATGGCCCGGATGGTCGCGTCACCTGAATTCCCGAAATACAGTTCACCGTCACGGTAGTAGAGTCCATTCGGATTCGCGATGCCATCGCCGGAGCGCCAGCATGAGAGCGTTTCTTCCGTCATGCGGAAAATGCAGCTGGCGCGTGAATCGGTGACGTAGCCGATGCCAGTGTCATCGAAGGTGATGTCATTGAGGAAGCGCGGATTGTCTGCCTCGATGCGCCGCGCAATCATTCCGGTCGCGGGATCAATCTCCGCAACACCCGTGCGGGTGACGGCATAGAGCATGCCGTTGTGCAGAGCGAGTCCGGTCGGACGTTCAAGTCCGCTCACCCACCGACGAGCGAGCAGATCGCCGTCCGCGGAGATTTTCGAAAGAAATCCGTCACCTTCGGGAAAGAGGTTGGAGGCATAGAATACCTCGCGCTCTGCATCCCAGATGACCGCTTCCGGAAAGCGAAGTTCGCGGGTGATTTCCCACGCTGGCTCCAGGCGCGGATCCCGCGGTTCGGCATCTCCGTCCCGGCACATGAATCCCCAGCCTCCCGAGAGCTCGGCGACGCAGAAGATCAGCTCATTCTCCCCATCCTCCAGCGTCAGGTACACGGCATCGTTATATCCGGCGACGCCGAGAAACGACGGATCGCGCTGACTGCGGGCACTGCTCCCGGAATACAGCAGGCGGCCGTTACAGAACACCGCGATGGCATCGCTGTAGCCGAAACGAAACTCCCGCACCTCATCGTCATCCGCACGGATGACGGTGCGCGCGAAAACGCAGTCCGGGGCATTGCCGCTTCGCTTCCGGTAGCGTGCGATATTCACCAATCCGTCTGCTTCGCTTTCGACTGCCAGCCACTGTAAGTCGCGGATGCCCTGCTGCTTCGGCGTGCGTTCGAGATCGATTTCATTGAGCGGGAAGACACGTGACAGCGACCAGCGCGTGACGGTGCCGGGCAGAATGATCTGCGGAGGAGGGGAAGGGAAAGTGAGTGTTTCGTCCTGCCGGTAGTGGAAGCGCGAGAAAAAGGCGCTGCCGTCTGTGGGCGCGTCGAGTCCGATGGTCCCGCGCGCGGCTGCGTGCTTGAGATCATGAACGACCAGTGCGGGTGACTTCGATCCGCCAACGAACAGCCGCGCCTGCGACCCGCTGAACTCCAGGCGGAGGCGGGTCCAGCGATCCGCGGGGATGGATGCCTCGCCCGTGTATCCCGGACCGTAATACAGCTGCCACGATTCGATGTCGTTGAAAACGGGGGTGTATTGCACCGCGTCGGGGTACAGTCCGGAACGATGGGGACGCAGTGAGATGCGTTCGTATGCATCGTCTTCAGTGCGGCGGAAGATGATGCCCGGACGTGATTCCGCGCCGGTGACATAAACATCCACCTCGACCACACCGTCCTTGACCATGACATCCCTAAGGAATGCCATGCCTGAGAGGCTGCTTCGTCCCTCGTGGTACTGCACGCTGGCGCGCTCGAGATTCCAGCGCGCGGCATCGAACTCCACGGTCTGGGATGCTGCCGCGTTCGAGAGAACGAGGATGGAAATAAGCGTGAGCATGCCGTCCCACCCGATACCGGACCTGCGCCGCATGACTGCCTCCGAAGCTGTGAAACAGGAGCTGTGTGTTTGCTGTATCGCAACAGCACATTACGAAGAATCGCTTACCATGTCAACGCACACGCCCCTCCCGGGAAGCGAGAGGGGCGTGTGTCTGAAGGTTGCTCTTGTAATTGCCGCCGGTGCGGGCGCGGGCAGGCGGCAAATTGCAGCGATGGTCGTCAGTGCACGATCACCAGTGGTTTGATGACGTGACGACCGCCGGAGGAGAGTTTGATGTAGTAGCTCCCTGCCGGCAGATGTGAGGTTGAGTGGTGCAGCGATCGTCTGCCGCTCCAGTGAAAACCGTCATCGATCGATTCGACGAACTGTCCGAGACGATCGTACAGCTCGAGCCGGACGTGCATGTCGCGGTCGAGTTCGTACTCGATGGTCGCCGCGTCGCGCACCGGATTCGGGTAGGAATTCAGCAGGCGGAAGTCGCCGGGAGCGGGAGTCGCGCCGTCACCGCGGATTGACAGGACAGGCGTGGTGATACGAATCGTGTCGGTGGCGATGGCGTTCCCGTCCTCGTCGAACGTCGTCCACCGGATTTTCGGAGGTCCCGGCAGCGTGGAATCCTGCGCGACCACAAGATTGAAGTAATCCGAGAACGCATTCGGCGCGACGGGCGTCTCGAAGCTGAACAACGCCTCGAGCCGTCCCTGTTCGTAACCGTCGAGCAAGGCATCACCGGCGTTGAGCGCGGTGCCCTCCCAGTGATCGCCGGAGCCGGCAATGATGACGGAGCTGTCGCTTTCGACATTGACGGCAACCCATTTGACAGAAGCGGTGTTGCTCGTGTTTTCGACACGGAGCCGGTTGGCATAGACCTTCGAGTCCATGCCGGTGGTCACCACGACACCGCCGCCGGTCAGCGGAGGATCGGCATCCCACGGGCCGTAGGTGTACAGACAGCTGTCACCATCGGCATGATGGACGACGAGATTGATCACGCCCGTCCAGTTGCAGGTGTAATCCACACCGAGGTTGAACTTCACCTGCGTATTGGCGCTGATGAAGCCCGTGGCGGGAATCCGCGTGTACGGTACCGACCATGCAGTCGGCGTAAAGTCGACCTTGAGTCCGCCGCCCTGCAGGAAGCAAGGCACCGGCACGGGATCGATGTCGATGTGCGTGATCGGTGAGGCGGGGACCTTGGTGTTGCTCACGACGAAGGTGCGGCCGGAGAGATTGAGTCCGGTGAAATGGAAGGGCTTGACCTTCACCTTGTCGCAGACCTTCGGTTCCGTGTGCGGATCTTTCTCGCAGGCGTAGGAGAAACGCAGGCGGCAGGAATCCTTCTGGCCGTGATACACCATGAGTTCCACGGTGACGGTGCCGCCCGGCGTCGACGGCGTTGCCTGGATGCTGAAGCCGAGGCTGCCGGCGCAGGGCGGACTGTAGGTCAGCACGCCGCTGCTGCTGCCCGGCAGAGCAGGCGTCACCGGAGCGCACGGCGCGGTGTTGATGACATCAACGGTACCGCCGCTGATGGTGTAGGCGATCGATGTGATCGGTGAGCCGACCGCGTTGACGATGGTAACGTCGTATTCGCAGCAGCTCGTGTCGAGTGTGCCGTTGATCAGCGAGTCGCACGGAGTCTCTTCACACGGCGGGATGTCGAAGCAGAGGCTGTCGCAGAGCACACGCTGTCCGACGGCATCCATATACCCGTAGCGCAGGCAGATGAAGCTGTCCGCGGGTGGTGTGTCGGTGAAGGTCAGTGTCTGCGTACTCGTGCCGATTGGGACACTGATCATCGCAGGTGTTACCGAACCCGCAAGCGTCTCGAACCACATGTCGCTCGTCGTGCTGTCTGCATTGTCGATTGAAAGTTCGATCTCGTACGTGCAATCGCCGGTGGCATTGACGCCGGTCGGTGTGACCGAGGCCTGTTTGACGGCCAGCGAATCGCAGGGATTCTCCTCGTCGCAGGGCGGGAGATCGAAACAGACACTGTCGCACAGAACGCGCTGCTGGTCGGCGATCACGCCGAAGCGGATGCACGCGAAGGTATCGGTTGGCGGGTCGTCAGTAAAGGTCAGCGTCTGCGTGCTGGTGCCCGAGGGGATGGAGAGCGATGACGGTGTCACCGTTCCCTGGTCGGATGCAAACCAGCCGGTCACCGCGGAAAACGCCGGGTTGGTGACGGTGAAGACGACGGTGTATTCACAGTCGCCCTGAGGATTCGTACCGGCGGCGGTGACGGATTTCAGCTGCGCGGTGAAGCAGGTGTCTTTGGAGCCCTGCCCCTCTTCGATGAAAACACAGGCGTGGTTGGACTCCAGTGAGCCGGTCTGCTGATCGCTGATGATGGCGCTGTTGATCAGGTGCCGCACCGCGGCATTGGCGGCGAAGGTATTGCAGGCGCTGTCAGCGACCTGTGCGGATGCCGCGACGCTGGCATTGAACACTGACGTCGCCGTGCTTCCCGCGCCGATTGGTGCCGCACCGAAGTACCAGCCGAGATTCATGTCACCGGCGCTCAGGCCGCTCGACCAGCTGCCGGCCGCACCGCAGCCGCCGGTGAACATGGCGCCCGGCGCACCCGCGGGAGCGAAGGTGTTGACATTCGACAATCCCAGCGGATTGGCGTAGGGAGCCGCTGCCGGAGTGGTCGTGATGGTGGATGCGTATCCGAGGTCGAACATGCTGCCCCGCGGACCGCAGGGACCGAGTATGAAGCTGTCGTTCGTGCCATCGTTGCGCGGCAGCAGGTCTGCGAACGTTACGTGCCGCAGTCCCACACTGCCCGGTGCGACGGTGAGCTGCAGCCGATAATTGACGTTCGATCCCGCCGTCGTGGCCGTCGACGGCGCCCAGCTCGACGTGTCGGGTGCCACCGCCTTATCGAGCAGGAAGCCTGCGGTGCCGACCACGTTGACGTACTCGGTATTGGACGTCGTGGGAGCTGTCAGATTTCCGCCGTCGATGGTGAAATGGTTCGGGATGTTGCCAAGGGCCGACGTGTCGGTGACCATGACATCAAACTCGATGAAGTAGAACGGGATGCCGAACGTGCCGTACAGACCGCAGTTGTTGTAGAAGATGTCCTGGCATTCCGCCGGGATTGTCGGCAGTGAGAAGTTCAGCGTGTTGCCTGACTGCGAGAGTGTCACACCGCTCCAGTTGGATGTCGTCTGGCACGGAGCGTTCCAGGAGGATGCCGTGTAGTAGGAAGGATTCCCGGCGTATTGCAGGTTCGGGTCGAGCACGTCAGTGATCGAGGCACCGGTGATGGGCTGTCCCCCGATGTTCTGGATGCGCAGCCGGTACCGGAACACGTCACCCGGTTCGTAGGAGGCTTGCTCGTTGCAGATTTCCTTCCAGACGCAGGGATCCGGCGCGGGAGCATTTACCGTGAACGATGCACAGGCCTGCTGCGGCGCGATGCCGGGGATCTGCAGCCACGCGCAGTTGGTGATGGTCGAGTTCGGTGCAGCCGTGGAAGGAATGATGAATTCGATGTCCACGTAACGGCACTGCGTTGGCATGAGGGGGGAGGTGAGGGTGACCGTCACGATACCGCCGCTGATGGAGGTGTTGAGTCCGGTCGAAGACGAACCGAGGGTTATCCCGCTGAGCGAGGACGGAATGGTGTCGGTGACGAGCAGCGTGTCGATCGGCAGGCTGCCGTTGTTGCACAGCCAGATGCGGTAGCGTCCCGCGCAACCCGGCTGTCCGTTTGTATAGACATATTTGCTGAACGTCGCGCTGGTCACCTGCTTGATCTCCACGCAGGTTTCATTGCTCTGGTGCACAGCGGGACCGCAGGAAGCGTTCGGACTGCCCAGATCCCCGACCAGTGTCGCCTGGTTCTGTATCTGTGACCCTGTCGGGAAGCTCGCCGATGGATACAACACGTCGAATGTGCAGCACTGCGTGTTATACATCGGCAGTGCCGACAGCGAACCGATCGTCCAGGTGATCACATTGCCCGATTGCGACATGCTGCCGCAGCTCGCGCTGCCCGGCACGAGCGTCGCGCCCGGCGGCAGCGTATCAGTGACGACGGCGTTTTCGAGATTGAGCTGTCCCGTCGTACCGACGTCCTTCCACACGCAGATGCGGTATGTGACGACCGAGTCGGCGGTGACCTTGCTGCAGGGTCCCGGCTGCGAACCGGCCCCGAGTATCCACTTCCCGACATTCCACGGATCATCCGCAATGGCACGCGTGATGACGTAGCCCGTGCAGAAATCTGCACCCGTCGGGCCGAGTTCGCCCGCCATGCACACACGGTTGCGTGCGGTGGTGCCGTCACAGGTGACGCCGTTGGGGAAATTGACCGTGATGACAAAGGACCCCGAGCAGCCCGAGGGAACTGTCGCCCAGTTCAGCGATACCGTTCCGCCGGTGCTTCCCACAGTTGGCGTGTTCACCGTGGGTGAACCGCAGGCCGCGGTGACGCTGATGGACTGAAACGACACCGCCGGCGGAAGCACGTCGGTGATCGTCACCGAGCTGGCGCCAGCGGGGATGGAAAAATAAATCGTGTATGAGAAATTCTGCCCTGTCGCGATGGCCGTATCACTGACCACTTTCTTCAGCGTGAAGCCGTTGGATGCGGCCTCGCTGACATACGACTGCGAACGGGCGGGTGTCCACAGCGCGGCGCACAGGATACCTGCGCAGAGCAGGACGGAAAACATGTATCGATGTTTCATGGGGATACTCCTTCCACTTTTAACATTCACTCAGCTGGACGACAAGCGGGAATCATCGTTGTGTGATTCACGAATGAGTTCTTTCGAATTGTATGCGATGTTGGGTGCTGTCGTGAAAGGTGACATTTAATATGGATAAATGCAATCCCTATTATCCATTATTATTTCGCCGTCATGTTACCGGGCATGACCACCGGTCTCCCTCCTTCCCTGTAGGCCTGCAGGCGTGCAATCATCATCCTGCATCAGCATCAGGGTGCGGAATGGGTATCTTCCGATACGGCGGACGGACGGGCTTCAATGACGGCAAGTTCCGGGGAAATCGAAGTGATTGCAATATCCCTGAATCCACCCTGTGCCAGCAGTCTCCGGAATTCTTGTTCGCTTCGTTCTTTTCCTCCTCCCATGACGAGTACTTCGAGGTCGAGCAGCTTTGCGGGTGAAAAGTCATTTCCCGGTGGAATCACCGCCTCGGCGATCATCAGGATGCCCTGTTCGGCCAGGGCAGTGCGGCAGGACCGCAGGATACGCAGGCAGTCATCGTCGGACCAGTCATGAAGGACGTGTGACAGCATGATGGCGTCTCCGCCGGGCGGAACGGCGGTGAGGATGTCGCAGGCAACGGCATCCATGCGATCGCTCAGATCGTGCCGCGCAATGTTTGCTTTGATTTCAGGAAGCAGATCCTCGCGTTCCGCGACGGTGCCATGCAGGGATGGATAGCGCCTGAGGATGCGAATGAGCAGATCGCCGAGTCCGCCCCCCGCATCGATGACGTGCTCGAATCTGCTGAAATCCACCTGGTCGAGCAGTGCGCTCTGGACGCGCAGGGATTGCATGGCGTTTGTCTGATTGAACAGTTTCGCGTCATTCGGATGTGTGGCGAACCAGTCGAAGGCGTCTGCTCCGTGTGCGAGTTCGAAACCCGGCGTCCCGCTGCGCAGAGTTTCCGTCAGATGTGCCCATGCAGCATCATGCCACGTGGCATGAAACATCATCGCTGCGGAGCGGAGACATCCTTCCTGCAGCGATTCACTCAATGGTGTCTGTTCGAAGATTCCGTCTTCGGTCTCCCGGAAAATGCCAACGGAGGCCAGCGCGCGCAAAAGACGGCAGAGCAGTTCGGGTTTTGTCCCCGTGCGTTCTGCAAGCGTGTTGACGTGCTGCGGTCCCTCGATCAGCAGATCCGCGATGCGGAGCTCGGCGGCGGTGTGCACGGGACGGCTGATCCATTTCCCGAGGATGAACTGCATCATCTGTGCGTCAGGCGGTGGGGAAGGCGCAGTCATGGTTTACTCCGAGCATAAGAATGAAAACAATGTACTTACATCGATCCCCGGAAATCCACGCTGAGCTTGCTCTGGAATGTTTCGATATGCGTGAAGGCGCGACGCAATGACGCTCTGTCGATGTCGGACATCGATGCAGTGCCGATGATGTTGTTCACAGAGGCATTTGCCAGCAGGGCACGGGCCTGATGCCGGAAGCGCAACGAGAGCAGAAGCTCATAGGACTGTGCGATGTCGCGATATCCGGTCGTGGAAAAGACACCTTTCTCGTGGAGCCGTTCGAGCCGCTCTGATGTGTTGGTTGCGCGGATGCGGTTGAACAGAGCATAGATACGGGCGAGGTCCACGATGGGAAGCATGGCGAGCTTGATATCAGTCGTCTCCGCGGCTTTGAACTGCCAGGACGGAGGCTTGATGCGCAGCGCGTTCTGTGCGAGGTACGCGAAGAAGGAATGGTAACCGCTGGCGACACTGTATACGTGATCACGCAGATGATCTCCAAGGGACCGCTCACCATATATGCAGCGGAAATCGAAGAAAATGCTGATGTCGAGCAGATCCTGTGGATTCGAGGTCGTGATCCAGTCCGTGAAGTATTGCTTCCAAACGGACAGAGGCTGACACCACTTCGGATTCATGGCCATTACGTCACCGGGACAGAAGGCGTACCCGGCCTCATTGAGTGCGCGGCAGGTGTATTCACCGAGCTGCCGGAAATACATTTCCGCGGTCGCGGCATCTGCATCGCCGACATCAGCGTATATGATGGCATTGTCCTGGTCGGTCGCCAGTGTCTGCTCACTCCGTCCTTCGCTGCCAAGAGCGAGAAAGGTGAATTCGCAGGGAGGGGGCCCAAGCGATTCGATGGCGAGGACGAGCACGCGACGGATTGCAGCATCGTTGATCGCTGTGAGCAGCCGCGTGATATGCGAAACGCCCGCGTCCTTCTCGATGAGGGAAGCGGAGACGTGAAGCAGCTGTCTGCGCTCGTAAGCGATCTCGGCGGCTGAATCGGCGCTCCGCAGCTGGCGGAGCATATGCTGGTAGGACTGCAGTGAGGAGCGGTGAAGATCCTCAAGCTGCAGCACGCCGATCACTTCGCCCTGAGGGTCGGTCACCGCGATAACGTTCATTCGCATATCGGTCATCAGCGTCAGCGCCTCCTGCACGGTGGCCGTCTCGGGCAAGCGGAGAATTGGGGAGCGCATGATCTCGTATGCAGTGAGATCGGTGATATTGCCGCGCAGGAGCAGCGTGTCCCGCAGTTCATCCGTGCCCAGCAGTCCGATGATGACGCCGGCATCGTCTCTCAGCAGGACCGTCCTGCTGTCGATGCGTGCCATGAGCTGCACCACGCTTTGCACCGTATCCCGGGCTCCGCAGACAGCCAGGTCGCGCATCAATGTCCGCACGGGCTGGGAAAGAAACAGCAGCGGGGTCTGCAGATCCGAGAGCAATCGACGCCGCCGTTCTTCCTCGTCCCGATCTCCGCTTCGGTCCTCAGCAAGCACATCGCAATATCGTGGGATACCCTCTTCATCGCGGACGAGGGCGATGGAAAGAGAAAGCGTGATGCGATGGCTGTCAGCGCGCTGGAATCGCAGGATGCGATGTGATATTGATCCGGCTTCGGAGAGTTCATCGAACAGAGCATCGAATGTGGCCGCGTCCGCTGCAAGCGAGGAGAATGCAACACCGAGCAGGCCGGGAATGGAACCATATCCGAACAGCTCGGCCGCTGCAGCATTCGCCTCCAGAATACGCATCTCCTTCCCGGCATCGGTGCGAAACACCGCCAGCGGAAGCTGGCTGGTAAGAGAGAGGAAGCGCTCACGCGTCTCAAGCAGCTCGTTGAACATCTCCTTGTGTGTCCCGATGTCACGGACAATCACCACCAGCCCGGTGTTCCCGAACACCTGCACCTCCGACGTCGTCAGCAGCACATCGATCGTACGTCCGTCGCTCCGTCGCAGCCGTGTTTCAATCTGCGTCCCGCCATCCGCATCCATGGCGGACTGGCGCACATCGTCGCGGCTCACATCGGGAAAGATATCCTCCCAGACAAGGTTTCCGACCTGTGTATCCGTATAATGCGTCATTTCGAGAAGCGTGGCATTCATGTACGGAGCGACACCGTCGAGCTGCATCAGCAGCCCTTCGGTACTGGCCTCGGCGAGCGCCTGGTACTTCTCTTTCGCCTCGCGCAGCTCGTCTTCGGCCTGCTGTCGCTTTCGTTCGCTTCGCAGATTCTGCAGCACGATGATGGTGAGCAGCAGCGAGATCGCGAGCGTGATCCAGAGGGATATGCGGATGATGCCCTGCTCAAGAGATTCAATCTGTGCGCGGACATCCTCGAGGTAAATGCCCGTGCCGATGATCCAATTCCATGGTTCGAAGGATTTGACATATGACAGCTTGGGGACGATGCGCGTGGAATCGTCCTTCCACTGCCAGGTGTAATCGACAAAGCCGTCGCCGCCTTGCCGCACTGCCTCGACCATCTCGACGAACAGCCGCTTGCCTCGTGAGTCCGTGAAGTTTGAGAGATCGGTGCCGTTCAGGTCCTCGCGGAACGGGTGGTCAATCATGAACGGACGATCGTCGGTAATCCAGAAATAATCTTTTCCCTGGTCACCGTAGCGAAGACGGTGCACCTGTGTGACCGCCGCCGTTTTCGCCTCCGCCTCGGTCATCCGTCCCGCCATCTGCTCCCGGTGATAGCCGTCGAGCACATGCCAGGCCGATGTTGTAAGCTCGCGGATCATCTCGCGCTTGCGGTCGAGGATGATGTTTTCGAACTGTGGAATGACGAATTGGTAGAGGGATATCACGAACAGCGCCAGCGCAAGAACGGCCGGCAGAAGGATTTTCAGGATGAACATCCTGCTGCGGGGTGTGGCGGAGGGTATCATCAGATTCCCGGTCATGGAACATGCACCGCGATCGCTTCAAGATCGAACGTACGCGTGTCAAAAGCCAGTGCGCCGCTGGCACGTCCGCTGCGAGCCACTCCCGGTACGACGATCCACTGTTCATCACGAGGCAGCGTGTGCGATCCAAACCCGCTGAAACACAGCCTGTTCCGTTCCGTGCGCGCGAATCCTTCGGGATGTCCGTGACCGGAAAAGCTGAGCTTGCAGTCCTGCGACCGAACGAAGGCGAAATGCTCGTGGAGATGATCCGACCGGAGGGAACGGACGAGCGATCCGGAGAGATCGGGAAAGCGGAAATGGGATATGAAGAAGGGGGAATCGCCGATCGCGACTATCCTGTACTCGGGAAGTGCCCGGAGATACGCCTGTGCCTCGGCGCTCAGATGCTGCGGGAGATCGAAGTCTTCGTATCCCCACAGCCGTTTCCGCGCTTTCCGGCGGCGGGTGCGTTCATCGTGCGCATACCAGTCCGTGCCATAGCGGAATCCTGCCGCGTACTGTGGAACGCGCCGGACAGCGAAGAGGTCATGGTTTCCCGCAACAGCGGCAAAGCACTGTTCGCGAATCAGCGCGATGCAGGCCTCGGCGTCCCGCTGCGAGTACTGCCGCTGGTACGGGTAGGAAAAGCCGACAATGTCACCGAGGCAGATCAGCTGGTCGCACTGTGCCTTCTCGAGGAGATTCACCGCGGCGCACAGCGCGGTGTAATCCTCATGGATATCGGACAGGAAGCCGACTTTCACGAAAACTGCCGGGGCGTGAATGGAAAAGTTGAGACCGCTCCGGACAGCGCAAGGCGGCCCGGAGCGGCCGCGACGATCAGAAAAAGTAGAACACCGCGATCAGCACACGCGTGTTTGCGACGGAGACAGTCTCTTCGACGAGTCCCTTGTTGTCGGGATTCGGCGTACCGTAGTCGGCGGACGTGTATTCGAACTCCGTCGCCAGACGCAGTTTGCCTGTCGTATACTGAACGCGGGGAGACACGCGGAACACGTTTGCGATATTCGCTCCTCGCGCATACAAGGTACCAACGAGATTCTCAGAGGCGCCAAGGTTTTCAGAGTACCCGCCGAACAGCGCAACCTGGAAGTCCTGACCGTAAATGATCTCGCCCCAGGCCGAGAAGCTCGAGAGCGGGGCATACTCCATTGTGCCGCTCTCCGTGTCAACGGCACGTACCGCATACCCGCCGAGCTGCAGAAGGTCGGCCAGGTTCTCACCGAGCGTGGCCTCTGCTTTCACGCGAAGCGGGGACAGGTCGAGATTCGCGTAGCCGAGAAAAGAGAAACCGCCGATGCGCTCATCCGCGACGGTATTCTGCAGCGTGACGAGCCGCGGACGCAGCTGCTTGTAATCAACACCTGCACCGAAGATGTGCGTTCCGACCGCGTACTGGGCCTGGAGGTGAAGGTTCGGCAGAACGGCGTTGCGCAGGAATCGCGAGCTGACCGCCGGACTGCCATCCGGGTCGGGACCGAAGCTCTGAAAGTCCCGCTGCGTCGCCGCGACACCGATCAGACGCAGTCCGCCGAACGACTGTGTCAGACGGATCTGCGGATTACGCGAAAACGGCTGAAACGGCACACCGGTATTGAAGGAAACAACGCCGGGGAAGCAGTTGGTCACGAACATCGGGTGCCAGGTCTGACCGACAAGCAGGGACGTTGAGCCCCAGTCAAGGCTGACGAACGCATGCCGCAGGCGGAACCCGTCGATGTCGCTGTTGGTGGTGCCGAAGAACTCGCCTTCGATGCGTCCCGATGTCTTTGCACCCAGGGCGTCGGGGGCGCTGATATTTCCGGTCAGGCGTGTCTGTATCGAAAGGATGTTCAGCGACGGTGCGGCGTTGAGGTCCTCCCCGTCGGCGCCGGTCATCTCCGCCGCGGGATACAGCAGGAAATGACCCTCGCGGACATTCACCGTCTGCCGCGAATCATACATCACGTCTGTTTTCACAAATCCCGAAAAGGAGATGCCGAAGGATTCCTGTTCGTCCTGTGCCTGCATGTCCGGCGCAAGCAGGAAGACGGCAAGCAGTGAAATGATAAAGTATCTCATGTACACTCCGGATAAATCAAAAGCAATGAAATCGTTTTCTTCTGTCGGCAGCCATGTTCTTATCCACAGGTCATTCCGCGCCGATTCCGAGATAGGTGCGCACCTTCTCGTCCTCGAATTTCGCCAGTGCAGCCGGCTCCGGCTTGAGCAGCGATACGATGATCCCGACAATGAATGCCGCAGCCATGGAAATGAGCGCCGGATTCTTCAGCGGGAAGACTGCTTCCGGATTGCCGAGAATGTCGACCCAGACAGTCGGACTGAGCACGATGAGGATGACGGCAAGACCGGCACCGGTGACGATGCTCCATACCGCGCCAATCGTGGTATATCGCTTCCAGACGATGGAAAGCAGCAGCGAGGGGAAATTCGCGCTGGCAGCAATGGCGAACGCGAGACCGACAGTGAAGGCGACATTCTGTCCCTTGAATGCGAATCCGAGAGCGATCGCAAGTACCCCGATGCACAGCGTGGAGATCCTAGCCACGCGCACCTCACCGGCTTCGTCCGTTTTCCCGCTTTTGAAGACGTTCACATAAAGATCGTGCGAGAGCGTCGATGCCCCGGAGAGCGTCAGTCCCGCCACGACGGCGAGAATGGTCGCGAACGCGACAGCCGCGATGAAACCGAGGAACAGCTGTCCGCCGATGGCCTCGGAGAGCAGCAGTGCAGCCATGTTGCCGCCTTTGTCGACACTGGCAATGAGGTCCTGTCCGACAAACACCATCGCACCAAACCCGATGACGAATGTGAGGATGTAGAAATAGCCGATGAAGCCTGTTGCCACGAAGACAGACTTCCGCGCCTGTTTCGCATCCGGGACCGTGAAGAAACGCATGAGGATATGCGGGAGTCCGGCCGTTCCGAGAATCAGTGCGATGCCGAGCGAGATGGCGTCCCATGGATTCGTCACGAACCCGCCGGGGACGAGCACGGCGCCGGAATATTTCTCCACTGCCTGTTCGAAAAGCGTGATCACGTTGAAATCGAAATGCAGGAGTGTAAGGAACACCAGCACCGTTGCGCCGCTGAGCAGGAGCACGGCCTTGATGATCTGCACCCAGGTCGTGGCGAGCATGCCGCCGAAGAGAACATAGGCGATCATGACGCAGCCAACGATGATGACCGCCGCTTCGTACGGAAGACCGAAGAGGATCTGTATGAGCGCGCCCGCGCCGACCATCTGTGCGATGAGATAGAAGATGATGGTCATCAGCGATCCGACGGATGAGGCGACGCGCACCGGTTTCTGGCGCAACCGGAATGCGACCACGTCGGCGAAGGTGAACTTCCCGAGGTTGCGCAACGGTTCGGCGATCAGGAACATGACCAGCGGCCAGCCGACCAGAAAGCCGATGGAATAGATCAGCCCGTCATAGCCGTTGAGCGCGACCATTCCTGCGATACCGAGGAAGGAGGCCGCGCTCATGTAGTCGCCGGAAAGCGCGAGGCCGTTCTGGAAGCCGCTGATACCGCGGTCGGCAGCGTAAAATTCGGAGGTGGTTTTTGTTTTCTTCGCCGCCCAGTAGGTGATTCCCAGAGTAATCGCGACGAAGACAAAGAAAATGATGATCGAGGCGATATTCGCCTGGCCCAGTGTCGTTTGGAAAGTTTCCATGGAAGACTCCGTTCTGCTGTGATTCGGCGATGAGACTATTGGTTCAGGATCTGATTGCGGAGGCTGCGCACACTCCTGTCATAGCGGCTGTTGGCCCAGCGTGTGTACACGCCGGTGAGCAGCCAGGCAAAGACGATAATGCCGATGCCGATGGGCAATCCGATCGTGATGGTCTCGCCGATTTTCGCGGCAAGGAGTTCCTTGTTGAAAGCGATGATGAGGATGAAACCGAAATACACGGCCAGCATGATGACCGTGAGCGTCAGTGAAACGGACATGCGTTTCCTGACCAGGGATTTGAATTCCTCGGATTCGAGGATTTCCCGGACGTCACGTTGATTGAGACTCATGGCACTCCAGCGATCTTATGTGAGAAATGGTGGGACTCACAGGAACGGGATGCAGGGCATTCGTTCATTGACAACACACAGTGTGCATGTCGGGAGGTGCTGGCGGGGTGTAACTCTGTCGAACCGGCAGGAAGTGGGGCATGAAAGTCACCGGACTTTGTTCCCACTGCAAATAATAATAAGGTCCTATATTCTCTTTTAGAAAACCAAAAAAAATTCGCCGGCTGCTTCAACGATTAACGCCCATAATACGGACTTCCTTTTCCCATTGCAATAGTTTGGGCGCAAATTCGCGCATTTTTTCTCGAAAGTGATTGTCCGTCATCTGTACTCAATAAGATGCTTTTATCACTGCGAGTTCTGGTGAGATCTGCGTACATGGCTTTGATCGTGAGTCCAGCGGCGGCGAGCAGCGGTCGGAATTCCTTTTCGCTCCGTTCTTCTGTTCCTCCTCCCATCACGAGCACTTCAAAGTCGGGCAGCGTTCGACCGATATGCGTGTGGTATTGTCGTGATCAAGCAACCAGGCTCAGCGGAATACGGTAAGAAGTCGCGTCCGCTGTGCGCCGCCACTGCTGAGACGAATGAGATAACTGCCGGCCGGCATCCGGTCAGCCTCGATGCGGGCGTGATGCGTCCCGGCCTGATATTCCGCGTCAAGGACCGTCGCGACCTGCCTGCCGAGGAGATCGTGAAGTGTCAGCACAACCTGTCCGCGCACCGGGAGGGTGAAGCGGATGCTGCTGGAACGGCGAAAGGGATTGGGATAATTCTGCTCGAGCGTGAGGTCTGCAGGAAGCGCGGCGGCGCCGTTTCCTGCGGAGACCGGGTTGCCGGTCGGATTGCGGCGGTAGTAGACTTCCCCCGCGCCGTCACGGTAATCCGTCCACAGAACATGCACGGTGGAACCGTTAAGTGCGACCGATGGCCAGTTCGCTCCGGTAGGAAGTGGTGAAATGTCTGTGCTTTCTTCCCAGCTCTCTCCGGCGTCGGTCGAACAGGTGTACCGTATCATCCCGAAACCATTCATGTCGTCCTTCCAGACAAGATGAATTGTCGTCCCCGTAACGGAACAGGAAAAATACAGGTAATCCAATTGCTGCAGGCGGAGCGACATTTCCGGCTTCCAGCGGAGTCCGGCGTCCGCGGAATAACGGTAATGCAGGTTCCACATGTCGGAGGTCTTTTCCGCCCAGAAATAGTAGAGGTATGGATTGGATTGCCGCACGGTGAGTCCGTCGGTATCCTCCGGATCGTCTGCGGGATTGTTCTCATCCCACCAGGTGTCTCCTCCGTCCACGGACACCCGGTAACTCGCATTCCATCTTCCCAGCATCCAGTAATGCCAGGTGACATACAGACGGGCGTCGGAAACGTTCACTCTCGGCGATTGCGCATGCCCGGGGGTACTGTTGCCGGACAATCTCCGGGCCTCGCTCCAGGAATACCCGTCATCCGTTGATCGCTTGTAGTACAGTGTGAAGAAGTTTCCATCCCGGCGATCGGACCAGGCGAGATGCACGGTACTCCCGAGCACCGCGATCGAGGGCACCCACGACCAGATCATATCGTACGAAAGACATTCCTCCGCACTCCATGTGTCTCCCCCGTCCATCGAGCGGCGGTAATAGAGTTCGTAATTTCCCGTCCTGTCGTTGTGCCAGACGACATGCACCGTCGCACCGGATACGGCGAGCGAAGGGAGTGATCTGTACGGAAGCCTATTCGGGCCGTTTGCGGACAGGAGGACTTCTTCTCCCCAGTGCACGCCGTCATCAACGGATCGCCTGTAGTAGATTTCCCAGTTGCCGCTGCGCTTATCTGCCCAGACGATATGGACCGTATCTCCACTGACGGCAAGAGAGTTGAAATGACCAGATGTCTGACTGCTGTCGGGCGCTTCCGTCAGACGGAGCTCCGGTTCCCACTGAGCTGCGGCAGGATCTGTTGTCATCCACATCAGGACAGTGATTCCCAGCGTGACCACGAACAGTTTGCGTCTGGAAGAGCGAGTGACAGTGCGCATGGATTCCTCCGATCGATGTTCCGCAGGTGTGACGCATAATACAATGCGGACGGAATACATGCATCGGTAGAGCTACTGATTTCGAGTCAATAATGTGAAACCGACTCTGCGCACCTGCAGTCAGCCATGACGCGTTCCCAAAAAAAACCCCGCTTTTCGCGGGGCTATTTCTTGCGGAGAGGGTGGGATTCGAACCCACGGTACGCTTGCACGTACACACGCTTTCCAGGCGTGCCAGTTAAGCCACTCCTGCACCTCTCCGGTGATATGTCCGGACCATCGCGTCAACCTGACTCGAGACCATCCCGGCGATGCCGGAATGCAGCAGGCAACCCTGCAATGATCACGAATCCCCCGCCGCAGCGGGAAGAGACTATAAATCTACGCAAAATTCGGGATTCGCCAAACCGCATCACCCGTGCAGCGCAGAACGTGGACGGGAATCCGGCAGGGAAATGCGATCAGGGACAAATATCGGTGAATGATCAAATGCGCGCTGTTGGATGTATTGCCCCTCCGTGGCTAGATTAGTCCCATGAAGGATTTCTACTATATCGGTATCGCGGGATCGGCGATGGCCAACGCCGCCGCGGCAATGAAGGAGGAGGGACATCACATCAGCGGATCGGACGACGGAGTCTATCCTCCCATGAGCAGCTTTCTCGAAGCACAGCGGATTCCGTATCACGGCACATTCGACGCAGCGCATGTGACGGCGTTGCCCGATGAAACGGTGGTCGTCATCGGCAACGCCCTCAGCCGCGGCAATCCCGAGGTGGAAGCCGTGCTCAACCGGAAGCTGCACTATACGTCACTCGCCGCGCTCGTAGGAGATGAGATGATCGCGGGACGCACATCCCTGGTCATTGCCGGCACGCATGGCAAATCAACAACGAGTGCGCTGGCGGCGTGGGTGCTGGAGTCGGCCGGACACCGGCCCGGCTTTCTCATCGGCGGCATCCCGGAAAATTTCGGGTGCGGCTGCCGTCCCGCTGCTCCCGGCGGCGTGTTCGTGACCGAAGGCGACGAATACGACACCGCCTTTTTCGACAAGCGCTCGAAGTTCGTGCACTACCATCCCGACATCGCGGTGATCAACAACGTGGAATTCGATCACGCCGATATCTTCGATTCGCTCGATCACGTCAAGCGCTCGTTTCGCCAGTTCGTCAATCTGATCCCGGGCAATGGATTGCTCCTCGTCAATGGTGACGACCCCAATGCCATGGAAATTGCGGCCGGCGCGCACTGCCGTGTGCGCACATTCGGGGTGGGACAGCTGTGTGACATGCAGGCGCGGGATATCCGTCTCGCGGATGGCCGCACGGCGTTTACTGTCTTCAGCAGGCGGGAAGAAAGCGAACAGCGCTACGCCATTCCCATGGCGGGAGAATTCAACGTGCGTAACGCGCTGGCCGTGATCGCCTCTGCGCTCGAACTGGGACTCTCGGATGCACAGATTCAGCAGGGGTTCGATTCCTTCCGCAGCATCAAGCGCCGCATGGAGGTGATCGCCGAGTCGAACGGCATCACGCTGATCGACGATTTCGCGCATCATCCGACGGCGCTGCAGCTCACGCTGACGGCGCTGCGTGAACGCTATCCGGGGCGGCGCCTCATCGCCTGCTTCGAACCGCGTTCGAACACGACGACGCGGAATATCTATCAGAAGGAAATCACCGACGCGCTGGCACTGGCCGACGTGGCCGTCATCGGTGCCATTGATCGTCCCCATCGCTACAGCGAGGACGAACGGCTCTCACCGCCACGCATCGCCGAACAGCTCACACTGCTCGGACGCACGGCACGCGCCATTCCCGATCCCGCCGAGATGGTAGAGTGGGTCGCCTCGGTCATGCAGTCCGGAGACGTCATCGCGCTCTGCAGCAACGGTAAATTCGGCGGAGCGCACCAACAGCTCACGGCCCGCATCCTCGATACATGATTGGAACGCTGAAGCTGACCAAAGAAGCGTAGGACTTCAACCGTTTGGCCGTTTCCTGTTCAAGGAACGGAGACATTATCGTTCACGTTGAACAGTTATACGCCTGATTCTCTTCACAACTGAGGTCCATCATGACTCCCTCCACGAGAAGCGCTTCCCTGAACAAGCAGGGTGGACGCTCGATCGTCATTTCTCTCATCACCATCCTGCTTACCGTTATCCTGTCCACCCCTCTCAATGCCCAGGGTCCGCAGGGCAAATCATTCGGCATCGGCTTTTCGATCGGTGAACCTACAGCTGTCAGCGCCCGGATCTGGACCAGCCGTCAGAACTCCTGGGACATCGGGGTCGGGTCTTCATGGATTGGGAATCCCCATGTTCACGCCGACTATCTCTGGCACTTCAACGATGCATTCAATTCCCGCATCGTCAGTCTGTACGCGGGCGTTGGAGGTGTGCTGGGAGCCGGAGACCGGGATGACGGATGGTTTGTAGTTTACAAGCGGGGGAAGAAAGAGGAGCGCTGGTATAATGGAGATGACGACTTCGCAATCGCAGCCAAGGGAGTGTTCGGACTGAACATCATTCCGCGCAATACACCGCTCGACATTTTTCTCGAGATCGATCCCGTCATCGGCCTCTCCCCCGGATTCGGATTCGATATCATGCCCGCCCTCGGCATTCGCTTTTACCCGTAATGCACGTGTTCACAATGTGGCATCAGCAAAACGGGTCCAGCGAATGGTATTCGCTTCTCCCCTATCACAACTGCATGATGACCTGTAGCTGCGCATCTGGTTCGGTACCGGTGAACAGGCTGCTGCTGGATTCAAACCACCGTACGGAATAGCGCAGACGGATCGATAGAACCGCGTGCGGATACCAGTCGACCGATAGCGTGTTGCGCAGGTCCCGAGCGTATACGGTCTCCTGGAAAGAGAATGCATGCTCCCGGTATGTGAAGGTAAGATCTTCACGCAGTTCCAGCCTGCGCAGAACCGGCAGGTCGTGCAGCGTCGCCGTCATGTTGATGCCTGGAGTAATTTCCCGAGTCGTGCTGTTTCCGGTATACCATTGCAGGTCGCTGTATCGGGCATTGAGGGTCAGCCGAAAGAGCAGTTCCCGGGAGAGACGCCGTTCCGCCCACGCCGATGGTGCGTACTCCTGCAGGCGGCGCAGCTGGCGGAGATCGTTACTTGTGAGCATTGTCAGCTGAAGCGCATATAATGATCTGCTGTCGGGACGATAATCCGCTCTCTGTATCATCTCGCGCTGCAGCCTGCGGTAGTTTGAGTCCCACGTACTGCTGTTGTGTTCCGTGAGCCGGCCGGTAACGGAGTACAGTACTTCCGGCATGGGACGCCATTCGATCCGTGACTCGAACAGTCGGGATATGGATTCGGATTCAGTACGTCCGGAGCCGGATTCGAGAAGACCTGCAATGAGCCGGTCCGCGGAAGTGACCGCACTGCGGTAGGCTGACCTGTTCTCGGATGCTGTCACATACAGCGTCAGGGGAGAGAGCGGTGCCACCCATATTCCCGGCGCGAGTCGGAGGCTGGCCTGCAGGCTCCCGCGCCGATGCTGATTGTCGTTCCCACCCGAAACGTCGAACTGCTGAAGACGCTGTGTCAGACGTCCGCTGAGTGAAATCCCGCGCAATTCCTCCATGATGACATCCACATACAGACGGTCTTCGCTGCGATCGTCTGTCCATGCCGTACCTGCGCCGCCGCGTCGTTCCCTCGTGTCGGCCTGGTAATACGCATTGATGGTGAAAAGCGGTCGCGGTGCCAGCACGGTGCGCAGGAAGTAATTCTGCACACGGTAATCACCCGGATTCACTCCGCCGTCGATGCGTTCCTCCGCCATACGTGCGTAGCCCGTGATGCGGGCGCTGCTGAAGGACGCGGATTCGAGCAGTTTTGTATCCGGCACCCAGGTCATGTCGATGCGTCCGCCGCTGCGGCTGCGCTCCGAGTTCGCGAGCGATTCGCGCGACCGTTCACCGCGCAGGGTGATCGATGGAAGTCCCGATGTCACATACTGCAGACCGCCGTATGCATACATGTCATCGGTGGCGATGCCGGTCAGCGTGTCGAACCCGTCTCGTTTTGTCCAGGTCGCGAAGGCACGCAGTTCCGGAACCAGATCGTATTCGCCGTGGATGCGATGTTCGTCCAACAGTCGCCCATGGGAGAAACTGCGCTCCTGTGGTGTGAGGAAATTCCGGTCGCTCATTGTGGATCGCAGCGACAGCCGCGCCTCCGGCGTGCTCACCGTGGCCGTGATGCCAGCGGCCTGTCCCCTGGAAGTATCAGACCAGGTCGTGGTATACTCGGGTTGCACACGCACGTCGAGCGCCTCCGACTGCCAGCGCACTTCGGCCCGGGCTCGCGTAAATGTCACGACATCCGCGTCCCCGGTCGGATGGAAACGACCGGCCGAGATACCGGCATGGGCGAAGTCGGACGGTGAGACGGTGACGCCAACGCGCGTCACACGTTCTTCCGACACGGACCGCACGTATTCATATTGCACTTCGATGCGGCTGTCATCCTGCACCGCGCCGTCGCGTGTGAACAGCAGGAAACCGCTGCTGTAATCGAGGATGTAATCCTCACCGGCTCGCATCTCAAGCCCGTCGACCAGCACACGCTCTGTGCCGCGGATGATGCGATTGCGGCTGAGCTGATATCCCGTGCTGAACGCCTCAAACCTGATGTGCATGGTGTACGTCGTTATCGGGTCGTCTGCATAGGCCTCGTCGGGAAAGGGCTGCTCCTGCGGAAAATGCAGGATGCCGGTGTGATAGTCGATGAAATCCGCATCCACGCTCCCATTGCTGTCGCGATCGAGGTCAAAGCGGGATAGGGGGATGTCCGCTCCCGCCGCATCGGTGATGCGCAGCGTGAAGGAGGACGGGATGATGTCATATCCCCCCACGAAATACCGGTTGCGGATGAGCAGCGGGCGTGCGTCGCTGCTCTGCAAAAGGAGGTCAACGGTCGCGTCAGCCGCACCGATGCGGGCGACAAGCTGTGCGTATTGCGCGGGTTCGGCCAGCTGCAGGATGCTTCGTTGGTGATCAACGAAATAATCCACGCCTTCGACAAGCGGAATCCAGTCGTCGCGGATGCCGGCGAGTACGGCATCGCGCAGGAGCAGCGGGCTTGACTGCTCGTCGGGACGGGCGCTCCGGAACATGGCAACTCTCGATGCATCGAGCGGCAGCAACCGTCGATCCTCACGGAGATGGTACCAGCGAAAACGCTGCCATGCCCCGTCGGGGATGGTGAATTCCGTGCTGCGCGTGCGGCCGTAATACGCATCGGTGGCCAGCGCGGTGGTCTTGTGGCCGCTCAGTCCGGCGACTTCGAGAAAGGACCTGCCATATCGCTCGGTGCGCGGTCCGTATTCCGCGCGTCCCCCGACCCCGAATACACCGTAGGACTGCTCGAGCAACTGCCTTCCCTCCTCGATGCGGATGTCGCCCCATTGCAGGGACTGCAGAATGTCAGCGCGTGCGCCGCGGTACTCCGCACCGTAGGTGACGTCCTCGAAATCCGCGTCATTGTACATCGCGCTGATGCCTCTTCCGTCACCGAGATCCAGCCGCGCCTTGAGGTCGTTCCGACGCGCGATGTCGCCGCCGTCCTCGTTCCCGAAGGGATCTTCGATCAGCCAGGAGGAACGGCTGCCGCTCAGATCCAGCCGAATCCCGTCGCCGAAGTCGGCAAAACTTCCATCGGCTGGATCGAGGGAAAAGCGTGTGCCTGCGGCGCGCTCCGGCTGCAGCAGCGGAAATGTATACCAGCGGTCCTGATCACTGCGGTAGTAGACGAGCGAGGTATCCGAAAAGGCAACCACGCCGTCGCCCAGTGCAAAGAGCGCATGAATGGCAACCTCGGGCAGACCGCTTGCCGTGGTGAAATACGTCCATCCTCCCGTTGCGCGATCGTAGCGCGTGAGCCCTGACGCCGTGCTGAACCACAGCGTGCGGCTGTCAGCGGAAAGGGTGACTGCTCGGAGATCGTTGTCGGGAAGCTGTGTGAGTTCGAGAAACGGACGCAGCGCATCGGCGGAGGCGTCGTACTGCCAGAGATCGTTTGCGGTGAGCATCCAGAATCCGCTGCCGCTGATAATGATTTCACGGATATCGCTCCCGCGAAATCCCTTCAGCGCATACGGTGAGAATACACGGGCATCCGTGTCGAATCGGTACAGCGCGGTTTCTCCCAGAAGCCAGAGCCACGGTCCCGCCGCGAAGGCGTCACGGATACCCGCTGCGGCAGGAGCGTCGTAGTAGCGCCAGCGCTCATAGCGGGGATCGTATTCTTCCACACCGGCTTCTGTGGCAAGAAAGACGCGATCATCCTCCGGCACGACGGCATGCACGGCGGAGCCGCGAAGTCCCTGCTCCGGTCCGATACGCTGCCACTCCTCTATGAGCTCGTCGTAGCGTGCCGCGCCGCTGCTGCCCCCGGTCCACACGTAATCATCCTCGAAGGCGATCGTGCGAACGCGGCCGACGGGCAGACCGCTGCTGCTGTCGAAATGCAGCATGGTATTGCTTCGAAGATCGAACGTCGTCAGCGCATCCTGCTGCCCGATCCATATTACGTCGCTCCGTCGATCGAGCGTCGTGATTTCAGCCGAGGGCAGTCCGTTCTGCGGACCGTATGCCGACCAGACGTTATCTTCGAAGCGGTAGCGGTAGAGTCCGCGGGGAGTGCCCACCCACAGTGACGTACCGGAAGCAAGTGTCGAATATAAGCGGTCGGGGAAATGCACGCGCACCTGTGCCCGCAGATCCGGCGTGGAGATCAGCGGAATGCAGATGAGCAGAAGGAGGGCGAACGACGCCCCGCGGTGCGCGGACATTACGGATGTTACCCAAGGTTTGTGCGGACGATCTGCTCTTCCGGGATGTGCAACGTTCCAATACCGCGTTCCGCGGCAATCGCCAGGTGACGGATCTGTGCCGGATCACCTGCACGGTTGTTCCACTCGGCCAGCCGCACGCCCGCGGCATCCACCGCGACCGGATCGATTCCTGCGATGATCGTATCCAGCTGTTCGGTCTGACCCGGTCCACCCGGTCCGTTGGTCAGCAGGACGTGGTGTGCGTCGAGAATGGTCAGCTGCGGACGAATGACGCCAGCGAGATCGGCCACGGCGGTGTGCAGATCGTAGTCTCCGTGGAACGAACTCCGGTCATGAATCAGACCCATGAGGTTTTTCAATCCCATGCTGATTGTGGTCCCACGATGGCTTTTTGCGGAAGGAAGATTGATGAACACATCGGCTTTACGCAGCAGGCGTGCCACGGCGATCTCCCGGAATTCGGAGGCTTTCGGGGCGGCAACGGTTTCAAAGTCACGTTCTTCGCCGAGCTGCTTGAAGGTGAGCTGCGGCATCGACCCGGCGAGCGCCGTCATGCCGCTTTTCTCGAAGCAGCGCTCCGCGCCCCGCATGGGGAAGTCCGCGGCGATGATACGCTTCGCGCCGGCCTCTTCGCACATTGTCACGACGGCGCGGATGACCTCAGGATGCGTGGTTGATCCCCACTCCGGTGGATTGGGGAAGGACACGTTGGGCTTGAGAAATACGATGTCGCCGGGACGGACGAAGGTGCCGATCCCGCCCAGGGCATCAACGGCTGCGCGAACACCTGCGGCGATATCCGTTCCCTTGACCATCGACAGAGCCGGTTCGGTGAAGGCGTCCGATGTCGCTGCCGCACGCGCAGTGCCGAGTCCCGGCAGACGCATTGTCTGCAGTGCGGCCGCACCCAGCAGTCCGGTGAGAAAAAACTCTCTTCGCTTCATTGTATCCTTGCCGCGACATTGTTGGCGAATACCTCGAGCACTTCCTGTCCCTTATCCTCGCTCGTGATGATGCTGATCAGCACATAGTAACGGTCCTTGACGAACTTCATCGTCCATGAGAAGAGATCTTTCCGTATCTGTGCTCTTGTCGCGGGGGGATTGGCGGGAGCGATGGGACTGGCAAATACGTTGTTGGGATCGTCAAATACTTCATCGGCATTTTCCGCAGTACCCTGATCGTACACCTGTATCTCGCAGACGACGCCGGACTGTGCATTGACCTTACCCGTATAACTCTGCATTGCCGCCTCCACGAAACCGTGGTTTGTGTACAGCTCGGAACCGCCGTTGATCTGTTCCTGCAGTTCGGAAGGATTGACGGCCTGCCAGCTCCCGCCGCTTCCGCCGCTTTGGGACCAGCCGCTGATTTCGTTGTCGCGCGGCATCAGGTCGGCGATAGTCACGATGTCGGGTTCGGTGCCTGAATCGGACTTGTCACACGCCGGCAGCATACCGAGCATCGTCAGCGCGATGCCGGCCATCAGCAGTCTGCTCCACCGCTGCCGTGCACGGCTCCCTCGCGTCTCTATCGAGCTGCGGTTGTGATCATTCGAAATGCATGATTCCATCATATTTGTCCTTCCGTTGTTTCATTCATTTCTCTGCATCCTTTTTTCTTCATCAGAACAAAGCCCGCGCCCGTCTCGACATTCTTGCCGCGCTCCCAGCACATCACCGTACGCGCAGCATCCTGATTTCCTGTGTCACACCCTCCGCAGCTGCCCGGGCAATGTACGTTCCTGCGGGCAGTGCCGATGCATCAAACTGGAAATAGTGCATTCCCTCCGGCATACTCCCGCTGCACAGTGTAGCCACGCGTGCGCCGGTCAGATCAAAGACTTCGAGTGAGAGCCGCGCGTCGCGCGGGAGTGAGACCGGCAATTCGGTCTCACCGGTAAACGGGTTGGGGTAGTTCTGCTCGAGCGTCCACGCAAGCGGATTGAACTGCAGCGTTACCTCAGTCGCGGCGGAATATTCGGTTGTGCCGTCACTGTCAATCTGGCGGAGACGATAGAACAGGCTGCGATGCCGCGAATGTGTTTCCCGGTCTCGGTCGGTGAAACGGTAGTCGCGCGTCGCACTGGTGCTTCCAGCTCCAGCCACGAAACCGATTTCCGTCCAGTCGTCCTGCCCGTTGGCACTGCGTTCGATTGCGAAACCGTGATTGTTCGTTTCTCCCTCAGTGCGCCAGCGGAGCACGACGACGCCCTGCTCGAGTGCGGCGGTGTACAGCGCGAGAGACACCGGCAGCGCGACACTGATGATGTTCATCTTCTGTGGATCGGCGATACCGAGACTGAAGGGCGGGGCGGCGGCCTGGTCGATGTAGGTGCCGCTTTTTGCACTCAGTCCGTTGGCGCTGCGCAGGCTGTTGATCAGGATGCGTCCCTGCGCGTCGATGGCGACGGGATCCTGCGAGAGCAGGATTTTCTGCGGTGTCGCCTGGGGATTGCCGCCCGGACCGCCGTTGTAAATGGCATAGAGCGCATCGAGGATAACAAGCCGCTGCTTTGACATCATGACGCTGCTTGCCATGATGTCCAGCACCGCATCCTTGTTGCAGTGAATGCCCAGCGATCCGCCCGGGTTCACTGTTCCCATATGGTTCTTGAATGACAGCGTCAGGTTCAGTCCGCCGCCGCAGTTGTGGTCTTTCAATACGGGCATGTTGATGAGATAGTCCGCTTCGTACAGGCTTTTGCTGTACGGACGGTCCTTGCCGTCGCAGTGAATGGTGTATCCCAGGTCCGGGAAGCTCGCATCCCTGACGAGATTGACATTGTGCCCGAAATACGATGTCGTGTAGCCCTTGTTCGAAAAGCTGTGCCGCTCGTATATCGTGATGTTCGAGGCGGGGAAGCCACCCAGCATGTCAGTCAGCCGGTTGATGACGGCCTTGACGAGTTCCTTGCGTGTGGGGACACTCCCGTTGATCAGGTTCGGCTTGATGGCGATTTTTTTGCTTTTCGTCAGACCGGGGAACAATGACGCAAGCGCGGCCGCCGGCGATGTGTAAATGCCTGCCAGCTGCATGATGCCCTGATCGAACATCCCCTGTACATGTGTCTCATCCACATTATTGTATCCGAGCACCACGCTGGGGTGTTCCGCGATGACGATGCGTCCCGGATTGGGATACGCATATGTCTGCTCCGGCTCGGGAGTGGGAAGGGACGCTTTCGAGTGGGAAAGGAGCGGGGCAGGGAGGATGGATGCGCCGGCAAGTGCGGATCCGGCTTTCAGGAAAAAGCGGCGTGAGAGGGTCCGGCCGGACATGAGGCCTCCTCGGGATGATGACGCTACGGTGGATGTATCCCGCTCATCACGGGGCGACGGAGATTGCTGCAGGCAAAGTAGGAAACACCCGGCGTATTTTCAATATCCGGACCGTCAACTCCGAGTAAAAATCAGTGAATAACCCTCCGAATTGGCATCAGGATTGCGCTGTGCTCAGGATGGCTTCATGTGATGGCTGAACGTAATGTCTCGCTGATGCAGCCCATCCATCAAGGCATCGAATACCGGCTGTTCGGCACCGAGATACTCCGGTGGAGAAATCCCCGCGTGCCGGTAGCTGCCGTCGGCGACGAGACGGGCCGCCACGGCACAGGTGTATCCCGTTGTCCGCGCCATGGACGTGACCCCCTTTGCTCGGTCGTAGCGGTCGAGCAGATCAAAGGTGTGTGTCTCCTGCATACCGTCCTTCTCTCCCTTGATGATGACACGCATCACGGATAGATCTTCTTCTCCCTCCACCATCTGCCATGCAGGAAACAGCAATCGCGCTGTCAGGTCGAGCGGTGCGACGGAGACACCGTCCACGTCAATTTCTTTTTTATCGAAGAAGCCCGTGTCACGGAACACTTTCATCAGCGCCGCGTGGCCGGGATAGCGCATGGTTTTTTCCTTCATGTTCGGCGCATCCATGGTGACCGCAAGGGTGCGCAGTCCGTCGGTGTTGAATGCTTCAAGTGTACCGACATCGGGGAAGGTGATTTCCTCGATGTCGCTGAGTGCCGGACGCACGATTTCCTCGCCCCGTTCGATGTAGCGAGCGGGACGCGTGTATTCCTCGATGACGTCGATGGGAGAAAACACGGCACCGTATTCATAGGGCTTCTTGCGCGCGACGGGCAGTCCGCCGACATAACAGAGGAAGCGCTCGATGCGGTCCATGTCGGCGTTCATGCGTCCCATGAGCACGTTTCCCAGTCCGGGTGCCAGGCCGCAGTCCATCACGGCCGTCACGTCTTGTTCCTTTGCGAGATCGTCGAGTGTGAAAGGATCCTCCGGGAAGAATGAAATGTCCACGACATTTTTCCCCGCTTCGATCACGTGCCGCAGGGTTTCATATCCCATGAATCCCGGTACCGCGCCGATCACCAGTTCCGCATCGCGTATGACATCTGCAAGCAGCTCGGGATCGGCGAGATCCGCCTGTCGGGTTTCCATGTTCGGTGCGGTGCAGCGCCGCAGCGCGGCCTCGTCGCGGTCGGCAACGGTGACGCGGAATGCGCTTTCGTGGGAGAGGTCGTGCGCGATGGCGGAACCGATGAGTCCGCCGCCGAGGACGGTGATGTTCATGTGTTCTCCGGATTATTCATTCACCTGCTCTTCAGCACCGGGAGCAAGGGTGGGGGGATAGACTTCCGAAAGGCGATAGATTGCACCGGCAGCCCCAACGGCGACGGCGGTATTGTTGGGAAGAAACGTGATTGCGTGCAGGGAAGCGGCGGCAGTCAGATCGTGCAGACGCCAGCTCATATTTCCTTCAGCAGCGTGGACGACAGCGCCACGGTCACCCACTGCCCAGCCGCGGCCACGGGTGTCGAAGGTGAGGTCGACGTAGTCGGTCCTGTACGCGTCGATCTCCGACCATGTGATACCACCATCCATGCTTCGCATGACCAGTCCGTGATATCCTGCCATCCAGCATTCCTCAGCCGATCGCGCATGCAGGGCGGTCACTGCCGTGAAAAAATCGACGGGGATTTTCTCCCAGGTCTCGCCGGCATCAGTCGTGCGGAGAAGCAAACGCTGTACGGATGATGCCCAGCCGTGTCGCGCATCTGCGAATGAAATGGCATCGAGCATGCGGTCGGTTCCGCTGTTCAGTGATTGCCAGGTCAGTCCGTGGTCTGTGGATTTGAGTATCGTCCCATCCTCGCCAGAAAGCCAGACGGTGGAACCCACGACCGCCATGCCGGGAAGTGTGGCCTCGGTGCCGAGGGCAATGCTTTCCCAGTTCTCGCCGGCGTCGGTGGTGCGAAAACATGTGCCGTAGAAACCAGACGCGATGCCCGTACTGTCATCGAAGAAATGAACATTGCGGAAAGCGAGCTGCCGTGCCGACAGCTGCTGCGACCAGCTGCTGCCGCCGTCGGTGGTGCGGAGAATCACGCCATAATCGCCCACGGCATATCCCCGCAGACTGTCGGTGAACGTCACATCCCACAGGGTGAACGTCGAACGGTGTTCGACGCGCTCCCAGCTCCCGAGCGTCTGTGCCGGTGCGTGAAATCCGAAGAAGATGGTGATGACCACGCTGAGAAAAGCCGTTGTGCGGAAGATGTTCATGGCTGCGATACTGCACGTCTGCATATGATAGGGAAGGGATGCCTGCGGCATTGCTTCTCAAATTACTGCATCAACAGGCGGGAAAGCAAACCGCCTGGTGCGGTGAAGCGATTCGTTCAGTGCCTGCGCATCAGGAGCCGGATGACTTCGGCGTCACCGGTGTGATAGGGTCCCTCATGCACAGGGGCCGTTCCGGCATACCGATGAATGATCTCCATGCCGGTAAAGTCGGCGAGAAGATCATCGAGATCGTACAGCATCTCGGGTGTGCGCGGTCCGCCCGTGTCGCGCTCGAGCTGTTCGATGGAGAACGCTTCGAGTATGAGCATACCCCCGGATTTCAGGCTGCGCATGACGGATGCGTGGACGGCGTGTCGCAGTGGAACGGGGAGATGTACGAAGATGAGCGCGGCGGCATCAAAGTGCTCGGCGGGAGGAATGTATTCAGCGAGATCGGCGACATCGTAATGGATGGTGACATCCTGCTCTGCCGCAAGTGCCAGTGCTTTCTGTCTGCCTGCTTCGCTGAAATCCACCCCGTGCACTTCCCATCCCCGCAGGGCCGCATGCACAGCATTGCGTCCCTCACCCTCACCGGGCAGAAAGAGTTTTCCCGGATTCAGATGCTCGAGTGACTGGCGCAGGAAGGTATTGGCTTCGGTGCCGTAGGCATATTGTGTTTCGCTGTATCGCTGATTCCAGAAATCCTTCATAACCGACCGGTGCTGTGATTCAGGCAGTACAACTCCGCAAATTCTTCGACGGTTCCCGCAGGATGTCTGTTACGAATCCGCCTCTGATTTTGTATGTTGCGCTATTATTCTGTGATCCGATGCTCCGGGTATGAAGCGTCCACTGATCGAATCCCGCGCCATTTATGTGATCCTGCTCATCGCGGGTGGCGTCGTGCTGTTTCTGGCGCTCGTACAGTTGCCGGTGAGTATTTTCATCCAGTATTCGCGTCCCAGTCTGCCCTGGTTCCCGGTGGAGTTTGTTCCCGAGGGTATCCGTGTTGTTCCTGTCATTTCGCGTGACAACAAGCCGGTTGGAGACTTCGAGGCCAGTGACATCCTGACCGAGATCAATGGGGTGCAGTTGGACTCTGCACATCGTGACAACGGGGCATGGGATCAGATGGTCGCTGGTTTTCGTATCGGTGACACCCTGCAGGTACGACTGCTGCGCGGGGAGCGTGAGGTGGCGTTTTCACTGATTCTCGATCAATCGATCAGCGAGATCCGCGGAAAAGAGATATCCATGATCTCGCTGATCATTCAGAATATTTCTCCGGTGATCATGCTGCTGGTGGGCTACGTCGTGCTTGTCCGTCGACCGCGCCGAAGAGCGTCAGTCCTTTTCTTCTCCACGCTCTTCTGCTACGCACTGTACTTACTGGTCGCGGTGCAGGTCGCGATGTACATGCCGTGGTGGTCCCTGCTCGGAGAGGCACGGGCGGTGATCAGTGAACTCGCGTTCATGCTTTTCCTTCCGCTGCTGCTGCATTTCCTGCTCGTATTTCCGAATGAATGGTTCATGCGCGGCCACCGGCGATGGCGTATGCTGCTGGTGTATGGTCCTTTTATTGCGGTGTCTGCTTCCGTGTACATCCTTCTCTACCATCTCCAGCTGCCCATTGTCAGGACCATGGCGACGATTGCCGATGCGGCGTACATCCTGGCGCCGTTCGTCGGCCTGTGGATACTGCGCGTGTCATACCGGCACACGCGCACGCCGATTCATCGCCGTCTTCTGAATGTGATCGCAACCGGAATGCTGTTTTTCAGCATCGGGTTTTTCGTGACCATCCTGGTCAACCATCTCTATGTCTATCATGACTATCTCATCCCCGCCGCAATTTCCATCCGTCTGGGTGCACTGCTCCTGATCACGCTCTCCCTGCCGCTGACGTTCGGATACGCACTGCTGCGATACGGATTTCTCGACATCCAGGTCATCTTCCGGCGTACCACGCTCTATGTCATCCTCTCCGCATTCATCATTCTGGTGTTCATTCTGCTCGACATCTCCCTTGCGTCGCTGTTCGATTCGTTCACGACGACGGATGTTCTGCTGGTCGCCATCATCGTCACGGTGGTTGTGGCCATATTCGTCGGCATCGGCAAGGATCAAATCCAGCAGTATCTTGACCGCCGCCTGTTTCGTGAGGAATGGGAGATGCGCGAACTCATGCAGGGGCTGTCACGCAGCATGCTGAACATGCTCGAACATGTGCAGATCCTGCAGGCCCTGAGCAGCCATGTGCCCGAAATTCTTGACGTGGAGTATGCAGCTGTCGTCGCGCTGCGCGAAGATGGAAGATCCAGTCTCCTGGCGGGATCCACCCTTCAGGAGGATGTGGTTGATCTTCTTCTCCGGGAGCCTGGCCTGTTCCCACGACTCCGGGAGGGTGAAGTGATCGACACGCACTCCCTGCCGGGGGGGAGTCAGCTGCACGGACTGAATGCCATTGTCGGGATCGCGGAGCAGGACGGGGAGTATATCTGCCTTATGCTGGGTACGAAACGCAGCGGCCGCAGCCTGAGTGCCGAAGAGTTGACCGCGCTTCGCGGGATTGCGGAGCATGCCATGCTCGGCTGGCGGAACGCTTCGCTTTCCGAGCAGCTCCGCGAACAGGAGCGGATGAAACATGAGGTGCAGATAGCGAAGCAGATTCAGACGGCGATGATGCCCGCGGGCACGCCATCGAGTCCGGTATTCGATATCGCCGCAGTGTCGGTGCCCGCGCGGGAAGTGGGCGGCGATTTCTACGATTTTATGCGGCTCGAGAACGGCCGGCTCGGCGTCGTGGTCGGGGATGTTTCAGACAAGGGTGTTTCCGCTGCCATGATCATGTCGTCGACGATCAGCACACTGCGTTTTGCCGCGGAACGTTTTGACTCTCCCCGTGATATCCTTGCCGTCGCGAATCGCCGGCTGTTTCAGGATACATTCCGGCAGATGTTTTCCGCCGTATGCATGGCGGTGCTCGATGAGGCGCGACTGCATATGACGTTCACGAATGCGGGACTCCCCAAGCCACTGCTGCTCCGCGGTGGGGAGTCTTTCCTGATCGAATGGTCTGATGACGGGACGCATTTTCCGCTGGGCATGGTGGAGGAGACGGTGTATCATGAGGAGGAACTGCCGTTGCAGCGCGGCGACGTACTGGTGTTTTACAGCGACGGCGTGACGGAAAGCGTGGACAGCAGCGGCGAGGAATTTGGTATACGCCGGCTGCGCGACAGCGTTCGCTCCGCTTCGGCGGATTCGTCGCACGTACTCCTCGAGCACATCATCTCCGATGTGCAGCACCACCGCGGCGACACCGCGCTGTTCGACGATCTGACCCTCCTGGTGTTGCGCGTGCGGTGAGGTCAGGGTGGTGAAAGAGACCGTCGGGGGAAGAGGTGGCGTGTTATCTGACCGGGTAATCTCGCGAAGCCGCTGTTCCGAAATCTGGTAAACAGGCGCTCACCCAGAAGTGTCGGGATGAAAAATCGCCAGTATCGTGGAGTGAGCGGAGAACGCCGGAGAAGCCGTGCAAGCAGTTTGCGAGCTGTTCGTAACTCACCATGATAGTATTCCACTCTCGCACACCCGAACGTCCGCTGCTCGACATTGTACATCTCTGATTTCTCGAAAAACGACCGAGCAAGTGTCAGAGTCTCGCGCCGGGCTGTTTCAGCATGTTTTTGTGCGAGCGAGTCAGCGCTGATACGGTATTGCAGCAGCGGTTCCGGAAGATTGTGGAAACGGCTTTGCGGGAGAAGACGAAGCCAGAAATCCAGATCGTGCGCGACGAGATATGAGCTGTTGAACGGATTTTCACTCGTGATAATGCTGCGTCGAAACATCGAGCCCGGAAACGCGACGGAGCAGGCGTACGGCATTGTATCGGCAATCAACGAAGGCTCCGTTGGATATTTTCTCAGAAGAACGTCGTTTCCCTCGCGATCAATGACCTGAACCCATGATCCTACAACATCACAGTCTGGATATCGCTCGAAATGACGCAGCTGCATTGAGAGCCGGTCAGGATGGGAAATATCATCGGCATCCGCAATGGCGATGAACATCCCTTCAGCGATGCGGCAGGCTTTATTCAGGGACGCCACACGTCCCCGGTGTTCACTGCGCAGGTAGCGGATTCGCGAATCCCGGAATTCCCGGATTATTTCAATGGAGGCATCGGTCGAACCATCATCGATGATTACGAACTCGAAATCCTCATAGCTCTGTGCGAGGATGCTGCCGATACTTTGCCGCAGGAAGGGTGCCGCGTTGTATACGGTCATGATGATTGAGAGGCGCGCATCCATTTCTCAATGCGAGTCAGATGGAGTGTTTCGTGAAGTCGGACTGTACGTGATCCCCTCCAGAAATTTCGGTCGCCGGAGCCTGTAAGCGGGATCTTCGAAGAAGAAGCCTCCGGCGTACATGCCGTAGCCGTACCATTGTTGAATTTCTTCCCGAAGAAGGTTTTTCTTCTGACGTTCGCGAATTCCATGATAGATGCCAGATAACAGGGCGGGAGCAATCTGTCGCCCACAGCCTGCCGTTATCCCTCCAACCAGTCTGCCGAGAAATACCCTGAACGCTCGAAACAGGATGTTCCCCATGGAGTAGTGTTTCATGAAAACGTACATGGTATTTCGTGCAGTGAAATATACTCGCCGACAGTCTTTTTTTCTTTGCACTCCACGGTTTTTCTGTGATGCGCGATGACGCACCTTCGCACCGGGAACATAATCAACACGGAAGCCTGCGTTCCAGACACGCATCGAGAATTCCACTTCATGCTCATAGAGGAAGATGAATTCATCGAACATACCGGTTGCTTCGAGCACGCTTCTTCGAATCATCGCACCGCAGCCGGTGAACATCATTTCTGGTCCGGAATTAAAAACGCTGGTTTCCTCCAGGTGCAGACGTTCATTATACACCCGAAATCCCGCGACACCGCAGTGGGGATGCGTTTCCATATAGTTCACGCCGGCGGTCACCGCGCCGGATTCGGGATAACTGTCGTCATCGAGCACCAGTATGTACCGGCCGCGTGCGACCTCGAACCCGGCGTTCCATCCCGCGATGCCGACGTTCTCCGGGAGTTCAATCAAACGCACACCGGAAAACTCCCCGCGCACCATGTCTGGAGTTCCGTCCGTCGATGCGTTGTCGACGACGATGATCTCGAGCCGGGGGTAGGGATCCCTGCGCAGCGTATCCAGCGTGAACCGCAGGTCTTCAATGCGGTTCCAGCTGAGAATGACCACGGATACCAGGGGTGTCTCACTCATTTCGCATGCTCCGCGGCGATCTGGCGGAACAGCGCCAGCGACTGACCGGCCACCTGGTCCATGTTGAGATACTTGTACGTGCCGAGCCGCCCGGTGAAATAGGTGTCCGAAATCTCCTCCGCCGCAGCGTGATACCGCATGTACAGACGACGACTTTCAGCTGAGGGCACCGGGTAAAACGGCTCGCCTTCATCGAGCGGATATTCCGTTGCCACGGTCGTGACAGGGGCTCGCTGTCCGGTGATGTATTTGAATTCGATCGAGCGCGTGTACTCGTGGTCGTTGGGATAGTTGATCTGTGCCACCGGCTGCACAAATTCACGCTCGAACGTTTCATAGCGAAAGTACAGCGACCGGTACGGCAGACGCCCGAATTTCCAGTCGAAGTATTCATCGATTGGACCGGTGTAGACCAGCTTGCGATACTGGATCTCACCGATGTCCCTGAAATCGGTTTCCAGCAGAACATCGATGCGCGGGTGCGTGAGCATGTTCCTGAACATCGCTGTGTAGCCGTCCCGTGGAATCGCCTGGTAGCGGTCGCTGAAATACCGGTCGTCATCATCGAGGCGAACGGGCAGTCTTCCGCAGACCACCGGTGACAGCTCCCGCGGCTCCACGCCCCAGTGCTTCGTGCTGTATCCCCGGTACAGCAGCTCGTACAGCCGCCGCCCGGCACGGGCGAGAACAAAATCTTCGGAATTCAGAATATGAGCGACGGATTCGCGTTCCGTTTCCAGAAAGGTCTCCACCTCATCTTCGCGTGTAAAGGATGTACCGAACAGCATGTTGATCGTCGTGCGGTTGACAGGCATGGGAACGAGCTGCTCGCCGACCTTCGCACGCACACGGTGTTCGTAGGGACGCCATGCGGTGAACTTCGACAGGTAGGAGAAAATGTTACGATCGTTTGTGTGGAACAGATGGGGACCGTAATGATGGATGCGGATGCCGTGCTCGTCGACCGAATCGTATGCGTTGCCGGCAATGTGCGGCCGGCGGTCGATGACAAGGACGCGCATGCCGAGCTGCGATGCGAGACGCTCGGCGAGCACACAGCCGGCGAAACCGGCACCCGTTATGAGAAAGTCGTACTGCAATTACTCTTCAGTTTGCCTCAGGGATGTTTCCCGCGGGTGGCGCAGCTGCGTCCGCAGCGCGAGCAGCAGCACCAGCGCTTCGGCGGCCGCCGTTGCCCACGCTGCACCGGCGATGCCCGCCATGGGTATGAGCATCGCATTGAGTGCGAGATTGAGCACCGCGCCGCTTAGCACAATGAACAAGTACTCGCGGTCGCGTTTCCACGCCAGCAGCGGATTCGCCAGGGCCATGTTTACGAAGACGAATCCCGCACTGAGAAAGAGGATGCGCAGGGCGGTGCTTCCGTCAAGATACGAGTTTCCGAACACTATGCTGAGGACGGTCGGCGCGAAGAACGCGCCACCGGCGGCAATCACAATCCCCGGCACGATCATCACACGGGCAAAACGGCGGAGCACGTCTCGCCGCTGCTGTGCGTCGGATGCGCGCGAAAGTTCCGGCATCCATGCCTGAAGGAGGATCAGAGGCAGCAGCGTCACTGCAGCGATGATGCGCTGGGCGGCCGTGTAGAATCCAACCTGTTCGGCAGGGAGGAGATAGCCGCACATCACGAGATCGATCTGCAGGTACAGGAGAATCAGCAGCTGCGAGCTGCCGACGAGGAGAGCCGCGCGCAGAACATCCGGGACGGCCTGGAAGGTGGCACGATCGAAACGCAGGATGGGTTCCCGCAGAAAGACCGGCTGCAGAACAAGCGAGAGCAGGGATGCGAGGACGAGAACCAGCGGAACGATAACGAGGTCGGAGGGACCGGAAACCAGCAGCACGATTGCGGCAAGGTAGAGCGCGGCCTGCACGGATTTTCTTGCTGCCACGATACCCATCCGCTCGGTGCCCACGAAATAGAAATCAAGCGTCAGCGGCTGCAGCAGGAGCAGCAGTCCGAAAGCCAGGTAGACGCTCCGAACCTCCGCGGGGAATGACGAGAGCAGAAGAATGATCAGAAACAGCAGCGCCGCCGGCAGCAGCAGTATTGTGCGCGCAGTCAGAATCGCGGAAACTGTCCGTGGTGCGCGTTCCGGCTCGGCGGCGATGCTGCGAATACCGATGGTGTCGAGGCCGGGATTGACGAGCAAAGTCAGATAGGCGAGAACGGCCGTGGTAAATCCGATGATGCCAAATCCCGCGCTGCCGAGCATCCTGCCGAGGTATATCGTCGTGGCAAAGCCGAGCACCTTGGCAATGAATTCCCCCGAACCGAGGGATATCACGTTTTTCATGATGGGATGCAGTATTCGCATAAACACCAGCCGGAAACTCAGGGATCAGGCGGAGCATTCACCGGAGAGTGCCGATCATCAGCGCCCGGCAACGACCGTGGCAAAACCGACGGCGCGATGGATACCGCCGAATTCGTCGTCATCGTAATAGATGATGGCCCAGTAGAGATTGTTGGCTCCCCAGGTGTTACCCGCGATGGAAGTCCAGTCCTGCTCAACCACATATCCCAGTTCTTCATCGTATCGGCCGAGGATGTACTGGTAGTCATAGGCTCCACGCAGGAGCATGTGGTCAACAATGTAATGGCCTGTTTCAGCGTCGTATGCAAGCCGGTCTTCGGGCTGTGGATCCCAGTGATTGAAGATGCCGGCAACAAAGACGTCCCGGTTTTTCATGAACGGATGCTCCAGTTCGAAACGCACGCAGAGATACTCGGCATCAAACGAGCGAAGTGGCGGCGTTTCCGCGGCACCGTAGTATCGGCTGGCATCCGCGCCGAAACGGTATCGGGTAAAATCCGGTCCCTCGAACTTGGTGGCGAGGTGCTGTTCAGGATACACGGCCGGTCTGCGTAGATCATAAAGACGGTAACCGTTGCCCGGCAACACATTCTCATACGTGAATGTCTTCTCCCTCAGCCCGATGCCTTCGACGAAAGTATTGGGTTGGCGATCGTAGCTGTCGACGCGGTACTGCCTGTACAGGTTGAAATTCTTGTAGAAATCGACGGAGCGAACGTAATCAGCAAAAAGTGCGTCGGGGACGCGTATCTGGAGCCGCAGGCGGTGAACCTCGTCCAGCGGAGGATTGTAGTCCGTCCAGTAGTCATTCGTCACACGCAGATTGCTGCGAACGATATTCTCCACGACGATGAATCGTCCGGAGGCATATATGTTTTCCTCGTCGTTTTCATCGACGATGTCGAAGATCCAGTTACCCGAATAGAGAAAGCGCACGAAGGAGTGCTGTTCACTCGGGAATGTGTTGATGAAGCGCCAACGGTAGTGCTGCACACCGGTTGGGGCGTGCTCGTAAAACAGCTCCCGGGTATAGGTGAAAAAATCATCACGCACGAAAAAATCCGTGTCGATATTCCAATCCTTGTCACAATGATGGAAGCGAATCATCAGCCGCGGTGGCATGTCCTCATTGACATCGAAGCGGATCGTGATTCTTGTCGGTAGCGAGGTTTCAGCTGCTGACCGGGCGGTATCCGTTTTCACAATAACGGGCAGATTTGTTTCATCGCTCCCGCCATATACACGCAGTCCGCGAATAAACGGCATTTCCGGGCAGGGATTCTGGGCAAGCAGGGCGACAGGAAGGAGGAGAAATGTCAGCAGGGATGAAATCTTCATGGCGCAAAACTACATGTCGCATCAATAACAAGCAACGCAGAACTGCGGTTACAGTCATCCGATGACCGGGAAATGGACCTTCGCCAATGTGGTGGAAAATAACCAAACTCAGACAGTCAATTCCATATCGGACGAAAGCAGTTCCTGGCTTCAGAGACAGAAAACCGCTGTTTTGAACAGTGGACTGAAAACAAAGCGCCGCATGAAGCAAATTTCAGAAGATACATGAGTTTTGTTATGGATTTAATCTGATCATTTTCTCGACGATCGGGAAAAAAAGCAGAAAAATATGGTGTGCAATACATATTTTTAGTGAAAATGTAATTTGGATTTCTGTATATTGGGCCTACAGCGTATATTCCGGACATCTAGATCGGAAATGTCGCTCGGAAACAGTGGCGGCCGAACGGCCGCAGCCACTGTCTTGGAAGAGGTGGTTGTTTGAAAAGCTGAGGAGGAATCCATTTTCGGTGCTCGGCCCGATTCAGGGCGTCGGCGTAGTCGGCGTTTCCGCTCAGGGCTGCTTCCGGCATCGACACATTCATCAGAAAACTTTCATCGACTGTTCCGCGCGCGGTGAGCTCAGGCTGATGAGCCTGCGTATCTCACCGTCCGGCAGTCTGCCACAGACGATACATACCGCTCTTTGAAATACGCAATAGCTGCAGTCGGATATCTGTTCTGAATCCGTGCAAAGAGCACCTTAAGTTAAATAATAATAACGGATATTGTCATCTATTATATCCTATTTATATCAATATGTTTTTGTGATGTTTAGCGCGAAAGGACAACAGTTAAGATAGAATGTAATTCTACCATCAAGTATCATTTTTCAATTCAAGGAGTACATCATGGAAACCGTGAATGCAGCCATTTCCAATCGTACTGTTACCCAGGACCTGAATGTCGATGCCCCCGTCGCCCCCGTTGCACCGGCACAGCCGGAAGTGCGCGAGCGCAGGCGTCCGGTGTTCACCGGACTCGAGGATCACACGATTTCGATCGACGATGCCAGCGAGCTGACGCGCAACTACCGCAAGAGCGCCGGCAAAGGCGCGATCAAGGGAGGCTTTTTCGGACGTGCCGCCATCGAGCAGGTGCTCGCGCAGGAAGGTGTGGTCGGTATCCGGTACTACTACGCGCAGGAGAATAACGGTCGTCCCGTGCTGATCCTCGTCGGTGTCGATGAGAACGGCCGCGACCTGATCGACGGATTCGTCGCCGAGCGCGCAATGCCCTGTCCGCCGTTCTGCGACATCTGGAATCCCCTCAACAGCTGAGCCCGGATCCGGAGAAACGGCCGGCGTACGGAGAACGCCGACCGGTCAGAGGAGACCCCCGTTCGACCCAGATAAAAAACACAGTGAATGCAGCCTTTTCAGGAAACAGTGAATTACAGGAGAAAAACATGAAGACCCAGGAAACCACGCTGACCGTCAATGCCCCCGTCAAAGATCTGAATGTCGATGCCCCCGTCGCCCCCGTCGCACCGGCACAGCCGGAAGTGCGCGAGCGCAGGCGTCCGGTGTTCACCGGACTCGAGGATCACACGATTTCGATCGACGATGCCAGCGAGCTGACGCGCAACTACCGCAAGAGCGCCGGCAAAGGCGCGATCAAGGGAGGCTTTTTCGGACGTGCCGCCATCGAGCAGGTGCTCGCGCAGGAAGGTGTGGTCGGTATCCGGTACTACTACGCGCAGGAGAATAACGGTCGTCCCGTGCTGATCCTCGTCGGTGTCGATGAGAACGGCCGCGACCTGATCGACGGATTCGTCGCCGAGCGCGCAATGCCCTGTCCGCCGTTCTGCGACATCTGGAATCCCCTCAACAGCTGAGCAGCGACAGAAACGAGTACAGAGTTATTTTCACGTGATATTTCAAAGGTATGACATCAATGAATGATCAGAACAAGACACAGGCGACTCAGACGAACGACACGCGCACGCTGAACCAGGACATGCCGATTGCCCCGGTAATGCCTCCTGTTCGCGAGCGCCGCCGTCCGGTGTTCACCGGTTTCGAAGATCACACGATCACCGTGGAGGAGGCCGGAACACTGACCCGAAATTATCGCATGGCGGCTGGACGCGGTGCGGTAAAGGGCCGGTACTTCAGTCGAAGCGGTATCGAGCAGCTGCTGATGCAGGAAGACGTCGTCGGAATTCGGTACTACTATGCCGAAGACAGCGAGGGTCGTCCGCAGATGGTGCTGGTTGGTGTTGATGCCAACGGCAAGGATATGACGGAAGGCTTTGTCATCGGCAACGGTCTGCCGGTTTCGCGGTTCCACGAACACGTCAATCCGCTGAACTCGTAGATGCCGTTGATGCGGTCTGCCCGCATCTTCCGATGGCGACGGGTTTTTGTGAAAGATATGCGGAGTCGTATATTTGGCTGTACATGAGAGGGTTGTCCTTTTCCGGGACACCCTCCCATGTAGGTTGCCATCTTTCCCACCTCATGCAAGGATGACTGTGTTTTCAGCTGTATTCAGTCAGATCCCTTTTCTTCTGCATAGCCTTCCTGGCGATTTTCAGGTTGCGTTCGGTGCGATTGCCGGTGCTGCTCACGACCTCGGTTTCATGACAAACGCTGCCGAGAAATTAATCGCCCGCATTGCCTTCTTTTCAGCCTTTACATGTATCATCCCTCTCATCATCGGCGCGAAAAAGTATAGGGAGCTCGATCAGGGTGCAAGGCTTCTTACGATAAATCTGCTGATCGTACTCTGTGCAGAAATCATCAGCTATATCCTGCTGGTGGGTTATCGAACGTTTGCAATCAGCACGCAGATTGTGTACAGCATTTATACCCCGATCGAATTCGTTCTTTTCATCCTCATGTTCAGGCACTGGCATGACGGGAAGACGGTCCGCAAACTTCTGACAATAAGTATTCCGGTTTTCCTTTTTCTCTGGATCGCCGGTCAGGCCTGGCTTTCATACCAGGGGCAATTCATGGAAGGGCAGGTCGATTTCGCAGACGTCCTGCTTCCGGTCGAAAGTCTCATCCTGATCATTGTCGCGATCGGAACCCTGATGAAGATCATCAGAGATGAAACAACACCTGTTGTCAGCAGTCCCGTGTTCTGGATCACTGCCGCAATTCTGTTCTACTTCACCGGTAATCTGTTCGTTTTCACCTTCCAGAGCATTATCCTGGAAGTATCCGATATGAAGCAGTTCTGGTATCTCCATTCAACCATGACTTTCGTCAAATACGGATTGTTCGCCGTCGGGCTTTATTTCGCCGGAAAAAAAGCGAAGCAGACTCCCACTCCTCATTCGACCTGAACGCTGTTGTGACGTACCGGAATTGCACAGGGCGGAGGTCACCACAGGAATCGGCTATTGAGAAGAAGTATTTTCTTTCCTATTTTGACCGTATGCAGCACCATCTCAGGTGTCTTTGTCTTTAGCTCCCGATGAGGCGCCGTGTGCGTGCCGTTTCAGCAACGGCATGAGCGTTCTTTCTGCAACAGACTGCGCAAGACGTGACTGAATTGAATTCCATCTGGCTGGTCATCGTTCTCGGAACGGTTGTCCTTCTGAGCCTCGCCGTGGGAATCATCGCGATCATTATTTTCCAGCAGCGGAAAATGTTCGCGATGCAGCAGAAGAACCTCGAGCAGCTCGCCGAAAGCGAGAAACGCTATCGGCGCCTGGTGAAGCTTTCCCCGTTGCCCATGGTCGTCGCCATCGCCGAGCGCATCGTCTATGTGAACGATGCGGGGATCAAACTCTTCAGCGCTTCCGGGGAGGACGAAGTCTACCAACGCTCCCTTTACGAGTATCTCACCACCGATTTCGAGCACCCGGAGCAGAACCGCTTCCCGGCCATGCTCGAGCGCGAGGAGGAACTCTACAATGTCAAGGGACAACTGGAAAAGCTGGACGGCCAGATCATTGACATCGAGCTGACCGCCATCAACATTTCTTTCGATGAACAGGAAGCGAAGCACATCGTTCTGCGCGATATCACGCAGGAAGAGCGGCACAAGGCTGAGCTGATTGCCGCAAAGGAGCGTGCCGAGCAGTCCGACAAGCTGAAGGACGCCTTCATCGCGAATATTTCCCATGAGATTCGCACGCCGCTGCATATCATTATCGGGTACAGCAACCTGATTACCAATGAACTGGTCGGCAACCTGTACCCGGAAATGGAATCCTACTTCCAGGCGATACGGCGCGGCAGCCAGCGCCTGATGCGCACGGTCGAGCATATCCTGAATATCTCCAGCATCCAGGTCGGCACGTTCTCCGTTCGACCCGAGGAAATCCGCGTTTCGGATCGCGTTGCGGAACTGGTTCATGAGATGACCTCGCTCGCGAAGAAAAAGGGTCTCGAGCTCACGTTTACTTCCGAATGTCCCGCGGCCATTCTCTATGCCGACCGCTACTGCATCGATCAGGCCGTGTCAAACGTTATCGACAACGCGATCAAGTTCACCAAGAAAGGTGAGGTCAGCACACGCGTCTACTGCGTTGACCGCCGGGTCTGCATCGAAATCCGTGACACGGGCATCGGCATTTCCCCGGAATACCTTCCGAAAGTATTCAGCGTATTCTCTCAGGAAGCCTCCGGCTATACACGTCCGTTCGACGGTCTCGGACTCGGCCTTTCGCTCACCAAGAAATACGTGGAACTGAACCGCGGATCGATCACTGTCAAAAGCCGCAAGGGGAAGGGGACCACATTTACGCTGCAATTCCTTGCGGATAAAGTCGAGGAGCCCGCCTACCAGGAAGAGGTTCTGACTCCGGCCTATGTGCCGCTCGAACCTCTCGAGAAAGAGGAGGAAAGCGGTTTCACTGGACTGCAGAACGTGCTCTTTGTCGAGGACGACGAGGAAACACAGGAATACATGGCGTCGCTGCTTTCCCGCGAATACAACCTGCGTATCGCGGCCACGGCGGGCGCCGCATGGGAGATTCTCGAAGACACCCGCATCGATCTCGTATTGATGGATCTTTCTCTGCAGGGCGACGAAGACGGTATCTCACTCACGCGCCGCATCCGGAAGGATGACCGCTTCAGCAAACTCCCCATTATTGCAGTCACCGCCCATGCCTTTCCCAAGGACCGAATCCAGAGTCTCGAGGCAGGGTGCAATGCCTATTTTTCGAAACCCTTCCAGATCGAAGAGCTCAAGCGCTCTATGGAGTCCTTCCTGACGGGCGATACGCGCAGTTCATAATCGTACCGCAACAACGACAATCCCCTTTGCCGCCGACACCGTGTTGTCTGCCGTATCCAGTGCTTCGAGCAGCACCACGTAGGGACCAATGCGCACGCGCCTTCCCTTCTCATCGAGTCCGTCCCATATCACATCGAAGCGCCGGCCGGCAGGGCTGTTGCTGCGAAGAGTCCGCACGAGCCGGCCGTTCACGTCGAACAGCCGCAGCCGTATCTGATTGACGGCCGAAGGTATGGAACAGCTGATCACGCAGTAGTCCTCGAACCCGTCCCCGTCCGGTGAGAAAGGTCGCGGTGAAACGGTGAGATGCGTTTCTCCCTGCCGTTCATGAGGAGGAAGATCGGAGTGAATGGAATTGCGGCGTCCCGGTGTGCCGCCCTGCGGGTCTGTGCAGCTTCCCCAGCCATCCATCCCTGCAGCGCACAGGGAAGGATGTATCAGCTCGAGGGAACAGCCCGCCGTCGACGGGAGGAAAGGATGATGCGCGTCCTCGCTGTAATGCAGACTGTCGATGACACGGTCATCATAATCCAGCAGCAGAATATCGTCCCTGGTGTTGCCGAGTCCGAGCGATGATCTGCCGAGCGCGACCAGCACACAGCCGGCGGACGCCGTGGAGAGCGACGGGAAGCGTGTCATGACGCTGGAATCAGCAGCAACCACCGCAAAATCACCGGGAGCGACAGCCGGGATGCTGCCCGGAAGGACAAGCCGTGATCGTGTCCCTGAATACCCCGGAGCCCCGGCGAGCGCAAACCCCGAAATATCGATCGTTTCCTGCGATGCATTCAGCAGCTCAATCCACTCGCAGCTCCCGGGGAGCGGCTCGAACATGATCTCGTTGATCAGCATGGCGCGGCGAGCGAGTGGGATATCGGCCGCAAGCAGGAGGCTGTCGTTTCCGGGGCGCATGTCGGCAGGACAATCGAGAACTGCAAGCAGGATATGACGTCCGGGACGGATCGGCGGCAGGGCGCATGCGACGGTCACGGAGGAAGCCGTGCCGGGTGGCGGAAACGCCTTTCGGAGAAGAGATTGCCGCTGCTCTCCGGGATCCGCCAGCAGGATATGAACTGCGGCAGCGGACAGTTGTTCTGTTCCGGCGTTGTCGATACAGAGGAACACGGAATCGGCGATCATCTCGCCATCCGCCAGACGGAGATCATATTGGAGCGGTGCGACACTGTTCCTGTCTCCGGGGGTGGCGCCGGAGGGATCTGAGCACGGCGCCCAGTTCTCCTCAGCGGAGGGGTGGTCAACGTGAATGCGCTCGAGCGAGACACCATGGTCACCAAGCCAGGATCCCTCGTAGTGCACCGAATCCATCGGCGCGCCTTCAGCACTGCAGAGAACGATGTCATCTCCGCCGTTGTTGAAGGAAGGCAGTCTTGCGGGGATGCACACGCTGTCGCGCGGGATATCCCATCGGGCGCCCGGGGGCCAGTGTTCCGCGATGACGATCCGGCTGCCGGGATGCAGCAGACGCGAACTCTCGCTGAGCGGCAGTCGTTTTTCGGTGGCATCGTGCACGGTGCACAACTGCAGGTCGATCGTCTCCGGAGAAAGATTGAAGATTTCCATCCATTCCGCTTCCCCGCTGCGTGGCGCTGCCATGATCTCCGTGATGACAACCCGCTGCGCTTCACATTGCTGCGAAAGGAGAAATCCCAGCAGCGGAATGCAGATGAGGATGACGAAAGAAAAAAGTGAAGGACATGAAGGAATATTTTCACGCATCGTGTGTCTCCCTGGTGGTGCATGAACTCTTCGCAAAAGGTAATCAGACGCACAACACCCCGCGAGGGCAAAAAATATCTCCTTGTCCGCTAGTGCGAAAAACACTTGACTCTTGAGAGTTTTCCCTGTACATTTTCAACTGAACTCTTGCCAACGTGCAATTATGAGACATCTGCTCACCATCATACTGATCGTCTGCACCGTCACGGCCACTGCCGTCAGCGGAGCGTTCCTCGATTTCTTCAATGGAAGAAGCGATGGAGACAACATCGTGCTGGAATGGAAAACGCGCAGTGAGAGCAACCTGCAGCGGTATGAAATCCAGCGGAAGGCCGGCTACGACGGTGAGTTTGTCACGCTTGCGACCGTCAATCCCAGGGGTTCCAATTCGCTGTATTCATACACGGACCGTTCAGCCTACAAGGCCACGGAAAGCATCTATATATACCGGTTGAAAATCGTAGAGGTCGGCTCCGCGCCGGCATCCTATTCCAGCGAAGTAACGGTATCGCACAGCGTCAGCAGCGTCAAGCGCACCTGGGGCAGCATCAAAGCAATGTTCCGCTGATTGCCGCGCGCTGAATTCACCATCCGAGGGCATGCCGCTGGTCATGCCCTTTCTTGTATCCTCCAGTCCAGCGGGTTGTTATGCGCCAGGTCCTCCTGCCGAATCTTTTCGCATTCATTCTCATACTCACAGGCTGTTCCGCACCCCTGCAGCAGCAGATGCCATCCGGTGAACCATCTGTCAGAGTCTGTATTGCTGAACGCAGCCGCGAGTTGGTTCTCGGCATCGATGAAGGTGCCGTCCTCGAAACCGTCAACAGGCGTTTCTCGCTCGACGGGCACCGTGAGCTGCGCTGTGTGCTGGACGAAGACGGCGCCATGCAGATCATCATGGACGGCCGGCCGGCCCGGACCCTGCGCGGAGCATTCCGCTGCTTCTATCGAGACGGTGACGGCGTGTTCGCGATCGATGACGGACACTATGGTGACACGCTGCTCGTGGCATCCGACGGACGCATGCTGTTTGCCGTCAACATACTGCCTCTGGAATCCTATCTCGCCGGAGTTGTGCCGAACGAAATCGGCAGGAACAGGAAGCGAAGCGAGATGGAAGCGGTCAGAGCCCAGGCCGTGCTGGCACGTACGTACGCGCTCGGAAAAATCGTCCTTCCACTCGCGCGGCTCTTCGATGTCTACGGGGATGCGCGTGACCAGATTTTCACCGGTCGCGAGGGCCACGATCCACTGGCGACAGAGGCGATCGGCAGCACACGCGGTATGGTGCTGACCTGGAAGGGGCAGCTGGCAGAGTGCTACTTTCACTCCACTTGCGGGGGACACACCGAGGCGTCGTCACTGGTCTGGAAGCGTCCGCAATCGAAACCCTATCTCACCGGCATCCCCGATCGCGGCCGCGGTGATGACTATTGCCGCATCTCACCTTCATACCGCTGGACGGAAGCCTACGGCCGTGAAGAAATGGAGAACATGCTGCGGACGTTCCTTCCCGCCGCAAACGACGCCATCCTCGCCGAGGATATCCCCGAGCGCGACTGGTATCTTCTCGATCTCAACATCATCAAGCGCATGCCGTCGGGGCGTGTTGCAACGCTGCAAATCGTGATGGGAAATCGCTCGCATCAGCGCGCCTACTATGTGCACGGTGACAAGATCCGCTGGGCGCTGCGCCGCACTGATTCCGGCCGGCCGCTTCGATCGGCACTGTTCGATGTGCACATCGAACGCGATGCCAATCGCTGGATCACCGATATCCGCATCGACGGGGGCGGAGTCGGGCACGGTGTCGGATTCTGTCAGTGGGGCGGCATCGGCCGTGCGCGGGCCGGACAGGCAGCACACGACATTCTGACAGCATATTTCCCCGGAACAGGGGTCGCGAGGGTCTACTGAAAACCGCTCCAAAAAAAACCGCCGTTATGAGGGTAAATTGTAGGTTTTTTGCAATTTTCGTACCTTTCATGTTGCTAGAGTCTTTATAATAACAACTCTGTGGAGTCTCCATGGCGAAACCTTTGAGTATCCTCTTCGTGTCCAGCGAAGTTGTTCCTTTCGCCAAAACGGGCGGTCTGGCGGATGTTTCCGCGGCGCTGCCGCAGGTCGTTCGCGAGGCGGGTCATGACATCAGGATCATGATGCCCAAGTTCGCCGCGGTCAGCGACAGAAAATTCAAAATTCACGATATCAAACGATTGACCGACATGCCGATTCAGCTGGGTGAAAAGACCATGCTCGGCAGCGTGAAGTCATCATTCCTGACAAATATCAAAACCAAGGTTCAGGTCTATTTCCTGAGCAATGACGATTTATACTGCCGTCCGGATCTGTACGTCGATCCAAAGACGAAAGAATCCTGGCCCGACAACGACGATCGCTTCATCTTTTTCTGCAGAGGAGTTCTTCGCACGATGCTTCTGCTCGGATGGAAGCCTGACATCATCCATCTCAACGACTGGCAGACGGGCCTGATCGCGGCACTCCTCAAAACAGAGTACGCCAATGAGCCGCTGTTCAAGAACACCAAGGTCGTGTTCACCGTCCACAACGCCGCGTACCAGGGCATCTTCCCGAAATCCTCATTCGAGAAAACCGGGCTGCCCGACAAGACCTTCAAGGAACAGGGACTGGAATTTCACGGAAAGATGAATCTGCTCAAGGCAGGATTGATGTACGCCGATCATATCACCACCGTGAGTCCCACCTACGCAAAGGAGATCCGCAGCAGCAAGGAGTATGGCTTCGGGCTGGAAGGGGTGTTCAAGCGCAAGGCGCGAAAGACGTCGGGGATTCTCAACGGCATGGATACCGCTGTCTGGGATCCATCGAGCGACAAGATGATCGCGAAAACCTATACGAAGGACTCCCTTGAGAAAAAACTCGAGAACAAGAAAGCGCTGTGCGAGCAATTCAAGCTCCCCTTCGATCCGGAAATTCCGGTCATTGGTATCGTTTCCCGTCTCGCCGATCAGAAAGGCTTCGACCTTATCGAGGAGAAACTCGCGGATATCATGAAGCTCGACCTTCAGATCGTCGTTCTCGGTTCCGGTGAAAAGAAATACGAGGATCTGTTCAAGAAAGGGGCGAAGAAGTACAAAAAGAAAATGGGAGCCCATATCGGCTTTGATGAGGAACTCGCGCATCTCATCGAGGCGGGCAGCGACATGTTCCTCATGCCCTCCAAGTACGAGCCCTGCGGACTCAACCAGATGTACAGTCTGCGCTACGGAACACTCCCCATCGTTCGGGCCACCGGCGGACTCGCCGATTCCGTCGACGACCTCGACGAGAAACCGAAGTCCGGCACCGGCTTTGTCTTCAAGGATTACAAGGCCAAGCAGATGCTCGACGCGATCAAGCGTGCGCTGAAAGCCTTTGACGACCGCAAGGTCTGGGAGGCGGCGATGGTGCGGGCAATGAAAAAAGACAATTCGTGGGATGTGTCTGCGAAAAAGTACATCGAATTGTATAAGAAGCTTCTCAAGAAGAAATAAGAGAGATCAAACATTCCGCTCATACACGGGCAATCTCCTCTTGCCAGCTTGTCGGTGAAATCTCCCTTGCCGGGCATAGGGGGGATATGCTATTTTTAAACTTCATCACGACCGGACCACAATCCGGTCGCACCGTGTACTAATCGGAATCCATAACCCTTGCGCATTTTCATCTTCCCACTCATCGTTCTTTCCATTCTGCTGACGGCCTGCCAGAACGAGCCCGATCCGACGGGCATCGGACTGATTCCCGAGGGAGATCTGGTCGATGCCAGGCGCTTCGACTCTGTGCGGGACAGTGGCACGGTCCGTTCCTCAACCGCCTTTGTGGAAGTCACCGGCGAGACATCCCCTGCACTTTCAGTCGGCGAAGCGGAAGGATACCGCGCGCGCAGTCTCATCCGCTGGTTCACCATCGCTGATACGATCGGCCAGGGCGGACGTATCGTCTCCGCCACCATGCGGCTGCACACCGCTCCCTATCACATCGGAGATGCTTCCACGCCGCTCACGATAGAGGTGCGCGAAGTGAAATCTTTCTGGAGCTCGTTCACGCTGACAAGCGACAGCCTCGACGCTCTCGACATTGCAACGGAACCCAGCGGCAGCGTCACGGCGGCACTCGGTGACGACGATTCCATTGATATCGCGATCGATACGGCGCTGGTGCGCAGCTGGCTGGTGAAGTTGGATTCGGGCCTGTTTTATGAAAATTACGGTGTCCTGATCGAGGCGCCCGGCGGCGGGGGTATCCGAGCGTTTCAGTCAGCGGAAGGCAGTCAACCGCCGGAACTGACCATTGTGATCGAGACGGCCTCCGGACTCGATACGATTCGCGGTGGGACGATTGAGGACACATATGTGGCGACCGGTCCGGATGTAACCGGCGAAAGCGGCATCACCGTTCACGGTGCACTTGCAACGAGAGGGAAACTGTTTTTCGATATCTCCGGTATCCCTCCTGCAAGCATTATCAACCATGTGTCCCTCTCCGTGACCATCGATCGTTCGCGTACAACCGACCATTACAGCGGACGAGACTCCGTGCTGGTATATCAGAACTTCGACAGCACCACCGCGGAAACGCTGGGAACGGCCGTATTGACGCGTGTGGATGGCGACAACCCTGATCGGCTTCTGGCCGAGGGGACCATGCTGCTGCGCGCCGTGCAGACCTGGGTGAACGGCAAGGGCAATCACGGGCTGGTACTGTCTCATGTCGGCGAGGCCAGTGACATCGACCGCATGACATTCTTCGGGGCGGAGGCCGACAGTACACGTCGACCCCGGCTTGTCGTGACCTATACATCGAAACCCTGAGCTCAATGAAACGAACCCTGATCGTATTTCTTTTCAGCTTTTCCGTCGTCTCAGCACAGAACGGCGGAACGATCGAATCCCGTTACGGTATCGGGGAGCTGGACCTGATGTCCACCGCCCGCCAGCGTGCGCTCGGCACCGTCACATCCGCTGTCCCGACCGCATCGGATCTCAGCCTGACGAATCCTGCGAGCTGGACGAGTGTGTCCGAGCTTCGTCTGCAGGGAGGATTTTCGCTTGAGCATATTGCGGTCTCCCGCAGTGATGCCAGTATCACCAACAGCGCGATCAAGGGCTTCCAGTTCGTCATGCCGATCGAGGAAAGCTGGCGCCTGCGACTCGGAACCGCGTTGCTGCCGGTTAGTCGCTCCTCTTACAAAACGCTGACTGAAGGCTCGGTTGAGGGGGAACAGTACACGGGCACATACCAGGGGTCCGGCGGCGTTTCCCTCTTTCGTGCCGGACTGGCCATTGAACCGCTTCCGCATGTCAAGGTCGGTGCCGCGTACCAGTATTTCTTCGGCACGATTGAACAGGACTGGGAACTGCAGTTTGAAAACGGCCTGTACTTTCCCTCCCGGCAGACGCGTGCAACACGGCACAGCGGCTCGGGTCTTGTGCTGGGTCTGCTTTACGACGGAATCCGTGATTTCGCCCTGGGTGTTTCGATACAGCCGGCAGCGGAGTTGAGTGCGAGCAGGAATCTGCTTCTGCAGTATTCCACTGAAGACTCCATTCTCTCCGGCACAAGCGGCACGCAGGACATGCCGATGCTCCTTCATGTCGGTGCGTCATGGCAGATGACGGAGAAGCTGCTGCTTGCGGCGGAGTACAGTATGCAGGACTGGACCGACGCTACAGTATTTGACCGGAAACAAAACGTCCTCGGTTCGTCGTATAAAGTAGGAGTGGGCGCCGAATGGTATCCCTACAAAGACGAACTCGGTTACCGCACTCTCGGACGCACGGCATTCCGCCTCGGTTTTTACATGAATCAGCCCTATCTATCGGTCAGCGATGAAGCCACCAGCGAGTATTTCATTACCACGGGCATCGGATTCCCGATTTTCGCATCCAACAGAGGTGACATCGCACTGGAATACGGCTGGCGTGGTGCCGAAAGCGATCTGCTCGGCAGTCAGAGCATCATCCGCGCGACATTCAGCATCAGTGTCGGAGAGTCCTGGTTCGTCAGAAAGCGCGATTAACAGTCATTCGATTTCGATCCGGAGGCAACAATGAACAAGATCATGAAACGCAGCTTCATGCTCGCCGTTCTCCTCCTCCTCGTGGCGCAGCCCTACGGCGCGCTGGCACAGGAGGGAGATGACGGCAGCGGAGAAGACACAGAGCGGCTCCTCCGCCGCAACTGGAGTCTTTTCCTTGAGTATTTCAAAACCAACGATTTCAAGGCCGCCAAGAAGGCCGGCTGGAAAATCATCACCCTGAATCCCGCACGCTTCAAGACCTTTCACACAAAGATGATCGCCCTGTATGATTCGCTCGCGACGAAGGCGGAGACCACCGAGGAGCGTGCGGCATATGCCGATACGATCATGACGCTGATCGACAACGGCATCGGGGCCTTCCCCGATCGCACGCAGGAGTTCGAGCTGATCCGCGGCTACCAGATCGAGCGCCAGTACGTCGGTCGTGACAGGGATGCCATCGAGGCGTATGAGACAGGTATCAACAGCGATTACGCCAATGCCGACATGTACTACCTGCAGCGGCTGGCGGTGCTGTACTCCAACGATCCCGAGACAAAGCCCCAGGCTATCAAGGTGCTGCAGGCCATTCTTCTGCGTGATCCCAATGATCCCACCGCACAGGCACTGATGAAAAACCTCATCAGCGATCCCGCCGAATACGTGGGCATTCTCCGTGACGCGTATTACGCAGACACCGGCAACCGCCAGAAGCTCTACGAGCTGGCCAACGGTTTTTACGAGATGACACAGAATTATGACAGCGCCGCGGTGTATTTCGACAAGCTCACAACACTCGATCCCTCTGTCAAGAACTACTGGGAGCGTCTCGGTGCCTCTCTCCTGTACATCGGCGACTACGCCAAGGCGGTCGAGGCCTATAAAAAGATTACCGAGCTCGATCCCGAGTCGAAGGAGGCATGGCTCAATCTCGCACGATCGGTTCTGCAGGAAGGCGACTATCCTGACGCACGCAAGTACGCCGAAAAAGCAACAGAGCTCGATCCGGAATGGGGTGCGCCTCACATGGTGATCGCCAATGCATACGAGGGTGCCGTGCAGCGCTGCGTGGAACGCAGCCGCGGCGGCTGGGAAAACATGAAGGTCATCGACAAGATGGTGTACCTGCTCGCACAGAGCGTGTACGCCCGCGCGGCGCGCGATCCGCAGTACGAAGCACAGGCGCGTCAGCGCTCCGGCGCGCTCAGCACGCTCGTGCCCACAGCGGAAGATCTCTTTGTGAACAAGATCCCGCGCGGACAGCCGTATATGATCAACAAGGACTGCTACGGCTGGATCGGCCGCAGCGTGACTCCGTAACACACGATCGACAGGAATACGGATACAGGATCAATCATGATCGCACTCGCATCGGATCACGGCGGATTTGAGTTCAAAGAGCGGACGAAAGCCCTGCTGGACTCGCTCAGCCTGGCGTGGAAGGATTTCGGCACGGACTCCGACGAAAGCGTCGACTATCCCGATTACGCGCACGCGGCGGCCGAGGCCATCCTCCGCGGGGAGTGTGATCGCGGTATTTTCATCTGCGGCACCGGCATCGGTATCAGCCTCGCCGCCAACCGTCACGCCGGTATCCGTGCCGCGGCATGCCAGATCCCCGAAGCCGCTCGCATGTCGCGCCTCCACAACGATGCCAATGTGCTCGCACTCGGACAGCGTCTGATCGACTGGGAGACGGCCGAAGGCATGATACGCATCTGGCTCGACACGCCCTTCGAGGGCGGGCGCCACGAACGGCGCATCAGAAAAATCGAAATCGAATGAAACGAAAACGTCCCGCCTCGGCGGGACGTTTTCGTTTCTGCTGTGTAATGCGAAGCTGTGAGATTTCACCCTGAGACAGTCAACCATATGGCGATTGAGTGCAATCTCTGCCGAAAGCTGTTGCTGGCCGAGCTACATGCCCATTCCCGTCGAAAGGGTGAGCAGGGTGAAAATGATATAGAGACTGAACGCCGCGATGAGTCCCTTCGCGCGGGAAATACTGCCCACCTTTTCAAGCCCGATGCCGAGCACCCAGGTCGCCCAGATCGCGATGGGATTGAGCAGCATCATCACTTTCACCATGAAGCTCATGTCGGCAATATTGACGTCCATGAACAGTACGGGACTCAGATTGGCGAAAGGCTTTCCCGTCACGTAGGTAAGCAGCAGGGAGACCAGCTGATCGATGATGTTTATGAAACCGACGAGTCCGAGGGCAGAAAGCACCAGAGAATATGTGGCGTCGCCGCGCATGATGAATCTGACCATCAGCCAGTAAAGCAGCGCGATGATAAAGAAAAAGATGAAGTAACCGATGGCACCGGTCACCGCGCCGATAACAGGGAAGAAGCCCTTCATGCCTTCCATCTGCTGGCGGGCCTGGTCAGCCTGCTCTTGCGTCATGTCACCGCTTTCGACCTGTTTCTGAAACTGGCTCTGCTGCGCCTGCTGAATCTGCGCGGCGAATTCCGGATTGGAAAAGCGCGCGAGCGTTCCGACGGCGATGACGATCATGAGGAGGAGAACGGGAACCAGCCAGTCCGACACCCGCGGTCCCGCGGCGCGCACGTTCTCAAACGTCGGTGATGGTTCGGTCAGCACGCCGATGAATTTGTCGGTCAGCGAAAGAGGTTCTTCAGGCGGGGGCGCCTCGGCAATCATACCGGACTCAGCTGCAGATTCGGGGACGGATGACGTCGCGGAATCCGATACAGGCTCATCCTCGTTGTTCCGTGTATCCTTCTGTTCTGAAGCATCACTCATCGAACTGTCCTTGAACTATGAAGAAATGTGAATTTATGATGAATCGGAGGAAATGTACGCTTTGCATGTGACGGAGGCAATCAGCATGCTTCGTTCTTTTCTATTCGGAACTGGGTTAAAAAAGTTGCGTCTCAGGATACATGGAAACAGGGGCCGTACTGCGGGTGTCGATATTGTGCGCCAGATTGCGCTATATTCCCGTATGTCTGAAAAGTGAAGGTGTACGATGAAGCTGTTCTCATCCTTTTTCCTGATACTTCTGCTTGCTGCGCTGCCACTCCACGCGCAGTGGCAATGGTTGAATCCACTTCCCGAGGGAAATGAATTTTTCTCCGCGACCGAGACCCCCGACGGGACACTCTGGGTGATCGGAGGGAACGGTGCCCTGTTGCGCAGCACAGACGGGGGAATGACCTGGTCCTCCCGCGATAATATTCTGCGCACGACGCCGTTTCTCGGACTCAGCATCGAATTCGTCGATCAGCTGACAGGCGTGATCGCCATGAACAACGGGCTTCTGCTGCGCACGACGGACGGCGGACAGTTCTGGGAGCTGCAGCCGCGGAGCGGACTGCAGATGCAGAAGGTACGCCAGGCTCCCGATGGTTCGCTCTGGGGCATCGGCAGTCTCGGAGTGATCGCGCGCAGCACGGATGGCGGAGAATCCTGGACGCGCTTCAGTACCGGAATTACAACCGTTGTATACGATATTGCCTTCCCCGACGCTTCCACCGTCGTAGCGGTCTGCGGCGGCGGAAAAGTACTGCGGAGCGAAGACGCAGGACAGACATGGACCGAACACGGCACACCGCTCGCGACCGACGTCCTGTCGGTGAGCTTCTCCTCGGCGACCAACGGACTCGCCATCCAGGAGCCGAAATACCTGCTTCGGACGACGGACGGCGGTGAGTCCTGGAGCGATACATCCTTCACCGTTAACGAGCTGCTTCAGGTGCAGTTCGTCGACGATCAGCATGGCTGGCTCGTCACCAACAGTCCGGGTTCGGTGTTCAAGACCGAGGACGGTGGCGTGAGCTGGCAGTTCGTCTCCGTCGAGCAGCCGCGGCGCTACACGTTTTATGCCGTGTACCCGATGGACCGCGACCGCGTGCTGCTCATGGGCACCGGCGGGGCGCTGTTTCTGACCACCAACGGCGGCACGAGCTGGGAGCAGAAAGGAAGCGCCTTCACGCGCATGCACCTGCACGGCGTGACGGCACTGTCGGACAGCAGCGCCTGGGTATTCGGCGAAGGCAGCGCGTTTTATACCGGGGACCGCGGGCAGACCTGGCAGGGCAGCGACACGATCAGTATTCGCGGCTTCCGGTCGGGGTATGCGCTGTCGGAAACACGGCTGATCGGGACCGGAACGCAGGGGCAGGTCATGCTCTCCACCGATGCAGGTCAGAACTGGAGCACGCAGGTGCTCAGTGCCGCAGGACAGATTGAGGAAGTCGTCTTTGTCGATGCGATGAACGGTTGGCTCGCCGGCGCGCATGGCACGGTGGCGCGAACGTCGGACGCGGGAGCGACCTGGATCGAACTTGAACCCGGCGTCACGCATGATTTCAATTCCGTCTCCGCCGTGTCGGCCAGCGAGGCGTGGATCGCCGGTAACGGCGGCTACATCTTCCACACCTCCGACGGTGGACAGACCTGGAATGAACAGACCACGCCTATCGCGACAAACCTGCAGGCAATTGAATTTCTCAACAGCAATGACGGTTGGGCCGGCGGACAGCTGCACCTTCTTCGCACCGGCGACGGCGGGGCGACATGGACGGAAGTGCCGGGACTGGCGGGGCTCGACGTCATCTACGACATCACCTTCACTGACGACCAGCACGGTTTCTTCATGCTGAGCCGGTCGGTGGCACGGACAAGCGACGGTGGCACGAGCTTCTACCGCACCGACTACTCCACGCCGGGACTGCAGGACATCGATGCGCTCTCGAGCGGAACGCTCTGGATGGTGGGGCGTTTCGGAGCCGCCCTGCGCTACACTCCTGCTGCCGCGATTGTCGTACAGCCAGATTTTCTGGATTTCGGTGACGTCTCCGTCAGCAAACAGACCGAGCGCTCGTTCACGGTCATCAACCGCGGCGAGATCGATCTCGAATTCAATAATGTCGCCACGGTCGGCGACGGTTTTCTCTTCGCACAGGGTGACCTCTCCACGCTTTCGCCCGGGGATTCGCGTAAAATCTCCATCGCATTCGCGCCAATGGACACGGGACGGGTCTTTGGCACGGCGACCGTCTACTCCAACGCCGCACTGGGCATCCCGTTCGTAGACCTTGTCGGCCGCGGTGTGCCGAAGGGCACATCCGCATTCACGCATCAGCCCGACACGCTGGATTTCGGCACGCTGCTGCTCGGCGAATACCGGTCACTGTATGTCCGCCTGCAGAACCGCAGCACGGAACCGCTGCTCATCACGCGCGAAGTGATCACGGGCGGCGACTCCACCATGTTCCAGGTCACCACCGAGTCGGCATTCTTCTTCGCTTCTGGCAAGGTCGATTCCGTGCAGGTGACATTCGCCCCGATTCGTCCGGGCAGTTTCGTTTCATCCCTGCTCGTGGAATCCAACGATCCCGTCGAACCCATGTACATGGTGCCGGTGCGGGGACGGGGCATTACGCCCACGGTGGCAACGGGGAGTGATATTCTGGAATTCGGATGGGTTCTCATCGGCGACGACAGAACGCGCGACCTTGTTGTGAAAAACGTCGGCAGTGCGCCCCTGAACATCACCTCGATGATGCCCGGCGGACAGGATGCAGCGTCGTTCAGTTTCACCGACCCCTCGCCGGTGACCATCGACCCAGCCGATTCCATCCTTGTGCCGGTCACGTTTACACCGGCGACGCTCGGTGAGAAAACCGCGGAAATCGTAATCGCTTCCGATGACCTGCGCAATCCGACCTATCCGGCGCAGCTCCGCGGCAATCCCACCACCACGGGCACCGATGACCTCCCGCTTGCAGAGCAGCCACGGCTCATGCAGAACTATCCCAATCCTGTCACCGCCGGCGTCGGAAGCACGGCGTGGCGTATTGTTCTGCCCCGGCGCATGGACGCCGTCCTGACTCTCTACGACGCGCTCGGCAGGGTGGCCGCCGTGCTGCTTGACCGCCGGCTCCCTGCTGGCACACATGATCTGCGCGCCGATCTCTCCGCTTTCCGCAGCGGCATCTACCACGTCGTGCTCCGTGCAACCGGCGATGACGGTGTGGCGGTATCCAGGCAGAAGCGCTTGGTTATCACACGGTGAGACAATGAAAGATTCCACCGCAATCTATACTGCCTTTCTGCGGCAGCATCCGCCGCCATATCTTTTCTGGCGTTCTCCTGAAGGAGAAGTCTGGATCACGGCGGGACAGCAGGCGCCGATGCAGCCTCCCTCGTCGCCGGCGTGGCGTGACTGGCTGCACCGCCATGCCGCCGATGCGTGTTCTCTGCACCGTGGGATGCCGACGTTCTTCATCTTTGGTTTCGATCCCGCGCAGCCTGCCGCCGGTATCTGGAATGGGTTTCCATCGGCTGCGCTCGTATGTCCATCGGCGGCCTATCACAGGATCGGCGACAGCGAGGAATTCCTCGGCGTTGATGGGGAGGATTTCCCGCATGAGGAAGATGCAGGCAGCGGCGGCGGCGCCTTTACGGAACAGGGACGGATCACAATACGCGAGTGGGACGAAGAGCGCTATCGCAGTGCCGTCAGCGAAGCACTCTCGCTGCTTCGATCCGGGACGCTGCAGAAAATCGTTCTTGCGCGCAGCATCCGAATTGTGCTTTCCGCGCCGTTCGACGTTCGTCGCGCTCTGCGATCGATGCAATCGCAGCCGCATGCGTTTTCGCTGTGCTACAGTCCAGACGGCAGCAGGTTTTTCCTCAGTGCGACGCCTGAGCGTCTCGGCAGTGTGCGTGACGGTGCGTTCACGACGATGGCGCTCGCCGGCACGCTGCCACGTGATACCGGTACCGGCAGCGACCCCGACATGCTTCTGGCCGATGCCAAGGAACGCGCGGAGCATGCGTACGTCGTGGAAATGATTCAGGAGGGAATCGCCGACTACTGCTCGCAGCTTTCTGTCGACGACGTGCGCCTCCTCGACCTTCCGCATGTGACGCATATTCTCACGCGCATTCAGGGAGTGCTTTCCGACGGATACGGACTCAACGACATGATCGCCGCCCTCCATCCCACACCGGCTGTGGCGGGTACGCCGCGTGAGCATGCATGCAGACAGATTGCAGCGATCGAACAGTTCCCGCGGGGATTGTACGCCGGGTGTGTCGGCTGGATGAACGCCGCCGGGAACGGCGACGCCGCTGTTGCCATCCGCAGCGCCGTCGTGTCGGGCCAGGAAGCCGATGCCTTCGCGGGAGCAGGCATCGTGCGGGAAAGTGATCCTGCCGAGGAGGAGCGCGAGACGCGTGCCAAACTGCAGACGGTGCTCGACATCCTCGGAGCGTGAATGTGCGACGCAGGCTGCAATTGCGTATCTTCCGTTTTTCGCAATCCCCGGACTATCGATCAGCTCCATGAACGAGCCGCATCCCATTTTCCATGTCAACCAGCTCTGGGCCGGCATCATCACCGAAGAGCTCGCCCGCTCCGGTCTGCGTCATGCCGTGATTTCCCCCGGCTCTCGCAGTACGCCGCTCGTCCTGACGCTCGCCGCGCATCCCGATATCACTGATCATTCCGTCATCGATGAACGTTCCGCTGCGTTCTACGCCCTCGGACTCGCGCGCGTCACCGCCCGGCCGGTCGCACTGCTCTGCACCTCCGGCACAGCGGCGGCGAACTACTATCCCGCAATCTGCGAGGCGGACATGGCGGGCGTTCCATTGCTTGTGCTGACTGCCGATCGTCCAGTGCACCTGCGCGACAGCGGTGCGCCGCAGACCATGGATCAGGTCAAGCTTTTCGGAAGCCGCGTCCGGCACTTCGCCGAAAGCGCGCAGCCTGAAGCGACGGAGGAGAAGCTGCGTGCGCTGCGCGCGACAGTGTGCCATGCCATGGCGATGACGCGTGGAATGCTGCCGGGTCCCGTTCATGTGAACCTGCCCTTCCGCAAGCCGCTCGAACCCGCCGAGCCGGAATACGCGGCAGACCGGGTTGACGATGCGCTGCTCGCATCGGGGAGTCCGGGGATCCATGGCCGTGCGAACGGGCGGGCGTGGACGCGATTCATCCCGCTCGCCGGCTCTGTCGCGCAGCGGATGGACCGGGATGTGGGAATTGCGCTCGCGGCGGATGCACTGCTGCGGGCTGAGCATCCGGTCATCATTGCCGGTCCGGATCCGGAGGGCGCAGAGTATGCCGATGCGCTGCTGTCATTCGCTTCCGCGCGCGGTATTCCGGTCATGGCCGAGGCCGCTTCGCAGCTGCGCTTCCGTGACGCGCGCGGCGCCGCGGTGATCGGGACCACGGATCTGCTGCTGCGATCAGGGCGTTTCCGGGAGTATTTCCATCCCGACTGCATACTGCGCACCGGCGGTGCGGATACGAATGCCGCCATGCAGCGGTTCATGGCGGACCTCGGCGACATCGACGTCATCCAGCTTGCCCGCGACGCGCGGCGCAGGGATCCCGCGCATGCGGTTTCCCTGCATCTCGAAGGACGCGTCGCGGACACGCTCGGGGATATCGAGGTCCTTTTCCGTGACGCCGTTTCTGCCGTGCAACCGGACTGGACAGAAACACTGTGCCAAGCGGATACTGCCGCGCGTGCCGAATTGCCGGATGCGCTTGCGGAGGCCGGACGGGGATTCGAGGGCTCCTACGTACATGCGCTCGGCAGCCTCCTGCCGGAGGACGCGGCGCTGTTCGTTTCAAGCAGCATGCCCATCCGTGATGTCGAGACCTTTCTGCCATCCACGGAGCGACGGGTCGACCTGCTGTTCAACCGCGGGGTGAACGGCATCGACGGTATCGTGTCCACTGCCCTGGGCAGCGCCCGAGGGCGCCGTAGCCGCACGGTGCTGCTGACCGGCGACATCGCTTTCCTGCACAATCTGAACGCCGTTTTCGGTGAGGGACTGCGTGATCTGCCGCTCACCATCGTGCTGTTCAATAACGACGGCGGTGAAATTTTCGAACTGCTTCCCGTGCGGGAAATGGAGCCCGCATTTACACGGCATTTTCTCACGCCGCAGGGCGCCGATTTCCGGTCGCTGTCCGAAGCACTCCGCATTCCCTGCGACACGGCGGACAACGTGGATGACTTTGCGCAGCTGCTTGGTCGCGCACTCGAACGTTCCGGTGTGTCCATGATCGAAATCCCCACGAATATTCGCGCCAGCGGTGAGCTGCGCAGGAACGCGCTGCGCCGCATCGCCGATGTCGTGGACGCCGCTCTCCGGAAGCGGACGGCGCGGGAGCAGGTCGTGCCTGAAGAGGTGACCGCCGGTGCTCCGTCGCGCGTGTTCCCGACGGCCTGGCGACTCATGCACAGCGGATCCGGAGCGGCCGCCGTTTTCCTGCATGGATTTACGCGTAGTGGTGCATCCTGGCAGCGGATCTGCGCCGATCTCGATGACCGGCGCATGTTCGCCGTGGATCTCATGGGACACGGGGCATCACCGTCGCCGGACCAGCGCCTGCATCCCACCGCGTACGATCTCGACTACGCCGCCGGGCGACTGGAAGAGTGGTGTGCGCGCCTCGGAATCGCTCGCCTGCATCTTGTGGGATATTCGATGGGCGGACGCACGGCGATGGCATACGCGGCGCGCTATCGGCATCGCCTCGCTTCGCTGGCACTGATCAGCGCGAATCCCGGGGTCGAAGACGAACAGGAACGTCGTGCGCGGCGCGATCGTGATGACGCGCTCGCCGAGCGCATCATGGAAATCGGGCTGGAGCGTTTCGCGGAGGAGTGGTCCGCGCAGCCCATGTTCGCTACTCAGCGGGAGCAGGATCCTTCCGTGTGGCGGCACGCCATGTTTGACCGCACGCAGCAGCGCGCCGCAGGACTGGCCTCCTCGCTTCGGGGCAGCGGTCAGGGGCGACAGACGCCATATTGGGATGCGCTGCGGGAGCTTTCCTTCCCTGTGTTTGTTGCGGCCGGCGAGAAGGACGGAAACTATGCCGCCATCGCACAGCGCATGTGTGATTTTCTGCCCGATGCCACACTGCACATATTCGAGGGTGCCGGACACGATCTTCTCTTCGACAGATCCGAGCAGCTGCGCCGGGAACTGCTGCGTCTGTGGAAACGCAGCTGAGTTTCCCGGTGTTGTGTGAGGAGGCAATGACAGCACATTCAGAAGACATAGATTTCGACATGAATCCAATCACCTGGAAGACCATCAAGGAATACTCCGACATCACTTTCAAGAAAAGCGACGAAGGCGTGATGCGAATTGCCATCAACCGGCCGGAAGTGCGCAACGCATTCCGTCCGGAGACCGTCGATCAGCTGCTTGACGCGTTCAGGATCGCGGCGCTCGACACGGATGTCGGTGTCGTTCTGCTGACCGGTGAAGGTCCTGCCGGAGACGGCAAGTACGCCTTCTGCAGCGGCGGCGATCAGAAGATCCGCGGCGATGCCGGCTATCTTGGCCAGGACGAACACAGCGTACCGCGCCTTCACGTGCTCGAGCTGCAGCGTCTGATGCGGAGCATGCCCAAGCCGGTGATCGCGCTGGTCGCCGGATATGCCATTGGCGGCGGACACGTGCTGCACGTGGTCTGCGACCTCACTATCGCAGCTGACAACGCGGTCTTCGGTCAGACCGGTCCGAAAGTGGGAAGCTTCGACGGTGGCTTCGGCTCATCGTATCTCGCGCGCATGGTGGGACAGAAGCGTGCGCGGGAGATCTGGTATCTCTGCCGACAGTACAGCGCGCAGGAGGCCTTCGACATGGGGCTCGTCAACAAGGTGGTACCGGTCGACCAGCTCGAGGATGAGGGGGTGCGGTGGGCGCGTGAAATTCTCGAAAAATCACCGCTTGCGATCCGCCTGCTCAAGTCGGCCTTCAATGCAGAGCTCGACGGGCAGGCCGGCGTGCAGGAACTGGCCGGCAACGCGACACTTCTCTATTACATGTCGGAAGAAGCGCAGGAGGGCAAGAACGCGTATGTCGAAAAGCGCCGCCCGAATTTCCGGAAATTCAAGTGGCTGCCGTGGTAAGCGCGGCCTGATCAGGACTGTTCCTTGATGAGTACAGCAGAACACGCGACACCATCCATCACTCGCGCGCAGGCCTGGATCCTGGCGACACGCCCGAAAACCCTTCCGGCGGCGGTTGTCCCCGTCCTTGTCGGATCGGCCGTGGCCGCCGCGGACGGCCTGTTCTCGCTGCTCCCGGCGCTTGTGGCCATGCTCTGTGCGCTGCTGATTCAGATCGGCACGAATCTCGCCAACGATTATTTCGATTACGTGAAAGGTGCGGATTCGCACGACCGCATCGGTCCGGTGCGGGTGGTGCAGAGCGGACTGATTCCGCCGGCCACAGTGCGAAATGTCATGGCGGGTGTCTTTGCGCTCACGTTTCTGCTTGGTCTGTACCTTGTCTCGGTCGGGGGGTGGCCCATCCTGCTGATCGGCATCGCGTCAATCATCTGTGCCGTTATCTACACCGCGGGTCCTTTTCCGCTGGCCTATGTCGGACTGGGTGATCTGTTCGTGTTCATTTTCTTCGGCATCGTCGCCGTGACCGGCACGTATTATGTGCAGGCGCTTTCCTGGTCCGCCGACGCATTCATCGCCTCGCTGCCGGTCGGCGCCATATCTACGGCGATTCTCGTCGTGAACAACTATCGCGATATCGACACCGACCGTATAGCGCGCAAGCGCACACTCGCGGTACGCATCGGCCGCCGGGCCACGCGCATCGAATACCGCGTGCTGCTGCTCGTTGCCTACGTCATCCCTGTACTGCAGGCGCTGCAGCAGGAAGAGCCGCTGTGGCTTCTCCCGCTGCTCAGCATGCCCTTCGCCTGGCAGGTGCTTCGCATCGTGAGCCGCTCAACCGACGGGGGCGCGCTCAACGGGGCACTGGCGGGCACGGGAAAGCTGCTCGCCATATACGGCATTCTCTATTCCGCCGGATTCATCCTATCCTGATTTCATGCGACTTGCCATATATCCCCGCTTATATCCGCTGCAGCCACCCTTCCGCACGGCAGGATGGACACTTGAAAAGCGGAATGTCATTCTCATCCGACTCGAAGATTCCTCTGATGCTGTGTTCGGGTGGGGCGAAGCCGCTCCGCTGACACACTTCGGTACGGAAGATTACGCCGCTGCCATGCGCGCACTCGAACAGGCGCGTGATGTCATCGCCCTCTGGAAACCTGACGGAGAAGAAGCCGCCCTGATACGGGACGGCGACGTTCCCGCGCTGATCGCTGTCCTCACCGGGCATGCCACGGATCTGTCCGCGGCTCCGACGGCGCGCTTTGCCCTCGAGACGGCGATGCTCGATCTCGTCGCCCGCCGGCGCGGGATCGGTCTCGCACGGCTTCTGGGGAGCGCGCTGCACGATTCCGTGCCCGTCAACGCCGTGATCGGCGGAGGCAGCCTCGATGCGACCGTGGAGGCCGCCTCCGCTGCCGTCCGCCACGGGTACTCCTGCCTGAAAATGAAAATCGGTGCGGAGTCGGTCGAGCAGGATATCGATCGCGTGCGCGCCGTGCGTGAGGCGGTGCCTCCGGGCACGTTGTTTCGCCTCGATGTGAACGGGGCGTGGGATTTCAGCACGGCGGAAGACGCGATGCACAGCCTGAAACCCTACGGCATCGAGTACATCGAGCAGCCCGTGCCTGCGGAGGATGTCGATGAGCTCGCCGCGCTGAAGGGACTCGGTATCATTCCCGTTGCCGCGGACGAAGCCGTGCAGGATCTCACACGTGCCCGCGAGCTGCTCGCCATGGACGCAGCCGATTTTTACATCCTCAAGCCCATGGCAGTCGGAAGTCTGCTCGACGCGCGTGGATTCGCCGTCGAGGCGTATAAGCGCAACGCGGTCGCCGTCTTCACGTCCCTTATCGATTCCGCCGTCGCCCGCCATGCCGTCGCCCAGCTCTGCGCTTCGCTTCCGGCATCCCCCCGTCACCACGGTCTCGGTACGGGCATGCTGTTCGAACGCGATTCCGCGCGCGATCGCATCGCATACGGACGCTTCCACCTGCCCGCGGAGGCGGGACTGGGCGTTATCCCGAACATTGATCCCGAGGCATGATACCCCTGCTCGACACGGCGCGGCGGTATCCGGACGGTGTCGCCCTGATCTCCGGTACGGGCAATGCCGGTACGGGCAATGCCCTGGAGACGCTCACCTGGGGAGCACTCGCAAACGAAGCACGCCGCATGGCCGGTGCCTTGCGGCAGGACGGGGTGTCTCCAGAATCGGTGGTTGCCGTTCATCTCGCTGGAACGCGTGACCAGGTCGTCCTTCTGCACGCCATCTGGCTCTGCGGTGCCGTATGCGCTCCGCTCAACCTGCGACTCTCGGATGCGGAGCTGATCGCGCAGATCACACATCTGCGTCCACTGCTTACCGTCGTGGATGAAATGCGCTCATACCACGCATCTGCGATCAGCACCGATCAGGGCAGCGACACTACGGACAGAAATCCCTCCCATACATCGTCCGCGAAGGATTTCCGCCGCCTGCCGCTTGCATCGCTGCAGAAACGGGCACGCGGCATCGATCCCGCCGCCGTCGAAATTCACGAACCCGCGGATGACGACATTTGCAGCATTCTGTTTACCTCCGGTACGGTGGGACGCCTGAAGGCGGTGCCGCACTCATGGGCGAATCACCGCGCCAGCGCCGCCGCATCCGCCGCGAATCTCGGCGAGGAACCCTTGGATGTCTGGCAGTGCGCAATCCCTCTGTACCATATCGGCGGACTGGCGATTCTGCTGCGCAGCCTTTTTACCGGCATGGCCGTACGCCTGCATGCGCGGTTTGATCCCGATGAGGTGCTCACCGCGCTCCGGCACGACGGCGTGACCATCACTTCGCTTGTACCCACGATGCTGCACCGCTTGATGGAGCGCGATGCCATGTTCCGCGCATCCGCACTGCCCGCGCTGCGCGCGATTCTGCTCGGCGGCGCGTCGGCCCATCGCGCACTGTGGGATGAAGCGCTGCGACGCGGTCTCCCGGTGCTCGGCACCTACGGACTGACGGAAAGCTGCTCCCAGGTTGTCACCGGCTCACCGGCCACGATCTCCGAGGATGCATATACGGCGGGACGTCCGCTTCAGGGTGTGGAAATCGAAATCCGCGATGCGCAGGACAGGCCGCTGGCCTCGGGCAAGCAGGGAGAGATTCTGCTTCGCGGGCCGATGCTGACACGGGTGTACCTGCACATGACATCCGAAGCCGCGTCTGAGGACGGCTGGTTCCGCACCGGGGATATCGGGCATCTCGATGCGCGGGGATGTCTCGTGGTCGCTGCGCGGCGGGAGGATCTGATCATCAGCGGCGGGGAGAATGTCGTTCCGCAGGAAATCGAGGATGTTCTGCTCCGGCACGATGCGGTGGAGGATGCAGCCGTGGTGGGACTGCCGGACGAGGAGTGGGGCGAACGCGTCGCGGCGGCTCTGGTTCTGCGCGGGGATGTGAGGATCGACGACATCGTCGCTGCCTGCCGCAGCGCTCTGGCCGGATACAAGGTTCCGCGAAGCTGGCATGTCATTGAGTCGCTGCCGCGCACCGCGTCAGGCAAGCTGCGGCGGGCGGAAGTTCGCGCACGTCTTGTCAGGGAGGAAAACGATCAGCGTACGACGCCGATGTACAGGTAGGCGATGCCCCCGGTCAGCGGCACGGTGCGCCGCTCGCGAAACATCCCGCTTTCATCCATCAGCGCGAGAAACTCGTCACCGGTAGGGAATGCCGCGGACGTGCGGGTGAGGTATTCGTAGGCATCCCGTCGCCCCGAGACAATGCCACCGACGAGGGGAATGATGACCCGGCTGTAAAATGCGAAAAACGGTTTCATCCACCAGAGCGGACGCCCGAATTCCAGCACCATCACGCGGCCGTCGCTGCGCACGACGCGCCCCATCGAACGCAGGGCCTGCAGGGGATCGTCGACGTTGCGGATGCCGAATGCGATCGAGGCGATGTCGAAACTGTCGTCGTCATACGTGAGCTGCATCGCATCCTGTACCTCCCACTGAATATCCATCCCCTCGCGCTCGGCCTTGGCGGGAGCGAACGCGAGCATGTCAGCACAGAAATCCGTGCCCGCGACATGTCCGTCCTTCCCCACAGCTTTTTTAAAGGTGATTGCGAGGTCACCGGTGCCGGTGGCGCAGTCGAGCACGCGGTCTCCCGGACGCGCGCCGCTCAGACGCACGGTTTGCCTCCGCCAGCGGTGATGTACGCCGAGCGAGAGCACGGAGTTCGCGCGGTCATAACTGCCGGCGATTTCCGCGAACATGTTGTGAACGTCGCGGCTCATGAGGCGTCCGCGCAGGGAAGGGAAATGGAATGCAAGGGAGTCATCGGGTCAGTGGCCGTCCCGCCGCTGCGGCATAGCGCTGCAGCTGTTCCATCATGTCGGAGAACAGTCGGGGAGAGAGTGCCTGGTCCGCGTCGGAAAGTGCGACCGACGGATCCGGATGCACTTCCACCATCAGTCCGTCGAGTCCTGCGGCTAGCGTCGCCGCGGCGAGCGGGGGAATGAGTCGGGGATTGCCGGTGGCATGTGAGGGATCGATGATGACCGGACAGTGGGACTGCTGCCGGGCGTAGAGGGCGCCGGCGAGATCGAGTGTGAAGCGTGTCTCATTGGAGAAGGTTCGGATGCCGCGTTCACAGAGCACGACGTGTTCGTTTCCACCGACGGTGATATACTCGGCGGCCAGCAGCCATTCCTTGATCGTAGCCGCGAAGCCGCGCTTGAGCAGCACCGGCTTGTCGACCTGGCCCAGCAGCTTGAGCAGGGCCGTGTTATCCATGTTCCGCGATCCCACCTGGAAGGCGTCGACGTATGGAAGCATTCCCTCTACGTCGCGCTCCGAGAGTACTTCGGTGATCATCGGGAGATCCTGGCGGTCGGCGGCCGCACGCATGAGCTTGACGCCGTCGAGACCGAGTCCCTGGAAAGTATACGGGGATGTGCGTGCCTTGAAGGCGCCTCCGCGCAGCACGGGGATGCCATGCCGGGCGACCAGAGCGGCGGATTCATGGATCTGCTCTTCCGATTCGACCGCGCAGGGACCGGCGATGACCACAAAGCCGTCTCCGCCGATTTCGACGTCGCGGATGGAAACGCGCAAGCGGGGCATGGATTCGTTCATGTCTCCGGAAACCCGTGATTCCCGGACAGGTGCATGTGTATGTGTGTTCGTAATGCTCAATGCGGTCTGAAAAAATGTGGTCAGATACAAAAATCAGAATATCGCACCATTAAAACAACGAACAGGGCATATTTCGTTCACACTGTCAAAGGTCAGAATTTAAGGCACCTGTCTTGTATCCGATCTGCCGGCAGGTATCAGACGTTCAGTTGTCCGAACAGCCGGATATCGCTGCCGTTGACACCGCCGGCCTCGTCGCGAAGCAGGTAGCTGATCGTGCCGGCAATTTCTTCCGGTGTAATCCACTTCGGAATATCATCTTCCGAACCCCATTCCAGGTTGGCGTCGGTCTTGATCACGCTCGGCAGGATGCAGTTGGCAGTGACGCCGTGCTCGCGTCCCTCATCGGCCAGGATTTTTGTCAGGGCGGAGACACCGGCTTTCGCGACGCCGTATCCCGCCTGGCTGGCGCCGGGCTTGACCGCAGCCATGGCGCCGATGGTCACGATGCGTCCCTGCCCGGATTCGTGGAAATGCTTCATGGCGAGCCGTGCCATGACGAACAGCGCGCGCAGGTTGAGATTCATCAGGAAATCCCAGTCTTCGATCGACGTCTCGGCGATGGGCTGAAAGCCCTTGATGCCGCCCAGGATATGCACGAGGGCATACAGCCCGTGCTGCTGCTTTGCGTTTTCGAACACGCGGGCGACGTCACCGTCATCGAGAAGGTCGGCTTCGAGCAACAGGAGCTGGTCACGCTGCTGTGGAGCAATATGCGCGCGGAGGTCCTGCGCTTCCCCGGTGTTTCTGTAGGGGACGGTGCAGTGGTAGCCTTCATTGATGAGGCGAAGCGTGACGGCACTGCCGAGCGCGCCGCTCCCCCCGGGAATAAGTACGGATTTCATGTCCTGTTGTCCTTCGGTGTAACGGGAAGTATATTTTTCATGATAGGAAACCACTGTACGTAGCGCAAATTTTATATGCAGATGGACATGATTCTGGTCGTGGGCGCGGGAGGCGGAGTGGGTGCCGTGCTTCGATACCTGGCGTCAGGCGCGGTGTATCGCTGGACGAGCAGCGATTTCCCTTACGGCACACTTGCCGTCAATGTTCTGGGATCCCTCCTGCTCGGTTTTATCGTACAGCTCGCTGAGAGCCGCACAGGACCCGGTCCGCTGATGAAGATGTTCCTGACCGTCGGTCTCTGCGGCGGTTTTACCACGTTTTCCACATTTTCGTTGGAAACGATGAAGCTTTTCATGGAAGGAAGCTATCTGGCGGCCGCCACCAACGCGGCGGGCAGCGTTCTGCTCTGTCTGTTCGGTGTCTGGCTTGGCGTGCTGCTCGCACGACTCATCTGAAACACGGAGGATGCGATGCATACACTCGGCGAGGCAAAGCTGCTGCGCATTTTCATCGGGGAAAAGGACCGCTGCGCGGGGAAACCGCTCTACGAACATATCGTGCTGAAAGCGAAGGAGTCCGGACTCGCGGGCGCGACCGTGCTGCGTGGTATAGAGGGATTCGGTGCCTCGAGCCTGCTGCACACCGCACGGCTTCTGCGCCTGTCTGATGATCTCCCCATCGTGATTGAAATCGTGGACAAGGAGGAACGGCTGAAGCCGTTTATCGACGGCCTCGACAGGATATTCGACAATGCGGAATGCGGAGCGCTTGTGACACTCGAAAAAGTAGAAGTGCTCGTGTATCGGCCGACTGTCAGCTCGCCTCGTTGAATTCCGTCATCGTTGGGGTGGGACGGAAGGCGAAATGCGGGAAGTACTCCCTGAAATCATAATCGAAATCTATTGGCCACCATGTGCCGGAGCGTGGATCGAGTTCGTAGTCGCCCTTGATATCGCCTGCAGCGATACGCTGAAGCGCCTCGATCAGCCGGTCGACGTCGGCGACGGTGTTGTAACAGCCGAAGCTCGCGCGCACCATGCCCGGGAGATTGGAACGGTCGCCGTCGAGGATTTCCTGCGTAATTTCCTGCGCCTTTTCCTCGTCGAACTGCAGCAGGCGCTTGACATAGGGATGCGCGCAGAAACAGCCATTGCGTGCGCCGATGCCGGCCTCCACGCTGAGGATGGCGGCGACTTTCGCATGGGGAACGTCCTCCAGATCGAAGCTGATGACGCCGACTTTCTCGTTGAGTTCGTCATCCTCCACCGGACCGTAGATGCGCAGTCCCGGCACCTCCTTCATGCGCGCAATGGCGTAGCGCACGAGTTCGTGTTCATGCGCGGCGATCTGCTCCATGCCGACCGCCTGCAGCATGTGAATCGCTGTGGCGAGCGCGACGGCGCCCGGTACGTTCGGACTGCCCGCTTCTTCGCGCGCGGGCGGCGCGGACCACGCAACCTGATCGGTTTCCACGATATCCACCACGCCTCCGCCGACCATATCCGGATCGCCGCTTGCGAAATAGTCACGTGAACCGACGAGCACTCCGATGCCGTAGGGCGCGTACATCTTGTGCGCGGAATATGCGATGAAATCGACATGCCCGGGATTGTCGTGCGGGAGCATGCTGATGCGGCGATGCGGTGCGAGCTGCGCGGCGTCGACGAAGATCTTTGCCCCGTAGGCGTGTGCCATCTCCGCGAGTTTGTGGATCGGATTGACGATGCCGGTGATGTTCGATGCACCGGTCAGTGCGAGGAAGCGCACGTGCCCGCTGTTCGCCTCGAAGGCATCGCGCAGCGCGGTCATGTCGAGATATCCCCTGTCATCAACGCCGATGTGAATGACATTCGCGTGCAGGCGCCAGGGCAGGTCATCGGAGTGATGCTCCATCATCGTCGTAATGACCACGTCGCTGTCGCGCCAGTCGCATCGCTTCGCCATCTTGTTGACAGCTTCGGTGGTATTCTTGACGAAAATCACCGTATCCCGCTCCGGATCCGCTCCGACGAAATCCCCAGCGATTCTGTGTGCCTCGTCAAAGACCTGCGTGGCGAGAATGGATTTGAATCCCGTCCCGCGATGCACACCGGAATAGAACGGCATGAATTCCTGCATCACCTCGAACACATGGCGGAATGAGGGGGTGCTTGCGCCGTTATCGAGAAAGACATAGGGTACGCGGCTGCCGTCGAGCAACGGAACCTCCGTATCAATCCCCATGATATTCTCTCGCAGTTCGTCGAATTTCCAGTTGCAGTGATGATTGAAGGAGGTGTTCATGGATGTGCGCGTCTGGTGAGCGAAACAGCAAAATGTTCTGTAAAAATAGGACATTAGGCGCAACGGGACAAAAAAGAAGGTGCGGCGCGGGGAATTCCTTCCTTGACTTTTTCCATCTTGCGCCGTTAATTTGTAGATCGGTTTAATTTTATCGAGTCATTAACGGATTCACAAAGGCACAATATGAGCAAACGGACCACACAGAGAACTTTCCAGGCCAACGAAGCTGAAGTCGACAAGAAGTGGTATGTCGTCGATGCCGACGGTCTGGTGCTCGGTCGTCTTGCGGCAAACGTTGCGCGCATTCTCCGCGGGAAGCACAAGCCCATTTTCTCCCCGCATGTGGACACCGGTGATTTCGTCATCATCATCAATGCGCACAAGGTCCGCCTCACCGGTAAGCGGCAGGAACAGAAGTCGTATTTCACCTATTCGGGGTATCCCGGCGGCTCGAAGACACGGCTGTTCAAGGACCTGATCAAGACCAATCCGCAGTATGTGATCGAGCATGCCGTGCGTGGCATGCTGCCGCACAACCGCCTTGGTCGCCGCATCATCAAGAAGCTCAAGGTCTATGCCGACGATGCGCATCCGCATGCGGCGCAGCAACCGGAAGAGCTGAAATTCGACTGAATTGAGAACGTCTGAATAATCACCAGATAGACAAGGTTGTTTATGATCAACAATATCAGTGTCGGGCGCAGAAAGACCTCCGTCGCCCGCGCCTATCTGACCCCGGGTTCCGGGAAAATCACGGTCAACGGCAAGGACGTTACAGAGTACTTCCCCACGGATACGCTGCTCGAGGAAGTGCGTCAGCCGATGACCGTCACGGAGACCAATGACCGCTACGACGCGCGCGTGCGCGTACGCGGCGGCGGCATGCACGGACAGGCCGGTGCGATCAAGATGAGCATCGCCCGCGCGCTCGTCACGATCGACGAGGAATTCCGTCCGAAGCTGCGTTCCAACGGTCTCCTGACCCGCGATTCCCGCATGGTCGAGCGCAAGAAGTACGGCCAGAAGAAGGCCCGCAAACGCTTCCAGTTCAGCAAGCGCTGATGCATGCACGCGCCGCTGTGCGGCGCGCCGATGCGCACTGCAGTGCTCCGATGCGCTGCGCGTGCGCGAATGCACTGCGCGCCTGAACCGGCGGCATTTCGTATCACACATGCATCCGGACCGACCGCAGGGTGTGCCCCGCGGGGTATCTGGGCCGGGTTGATGGATGCAGAGGAACAACACATTTTTTTACAGGAGAACACATGCCCAAGGTAAACCTCGAAGATCTGCTCGCGGCGGGAACCCATTTCGGTCACCTGACACGCCGTTGGAATCCGAAGATGAAACCGTACATCTTCATGGAGCGCAACGGCATTCACATCATTGACCTGAAGAAGACGCAGGAACAGCTCGACGTCGCCTGCGACGCCATCTCCCGTGTCACGGCGGAAGGCAAGCGCGTCCTTTTCGTCGGTACGAAAAAGCAGGCGAAGGACATCATCCGCCAGGCGGCGGTTGACAGCGGACAGAATTACGTGGTGGAACGCTGGCTGGGCGGTATGCTCACCAACTTCACGACCATCCGCAAGAGTATCAAGCGTCTGACCAACATCGAGAAGATGGAGAGCGACGGCACCTTCGAATCGATCACAAAGAAGGAGCGCCTCATGCTCACCCGCGAAAAGGATCGTCTCAACAAGATCCTCAGCGGCATCGTCGACATGAACCGCCTGCCCGGCGCGCTGTTCATCGTCGATATCAAGAAAGAGCACATCGCGCTAAACGAGGCTCGCAACCTCGGCATCCCCGTCATCGCCATCGTCGACACCAACTGCGATCCCGACGTGGTCGACCACGTGATCCCCGGCAACGACGATTCCGCCCGAACCATCGAACTGATCACCAAGGCCGTGGTCGGCGCGATCGAGGAAGGCCGCGAGATGGGACGTGTGCAGAAGGCTGAACAGGAGGCCGAGGAGGAACGCGTGGCCAAGGAGACAGAGCAGACCGAAGAGGAATCCGAATAAGACTCGTGAGAATGGCTGCTCGATCAGCCATTCTTTTTATCCCCCGATTTCAAGCATTTTTTATTCATCATATTCGCACAGAGAAGATTTTATGGAAATCACAGCCTCCATGGTGAAAGAACTCCGCGACAAAACCGGCGCCGGCATGATGGACTGCAAGAAAGCGCTGGCGGAAACCGACGGAGACATGCAGCAGGCCATCGAATACCTGCGCAAGAAAGGTGCCGCCACGGCCGAAAAGCGTGCCGATCGCAGCGCCGACGAAGGCGTTGTCATGACTGATATCGAAAACGGCAGCGGCGTCATCGTCGAAGTGAACTGCGAAACCGACTTCGTCGCCCGCAGTGATGATTTCCTCGCGTTTGCGAAGCGCGTGCTCGATGTCGTGAAAAACGAAAAACCGCAGGATGTCGATGCGCTTCTGAAGCTGCAGAGCGACAGTCTGACGCTCGAGGATCATCTCAAGGAAACCGTCGGCAAGATCGGAGAGAAGATCGAGGTCAATCGCTTCTCCACCTTCAAGACTGACGGCGTGCTCATCGACTACATCCACCCGGGTGCCAAGCTGGGCGTGATGCTCGAGATCAATGGTCCGTCCGCCAGCGACGACGTCGCGAAGCTCGGCAAGGACCTGGCCATGCAGATCGCCGCGATGAACCCCGTCGCCATCGACCGCGAATCCGTTCCGCAGGATGTCCGCGAGAAGGAACTCGAAATCTATCGCCAGCAGGCGCTGGAACAGGGCAAGCCCGAGAACATTGTCGATAAGATCGCCGAAGGCAGGCTCAACAAGTATTTCCAGGAATTCACCCTTCTGGAGCAGACCTTCCTCCGCGACACGACGAAAACGGTCAAGGAGCAGGTCGACGAAGTCGCCAAATCCACGGATGCGGATCTGAAGGTCGCGCGATTCGAGCGCTTCCAGGTCGGCGGTTGATTCGTATTTCCCCTCTTTCCAGCCTTTTGGTCAGCGCCAAAAGGCTTTTTGTTATCAGGAGGATTCATGGAGCCCAGATTCAAGCGTATTCTTCTCAAGCTCAGCGGCGAAGCCCTCATGGGCGACAACGAGTACGGTATCGATCCGGCCGCACTCCAGAACTATGCCGATGAGATCATTTCCGCTGTTGATCTCGGCGTCGAGGTCGGTATCGTGCTCGGAGGCGGCAATATCTACCGGGGTGTGTCATCCGCCGCCGAAGGCATCCACAAGGCCTCCGGTGACCAGATGGGCATGCTCGCGACGATGATCAACTCGCTTGCGCTGCAGAATACGCTCGAAACCAAGGGCGTGCATACCCGTCTTGCCAGCGCGATCGAAATGAATCAGATTGCAGAGCCGTATATCCGCCGACGTGCGATCCGCCACCTCGAAAAGGGCCGCGTTGTCATCATGGGCGCGGGAACGGGACATCCCTACTTCACCACCGACACGGCCGCAGCGCTGCGTGCGGTGGAAATCGAGGCCGATGTCATCCTCAAGGGCACGCGCGTCAACGGTGTGTATGACAGCGATCCCGAAAAAAATCCCGACGCTGCGCATTTCCCCGAAATTTCCTATTTCGACGTGATGCGGCGCGATCTGCGCGTGATGGACATGACAGCAATAACATTGTGTCGCGAGAATAAACTTCCTATTATTGTCTTCAACATCAACACCAGCGGTAATCTCCGCCGCCTGCTCCTCGGAGAGGAGGTCGGAACGCTGGTGTCCGATTCCACTTCGTCGACGACATATCCTGAATAGCGGAGACAGTATCATGATGAAAGACATTCTCAAGGATGCTTCGGAGCGCATGGACAAATCCGTTGAAAACCTGCGCCAGGAGCTGAGTAAAATCCGGACGGGAAAGGCAACTACCGCCCTGCTCGACGGCATCAAGGTCGAGTACTACGGAACAATGACGCCGCTCACGCAGATGGCGAACGTCTCGGTGCTCGATCCCCATACGCTGAGCATTCAGCCGTGGGACAAATCGGCACTGAACTCCGTTGAGAAAGCCATCATGACGGCGGATCTCGGTCTCAATCCCGCCAATGACGGCAACATCATCCGTGTGCCCATCCCGCCGCTCAACGAGGAACGCCGCAAGGAGCTGGTGAAACTGATCAAGCGCTTCGGCGAGGAGGCAAAAATTGCGCTGCGCAATATCCGCCGCGATGCGAACGACCACCTCAAGAAGGCCGAAAAGGAGGATCACGTTTCCGAAGACAATCGCGTCAAGGCAGAGAAGGATGTTCAGGAAATGACCGATAAGCATGTCGAACGCATCGATGAGATGATCGATCACAAAGAAGCGGAAATCATGGAAGTGTAATGCGGGCACCGCAGCGCCGCCGCAGTTCGTCACGGGCGAACGATGGCGGATGCGCCAAGTGCTCTTCGCCGTCGGCATACGGTGGCGAAAAGCAGAAAAGGAAAAACAGGACAGGCAACATGGCTTGTCCTGTTTTCTTATCCGGGAAATCGATGTGCGGAGTCAGCGCTGGAACTGCAGCAGTATCTGTGTTGTGCGGTCGGAGTGCTGCCCCGCGCCGCGATACTGGAGTCCGAGAAAACGTTCGTCGGGACTGGCGATGCTGATCCACTGTCCCTCGGGAGCACCGGCTTCACCGATCTCGATGCCAAGCATGGCGAAGGCATCTTCGACAGTGTAAACGGCGTCGAGATCGCAGATCAGGATTTCGGGCATTGCTTCCTCGGATTCATCGGGGAAATAGACGGTGACGGAATCACAGATTCCGTATCCCCGAACGACGGGAGGATCACTGCGGGGGAAATCGACATACAGGTTTTCAAAATCCGTACGGGTCATGTCGTGCCAGCGGCCGATGTCCACGCGGCTGCCTTCATCCGGCTGCACGGGCGTGTAATCTTCAGCGGTTTCGCCTCCTGCATCGGCGGCGGTATCCGCATCGGTCACGGGTTCGGTGTCGCCGGACTTTCCACATCCGGCGAAGAAGAGAAGGACGGCCAGCGCGAGCGCGCCGGCTGAGATGCGATGTGCGTTCATTTTCTCATGGCCTCGTATACGAGTTCTGCAATATCCTTCACTTCCACTTCCTCATTCTTCTCCTTCTCCTTCACCCCGTCGGTCATCATGGTCATGCAGAACGGACATGCCGACGCGATGGTCTCCGCACCGGTCGACAGGGCTTCTTCGGTCCGTTCGATGTTGACGCGTTTGCCCTCCGTCTCCTCCATGAACATCTGCGCGCCGCCGGCGCCGCAGCAGAAACCCTTGTCGCGGCTGCGCTCCATTTCGACGAGGTTGAGTCCGTCGATGTGCACAATGGACGATCGCGGCTCGTCGTAGATCTCGTTGTAGCGGCCGAGATAGCAGCTGTCATGGAAGGTGACGTCCTTTCTCAGCGGCGAGTCGAGCAGGATCACGCCCTGTTCGACGAGCTGGCTGATCAGCTCGGAATGGTGAATGACGTTGTATTCGCCGCCGAACTGCGGGAATTCATTCTTCAGCGAGTGGAAACAGTGCGGGCAGGCTGTGACGATGTTCTTCACCCTGTAGGAATTCAGCGTTTCGATATTCTCCATCATCAGCATCTGGGCGAGATACTCGTTGCCCGCACGGCGCGCGGGATCGCCGTTGCACTTCTCTTCCTTTCCGAGAATGGCGAAGCGAAGTCCGGCCTTCCTGAGGATATGTGCCAGTGCGACGCTGACCTTCTTATAGCGCGCATCGAAGCTGCCCGCGCAGCCCACCCAGAACAGGTAGTCGATTTCCTCGGCGCTGCCGAGCTCGGAAAGCTGCGGGATGTCGAGTCCGTCGGCCCACGACGCACGGTCTTCCGGACTGAATTGCCACGGCGCGAAGTTGTTTTCGAGATTGCGGAACAGTACCTGCAGCTGCTCGGGGAATTCACCCTCGGTAAGCGCAAGATAGCGGCGCATGTCGACGATCTCGTCGACGTGTTCGATCATGACCGGACACTCGGTTACGCAGGCGCGGCAGGTCGTGCAGGCCCAGAGCTCCTGCGGCGTGATGTAGTCATGCAGCAGCTGCTTCTCGAGCACGGGAGAATCCTCGATGCCCTTCACCATGACGGGAGCCTTTTCCTCGAAGCGCGTGCGTGTATCCACGATGATTTTCTTCGGGGAAAGCAGCTTTCCGGTGATGTTCGCCGGACAGGCGGCGGTGCAGCGGCCGCAGTGCGTGCAGGTGTAGCTGTCGAAGAGCTGCTTCCAGGTGAAATCCTCGATATCGGAGTTGCCGAATTTTTCGGCGGTTTCATCCTCCAGGTCCAGCGGCTTCAGCGCGCCGTCACCCTCCTTGTGGATGCCCTTGTTGCTGAAATACACATTCGGGATGGAGGTGATGACGTGGAAGTGCTTCGAGTAGGGCAGGAAATTCAGGAAGCCCAGCACCAGCACGATGTGCACCCACCAGGCGATCTCGAAGAGCACGTGCGTGCCGCTTCCGCTGCCGAACCAGCCGGCCATGGCGGCGCTGATGAAGCGCGCGTTGCCGGCGAAATCGGCGCCGTCGCCGAGCGCGATGCGCGTGGCGTTCTGTACGAACATGGAAATCATGATCAGCGCGATCGTGATGAGGATCACCGTGGCGTCCATCTGCGACGGTGTGTCGAGTTCGCGCAGGCGCTTCGGTCCCGCCACGTAGCGGCGGAAGAGGGCGAAGAGCACGGCGAAGAGCACCGCGGCGGCAACAAGGTCGGTGGCGGCGCCGATCACGGGATAGACGGGACCGAGAAATGCGAATGAAAATCCGGGAATGAGCCCTTCGCCGATCGATTCCAGCACTGCGAGCAGGAGGATGACAAAGCCCCAGAAAATGGCAAAGTGAATCGGTCCCTGCACAGGATCGCGCAGGATTTTCGTCTGTCCGAAGGCGATCGCCAGCACATTGCCGATGCGCTTGTCGAAGTGGTCGAAGCGGTTTTCCGGCTTGGCGAGTTTCAGGTAGCCAAGGATTTTCCGGGCCGTGTATCCGAACACGCCGAAGGCGGCGATCAGGACGAACAGAAAGATGATATTCTTGATTTCCATGTGTATGGGCTCGAGAGGTGAGACAGGGCTGGTGCAGAGGGTGTGTGGACCCGTATATCCAAAAATTTACGGATTGCCCCGCAGAGTACCAAGGGAGCAGGAGCACGAGCACGTAACGGGCGATGCCCTGCGCTAACCCCACGCGTGAGCGTGGGGCCTGCGCATGGGATCTCCGGCTATTTCACAACCTGCATTACCCGGCTGCCTGTGAGGACGCCGCGGTCGAAGAGCCGGTAATAATACACTCCCGGACGATACCCGGCGGTCGCGATGCGCAGCTGCGCGGCACCGGGAGCGACGATGCGCGATTCGACGAGACGTCCGTTGATGTCGTACACAAGCAACTGGCGCTCACGGGGAGCAGCATCCAGCGGAATGACCGTCTCCGCACTCACGGGATTCGGGTAGTTCTGTCCGAGTGTCAGCGATTTCACGGCGGCTTCGTAATCCACCGAACTGATGACTCCGTGGAACCACTGCCAGGTGCGCTTCATGATTTCGCTGCGCACGGCGGTATCCCGCAGCATCTCCATTCCGATCCCGAAATACACACTCTTGAAATCATTCTTTTCGCCATATATCGCAGCAACCCTGCTTTCGTCGCTGTTGTAATAGGCAAGCGCAACGCCTTCGGGAGTGGGACGCAGCACTTCCGGATACATGTACGGCTGTCCCTGGGAATTCGTGCCGTATGCGTTCTCGATCACGGCAGGCGACATATCACCGAACAGTGGATCGCCGCTCATGAATGAGAGCTGCGAGTTATTGGAATCACCGTCGTCGGTGTAGTTGGCGAAAAGATAGGACCGGTAGAATGCACGCGTGGCGGATGTGCCCCGGCCATCGGGGTCGAATGTATCCCAGCCGATATCCTGCCCGGCGATGAACAGATTGCCGCCATCGCTGAGGAAGCCCATCATGGCGCGCGCGAAGGCATCGGGCAGTCCGGGGAAAGCCCAGCCGGCGTTGTAATACACATGCCCGACCTCGTCGAGCATGCCCGCGTCCCAGGCGCGCAGGAAGGTGCTCAGCGATGTCGCGGCGTGCGTGCTGCTGCCCGCGGCCGCGATACCCGCGAGATAGGAATCCTGGAAATCCGCGGCCCTTGTGTCGTCACCGCTGCCCCAGCTGTTGTCGTTGTTGACCAGAATGTCACTCACGCCGGAGATCACACCGAAGCTCAGGTGCTGGGGATTCAGTTCGGTATCGTCGAGAGAGGCCATATTCAGCATCAGATCGGCGATGCCCGGATCGCTGCCGACCGGAACGGAAACGGTGATTTCCGCCGATGACTGCGCCGGCACGGCAATATCCGTTTCACCGCTCGACGCACTGCCGTCGACCTCGTACTCGGCGGACCAGTTGCCCGGGGTTACCGCTGCGAGACTGAGCCGGACGTTTGCCTCCTCGTCGCCGAGATTTTCGACGCGCGCGGTGAAGCTGCTTGTCTGATCCGCGCTGCCTTTCTTGAACTGGCTGTCGTCGGTGACGAGTTCGATGGCGGGAATGGATGACATCGATGCATTGATCACATCGCGGCTGCCGTCGAGCTGCACCCAGACGACGGTGAAAATCCGGGTCGTATCCCACTCCGCCAGATCGTACTCGTATTCCCAGCTTCGTGTCACCGACTGTCCGATGCCGGCCGGAGTGAACTCCTCACCCTCGGCGGTAGTCAGAAAGCGGCGGAAGACATTCGAAAAATCTTTCTCTCCGTTCGTGCCCGGCGCCGAGGCATAATTGACCTCGCTCTCGACAACGGCCGCGCGCACGCGGATACCCGCCGAAGGCACCTGTCCGAGACTGCTGAACGTCGCCTGCACCGTGCGGCGAGTCCCGTCGGAGCTTTCCACCACGCGGATGCGCAGGGGACTGCTCTCAGCCGACGCGCGATCCAGAATATCCTGCGAGACGCCGGACGGGCTGCCATTGTACTCATTTCCTTCCATGATAATGGTGGGCACGGCGCGCACACCGTAGAACTTCACACGCGTGTCGACCTCATCCTTGTTGTAGGCGTTCATCGGGTCGCGTCCGGGCCAGACGGTGTGATAGGCGATGTGTATGTAGTTGCCCTTGTTCTCGTCCATGATATTCTCTTCGAATATCGGATTCTGCGAGGCACAGGGGGCGCAGCTCGCATTCGTGAAATGTTCGAAGAGCACGATCTTGCGTGCCTGCGCGGACGCATCCTGCGTACCGGCACACAGGAGAAGCACAGCGGCGAGAAATAACAGTCGCTTCATGATGACAACCCGTTTGGTGAAAAGGTCGGCTAAAGGATTGGAAAAACATGCGGAAAATTCCGCACTTCGTCAAGGCATGGAGAAAAGGCATGCCGGATCGCCAGGCGAAGTCGCGCACGGCAACATGTGCAATCAATGTCAGGGGGAGGGATTATTCCGTGTTTGAGGAAACGGGCGTAACCGTGTATCCCTCCTTTCGGAGGAGGGAGATCAGTCCGTCATCACCCGGCAGATGTCCGGCACCGACGGCGAAGAACGTGGATTTCTGCCGCGCCGCTCGCAGGATACGGGGAATCCAGTTTCGGTTCCGCTTTCCGATCAGCTCCTCACTGTAGCGGCCGTATTCGATCGATGAATTCAGGACGAGCTCTCGCAGTTTCATCAGATCATGTGCCGTGTAGGCATCCGCGAGCCTGCGGAATTCGGCGCGCGCGCTGTCCATGTGATCGATGATCTCGAGTACCATGCGGCCCTGTTCTTTCAGCGGAATTGTGCTGAATGCTGAAAGCTGTTCCTCCGGCTGCTCGATGCCGATGACTTCCTTGTCCTGTCGCTGTGCCATGGCGATGAACATTTCTTCATAGGAGGTGGATTTGCAGCCGATCACCTTGTTCACGAGCATGCCGATCATCCAGAGGGGACGGAGGTTGATCATCGGATCGATGGAGACACCAACCGAATCTTTCATCCACCTGTTGAGTCGCGCGTATTCTTCCTCGCTGAAGATGTCATGCAGCGTGCTGTCGCCCGGGAGGAAGGCGAGACGTCCGAGTTCGACGATCAGCCGCTGATCGTCGAGATCCAGTTCGAGCGCGACCTGCGCGCTGGTATCAACGGCACTTTCGATCGCATCGTTGATCACGACCTCGTCGGGGCAGATGGCATGGATGGTTCCGAACAGGTGGGAGGGAGCGGGGAGGTCGTTTCCCTCGATTTTCCACAGCAGACTCTGCGCCGGAGTATTCGGTTGCTGCGCGTGCAGGTTCCCGGATCGCCGCGCGGGTGCAGCCATCCAGAGAAGAATGAACATGAGGGCGACGAGTTTCATCTTCAACATCCGATGCATGTTCAACACAGCATGTTCAACAACTGCGTTCCATCTCCTGTTCCAGGACTTTGCGCCCGAAAAGCGCTTCCCTGGTATCTTCGTGTCCCCGTGCCTTCGTGCCTACAAAGAAAAAACGCATTCAGGGTATCCTGAACACGAAACCGTCAAATCCCTCCTCCTTCATCGTCTTGAGCTTCCATTTCGCTGCGGCCTCGGACTCATATCCCCCTACGACGATGCGATGTACGCGCTGTCCCTTGACCATCGCCATCTGCACATGCACGTTTTCGATGCCGTGCTCCTTGAGGCGGTCGAGGTGAAGGATGAGGTTGTCCATCTTTTCGAACGATGCCACCTGCACGCCCCACCCGGTGATATCCGCGCGGGCGATATCCACGCGGAAAAACTCGACGTTGCCTTTGGATTTTTCGTGATCGGCCTTGCCGTCATCGCCGATGACCTCCACTTTCACTTTTGCGGTTCCGGTCTTGATCATGTCGATTTTGGCTGCGGCCCCGCGGGAGAGGTCGATGATGCGTCCCTTGAGATGCGGTCCGAAATCGTTGATGCGCACGATGACGGATTTCCCGTTCCCGAGATTGGTGACGCGGACCTTTGTATTGAAAGGAATCGTTTTGTGCGCGGCGGTCATGGCCCACATGCTGAAGCGCTCGCCGTTGGCGGTCTTTCTGCCGTGGAATTTCTTTCCGTAGAAGGAGGCGACGCCCGTCTGCGTAAATCCTGCCTGGGCGTAGATGTCCCCGCCGGGCATTGCGAGCATGACTGCTGTCAGAACCAGTGCCGCCGTATTTTTTCCGATCATGGCAAAACCGTCGATGGTCATGAAAATACGGTGGTTGAAGATAGCGATTTGAGGTTTTGCTTCAAATCCCTTTCCCAACTGCATTGATGAAAATGAGAAAGCGAGGGGGCGAGCAGGATCGATCCATCGCGGGTTTCTCCGGCAATCCCCCGTTGGATTTCCCATTTGTCTGCAGAAATGCAGATATTACGTGAAAGCCCGCGAACGCAATGACAGGATACCATGACTAAGAAACGCAATGCCTCAGGGAAGGGTGCGTCGGAGCAGGGACGCACGGGGTTTCTCGTTCTGCTGATCGGAGGAGCCCTGTTCGCAATAGCCGTACTGTATGCGCTGGGGGCGTTTTCATTCCTCTCCAGCAACGGTTCGGCGACGCAGAACGAAGACGACGAACAGACGTCGTTTGTGCCGGAGGAAAAGTGGCTCAAGCGCGCATACGCCATTGACGATCTTTTTCACGAGGTGTACACTGCCGGTTGGGAAGGCGCCAACGGAGCGATCGGCGACGCATTTCTCTATGCCGTGACCGGCGACAGCAGTCTGCTGCGCTTCCATACCGTGAAGCATCCCATGCGGGATCTGTTCAACGGAACCTGGGTGGACGACCGCGCCTGGGCTGCTCTGGCGGAAATGTACTGGTGGGATTTCACCGGACGTACGCGCGAGGAGTTCGTGGAATCCGCTGAAATCCGCTACGTGGAAGCGAAGATGCAGGGACGTCTCTCCAACCACGAGGGATACTGGAGCTGGTACAACTGGCCGCCGGAGTCAGACGTGCAGGATCAGATTTTCACCAACAGCAACATGAATCAGATGGTGACGGTGGCCTGCTGGCTGTATGAAGCCACGGGCAAGGAGGAGTACCTCGAGGACGCTCTCAAGGTGTGGAACGGCGACGGCACCGTTCCCGGTATCGAGCAGGTGCTTTACAAGGGAGACGGGATCTGGGAAGGCGCACGGGGTCCCGCAGCGTTCGGAAAGCAGCTGCCGTGGGAGGGTGCCTCGTACTGCGCGATCGGTGCGGCGCTGTATAACGTCACGAAAGACGAAAAATACAGGGATATCGCAGTAGCCACGGCACGGCGCATCATGGATCCCGCGACGGGATGGGTGGATCCGGATCATTATTACCAGCTGCGTATGGACGGCAATGGCGCGTTCGTGCATTTCATCCTCGATGCCTACATGCTGGCGCCCGAGGAGCTTCCTGGTATCCCGGCGAAGATCGAGCGCATGCTCGAGCATGTGTGGACGAATCATTTCGGCCGTGCGCGTGTTGTACTGCATCGGACGTCCGACCACGGCATCCGCAACGGCTGGAATCCCAATGGTGGCGAGGACGGCTATGGCGTCGATGAAGTCGGCACCGTGCACCCGCAGTCACAGGCCGTGCGCGCATTCGGCGTGTTCTGTTACGTGCTTGACAGGTACGTGAATCAGTAGCGGACTCATCCATCGCGGTCAATTTTCCCAGGATCAAGGAATGGACTTCGTAACGCAGGTAACGCTCGGCGGAGCGGTTGGACAGGCAACCATGCACCGCGAACTCGGCAACAAGGCGGTGCTCTGGGGCATGCTCGCGGGCGCGTTGCCCGATCTCGACATCCTCGCGTATCCGCTGATGGACAACGTTGCGGAGCTCACCTGGCATCGCGCCATATCGCACAGCATCCTGCTGACCGTCGTGCTCACGCCCCTGCTGGGCTGGCTGATTTCTCGAATCCACCGGCGTGAAGTCACTGTGGAGAAGGCCGCGCTGTTTACGTTTCTTGCGCTCGGGTCACATATCCTGATCGACCTGCTCACCACCTATCCGACAATGATTCTGGAGCCGTTTTCGAACATGCAGGTGGCGTGGAACGTGCTCTTCATCATTGATCCGCTGTTCACACTGCCCCTGCTGATATTTCTTCTGCTCTCGCTTCTTCCCGGGGAGGTGCGGGCGAAACAGTTCCGCAACGCCGCGGGATTGATCCTCGCCGCTGCCTATGTCGTTGTTGCCCTTCTGCTCAAGTTCAGCGCGGTGACGGATTTCGAACGCGCACTGGCACGGCAGGATATCCCGGTGAAACGCATGATCACAACGGCGACGCCGTTCAACACCCTGCTCTGGCGCGGCATCGCGGAGACCGAAGGCGGTTACTGGATCGGATACCGATCGCTGTTCGATCAGGGCAGCAAGATCCCGTTCTGGTTTGTGCCGCGCAACGAAACACTGCTTTCGGATATCGAGGATCAGCGTGCGGTGCAAACGCTGCGATGGTTCACCGACGGCTGGTTCAGCGTCGTGCAGTCGCCCGGGGGAGAATTGTATTTCCGCGATCTGCGTTTCGGGGATTTCGACACCGCGCAGCCCGGCAACAGCTTCGGGTTTGGCGATCCGCGGGATCTTTCGTTCACATTTACCTTCCGACTCCTTCCCACGGGAGCGTCTTCGGGTCCTGACCAGCTGACCCTCGAGCGTGATTTTCCCATGCCGGATGTGAAATCGTCACTCACTGTGCTGTGGGAACGCATCAAGGGCATCAATACCATTGAACAGGTGCGGCAGGGTATGCCGTGACGAACCGCCGCGGCACAGGTGCACCCGCGCGTGACGGAGGCAGACGGTGAAACGCTGCAGTGTGCCGTCCGGCTGCGGGACACCCGCGCGTGACGGGGGACAGAGAGGTGTGACAGGGTGCGGACGGGTGTCACGGGGGCGAACGCTGCTATCCGAGCACAGCAACCAGATTCCTGCTTTCATCCTCGAAGGGATTGAACTCCAGGTCTGCATATGTTTCCACGGACGTAAATCCCCCCGAATCCGCCGCTTCGAGAATATCCTCATCCGTAAACGGCGACAGCCTTGTGCTGCGCAGGCTGTGTGACGGACCGTCATCATCGTCGGTGATTGTCAGGATATTGAAGCGCAGGGCATCGTCCAGGAAATCGTAAAATCGGACAATGGTGGTGTCACTTTCGCGCCGGATACTGACAATGCGTTCACGATGGCGCAGGATGTCGCGATAATTCAGCAGCTGGATGAGAACGCGTCCACCGGGAACGAGCAGGTGGCGCCAGTGAGCGAGCACCTCGGCGAGTGCGCCACCGGATGGGAGATGAGAAAGAGAATTTCCGAAGCAAAAAAGGAGGTCCGTCGAAGCGGTCGGCAGCGGAGCAAGGAAGTCGCCCTGCCGGAAATGCACCGGAGCAGAATCGACGGTCGCGTGGCGTCCCGCATGTGCGCGGGCGCGCTCGAGCATGCGGGTGGAGACGTCGACGCCGGTCACCTCCACACCGAGCTGCGCGAGGGCGACCGCATGCACGCCGGTGCCGCATCCCATGTCGATCGCGTGCCTCGCAGACAGCAGTTCAAGGACGCCGGCAAGGATGCGCTTCTCCTTCTCGAGGCGCACCGCGAACTGCGTCATCGCGTCATAGTCCTCGGCGAGATCGTCGTAAAACTCCTCGGGAGTCAGCATGCTTCACACCTCGTTCGTGGGGAATTCAGTCATAAAGTACAAAGCGCGAAGTGCAAAGTGCAAAGGGCAGAATGCAGACATCCGCCTGCCACAGCCCATCCGCTTTCGTCCCGCTTCGCGGCATTTCGGCGGACATGCGGCAGCCCACAACCGCTCTTGTCCTGCAGCGGCGGTCTCGGTATATTTCCGGGACGATGGAGACTGCTATCCCGCTTATGAATCGATTCTGCAGAAGTATTCTCTTTCTGATCGTGATCGTGATCGGCTCGTACGGCTGCGGTCCGTCGGTGTATTACGTCCGGCCGCCGGAATGGAAGGATCCTTTCAGGCGGGATTCCACCATTGCGACGTACCGCGAAGCCCTGAAGGATGTGACGATTTTCATCGATCCCGGACACGGCGGGGAGGATCGGCACGGGATCGGTCCGGCCGAGGATGTCGTGGAAGCGGATGTCAATCTTCGGGTGGCGCTGACCCTCCGCGACTATCTCAAGCAGGCGGGCGCCAACGTGATGCTCTCGCGTGAATCCGACAAGACCGTTCCCCTCGAGGCGCGCGCCCAGCAGGCGAATGTCAATCGGGCTGACATCTTTGTCTCCATTCACCACAATGCTGCCGGCAACGACTACACGAACTACACGACGACATTCTATCATTCGCGTGCGGGAGAAATGGGCTACGCGCCGTCGAGCCACGATCTTGCGCGGTATATCCAGCGGGATCTCTCATATGCCATGGGCAATCCCGGTCCGCTGGCATCGTTCGACGGCACGATGTCGGATTACCTGCTGTATCCCGGCAAGGGCTTTTCCGTGCTGCGCAACACCGCAATGACGGCGGTGCTCGTCGAATGTGCCTTTTTCACCAGCGCCTACGAGGAGCAGCGCCTCAAGCGCCCCGAATTCAACGCCATCCAGGCCTGGGGCATGTTCCACGGCATCGGAAAATATTTCCGCGCCGGCATTCCGCGGCTCGAATACGTTTCCCCGCTGGTATTCAAGGAACAGACACCGAAGATCGAACTCCGCGTGAGCGATCGCTCGGAAATTCTCGACGAGAGCATCCTCATCTACATCGACGGCAGGGAGCAGGGATTCACCTTCAACCGGAAGACAGGGAAAATCACCGTCAATCCTTTTGGCGAGCTTTCGCAGGGTTACCACCATCTCACGGCGCAGGTGCGCAACAGCAACGGCAATTCATCGGCACCGTTCGAGCGGTATTTCGCCGTGGGGAATCCCCCCGTGATGCTGCGCTCTTCCGCTGAGCCGGCCATCCTGCCGCCCGATCGCAGCGCCTTCAGCATGGTGACCGTTCTCGCCCTCGACAGCACCGGCAGTTCGGTGCCCGACGGACTGCCGATCCGCTTCCGCACATCCACAGGCATCGATACGATGCTTACGCTCGAGGACGGCAGGGCGCGCATCAACGTCTATCCCGGCCGCGCCGAGCGCGTTACATTTACCGCGACCAATGGTCCGGTAAAAACGGAGGGACTGATCACAACGTCGATTGATGCAAAGTACACGCGCGGCATTGTCATGAGCACCGACGGGAAGGCTGTGACGGATGCAGTGGTGGAACTGCCCGGCGGAAGCGTGGTCCGAACCAATGAGCGCGGGGAATATATCATCGCCGGGAAGGATACTGACGGCATGCGCGTGGTTCTCACCGCGCCGGGATATTTCGGCCGGACCGAGACGTTGACCGGGCGTCCCATTCAGGACCCGGTTCTGCTCTCGCCGGTCGCCCACGGCACGCTGCGCGGAAAGGAGTACATCCTCGATATTCGCGGCAGCGAGGAGGGGATGCAGGAACGTGTGGATTATCTGACGCTCCGCCATCTGCAGCAGCTGCTCACTGCCAGCGGAGCGCGCGTCGTGGTTCCCGCCGGGGATTCCACGCTGTCGCTTCAGGATGCATGTGCGCTGTATGAGAGCGCGCCGGTGTTTCAGCTGGGCGTGGATGAAAACGATCGTGTTATCACGCTGCGCGCGAACAGACTGTCGGATAGCCGGAGTTTCGGTGTCCGCATGCAGCGTATCTTCCCGCAGTTTACCGGCATCGGTCTCAACCGCTTTGTGCTTCGCGTTCCCTGGCGCGAGGAGATCAAGAATCACCTGCAGATTTCCGTCACACTGCCGGCACCGTCGGGCCGTACCTACGCGCAGCAGCTGGTGCCGCTCTTTTCGTGGAACATTGCCTGGGCGATGTATGCGTCCATTCTCGCCGATGAGGGATTCGGCACGGACGGGACGAAAATGGTCGAGGTGACGGTGCACGGCGACGACGGAAAACCCGCGCCGTACATTCGCGTGCAGCTGAATCACGCGCTCACCACCATGACCGATAACGAGGGCGTGTGCCGCTTCGTGGGCGTGACGGTGGAGGATGACGAAGTGCGCGTTGTCGACGAGGGCAATTACATGATCAAGGGTGTGCGCACGGAAATCATGCGCTGACCGATTCTTCATTCAGGACGGGTCTCCATGCTCAATCACATCTGGCTCGCACTCATTGTCATCGGCATCCTCACGGCTGCCGGGAGAGATGTGTACGACGTGGTGCAGAACTCCTACGGGAACGGCATCCCGTGGGATGTGCGTCTCGAGGATGATGCCGCCGCGCGAGCTCCGGTCTCACAGAAGGGAGGCGTGCGTACTGCGGCATTGTCGCTGAGGAAAACCGTGCAGATCAGCGCCGCGGAATTGCGCCGGCATTTCCCGACCGATACGATCGACGGTGGCGTCAGCATTCCCGCCGTGTACATGCAGCATGAAGACGGAAAGCGTTCGCTCGTGATGGATGTGACCGGGGAGGATGTGCCGGAACGTTTCGTGGTCATGGCCGAGGCGCTCGGCGGTGGGGAAAAGCTCAGTGCGCAGCTGGAGCGCAAGGGTGACGGGTGGCGGATGCGCATCGACGACGTGTCGCTGGTGTATCTGCGGAAAGTCACCAACGCCGCGTTTGAAATCGCCGGGGTTGCGGTACAGATTGCGATCGGACTGATCGGCATCATGGCGCTGTGGCTCGGCGTGATGCGCGTGGCCGAGCAGGCCGGACTGATCAATCATCTCGCGCGGCTTGTGCGTCCGATCACCGTGCGCCTCTTTCCCGACGTCCCTGCCGATCATCCCGCGGTGGGATCGATGATCATGAACATTTCCGCGAACATGCTCGGGCTCGGCAACGCCGCCACGCCGTTCGGACTCAAGGCCATGGAGGAGCTCGACAAGCTCAACCCCAAACACGGCGTGGCCACCGACGCGATGGTCACCTTCCTCGCGCTCAACACATCCTGCGTGACGCTCATCCCCGCGACCGCTATCGCGGTGCGCGCCGCGGCCGGATCCCCGGATCCTGCCTTCATCATCGGCACGTCATTCCTTGCGTCACTGACCGCCACGATATTCGCCGTCATCATTTCAAAGCTGCTTTCCCGCGTCAGGATCTGGCGTTGGGAGCGCTCGGAGGCTGAATGATGGAAGTATTCCGTGTCATCGTCTCCGTGCTTTCAGCCGTCGCCATCCCGGCGCTGATGCTGTTTTTCCTTGCCTACGGCGCGTTCAAGAAGGTGAAGGTGTACGAAACGGCCGTGGAGGGTGCGAAAGAGGGTTTTGAAATCGCCGTGCGCATCATTCCCTATCTCGTGCTGATGCTGGTTTCGATCGCCGTGTTCCGGGCCAGCGGCGCGATGGATGTGTTCATCACGCTGGTGAGTCCGATCACCGACCTGTTCGGCATCCCCGCCGAGGCCCTGCCGATGGCGATGATGCGTCCCCTCTCGGGCAGCGGTTCGCTCGGCATCATGACCGAGACCATGCAGGCCTACGGCACGGATTCCTTCATCGGCATCCTCGTCTCGACGCTGTACGGCAGCACCGAGACCACCTTCTACGTACTCGCCGTGTACTTCGGCGCCGTCGGCATCCGCAACACGCGTCACGCTCTTCCCACGGGCCTCCTCGCTGATTTTATCGCCTTCCTCGCCGCCGTCTTCTTCGTCGGGCTGGTGTTGTAATGGACGACGGATTGAAATCCGGCCGGAATCTGACACGTGTTCTCGATCTGGAAATGCATTTGGAACACGGGAGGCTTGTCGATCAGGGATTTCAATCCGTCATTCGCAGAAATACATCCATTGCCATTCCTCTGGATCCGATACCAAACCCCGGTGCAGTGGATTCTCGTAGATATACTGCAATACTCTTGAACGATCCTCCTCACTTCGAATTCGTCGATCATAATATTCCTGCTGCCAGATCGATCCCTCTGCATGTCTGACACGATTTACCCTTCGTGCTGTTATCCGTTTGATAGTATGCATGATGTGGGCAAGTGAAACGGAAGTATCCATCTGCACCGCAGGATGAATCAGCATGTGGAGATGATCGGGCATGATTACACAGGCATCAAGATGGTACATCTTCCTGTCGAAGTGTTTGATGGTCTGCATTACTTTCACGGCAATGCGATCGTCTGAAAGTGCATACGGGTAGATGATCGGCAAACCGGAATCAGGATGGCGCTTTACAGAAGTTGTAAGGAAATAGCCATTCCCATTGGACTGGAAATGTGGCAATTTTCTACGATACTGATATCGGAATCTCAGCTGTCTCATGAAACCATAATCGTGACAGGTGAACATGATCGTCTGTCGTGCTCAACAATGACGGATTGAATTCCCTTTCCCCGGACATCTCCAGCGGGTCGCACAGGTGTTCAGGCATTCATATCGTGCAGAACGGCACCGGCCGGGAATTCAATCCGTCCTCCCAAGCTCCCCCCGCTCCCAGCTCCAGAGCCATTCGTCGGGGGTGCCGACGAGTCCGGCACGGACGGGATCGCGGCGGATGTAGCGGCGCACGCTGTCGAGCTCGCGGCGGCTGCGCAGGATGCGGTGGTAGTCGCCGTCCTGCCAGAAGGGCCCGCGCAGTTCGAGCAGCCGACTCGCGAAATGCGCCACCGGATGCTTCAACGCATCGGCGACATGGGTCGGCGTCGGTCCGCTGCGCAGTTCCAGGCTCTGGGAATACAGCACATGCACATGCGTCGGCAGGATGACGTAGCCTTCGAGGCGGCAGAGCACGCCCTCCATGGCGTGAAGGGTGATCTGCGTGAATTCCGCCACGGCGGGGTGGCCGAGCCAGGCGGGCCCCGGCGACGCGCCCAGTACGGAATCCCAGAAACGGAAGAGATGCGAAGCGAAGACGTCCATCGTGGATTGATCCCTCGGAGCGGCGGCGGAAAACTCCTGTGCGCAGGATGAGCGGTAGCGCATCAGCCGCTCCCGCGCGGAGAAAGGGATGGAATGGGCAAGACGGCAGGTCAGGAATGAATATACGTGGTGAAGGGACGACGACGACACGTCGCGTCCGAAGTACCGCTGTTCGAGCGTGGACATGATTGTTCTCCCTATGATGTACGTACCGGTGTCAACCGATTTGTCGGAACATATATATCACGGGATTTCAGGGAAAGGGAAAAATATCGCGTGTGCAGGTGAATGCCCTTTGCATGGACGGGCGGTTCGGCAGGTGAAGAGCACGCGTCGGTGGGTGATGAGGTCGGTATGCGGCGTCTATCGCCCGACTTTCCTTTTCAGGTCGTCGAGCTTTTTGCGAACGATGGCCAGTGCGGCGTCGACATCCTCCTTCCGGCTGACATGCATCGTAATCCACTTCATTTTCTCGGAGAGCGAATAATGCTCGAAAGCCTGGCGGATATGCGGTGTCAGTTCACGAAGGGAAAGATAATCCTGCTCTTCCGCGATGGGGATGGATAGCGTGATCGAGAAATATCCCTTGTAGAAGTGCAGCACACAGAGTACGCGGGAGCGATAGGAGGCGCGGTATCCCCACCCCTCCTCGCTCTCGTACCAGTGCATGGCCCAGCCGATGCGCGGCTCCAGCAGCTCGAGTCGGTGCTCAAAGCGCTTGAGTTCGATGGCCGGCAGCATCCCCAGCAGCTGATCGATCTCCGGCCGCGTGGGCGGATGCTTGTGCTCGTTGAACGGCAGTTTTGGCTTTTTGTCCATGGAGTGGGATCAGACGGACAGTGACTGCCCGGTGATGAGGCGGTAGGCCTCGACGTATTTCTTCGACGTCTTCTCGATGACATCGGCGGGGAGCTCGGGCGCCGGTGGCGTCTTGTCCCAGTTGACCGACTCGAGATAATCGCGCACGAACTGCTTGTCGAAGCTTGGCTGCGCATGGCCCGGCTCGTACTTGTCCATCGGCCAGAAACGGGAGGAATCGGGCGTGAGCGCCTCATCGATGAGGATGATTTCGCCTTCGTCGTTGATACCGAATTCAAACTTCGTGTCGGCAATGATAATGCCGCGTTCGCGTGCATAATCCCGCGCGAATGTGTACAGCTCGATGCTCATGTCGCGCACCTTCTCAGCCGCCTCGCGCCCGACGATTTCCACGGCCTGTTCGAAGTTAATGTTCTCGTCGTGTCCGACATCGGCCTTGGTCGACGGCGTGAACAGGGGCTCGGGGAGCATGGACCCGTCTACGAGTCCTTCCTCGAGAGGGATGCCGCAGACCGACTGGCTGCGCTTGTACTCCTTGAGTCCGCTGCCGGTCAGGTAGCCGCGCACGACGCATTCGATGGCTAGGGGCTTTGTCTTTGTCACCAGCATCGAGCGTTCCTTCAGCTGCTCCGTATACGGCGCGCAGGCTTCGGGATAATCCTCCACGTTTGTGGAGATGCAGTGGTTCGGGGTGATATGCGAGGTCTCGTCGAACCAGAAGCGCGAGATCTGCGTCAGCACAGTGCCCTTCTCGGGAATCGGATCGGGGAGTACCACGTCAAACGCCGAGAGGCGGTCGGTGGCGACGATCAGGAGCGCGCTGCCGAGATCGTACACATCGCGTACCTTGCCGCGCTTGAAGAGCGGCAGTTCTTCGAAATTCGTCCGGGAAATGGCCTGCATGGTATCCTCCTCGTTCTGGGGGCGGAATGGGAGTTCGGGAGAAAACAACAAATCCCTCGCGTGAGGGACTTGCTGGCTGCGCGCCCGCAGGGACTCGAACCCCGAACCTCCTGATCCGTAGTCAGGTGCTCTATCCAATTAAGCTACAGGCGCGTATTTCAGAGAAATAAATATACGACTGTCTGGCAGAAAAAACAACAGAAAGCCGCGCCGGAACAGCGTCAAGTTGGAATTCACCCTCACCCGTTGTATGTTTTGAATCCGACAGTTTGTGAACAAACCCCGACGATTCATACATGGAGAACGCTCCGCACGAAGATCTCAATGACCTGATGCAGCGGCGCCGCGAAGAGTACGACGAGCTCCGCGCGATGGGCGTTCAGCCCTATGCCTACGAGTTCCCCGTGGACGCCGAGGCAGCCGGAATACTGGAATCCTTCAGTGATGATGACGAGCCGCGCGACGTCGGCATCGCCGGACGCATCATGACCATGCGGCGCATGGGCAAGGCGTCTTTCGCACATATTCAGGACCACACCGGCAAGATCCAGATCTACGTCAAGCGTGATGAGGTCGGCGATGACACTTACAAAATGTGGAAACTGCTCGATATCGGTGATATCGTCGGCGTGAAGGGATTCGTGTTCCGCACGCGCACCGGCGAAGTATCGGTGCATGCGAAGGAGCTGGTGCTGCTCGCGAAGTCGCTGCGTCCCATCCCCGTGCCGAAGGAAAAGACCGACGAGCAGGGCAATAAGGTCGTCTATGACCAGTTTACCGACAAGGAGCTGCGCTACCGCAAGCGCGCGCTCGACCTGATTCTCAATCCCTCCGTGCGGGAGGTGTTTCTCAAGCGCAACGCACTCGTGCGCGCCATGCGGCAGTTCCTCGACGGACGCGGATACGTGGAAGTCGAGACGCCGGTGCTGCAGCCGCTCTACGGTGGCGCGGCGGCGCGTCCTTTTGTGACGCATCACAACGCACTCGACATGACGCTGTACCTGCGCATCGCCGACGAGCTGTACCTGAAGCGCCTCATCGTGGGCGGCTTCCACGGGGTGTACGAAATCAGCAAGGATTTCCGCAACGAGGGCATGGACCGCAGCCACAATCCCGAGTTCACGATGATGGAACTCTACGTGGCGTACAAGGATTATCGCTGGATGATGGAGTTGACCGAGGAGATGCTTTTCGCCATCAACCGCGCGGTGAACAACAGCAGCACGGCCGTCGTGGGCGGGCAGGAAATCGACTTCACGCCGCCCTACCGGCGCCTGAGCATGTTCGAGGCCATTGCAGAGCATACCGGCGAGGACCTGCGCGGGAAGGATGAAGCCGGACTGCGCGAGGCGGCGAAGCGCCTGCACGTGGAGCTGGAAGAGAGTGACGGTCCGGGCAGGATCATTGATGAAGTTTTCTCCGAACGCGTGGAGGACAAGCTTGTCCAGCCCACGTTCATTACGGATTATCCGCTCGAATTGTCGCCGCTGGCCAAGAAACACCGCAGCGAGGAGGGGCTGGTGGAGCGCTTCGAGCTGTATATCAACGGACAGGAGATCGCCAATGCGTTCTCCGAGCTGAACGACCCGATCGACCAGAAGGAGCGCTTCATGGAGCAGGCGCGTCTGCGCGCGCGCGGCGACGACGAGGCGATGACCTTCGATGAGGATTACGTTGAAGCGCTGGAATACGGCATGCCGCCGACGGCCGGACTGGGTGTCGGCATTGACCGCCTGACCATGCTCCTCACCGGCGCGGAATCGATTCGCGACGTCATTCTTTTCCCGACCATGCGTCCCGAGAAATAAGGGGCGCCGCTCCCGCTTTGCGCGGTGAGCATACAGCAGAGCCTGCTCAGGGGACCTCCCGCCCGTGCGCATTCGCGTACCGGCAGCGGTCGCCTGTCCATCATGACAGATTTTGTTCATTCCCCCCGCATGCGGGGCTGATATACGACAGCGCTGATGTCCTTTCTCCAAGAGCTGAATCCCGTACAGAAAGAAGCCGTCAAGACCGTGGACGGACCGGTGATGATCGTCGCCGGCGCCGGCAGCGGAAAAACGCGTGTGCTGACCTACCGCATCGCCTACCTGCTGCAATGCGGTGTGCCGCCCGCGAACATCCTCGCCCTGACCTTCACGAACAAGGCAGCGCGGGAAATGCGCGAGCGTATTGAAATGGTTGTGCCCGGCGAGGCCGCCCGCCGTATCTGGATGGGTACCTTCCATTCCACATTCGCGCGTCTGCTTCGCCGCGAGGCGGAGTATATCGGTTTTCACCGCAATTTTTCGATCTACGACACCGACGACAGTCAGGGACTGATCAAAAACATCATGGGGGATCTCGGGATCAGCACCCAGCAGGTTGCCCCGGCGGCGGTGCGGCATGCCATCAGCAGCGCGAAAAACCGCATGATGACACCGGAGACGCTTGCCGAGAAGGCCTTCGACATCTTCGAGCAGAAAGTCGCCGATGTCTTCGGCGAATACAGAAAGCGGCTTGCCGCGGCGAACGCGATGGATTTCGACGATCTCATCCTGCATCCCATCCGTCTGCTCGACGAGCACGCCGACGTGCTGGACGCCTGGCAGAAGCAGTTCCGCTTCATTCTCATCGACGAGTACCAGGACACCAACCAGGCGCAGTACCAGATCGTGCGCCGTCTCGCCGCCGGGCATCAGAACATCTGCGTGGTAGGCGACGACGCGCAGAGCATTTACGCCTTCCGCGGCGCGGATATCCGCAACATCCTCGACTTCGAGAAGCATTTCAGCGACGTGCGCGTCTTCCGTCTCGAGCAGAACTACCGCTCAACCAAGACCATCCTCGCCGGGGCGGATTCGGTGATCAAGCACAACCGGAACCAGATCACCAAGACGCTGTGGACGGACAATGACGCGGGCGATCTGATCACCGTGCTGGAGACGGCCGACGAGGGCGAAGAGGCGTTCAAGATCGTGCACGCCATGCAGGACGAAGCGCACCGGCGAAAGCTGCAGCTCAACGACTTCGCCGTGCTGTACCGTACCAACGCGCAGAGCCGCGCCATCGAAGACGCTATGCGGCGCAGTGGTATTCCATATACCATTGTGGGCGGTGTGGAGTTCTACCGCCGCAAGGAAATCAAGGACATTCTCGGCTACCTGCGTCTGATCGTCAATCCCTCCGACGACGAGGCTGCCCTGCGCGTGATCAACTATCCCACGCGGGGCATTGGCGCGACCACGGTCGGCCGTCTGCGCGCCTACGCCGCGGCAGAGGAAGTGACCTTTTTCGAAGCGGCGATCAACGCCGCGCGCGTCTCCGAACTGGGTGCCGCCGCCGTTCGGCGCATCGAGGACTTCGTGCGCATGATCCAGAAATACGCCACACTGCGCCGTGAGATCTCCGCCGGTGAGCTCGTCGGGTCGCTGATCGACGAACTCGGTCTCGTCACCTCGTTCAAGAACGAGGGCACGATGGAAGCGCGCGGGCGTCTCGACAACATTCAGGAGCTGCTCTCCGCCATCACGGAATTCGAGACCGAAGACGGACACAACACCATTGAGGCCTTTCTCGAGCAGGCGTCGCTGGTTTCAGACATCGACCGTCTCGACGAGACGCGCAATGCAGTCACGCTCATGACGCTGCACGCGGCGAAGGGGCTGGAATTCCCGGTCATCTTTCTCGTGGGGATGGAGGAAGGGTTGTTTCCCTCGTCAATGGCCATCGACCGCGACGAGGTGGAGGAGGAGCGCCGTCTGTGCTATGTCGGAATGACGCGCGCCAAGCAGAAGCTGTACATGACGCACGCGCGCTCGCGCGTCCGCTGGGGAGAGCGGCTCGAGCAGGTGCCGTCGCGATTCATCGATGAAATCGACCCCGCCACCGTGCAGCGCGATTCCACTCGCCGCCGCGCGCCCTTCGCCGGCAACGGACACGGCCGCCGCCGTCCGCAGAGTAGCGGAGCCGCCAAAACCGCCAAGCCGCGGCGCAAGCGCTCCGAGTACAGCCAGGTCACCGACACCGAATCTTACTCCCAGACCGACGGCGAAATCGGCATCGGCAGTTACGTCATCCACGCCACCTTCGGCCGCGGAAAACTTCTCTCCGTGGATGGCTCCGGCGATATGGCCCGTGCCGTCGTCCTTTTCGACTCCGTCGGCAAGAAAACCCTCATTCTCAAATACGCCGGACTCAAACCCGCGTAATCGAGCCATGGGCAGTGGGCAGTAAGCCGTAAGCTCCACAAGGAGGACGGATTGAAATCCGTCCGCATTCTGTCATGATCAATGAATCCTGTTCGTGTTTGTGGCGTACCCAAATTGGCAAAATGGGGGATTTCAATCCGTCATTGTGTTACAGAATCCGCGGTTTCAACCGGTGCATCGATGGATGAATTTTCTCACTTGACAATGGTCCGGTCGTTTTCGATGTTGACGTTGCATGTGAACAAGAGCACGAGGTCCGGTTATGCGGATTACAGCGTTGCTGCTGATGCTGCTCGCGCTGCCGGTGGCGGCACAGCAGGGGGATTCTGCGGAGGATGAAAAGTGGGGGAATCCCACCGAAGATGCGGAAGCAGGAAGGACAGCAATCCTGTCGATGGCGGCAGCGCAACATGACCCGCAGCACCTGCGGAATCCATCCGTGCAGCTGCGCGAAGATCAGATCCTGTATGTCCGTTCCTGGAAGCCCTTCGATCCATCCACAATGCTGGTCCAGGCCGGCTGCGCACTTGTGACCGAGACGGTTGCGTGGTTCGCGGGATTCTACCTGGTCAGTTCAGGGGGCGGCACGGGAGATCTCGGCAGTTCTCTCGGCGCCATGATTTTCGGCGGACATCTGCTTGCTTCACTGGCAGGGGCGCCCGCCGGCGTACAGCTCGGCGGTGCACTCATGGGAGGAAACGGCACATTCTTCGGATCATTGCTGGGCGGTGTGGCCGGAACCGTACTGAGTACTGTCACACTGTATGCACTCCGCGGTTCAAGCGACCCATGGCTCCAAGCGGGAGCAATGTATGCGTCCTATACCATCCCCGCCATCGTGGGATATCACCTCACCGCATCCCCCATGAACTTCTACTTCTACGACGACGCGCCGGAAGCTTCCGCGCGAGCGGAACGCCTGTCCCACACCCCGGCATACACGCTGCATCCTGATGTTCCGGGTCCGGGTTATGCGGTCGATCCCGTCCACCCGCTGCCGGATGTCCAAGTGACATTGCTGAACATTTCCTTTTGACGGAAACATCCTTGATCCGGGAGTGACATTCCCATCTGATTTTCCTAATTTCGGATTGAAATCACCGGGCTGTGGCGGTGGCCGCGGATGAATGACGGATTGAAATCCCATCCCGGCTGTGAGCCGTTGAGCACGAATGTCAGCGTAACCTGATGGCCGGTGTCAGAATCCGGCAGGATTTCAATCCGTCCTGCAGACGAGAGATCAACGAACCAAAAACCAATAACCACAAACCAATTACCAACAACCATGGCAAGCAAAACCTCCGTCGACACATTCATCGCGCAGAAGACGCTGGCGCTGGCGGGTGCCTCGCGCAGCGGCAGGAAATTCGGCAACTCGGTACTGAAGGAACTGAAAGGCAAGGGCTACACGGTGTACCCGGTGCATCCGGAAGCACGGGAAATCGACGGACAGCAGTGCTGGCCGTCGCTGAAGGATCTCCCGGAGGAGGTCGGCGGCGCCGTGTTCGTCACAAAACCGGAGCAGACCGAGAAGCTCGTGCGCGAAGCGAAGGACGCCGGCATCCCGCGCGTGTGGATGCAGCAGGGCGCGCACAGCGACGCAGCGGTGGCATTCTGCCGGGATAACGGCATTGATGCCGTGCACGGCGAGTGCATCCTGATGTTTACCGAACCGGTTAAGGGAGTCCACGGCTTCCATCGCTGGCTGTGGAAACTGTTCGGGAAGCTTCCGAAGTAAGCGGAGAGCGGGAATCCACGGAACAGGTGTCCGCTTGAAGGAACATCTCCGACTGGCAGCACGGAACATCCGCGACAGGGAAACCATATCCGCTTGATACAAACTTTTTCTGATACTGCTCCGGCGGAACCGGAACGGTTCGCTGTGCCGTTGAGTGTATACGACCGGTGTTCCGGTTGTCCGACCATTGCGAGTCACATCAACACAAGAGGAATATCATGGAATATCGTTTTATGGGACTGTCCGGTCTGCGTCTTTCCGCCCTGTCTTTCGGCAGCTGGGTGACTTTCGGCGATCAGATCGACGAGAATGTCGCCGCCGACTGTATGAAGGAGGCCTATGACGCGGGCGTGAATTTTTTCGACAACGCCGAAGCCTATTCCGCAGGGGAGTCGGAGAGAATGATGGGGAATATCATCAAGAAGATGGGATGGAAGCGCAGCGACCTGGTGTTGTCCACCAAGATTTTCTGGGGCGGAGGAGATGGTCCCAATGACCGCGGGCTTTCACGGAAACATATTATCGAAGGCACAAACGCGGCGCTCGAGCGCATGCAGACCGATTATGTCGATCTGCTGTTCTGTCACCGTCCCGACCTGTACACGCCCGTCGAGGAAACGGTCTGGGCGATGAATCTCCTGATTCAGCAGGGCAAGGCGCTGTACTGGGGCACGAGCGAGTGGAGCGCGGAGCTGATCCGCGAGGCGTATGAATTCGCGCGTCGCGAGCACCTGATACCGCCGGTCGTCGAACAGCCGCAGTACAATATGCTCACGCGTGACCGCGTGGAAAAGGAATACGAGCGGCTCTACGGTGATATCGGACTCGGCACGACGATCTGGTCACCGCTGGCAAGCGGAATCCTCACCGGAAAGTACAATGAGGGCGTACCGGAGGGAAGCCGCCTGGACCTCGAACAGTACCAGTGGCTGCGTGACCGCATCATGGGACCGGGCTGGGATGAAAAGGTCGATAAGGCGCGGAAGCTGGAGCCGATCGCAAAGGATCTCGGAGGAACACTCGCGCAGCTGTCCATCGCGTGGTGCCTGATGAATCCTGACGTGAGCACGGTCATCACCGGGGCCTCAAAACCCGAGCAGGTCAAGGAAAACATGAAAGCGCTGGAGATCGCCGAAAAGCTCGACGATGATGTCATGCTCCGAATCGAGGAAATCCTCGACAACGAACCCGAGCCCGAACAGGACTGGCGTGGAATGTAATACTCTCTCTGTAAGAACGAAGACGCGAAAGCACGAAGACACGAAAGAATGGGAACAACGGAGGGACGAAGGAAGCGAAGGTTTCATCAACAGGAAAGACCCAGCCGATCGGCCGGGTCTTTCTGTTTGAAAATAATCTTCGTTTTCTTCGATGCCTTCGTTGTTCTCATGCCTTCGTTGGCTTCGCCCTTACCGTCCCCGGCGGCCGTTGCCCTTGGGACCCGTGCCGTCGCAGTCGCCGGTGCCGGTGCCCGTTCCCGTGCCGCTGCCTTCACCACTGCCGCGGAATGCCTTGCCGGCGGGGGAACCCATGCCCGTACCGCTCTCGAAATCAGGATCCTGTCCGTTGGGGATGCCGTCGCCGTCCGCGTCCGGGGCGTTATCGTTGATGCCGTCACCGTCCGCGTCCACGAACCCGCGACCGTTGCCAGACGGAGTGCCGGTGTAGTCTGCGTCCTGTCCGTTGGGGATACCGTCGCCGTCATCGTCCATGGCATTGTCGTTGAAGCCGTCACCGTTGGCGTCGACAAAGCCCTTGTTTGCCGGCTTGCCCTGCGCCGAGGCGCTGTCGGTGTTGACGATGGTGAGAGTCAGTGCGAATGCGAGAAGGGCTGCGAGAGAAAGGATGCGTTTCATGATGGTACTCCTTGTGGAAAATGAATGGGGTCAGTTATCGTCTCTGCCCATACACAATCCACAACCGTGCCAGAAAAACTGTGAGCTCTGAATCCCTTGGAAACAGGCTCGTTTCGGCAGTTTTTCCCCTGTACAGCAAATATTGGCATGACAAGGATCGTCAATACCGACAAATATTGTCGACAAACGGCAAATTTCGTCGGGAACGTCTTCGTTCCCTTCGGATCTTCGCTGTTCAAATATGTGCTCTAATAGATGTCCACTTCGAGTTTCAGTACGCGGTAGGCGAGGGCAATGTCGAGGAGCGCAAAAATGACTCCCACGGCGGCGGATGCCAGGCCGATCATGAACACCCAGACGGCGAGGGTCGGCGCGTCGACGCCGAGGAACAGTCCCGCGCCGAGCAGCAGGGAGGAGAGCAGATAGCAGATCACACCGATCCAGAGAAAGAGCAGCGCGCGCCGGAGATAACTGACCCGTGTGATCAGCGATGGAATCTGCCGCATGACACTCTCGAAACGCAGTGCGTCCACGTACTCGCGGTCAATGCCCTCGGGATCGGCGAGCTTGCGCCGCTTCTCGTCGTTGAGCAGACGAATGCGGCTGATGACGGTTGCGTAGCGGTTGTTGAGTCCGAGAAGCAGCAGGCCGCAGGCGGAAATCATCAATGCCGGTGTGAGGATGGCCTGGATGGTCTGCTGGGCGGTGGGAGTGGTAAATTCCTGCATGGCGGTTACATCATGTACTGTGGATCGACGTCAATGGCAATATGGACGGAACGCGACTTCGCGTGACGGAGCTGATATTCGCTTGCGAAGGCCAGCGCGGCACCGAGCCGGCGGCCGTCCGTGTCACGGTTTTTTTCAATGCGCATGAGAAGATGAAAGCGGTATCGCCGGTTGATGCGGCTCAGCAGCGCCGGCTGGGGAGGATACATCCTAAAGAAACTTCCCGCCTTCTTCAGCGCAGTGTGATACAGATTCGCGGCGTCGCGCACGTGCTCCTCGCGCTCGCCGGAAAAGGTCAGAAGCACGAGGCGGGAGAACGGCGGATACCCCAGATCACGGCGGCTCGCAATTTCATCGCGCAGGAAACCGAGGTATTCGTTTTTCCGCACGTAATCGAACACGGGGTGTTCGGGACGCGCGGCCTGCAGCATTACCGTGCCGGATTGCGCGCCCCGGCCGGAGCGGCCCGCAACCTGTGTCAGGAGCTGCGCCGTGCGCTCGGAGGATCGGAAATCGGGCAGCAGCAGCGACTGCTCGGCGGCGACCACACCCACGAGCGTGACGGTTTCGAAATCCAGTCCCTTCGCGACCATCTGCGTTCCGAGCAGCACATCGACCTCGCCTTCGCGCAGGGCGGTGAGCATGAGGTCGTGCGAACCCTTGCGCCTCGTGGTGTCGGAATCCATGCGCAGGATGCGCGCTTCGGGCAGGGCCGCCTGCAGATCCTCTTCGACGCGCTGGGTTCCTGTCCCGACAGGATCGAGGTCCGTGCCCCCGCACTGGGGACAGATGACGGGCGCTTTTTCCGCCGCGCCGCAGTAATGGCAGCGCAGGTAGCTGCGGTCCTTGTGAAAAACGAGCGCGATGCTGCAGTTGTCGCATTCGCGCACGAAACCGCAGTCGCGGCATTCGAGATGCGGCGCGAATCCGCGGCGGTTGTGCAGCACGATGGATGCCTCCTTCCGTGCAATGCGCTCGCGAATGGCTTCGATCAGGGCATGGGAAAATGCGCCCTGCGTGCCGCGCTGCTTCCGCTCCTCCGTCATGTCGACCATGCGGATTTCAGGCAGGCGCGCATTGTCGATGCGTTCGTCAAGACGCAGCAGTGCGTACTTCCCGCTGAGCGCATTCTGCCAGCTTTCGAGCGAGGGAGTGGCGGATCCGAGCAGCACGGGAGCACCTTCGAACCAGCCGCGCATGACCGCAACGTCGCGTCCGTTGTAGCGCGGCTGTATGTCCGACTGCTTGTAGCTGCCCTCCTGCTCTTCGTCCACCACGATGAGCCCGATATCCCGCACCGGAGCGAACACCGCGGAACGCACACCCACCACCACGCGGTATTCTCCCGCCATGAGCAGGCGCCAGGCGTCATAGCGTTCGCCGACGGACATCCGGCTGTGCATGACAGCGACATCCCCGCCGAAGGCCTGGCGGAAGCGATAGACGAACTGCGGCGTCAGGGAAATTTCAGGCACGAGCACCAGGGCGTTTTTTCCCTTTTCCAGTACATGCGTGATGGCCTCGATGTACACCTGCGTCTTGCCGCTGCCTGTGACACCGTAGAGCAGCATTCCGCGATGTGAGCCTTCGTCGACGGCGGCGTTCACCGCATCGAGAGCCGCTCGCTGGGCGGCCGTGAGCGTGATGCTCTTGCGCTTTTCCGCATATCGCACCTGCCACTCGCGCGTGACTTCCTCTTCAAGGACCTCGACGATGTCCTTCTCTTCGAGCGCGCGCACCTGCGCGCTGGATGCACGCGCGGCGCGCACGAGCGCAGACATCTGCACCGTCGTCTCACCCTCGCGGTACTGTTTCCAGAGCTGGGCAATGATGTTTACCTGCTTGGGAGCCCGCTTCTCCATGATCTCCATCAGCTCGCTGATTTTGTCGCTGCGATTCCAGGGGGGAAGCAGGCGCACGGCGAGCACGGTTTTCGGACGCGCGGCGGGACGCTCGATGACCGATTCGATCTGTACGATGCCCTCCATGGCGAGATCCCGGAGCTGCGCGCTGATGCTCTTGACACCCACGTGGCTGCGCAGTTCCTCCTCGCTCATCACTTCGCCGGTGCGAAGCGCCTCGACGATCGAGGCTTTCGCGCGCGAGCGTCCGACGGCGCGTGTGATATCCTGTTCGTCGTCACTGCGCAGAGACACCTGCCGCTCACTGTCGACGTCCATCCCCTGCGGCAGCGCGGCCTTGAGTGCTTCGCCGAGTCCGCAGACGTAATAGCGGTGCACCCATTCGCAGACGCGCATGACTTCGGGTGTGATGACGGGATCGACGTCGAGCGCCTGCTGAACCGCCTTCACCGCGAAATCGGGCATGCGGTCATGCGTGCTGACAACGAATCCCATGACGAGGCGGCGCCCGAGCGGCACCATGACGCGAACCCCCGGCTGCATGCGGTCATGCAGTCCCTCGGGAACGGCATAGGTCAGCGTGTCCTTGGGCACGCCCGGCACGGCGATATCGGCGTACAGGCGTTCAGGCATGAAAGGGACGATGTGTCTGTCGCATCTCCATCATCCCAAAATACGGTTTGTTTTGTGGAATCGACAGGGGGGAAGCAGTACGCAGGAGGCGACCTGCCTCCTGCATACTGCTGCCTGCATTCAAAGGGCGATGTTCGTGCTCTGCCGCACGCCGTCGGCGTCGAAGCGGCACATATAGGTGCCGTTCTCAACCTGATCACCTTTCCAGTTCTTTCCGTTCCATTCGATGGTGTAGTCGCCAGCGGGCAGCCAGCGGTTGACCAGTGTCCGAACCAGTTCTCCCCTGGAGGTGAAAATTTCGAGAATTCCCCAGCAGGCGTGCTCAACGCTGATGGAGAACTGTACCACGCCAGTGTGGTCATCGATCACGGTCTCAGCGATCATTGCACTCGCCTTTAATCCAACACCGCGGGTAATCAGCGGATTCAGTTCCTCGGTGATGATATCGCTTCCTTCCTTGACCGTTTTCTCACGGGAGTATTCCGAGCTGTTGTCATGATGATCCGTTGCCTGCGCGACAACCCGGTCACCCGGAAGCAGCGATCCCGTGGTCGAATACACCCAATTTCCTCCGCCATCGGGCGAGACCCTGCCCAGGTACAGCGAACCATTGCAGTTGGGGGGCACTTCCTCGATGTATTTGTAGAGTTCGACCGTTACCGTTGTCGGATCGGCATCGGCGCTGACCGTCCCGCGCACGGTGGTCACGCCGCGATTGAACTCCGCACTGACGATCAGCGGTGAGTTCATGCCATCATTCGGTCCGGTGTCTGTGTCCGCCGGGTCATTGAGTGTCATCCCATCATTTCCGAGATCAATCGCAAAGCGTCCGTTTGCAAAGATGGAATTCTGTCCGACGCGGTTTTCATCGGCGTTGTTCTCAGTAGCCTCGTGTTCCCATACAACAACGCCGCTGCGCTTGTTTCCGGCAATGATATTGGATGTGATCCTGTTTCTTGCTGCGAAACCGCCGGGCAGGTTGTAATCCGCACCTCCGATGCTGATGCCGTTGCGCCCGTTGCCGATCAGCCGGCTGCGACGGGAAATACCGACCCGGTTGCGTGTGATCACATTCTTATATGTAAATGCCGATCGTGTCATATCGCCCACAAGATGCATGCCGTCGCCGCCGTTCCCCGAGATGACGTTCTCGGTCAGCGTATTTTCGTATGAGCCTCCGACAATCAGAATGCCGTCCCGCTTATTTGCGCGCGCAACATCGCCCGAAAGGCTGGTCCCGATGAAATTGGCTTTGACCGTGTTGCGGTAGACGTTCCCCCCCGGACAGTCGGCGATAATGATACCGTCGCCGTGGTTTCCCGAGATGATGTTGTTCTCGATCGTATTGTCATGCAGGTCGCCGGGCGCGTGCTGTACACTGATCAGTGACAGACCTGCCCATCGACCGCTTTCGCTGTCCAGTCCATTACCCCGGGGATCCGTTCCTTCCGGATCAAGACCAACGATGCAGTAACGGACGACGTTGCGTGAGCTGCCCTCCGGTGCTGACTGAATACGGATTCCATCCTCGGTGAAACGCGTGATCACCAGTCCCTGTACGAGATTGTTGGACGACAGCAGCCAGATGCCGGCGGTCGGTCCGGCATGAACTCCGTCGAGCAGAATGCGCAGGGTCAATGTCTCGGGCGGTTTGTTTCCGATGGCACTGCCCGGCTGGGAAAGTCCGTCGATGATTACTCCCGCCTGGTCCGTCAGCGGCGGAAGCGGTGAGGCGGGAATGATGGCATGCGGACCGATTCCCGGGATCTCGAAGGTGATCACGTCCGCACCCGGTGTGGCGTTCGCCTGCAGGATGGCCCAGCGCAGTGTGTGTGTGCCGGCATCCGCAGTGCTCTTGACGACATACTGATTTGCTGCAGTCGAGCCGGCGAAAAGCATCAGAAGGCATGCCGTCGCCAGCAGTGTTCGACCGGTAACGATTGTGTTGCGCGCTCTCAACATAGTGCTTTCTCCTTCATACCATGATCTTCGATCCGGACATCCTCCGGAGGCCGCCCGCCGGTGCGGCTTCAGCAAGGAGAAGCAGACGCGTATATATGCGTCACCTCGCTGACAAGGTGTCATTATGCTGTGCATTGAGTGGAGAGGGACTGTTAAAACTACACATTTTTTTTTGGAAGTCAAGTCGAATTGGTAGTTTTCGGAAGATGGCTCCCGGTAACCGAAATCACGCTTCCGTGTCTCCTTCATGATGGGAATACGGATTATACTCAGTCAGGCCGCAAGGATGTTTCACCGCATCGCTCCATATACTCTCTTCCTGTTCGTGCTCGCCATGTCGGCAGCGGCACAGACGCCGTATCGTATCGGGCTGCAGACCGGTGTCACATCCGAGCGGAGCAGCTTCGAGTGGATCGGTTCTCCCGGGCGCACGCTTGAAACCGAGGACCGGCAGAACGGGCACTTCGGCATGATCGTCGATTTCCCTCTGACCGATACCTGGCGGATGGAATTCTCACCGCATTATGGCCAGCGCAACTACCAGTTCGCACCTCAGGAACAATCCGGTGCCCAGTATTCCATCATCCAGAATGAAGTGGATTACCTTGCGCTGCCGGTGATCCTGCGCTGGCTTCCGTTTCCGGGGGGCATTCTTCGTCCGTTTGCCGCGGCAGGCGTTGAATTCGGCCCGAATCTCAATCACACGAGTGTCGTTCTGGCGCAGTACCGGTATTCGGACGAACCCCCGTTCACGAGAAAAATTGAGCGCACGGTTTCCGTCAACCAGCTCTACGGTGCCACGCTCATCGAAATCGGACTCGACATTCAGGCGTCAGCGGCATGGTCAGTGTTGCTCGGCGCGCGTTATACGAGGGAATGGACACCGTTGATCGATGATCCCGCCCTCACCTGGGAAGCGCCGCACAGCTGGAAAGTGCGTTTCGCCCTGCTGTACACCATCGATTTTTAAGGATGCGACGTCATGTACCACCGTCCTGTGATACCCGTTCTCGCGCTCATGCTCTGTGCAGCCCTGTCTGCCCAGCACCTGCATGCGCAGACGACGGCGGAACGGCGCGTGTGGATCGGCGTGCATGCCGGCCTGCAGACGAATATTCAGCGCTATACCGTGTTTCCGTATACCGGGGAGTTTCAGGATCTCGTTAGGGAGAGTGCCGTGACGGGAGTATCCGCATGCTATCGTATCGACGACACATGGTCGTTGTACGGCGAAGTCTCCTGGTGGACACAGCAGTGGAGCACCTTCCACGACGGTGAACCACGGATCGAGATCAGCCGTGACGACCGCGCATTCATCGATATTCCACTTCTCATCGCCGCCCGGATGCCGCTCGATTTTATCCCGCTCTATGTCGCCGCTGGTCCCGTGCTGCTGTTCTCGCCACATTCTGCGGAGGAGCGGCAGTATCATGTCACCTATGCCAATTTCAGTGAGCGCAGCGGCTGGCAGAAATCTGCGCGCAGTTACCGTGATCAGGCATTCCGTATCGCGGCAGCGGCGGATGTCGGACTGCACATGCCGCTGACACCTTCCGTCGCTCTCCGCACGAACGTGCGTTTCATGCATCCCTTCGGACACGCGGTCGACGAGGAGGAGTTCTCCCTGCGTGATTTCTCTTACTGGCGCATGTCCATGGGACTGTATATTGGCCTGTAGCTTCCTTTCCGCCCTCCTCTTTGCTATATTCAGGCAATTCGCATAACCGGCAATTCGCATAACCGGCAGGTTCTTCAATGCAGCGTACACCGCTCGACATTCTCACGCGGCTCGTCACCGCATCCGACAGGCTGGTCGGCGGTATCATGTCGGGTACGTCGGTGAACGGAATCGATGTGGCGCTGGTCCGTATTCGCGGGGGAGGTCTGCACACGAAGACGGAACTTCTGCACTTCAGGGAGATGCTGTTCGCGGAGGAACTGCAGACGCGTATCTTTGCGAATTCCGAAGTCTCCTCGAGCAACGTGAACGATATCTGCCTGCTGCATGCTGCGCTGAGTCACGCCTATGCCGCAGCGGTGGAGGAGACCTGCCGGGCTGCCGGTATCGGTGTCGAGGAATTGGACCTCATCGGTATGCACGGACAGACTCTGCGGCATCTACCAGAGCCGATGGAGATTGCGGGCAGCAGCATCCGCTCGTCACTGCAGATCGGCAGCGGTCCGATGCTCGCAACGCTGCTCGACGTGCCGGTCGTGTATGACTTCCGGAGCAGCGATCTCGTGCTCGGCGGACAGGGTGCTCCGCTGGTACCCCATGTTGATTACCTGCTATTCCGGTCGGAGAAGGAGAACCGGGTGCTGCTCAATATCGGCGGGATCGCGAATGTGACGCTGCTTCCCCGCGGCTGTGATGCGGATGAGGTCATTGCATTCGACACCGGTCCGGGAAACATGATCATTGACGGACTTATGCGGAAATTCTACGGCAGGGAGTTCGATGAGGACGGCGCAGTGGCCGGTTCGGGCACCGTCAACGTGGACCTCCTTTCCTGGATGATGCAGCATCCCTTCTATCGGCAGCCGCCGCCGAAGTCCACCGGGCGCGAGTTGTTCGGTGAGGATTATCTCAGTGACTTCCTGCATGTTGCACGGGAGCTCAGCGTCCGGGACACCAATGATCTCGTTGCTACTGCAGCTGAAGCGACGGTGCGCAGCATCAGCTGGCAGATTCACGCCGTTGCCGAGGCGTGGGATTCATTTCATCTGTATGTCAGCGGGGGAGGCGCACGCAATCGCTTTCTCGTCGACGGGCTCAGGCATGCCTGTTCGAACGCGCGCGTGCAAGACGCGTCAGTGCTGGGCATGCATCCCGATGTAAAAGAAGCGGTCGCATTCGCCGTGCTGGCAAACGAGTGGCTGATGGGAAATACTGCGAGCATCCCCGCTGCAACGGGAGCCGCGCGTCCCGCCGTGCTCGGCGCATTCGCTCTTCCGGGCTGACCCTGAACGCCCCTGGGGAGACCCGCGGAAACGCGCGTGTCACCGCTGCATGAGCGCAGTCTGTTTGAAACCCTGATTTTCCGGGATAATTGTGAGATTCCGGTTAGCGTTCCCCGCCTGCTCCCCTCCGGACACCCCTTCCCCTTAAAGTTTTACATTAATTTTTTGCGAAGTTAATCCATGCTGTTGCAATGTGTTAGAGAATTCCTTTAATTTAGTTCTTGAAACCAGACAACAGCCCAGTCTTGACATGAAACCAAGCAAGGCGTATATTCGAATCCACCAATCGGCAACGCCTTCCGCGTCCGTACACTGTACTTCCAAGGTACGATTTCCCGAGCGTTTTCAGCGCCTGGGCGGGTGTGTATACGTCCCGGCGGAGAGGCTAAGTGCTTTATTTTCATGATTTTAGCTGTACCCCTTTTGCAGGTTCTGTGAAAGGGATTGTCATCTCATCTCTCACATAAAAACTAGTAGCGCCTCATTATGAAGATCACCCGTCGCTTCACGCAGCCCGGACAGAGCGCCTTTGACTGTTTTGAGTACACACGCCGCTCTTCCGTTCTCCGCAACCCGGATGGCAGTGTCGTTTTCGAACTGCATGATATTGAAGTGCCGTCGCACTGGTCACAGATGGCCACCGACATTCTCGCACAGAAATATTTCCGAAAAGCCGGGGTGCCTCAGTATAATGAGGACGGCAGTCCAATGCTGGATGAAAAGGGCGAGCAGGTGTACGGCGGCGAGACCAGCATCCGGCAGGTCGTGCATCGCATGGTCGGTTGCTGGCGCGACTGGGGTGAGAAGCACGGGTACTTCGACTCCGAAGAGGATGCGCAGAATTACTATGATGAGATGGCGTTTACGCTGCTGCGGCAGATGGCCGCACCCAATTCTCCTCAGTGGTTCAATACCGGCCTGCATTACGCCTACGGCATCACCGGGAACTCGCAGGGACATTTCTATGCGGATCCGGAGAGCGGCGAGGTCGTGCCGTCGAAGGACGCTTACAGCCGTCCGCAGCCGCACGCCTGTTTCATTCAGTCTGTCGAGGATGACCTGGTCAACGAGGGGGGGATCTTCGATCTCGTCACCCGCGAGGCGCGCATCTTCAAGTACGGGTCGGGGACGGGAAGCAATTTCAGCAACCTGCGCGGGCGCAATGAGCGTCTCTCCGGCGGCGGTGTGTCTTCCGGACTCATGTCTTTCCTGAAGATCAACGATCGCGCGGCGGGAGCCATCAAGTCGGGCGGTACCACGCGCCGCGCCGCGAAGATGGTCGTGCTCAACGTCGACCATCCCGATATCGAAGAGTTCGCGGAATGGAAGATGCTCGAAGAGCAGAAAGTCGCCGCGCTGGTGACGGGGAGCCAGAACAACCGCCAGCATCTCAACACCATTATGCAGGCGGCGATCAAGGGCGAATCCACAGACTTCCATGTGAACAAGGAACTTGAATCCGCGATCCATCGGGCACGCCGCGCCGGTGTGCAGGAGAATTACATTTACCGTGCGCTGCAGCTTGTCGAGCAGGGGGAGTCGGAACTCGACATCCACATGTTCAACACGCATTACGAGGGGGATGCCTATCTCACCGTCAGCGGCCAGAACTCCAACAACTCCGTGCGCGTGACCAACGATTTCCTGAGCGCGGTGGAGAACGACGGTTCGTGGAAGCTGACCTACCGCACGACGGGCGAGGTGGCGAAGACGGTGCGGGCGCATGAACTATGGGAAAAGATCTGCTATGCCGCCTGGTCCAGCGCGGATCCGGGCATCCAGTACGATACCACGATCAACGAATGGCACACCTGTCCGGCAGACGGCCGCATCAACGCCAGCAATCCCTGCTCCGAATACATGTTCCTCGACGACACGGCCTGCAATCTCGCGTCGTTCAACCTCAAGTATTTCTGGGATGAAGGAAAGCACGAGTTCAGGGTCGACGACTTCCGTCACGCTGTCCGGCTGTGGACGCTGACGCTCGAGATCTCCGTATTGATGGCGCAGTTCCCCAGCAAATCCGTTGCGCTCAAGAGCTATCAGTTCCGCACGCTGGGACTGGGGTACGCAAACCTCGGATCCCTGCTCATGGTAGCGGGCGTTCCGTATGACAGCGAAAAGGGACGCGCGCTCGCCGGCGGTATCACCGCCCTGATGACAGGCGAATCCTACGCCGCCTCAGCCGAAATCGCGCGCGACCAGGGCGCGTTCCCGCGCTACGACGACAACCGCGACAACATGCTGCGCGTTATTCGCAATCACCGGCGGGCGGCGCATGCGAGCCCGGAAAACGAGTATGAGGGACTGACGATCAAGCCGATGCCGATCGATGAGAACCTGTGTCCCGCAAACCTGCTGCATGCCGCGCGCTCGAGCTGGGACCGCGCCCTCGAGTATGGTGAGGAATTCGGCTACCGCAACGCGCAGGTCTCCGTGCTGGCTCCGACCGGTACCATCGGACTGGTCATGGACTGCGACACCACGGGCGTCGAGCCGGATTTCGCGATCGTGAAATTCAAAAAGCTCGCCGGCGGCGGTTACTTCAAGATTGTCAACCAGTCCGTGCCAAAGGCCCTCGAATATCTCAGCTATTCGCCGGAGCAAATCGACGATATCGAAAAATACATCAAGGGGCACGGCACACTCGCCGGCTGTCCGGAGATCAACCGTGACAGTCTCATGGAGAAGGGATTCACCGGCGAAGCGATCGAGAAACTCGAATCCCAGCTGGATTCCGTCTTCGAGCTGCGCTTCGCCTTCAACAAGTGGGTACTCGGCGACCATTTCTGCAAGCGTCTCGGCTTCTCCGAGGAACAGCTCAACGATCCCAACTTCGACATGCTCAAGGCCCTGGGATTCACGTCCGCGCAGATCGAACGTGCAAACGAATACGTCTGCGGGACCATGATGATCGAGGGAGCCCCGCATGTGAAGAATTCCGATCTGCCGGTGTTCGACACCGCAAACAAGTGCGGCAAGCGCGGCGAACGTTTCATCGCCTATGAGGGGCACATCCGCATGATGGCCGCGGTGCAGCCGTTCATCTCCGGCGCCATTTCGAAAACCATCAACATGCCGGCCGACGCCACCATCGCCGATGTCCGCCGGGCATACGAGCTCTCCTGGAAACTCATGCTGAAGGCCAACGCGATCTATCGCGACGGCAGCAAACTCTCGCAGCCGCTCAATACCATCAGCGATCCGGAGGCGGAGGCGCTGTCGGAGATGGGCGACGAAAACGACTTCGACGAGCAGGTCGGCCCGCGACAGGTGCAGGAGAAAATCGTCACGCGCATCGAGCGCCGGAAACTGCCCGCCAAGCGGCACGGCTTCGTGCGCGAGGCAGTCGTGGGCGGGCACAAGGTCTTCCTGCGCACAGGCGAGTACGACGACGGGCAGCTCGGCGAAATCTTCATCGACATGTACAAGGAAGGCGCCTCGTTCAAGGGACTGCTCAACTGTTTCGCGGTGCTCGCGTCAAAGGCCCTGCAGTATGGCGTACCGCTCGAAGAGCTTGTCGACTCCTTTACCTTCACCCGCTTCGAACCGGCGGGTGTCGTCATCGGACACGAGGCAATCAAGAACTCCACCTCCATCCTCGACTATGTTTTCCGTGTGCTCGGTTACGAGTATCTCGGCCGTCAGGACTTCGTGCATGTCCGTTCAGTGGACGAAACCAATGAACAGCCGCTCGCCAGCTTCAACACACCGCCGACGCTGTCAAAGAAGCGTGAAAACGGCGAACAGAATGCGTCGGCACAGGCAGCGCAGAAATCCGCACCGCAGCCGGAAGCCGTGACCGCAAAGAGCACACGCAAGAGCAGCGATACGGTCATGGTCGCACGTCAGCAGGGATACACCGGTGAAATGTGCGAGTCCTGCGGCTCCTCGCGTGTCAAACGCAACGGCGCCTGCACCGTGTGCGAGGACTGCGGCACGACAAGCGGATGTTCCTGAGACACATGCACTGACTCGGAAACGGGCGAACGGACGATGCGTCCCTTCGCCCGTATTTTTTTTGTAGATTACCGCCGATACGCGTACCAGCAAGCGGGTATATCATGCATGCAGCTCACCGCAGCCGCCTCGCGGCACTTTTTCTCCTCCTGATCACTCTTTCCGCCTGTGATGCGGTTCGTTTCTGGGATGCCCCCGAACCTGTCGCCAACATGTCCACCGCTGATAGCGAAGTGCTCGACGTGCGAAAGGAAGCCACGCTCATTCAGAGCTCCATCGGAAAGATGGACCGGCAGGATCTCCCGACCTTCGATCTCGGTGACACGCAGCTCGATGTTTCGCTGTACTTCGATGCCGGACGTCTCCGTCTGGTCGACGAGCGCATTCGCACCGACAACGAATCCTATTCGCGCAACCGCTACTACTACAACGACGAGGCGCTATTCTTTTTCTATTCCAAGGCCGATATCAGGCTGAATCCCGGAGAGCGGCCCGCCGAATATGCCGACGGACTGACACGCATGTACTTCAACAAAAAGGGAAACATGTTCGACTACGAGAAGTCGGTGAACGGCCTCGAGACGAATATGCAGGAAGGAGAGCTCGCCGGCGTGATGCGGCGTGCCTTTGCGTTGCGGGAGCTTGACTGGGACCGGACATCCGGCGTTGTTGATACGACGGCCTTCCTCGCCGTTATCAATACGGTGGATGAACTGGAAAAAGGCCTGCTGGGCAGCGCGGATCCCGGTGACGAAACAGCGTCTCCTGAGATGGATATGGAAGGGGAAACCATCACCGAAGACACGGAGGCAGCTGCAGTGCCGTCAGAGCAGGCAGCGCCGGCGCCAACCTCCACCACACGGAAAATCACCCAGTCGCAGACATCCCGCGAGTCCGCGCCTCCGCCGACCGAGCATGCGACACCATCCCGGTCACAGACATCCCGTCAGTCCGCGCCTCCGCCGTCCGGGGCGAGAACATCCTCACCTCCTCCCGCCGTCGTGCCCGCGGACGAAGTCCTTATCGAGCCGCACACGCATGCCATGCTGCCCGGAAAGCTGAGCAGTCACCGTATCCGCTTTCAGAAGGGATACACCGGCGCGACGCTGAGCGCTTCCGTGCGCACGCGCAGTCACAAGGAATATGTGCTGCGTGCCCAACGGGGACAGCGCATGTCGGCGACGCTGAGCACCGACAGTCCCGACGTGTTTTTCCGTGTCTTTCTCGACGACGGTGACATCAGCGGACGCCGCCGCAACTGGAGCGGCACGCTCCCACGCACCGCGGATTATCACATCGTTGTCTACGTGCGCCTCGATGCGAAGCGCGGCACCGAAGCTGGATACACGATCAGCATGAGCATCGAGTAAGAAACCCGTCACCGGTGTCTGCCTGACAGAGGGATCTACATATTATTCCGTGGCGCCGCTCGAAAGGTTTTTGCTGCGCTCGATGGACTGCAGCGCGAGGTACTGCGAGCCGAAGCGCTCCAGGTTGTCGATCTCCGTGTCATACTGGTCGAAGTGCCGCTCCTCGTCATCCACCAGCTGCTCGAAAAGTTTCTTTGTCCTCGAGTCCGCATTGGCGGCGGATTCGTTCGCCCAGGTATTGTAGTCCCGAACACTGCTCGCCTCCATACTGCTTGCCAGCTCGAGCATCTCGCGCACACTGTGCAGCTTCTGAATTTCATTCGCCAGCGTCATGTTTACTTCCCCCTTCAGAAAGAGGATGCGTTCGGCAAGCATCTCCACGTGCATCATCTCCTCGATGGCAGTCTTGCGAAACAGGTTGCTGAGCAACTCGAAGCCCTGGTCATCACAGTGAAAGTGAAAATACATGTACTGGTGCACCGCGGTCAGTTCGTCGGCGACCGCTTTGTTGAGCAATTCAATGCTTTTTTCGTGCATTACACGACTCCAAATAATGTACTGTGTTGTCGTTTCCGGCACCGGGATATTGCAGTTCATCCGGCGATGCATGTAATTTTAAGAATGCATGCGTAATTCGCAAAATTTGTCCGTCAGTGGGGGGATCGCCATCTCACTGATCTCCGGCTGTAACGTATTCCCTGCGGCGCATGGATCACACGGCATGACGAATTCCACTCAACCGCATATCACCTCGTAGATGTTTTCCTCACGGCTTCCATTCGATCTCACTCCGAACGCGCTCGCGGAGGTACGGGCTGATCTGACTGCGCACGGCATTCGCATCAGGGATCTCACACTGGCCAATCCAACACGAGCGGGACTGCGATATCCGCATGATGCCATCGCCGCGGCGCTTTCGGCAGGTGCCCGTTCGCCGTACGATCCCGATCCGCGGGGATTATCGAAGACCCGCGAAGCGATCGCCGCCTACTATGCCGGTGACGGACGAACCGTGCATACGGAGTGCATGCATTGCACTGCCTCCACGAGCGAGGCCTACGGCATGCTTCTTCGGATGCTCTGCGATCCGGGAGACGAAATCTGCGTGGCGTATCCCGCTTATCCACTCTTCTCTTTTCTCACCGCGCTCGAAAGCGTACGGTTGCGCCCCTACCATCTCCGTCGCACGCCGCTCGGCCACTGGCGCATTTCATTTCCTTCACTCGAAGCAGCGCTCAGCGAACGCACCCGAGCCGTCGTCGTGGTCAATCCCTCGAATCCCGCGGGCAGTTTCCTGCAGTCCGACGAACTGCAACGCCTCGATGCGCTGTGTGCGGGCCACGGGATCGCACTGATCGTCGATGAAGTGTTTTTTGACTATCCGCTCGGCGAGGGGACACGAGCGCGCAGCGCAGGCACCGGGGGAGAGTCGCTGCGCTTCACGCTCAACGGCCTCTCGAAGATCCTCGGACTGCCGCAGCTGAAGCTGGCATGGATACTCACCGAAGGGCCTGAGGATCCGCGCCGCGAGGCGCTGGAACGGCTGGATGTAATCTCCGACACCTACCTCAGCGCCGCGACCCCAGTCATGGATGCCGCGGCAGCGCTGTTCACGCTCCGTGAGGGATTGCAGCGTCAGATCCGTCAGCGATGCACGCGGAATCTGCATGTCGCACGGCAGGAACTGGGCGATCGGCTGCTCGAGCCCGAGGGTGGATGGAATGCGCTGATCGCGTTCGGGGAGGAGGAGCGGTCGGAGCATTCACGACCGTTACAGCGCAAGAGCAGCAGGCAGGATCGGCTGGCGGAGGGGAACGTCTCCGCTGCGGAGGATGAGCAGCGGGCACTGCGGCTGCTGCGCGAGCAACACGTGCTGCTGCACCCCGGATACCTGTTCGACTTCCCGGAGGGTTCCTGGGGCGTGGTCAGTCTTCTTTCCGAGCCGTCCGTGTTCGATGATGCGGTAGCGCATATCGCTGAATTTCTGCGATGATGTGCACGGTCAGAAGGTATTCATGATTCTGGGGGACATGGAGGTTTCGTTCAGACACAGTACCGGGCATTCAACGCTCCACCGCCGAAGTTCCCCGTACAGACACCGAGGGGCGCACATTTGTGCGCCCCCGTGTGTCAACAGACAGTTCTGATTGTCGGTCAGGCGTTTTTCTGCGCGATCAGGTTCAGCGCGCTGCCGGCTTTCCACCATTCGATCTGCTGCGCATTGAGCGTGTGATTGAGCAGCGCCGAGTCGGTGTTTCCGTCCGCGTGCGTGATCACCATGGTCAGCTGCTTGCCCGGGGCGAGCTCTTCGACCAGCAGTGTGATGCGGTCGTCTTCGCGGATCTTGTCATAGTCTGACGGATCCGCGAACGTGAGCGGCAGCACGCCCTGTTTTTTCAGGTTGGTTTCGTGGATGCGCGCGAACGATTTGACGATGATCGCCTTGGCACCGAGATGTCGCGGCTCCATCGCAGCGTGCTCGCGGCTCGAGCCTTCACCGTAATTCTCATCGCCGACCACGACCCAGTGTTCACCGGCGGCCTTGTATGCCCGGGCGACATTGGGGACCTCGTCGTATTCACCGGTGTTCTGGTTCTTGACCTTGTTCGCCACACCGTTGAAGTCGTTGATGGCGCCGATAAACATGTTGTTGGAAATGTTGTCAAGATGCCCGCGGAAGCGCAGCCAGGGACCGGCCATGGAGATGTGATCGGTCGTGCACTTGCCGCGCACCTTGAGCAGGAGATTCATGTCGCGGTATTCCTCCGTCTTCGGCGCCGGGAACGGTGTCAGCACCTGCAGACGGTTGCTCTCGGGATCCACGGCGACCTGTACGCTGGCGCCATCCTGCGCCGGCGGCACGTACCCCTCGGGATCAGGGACGAATCCCTCGGAGGGAAGCTCGTCACCCGTGGGTGGATCAAGACGCACCTCATCACCATTCTCGTTTACCAGCGTGTCCTTCGTGAAATCGAAGGTCAGCTGCCCGGCCAGTGCCAGCGCGGCCACGGTTTCGGGACTGGCCACGAAGGCGTGCGTGTCGGGATTGCCGTCATTGCGTCCCGTGAAGTTGCGGTTGAACGAGGTGATGATGGAGTTGCGGTCACCTTTTTCCACATCGTGCCGCTTCCACTGGCCGATACAGGGACCGCAGGCATTCGCCAGCACCGTGCCGCCGATCTCTTCGAGAACGCCGAGCTGTCCGTCGCGCTCGATCGTGGCGCGAACCTGCTCGGAGCCGGGAGTGATGGTGAACTCGGATTTCGTTTTCAGTCCTTTCTCCCGCGCCTGTTTCGCGATCGCGGCGACGCGGTCGATGTCTTCATAGCTGGAATTCGTGCACGAGCCGATCAGCGCCACGCGCAGTTCCTCGGGCCAGTCATTTTTCTTCACCGCCGCGGCGAACTCGGAAATCGGATGCGCGAGATCGGGGGTGAAAGGTCCGTTGATATGCGGTTCGAGTGCACTCAGGTCGATATGAATGACCTGATCGTAGTACTTCTCCGGATCGGCCTCGACCTCCGGATCGGCCTGCAGGTGCTCGTTGAGTGCATCAGCCATATCGGCAAGATCGGCGCGTTCAGTGGAGCGCAGGTATTTCGAGCTTTTCTCGTCATAGGGGAACACCGACGTCGTGGCACCGATTTCCGCACCCATGTTGCAGATCGTGCCCTTGCCCGTGGCGGAAATCGTGCGGCAGCCGTCACCGAAGTATTCGACGATTGCGCCGGTGCCGCCCTTGACGGTCAGGATGCCGGCGAGCTTGAGAATGACGTCCTTCGGCGAGGTCCACCCGCTCATCTTTCCGGTGAGCTTGACCCCGATCAGTTTCGGGAATTTCAGTTCCCAGGGCATTCCGGCCATCACGTCCACGGCGTCCGCGCCGCCGACACCGATGGCGATCATCCCGAGGCCGCCGGCGTTGGGCGTGTGAGAGTCCGTGCCGATCATCATGCCACCGGGGAAGGCGTAGTTTTCCAGCACGACCTGATGGATGATGCCCGCGCCGGGCTTCCAGAAACCGATGCCGTACTTCTTCGACACCGATGCGAGAAAGTCAAACACCTCGCGGTTGCTGTCCAGCGAGGAGGCGAGATCCTCCTTCGCGCCGTGCTCAGCGAGAATGAGATGGTCGCAGTGCACCGTCGACGGCACCGCCACCTGCGGGATGCCGGCGCTCATGAACTGCAGTAATGCCATCTGCGCGGTGGCATCCTGCATGGCCACGCGGTCGGGACCGAAGTTGACGTAGTCCTTCGCGCGCTCCAGCGGCGCCGCGGGTGTCTCCCACAGGTGCGAATACAGCACTTTTTCAGTATAGGTCATCGGACGGTTCAGCAGCTTCCGTGCCGCGCCGATGCGCTCCGGCATCGCCTTGTAGGTCCGCTGAATCATGTCAAAATTCATCGTCATGATAGATTCTCCGTATAGATCCTGGATATCATTCAATATACGAAATGTATGGAGACAGGGCTATGGTCTGTGGGCTGCGAGCTATGGGCTATGGGCTCTGAGCCACAGCCCATAACTCCCAGCCCAAAAAAAACACCCCGGAATTTCGGGGTGTCGATGATACCGGTGAGAAACGAAAAAATCAGCGGGCGTTCTTCCACCAGTCGTAATGTGTGGTCTCCAGCTCATGACGGTTGGGGATGGGAAAGAAAATCATATCCCCTTCCGCGTCGAAGAACCAGAATCCATGGCGCAGCACGCGGTAACTGATGCTGTGCAGTACGGAGGAAAGACTGATGGTCTTGACTGTCTTTTTCTCCACCTGCTGCAGCTCGGTCAGGCAGTCGAGCAGCCGGTAGGGATTGCTGTCCGGAATCGGCGATACGATAATGTCGCGGTTTTTGCTCTCCGTCATGAACTCCTCGATGTTGAGGTCGATCTGCGTGAAGCATACACGCGAGGCGCCTTTGGCGGTATCCTGTGTGATATACTCACCGAAATCACGCTGGTCGAGTCGCGATGCGATCAGATTGCGCACGGGCGCGATTTCCTGGAAAATCCGGATCAGGCCCGGAACGTTCTCCGCCGTGTACGGCGCAGGCGACAGCTCGAGCGCCTTGCCGCTGACCGTCACCAGATAAAGCTTCTTCATGACATCGAACGGAACATGCTCGAGTACGCGGTAGGAGGAGATGAATTTCGTGCGTTTGGGACTGCCGTCCTCATGCGGCACGGTCTTGTCCAGATATTCGTCGATTTTGAAATACGGGTCGCGGAATGCAATGTCGAGTTCCGCGAAAACGACCTTGCCCTGGAAATGCCGGGCGCTCCCGATCGTGTAATGCTGGGCGAAGGCCCGCGGCTCGAGCTGCGAGGCGACCAGCGCGTTGATCGGAAAAATGATCATGTAGAGATGCTTCTGATATTCTGCCATGTTCGGTCTATCAGCAATGAGTGATGGAATGATGCCGGAATTCTCAATTTAGAGAATCAGTGCGCATGCCGCAAGCTTACGGTACAGGATTTTTCACTGCCGCCGTATCGTTACGCACGGAACCCTGCAGGCGCATCGCAGTATCCTGCGGACGGAGGATGTTGCCCTCGACGCTGAGCTGCAGCAGGACGCTGTCGGCCGGCTGCGGCGAGGTCGTGTAGCGAATCCGTGTGGAATCCTCCGCGAGCGGCAGGTGCCGGCGCAGCTCTCCGCGGAACTGCCCGGGACGATAGGCGCGGAATTCCTCCTCGGGCATGTGTACCTGCACCGAAAGCTGCGGATACTTGCTCAGCTGTGCCTGCAGGTTTTTCAGGCGGACCGTGTCAGCCGGAGCGAATGTCGAACGACGGCCGACTTCGAAGCGATGCTCACGGTCGATCCAGCTGAACTGAATGCTGCTGCCCGGCATGGAAATGCGTCCGGCGATCAGTGTCGACAGAATGTCGCGGGCATCCTCGTTGAGCGGTTCGTCCGAGAGGTACACGAAATTAAGGGCTGGACTGAGCGTGTCGAGCGTCAGCTCCGCGTTCATGCTCACGATGTCGATACGGCGGCCGAGCGGCAGTGAACGGAGAATACTCTGTGCCTGGAAGCGCAGATCACCGATGGCCTGCGCGAAACTGCGGGGTCCTGCGGCGGCGCCCGGTACCTGCGGCGTCAGCATGCCGCGGACGGTGCTTCCCTCCCCGATGTCGCTGAGTGTCTGGACGAGATCGAGGCGGGTGGGAATGCCGGTGCGGTCGGAGACGCGCTCTTCGAATCGCCGGATGTCATCAGACGTGAAAAAACTGTTGGTCGCCACCTGGAGTTTGACCTCGATGAGATCCTCCTCGATGGTGGAAGAGGTGTTGATGATGGTTGAACGATTCGTGATGTCGAAGGTATTCGCCACCTGTGAGATCGCCTGTCGCGCGCGCAGTTCCATGGTCAGCTGATTGAGCGCCGACTGCAGAGGAATCAGAATGATGAGCAGGAACACGGCGATCACGATGAATCGGGCGCGCACCGATCCGGTGCGGCCGACGAGCTGACTCAGACGAAGCTTTTCGAACACCGTGCTGATGACCGGGTGTGTCAGTTCCTGTTCCTTCCAGCGTCGCACGGATTCAAAGCTCGCCGCCTTCGGCATCCCGACGAGCAGGAATACCAGCATGGCACCGAGAATGTTGGCGAAGAAGTTGGCTGTGAACAGCAGCGCACCGCCGCGCACGATATCCGCATTGAAGCCGTTGGCGATACCGAAACCCATGACAGCGAGCGGTGGCAGCAGCGTAATGGCGATGATGGCACTGGGGAAGAATTGCACGAAGCGGTTTTTCCGGGAGATCATCGCGGCACCCGCCATGCCGCCGAAGAGCGCAATGAGAAAATCGATGATCGTCGGACGCGTCCGTGATGCGATTTCCGCTGTGACTTCCTCGAATGGCAGGAGGTCGGCGAGAACGGCCGAAAGCAGCACGGTGAGCAGCATCAGCAGCAGCATTTTGAAGGCGATGCGCAGAAGCAGATAGATTTCGCCGGAAGCGAGGGATAGCCCCGCCGCGAGCACCTGGTACATGATCGGCATGATCAGCGAACCGCCGATGATGATGGCGCTCTGGTCAAGGATGAGTCCGAGCGTGGTGATCGCCGTGGCGAGCGCGACCTGCACCCAGAACAGCGGTTCGGCGATGTGTGCCGCGCGGTATGCCTCGAGGTACCCACGTTCGCGGTCGCCGGTGTGGATGCCGAAGATCCGTGCCATCCAGTCGGTGAAGCTCTGCGGCAGCGGCTCGCCTTTGAAGCCTTCATCCGCCGAAAACAGTGTGCCCTCGTAGGAGGGAAACACTTCGCCTTCCGGTTCGCCGCCACCCTCGGCGCGCATGCGCACATGCGGCTGCCGCTGCTCCGGAGGTTTTTCGGTCGCACCTTCTTTCGTTTCGGCAGTCTGACTGTCCCTGTCGCCTTCATCCGTCTCCAATATCCGTTCCGCGGATGCCGTCGTTTCCGGTTCCTGTGCCTCCGCCGACGCGCGGGCCTCGGCGAAGGAGTGTGCCTCGGTTCTTCCGGCGCGTTCGAGGTCGGAAAGTCTGCCGGCAGCGGGAGCGCCTTCCGCCTGCAGCGGAGCGATGGCCGGTTGCGGCTCGCCGGCGTACCCCACGGCAAGCGGCGCTTCGCCGCGCTGCCGTTCTCCGCGGAGCCGTCGCTCGGCGAACATGACACTGCCGGTCATGAAGAGGTTCGTCAGAACGATGACACCGAAAGCGTAGAGCGGGAAAATATCGGTCCCGGGGACCTGCGCCTGCTGAAATGGCAGCAGCGCCATGACAGCCGTGGCAAGTCCGCGCGGCAGCATGGCCATGATGGTCTGCAGTTCGCCCTCGGTGAAACCGCGGCTGATTTTGCGGAACCCGTACATCATCACCCAGCGGCTCAGCAGCAGCAGGGCGGTCATGCCGAGGATGAACAGTCCGATCGTCCACGTGAGCTCATCAAAATCCAGCAGCAGTCCGAGATACACGAAGAAGAATGTCCGCAGCAGGAAGCTGATTTCCTCGGTGATGTTCTTTATGAACTGGTTGAGGATGAATTTTTCCGACTTGATGTCGATGCCGAAAAACTGCCGCAGGCGCGCGCCGATATGATCGGCCATGACCTGCATGTTCTCGAGAACGAGACCGAACATCAGAACCGCGATGGCCGCGCTGCCGTGCATTTCCTCGACCACGAAGTACAGCAGGAACATGAATCCCAGCGTAAGCATGTATGCCAGGGGCTCCTTGCCGATCCACCCGATCAGGCGCGACCAGAGTACCCCGGCGATGGAGGCCACGACGAAGGCGACACCAAAGGAAATCACGAAGCTCATCAGTACGCTGCCGACGCCCTGCGTACCGGTGCTGTGGAAATCGACCAGAAGCAGTACGGAGACGATCAGCAGCACTTCGCCGAGGGCTGATTCGAGCTTGACGATGGTCTTGATCTCGTCGCGGACGCTGAGTCCCGACACGACGGGAATGGCGATGGCCGGACTGATCGCACCGAGGATGGCTGCGATGAGAAGCGCGTTGAGCACCGTCATTTCCATGACGTATATGCCGAACAGCATCACGAGCACGACACTCAGTACGAAGACGCTCACCGCCAGCGCTGCGGCTTTCGGCGCCTGCCGCACGACGGTGCGGATGTCGAGTTCGAGTCCCCCCTCGAACAGAATGATCAGCAGTGCCATCGTGCCGAAATACGGTGCGATCGTCACCAGCGCGTCCGATGCCAGCCAGCCCGTTACCGGACCGAGAAACACACCGATACCCATCAGCAGCAGCACGCTCGGAATCTTCGTGACCTTGAACAGCAGGTTCGCGAGGAAACCGATCAGAATGATGCCGCCCATCAGGGCAAAGAAAATGGCAACGTTCATGGGGGACTCCGGTGGATTTCAGGGGATAAAAATGCAGTCGAAATCTAATGTTCCGGCGGTCAATATGAAATAACTGCCTGCAATATCGATGCGGGGATGCCGGTATGTTCTTCGCGCGACAGACGGGGCGTCGCGGTGACGGATGACTGCAACAGAATCACAACAAACAATGGGGAAGAAATTGTTTCATTCCTGTAACCACACGCGCATGCGTGTGGTCGGCGCGGTGTACTGAGCCCACTTATCACTACCGTCAATCCTGTAATCGCAGGTTTTGTAAATGCATATTTATACCCGGGTAAAACTGAATATTACCCGGGTAAAAATATGTTTTACCCGGGTAAAAACCCCCTGGAAAAGAATTTTACCCGGATAATAATATGGCACAATGCGGGAAACGCCGTGTCTGCCTCCTTGAATCCCTGCACCCGGGTGTTGTACATTGAGGAATACATCGCAACAACATCTGAGCCCGGGAACCGCATGGCACGCAAAGCAACTTCATCCGCATCCACAGTAAAATCCGCATCGACGGCGAAATCTGCCACGGCGAAAAAGAAAACGAAGACAAAACGGCGGCCGCGTATCCGCACCGTAGCGATCAACACGGGCGGCGGAGATGCGCCCGGACTCAACGCGGTGATCCGTGCCGTGACCATCGGCGCCATCGAGCGCGGGTGGAAGGTCGTCGGCATCCGGGACGGGTATAACGGACTGCTGATGCCCGAGCAGTATCCCGACGGGGGACTCATCCCGCTCACACTGGAATCAGTGCGCGGCATCACCCATCTCGGCGGCACCATCCTCGGCACGACCAACAAGGGGAATCCGCTCGAGTATCCCGTGCAGCAGAAAGATGGCAGCTACAAGACCGTCGACCGCAGCAGGGAAATCATCCGCGGATGCAAAAAGCACAGGATCGACGCCGTCGTGGCGATCGGCGGCGACGGCTCACTGTCCATCGCCGATGCCCTGTACGAAAAGGGACTGCGCATCGTCGGTGTGCCGAAAACCATCGACAACGATCTCAGCGAAACGGTGGCGACGTTCGGGTTCGACACTGCCGTGTCGTTCGCCACCGAATGCCTCGACCGCCTGCACTCCACCGCCGAGGCGCACCGGCGCATCATGGTCGTCGAGGTGATGGGGCGCTACGCCGGCTGGATCGCCGTCAACGCCGGGATCTCCGGTACCGCCGATGCGATCCTCATCCCCGAAATCCCGTATGACATCGAAAAGGTCGCGGAGAAAACACGCGAGCGCGTGCGGAACGGGAGAAAATTTTCCATCGTGGTCGTTGCCGAGGGCGCCAAACCGAAGGGCGGCGAGCGCTCGGTCAAGTCGAGGGAAGTCGGCCGCGCCGAAAAACTCGGCGGCATCGGCGAGCACGTCGCCGCACAGCTGCAGGAGATGACCGGACAGGAATCCCGTCACGTCGTGCTCGGACACCTGCAGCGCGGCGGGAAACCCACGACCTTCGACCGCCTGCTGTCGCTGCGTTTCGGTGCCGCGGCGGTGCGCGCGATCGAGGAGGGACAGAGCGGAATCATGGTCGCGCTCGATCCCCCGACGGTGCGCTACGTTCCGCTGAAAAAAGCCACGCGCCGCATGAAAAGCGTGCCGCTGGATTCCGACACGATGATGACCGCCCGTGACCTCGGCATCTGCTTCGGAGACTGACATGAGCGCAGGATTCATTCCCCTCGAATACGAACACATGAGCGAAGACGAGCAGCGGCGCGAGGCGAAACGCTTTCTCGAGCGCATGCGCACGCGGCGCAGCGTTCGGGAGTTTTCTTCCGATCCCGTTCCCGTCGACATCGTTGAGGACTGCATCCGCGCGGCCGGACTCGCTCCCTCTGGCGCGAACCAGCAGCCCTGGCGCTTCGTTCTCGTCTCCGATCCCGACATCAAACACCGCATCCGCCTCGCCGCCGAGGAGGAGGAACGCACGAATTACGAGCGCCGCTTCCCGAAGGAATGGAAGGACGTGCTCGAGCCGCTGGGCACGGACTGGCACAAGGAGTTCATCGACATCGTGCCGTATCTCATCGTAGTGTTCCAGATCAATTACGAATCGTCGGGAGTGGGCACGGTCGGCGGCAGCTCCATGCGCAAGAAGCACTACTACGTGACCGAGTCGGTCGGTATCGCTGTCGGCTTCCTCATCGCCGCGCTGCACCAGGCCGGACTCTGGACGCTGACGCACACGCCGAATCCGATGGGTTTCCTCAATAAAATTCTTGGCCGCCCGAAAAACGAAAAGCCGTTTGTGCTGCTGCCCGTCGGCTATCCTGCCGCGGACGCCGCGGTGCCCGACATCCGGAAGAAAGCGCTTGATGATATCCTCCTGCATTTCTGATGCCACACTACCCCTCTGACAGCCACGGAGATCCCCGATGCACAGTGACCGATCCCAGCGCCGCTCCCCTCTGTTCAGCCTTCTGCTTATCGCGCTTCCACTGCTCGCGATATCCTGCGGCACGGCGGAGGATGACGGGATGAACACCGAGTCCTTTCGCATGAGTCTCAACGGCGTGTGGGATTTCCGCGTCGATTCCACCGGCGTGGGCGTCGATGAGCAATGGTATGCGCCCGATCGCGATCGCGCCGCGTGGGACACCATGCGCGTTCCGGGGAGGTGGGATATGATGAGCGAGCTTGCCTCCTACGATGGTTATGGCTGGTACGCGCGCCGCTTCGACATGGAGATCGAGGAGGGAAAGACCTACGCGATCGTGTTCGACGCCGTGGATGACAACGCCGACATATGGCTCAACGGTGTCCGCATCGGGTCGCATGTCGGCTACGGGGAGCTCTTCTATTTCGACGTGACGCCGCAGCTCAGGGAGGAAGGAAATGTAATCGCCGTCCGCATCGAGGATATTGCGGGCCCGGGCGGAATGATCGGCAATGTCGCGCTGCTCGAGTACGAGGAGGAGATCGAGCTGCTGCGCAGTGCGTTCTACGACATGCAGTCGGTGGAGAGTCCCGCCTGGGTGCGTGAGGCCGTGTTGTACGAAGTGTACCTGAGATCCTTCTCGAAGGAGGGAAGTTTCCGTGCGCTGCAGCGGCGCCTGCCCGAGCTGAAGCAGCTCGGCGTGACGGTGCTGTGGCTGATGCCGATTCATCCCGTCGGCGAGAAGCGCCGTAAGGGCTCGCTGGGGAGTCCCTACGCGGTGAAGGATTATTACGCAGTCAATCCGGAATTCGGAACGCTGGAGGATTTCCGCGCGCTGGTCGACGCGGTGCACGACGAGGGCATGCACATTATCATCGATCTTGTGGCCAATCACACGGCGTGGGACAATCCGCTGATCGAGGAGCATCCGGAGTGGTACACGCGTGGCGCCGATGGCGAGATCATCGCACCGAACGCCAACTGGCATGATGTCGCCGATCTCGATTACTCGAACGACAGCCTGCGCGCGTGGATGAAGGAAATGATGCTGTACTGGGTGCGCGATGTGGGGATCGACGGCTACCGCTGCGATGTGGCCGAGCTGGTGCCGCATGAGTTCTGGGTGGATGCCGCACAGGCGCTTCGCGAGGTCAGGCCCGTCATGATGCTCGCGGAGGGAGCGGATCCGGAGCTGCATATCGACGCCTTCGACCTGACGTATGCGTGGAATTCGTATGATGTGCTGCGGCCGATCATCGAGGGAGAAGCAGGCGTGGAGGATATTGCCACGACGCTGACGCGTGAATCCTACCGTTATCCGAAGGGAGCGCTGCGGCTGCGCTTCACGACGAATCACGACAAGAGCAAATATGACGGCCCGGCGGTGGAGTGGTTCGGTCCCGAAGGCGCAAAGGCCTCGGCCGTGCTGGTCACGCTGCTGCCGGGAGTGCCGCTCGTGTACAACGGACAGGAGGTCGGCAACGATCGCCGGCTGAGTCTGTTCGAAAAGGTGACGATCGACTGGGAGAGCGACAGGCACGGATTCCGCGAATTTTACCGGAGACTGCTCAACGCCCGCGCCGCGCATCCCGCACTGCGCCGCGGTGATATGCGCCTGCTGCCCTTCGACAGCACTGGCAGGGTGTTCGCATTTGTCCGTGAGTACGAACAACCGGCAGGGAAGGAGAAATTACTTGAGCAGCAGAAACAGGGTGCGCACGATGCAGCGAATGGAGGAATGAGCGAGGCAGTGGTTGTAATCGTCAACATGTCGGATCAGAAGGCGGCGGGCAGGCTGGATCTTACGCCCGCGGTGAAGGGACAGCCCCTGCTCATCGCCGGTGAGGCGGAACTCGACAGGGAGGGAGTCTCATTCAATCTTCCGCCGTTCGGGTATCTGGTGCTGTATTAGGGGCGGTCACAACCATGCATCCATCAAACACGAGATGCGCAGGGCCCTCGAGCATCAGGTCGTCGGCGTAATGCCGCGGGTCGTCGGATGGTGCGTCCGAGGGAGTAAAATGGATGCGCAGAATGTCGCCGCCGTGCGTGTGCAGCGCGACGGGAGGCGCGGCGCCCGCGCGCAGATGAGCGATCATTCCCGACGCGAGCGCGCCAGTGCCGCAGGCCTCGGTTTCCCCTTCGACGCCTTTCTCGAATGTGCGGATCGCGATCACACCGGCATCCTGCCGTTCGAGGATGTTCACGTTGCCGCCCCGCGGCGCGAAATGCGGATGATGCCGCAGGAGGAGTCCCACATGGTTCATGTCCAGGTCCGCCAGCGGCGCGCGCAGGGATGCGGGCAGCGCATCGGCGAACACGACAATATGCGGTGCGCCGTTGTCGACATAATCGACGGTGCAGGGTTCGCCGTCGCAGTCGATTGTTACGGCGGGACGCAGTTCCAGCGGAGGGGGGAAGGATAACTGTACGGTGTTTCCGTCCACGCGCGCGTGATAGCTGCGGTCGAGGACGGTGAAGCGCATCTCACGATCCGCGATGCCGTTCTGCACGGCGAACAGCGCCGCGCAGCGTCCCCCGTTGCCGCACATGCTTCCCGCGGATCCGTCGGGATTGTAAAACGCCATCGCGAAATCATGCGTGTCGGATGTATCGATGTATATGGCGCCGTCGGAGCCGACGCCCTTGCGGCGGTGCGAGGAAAGCGCGGCGAAGCGGCTGCGCTCCTCGTCGGGCAGTTCACCGGCGCGGTCGTCGACGATTACGAAATCGTTCTGCGCGCCTTCTGCCTTGGTGAAGTGAATGGTTTTCATAACACCGCAACTTAAGGGATTTCAAGATCCGGTGCCATTGGCTCACGTCAAGCGTTTATCCCCCCTCAGACAGACTGAGATCGTGATCCTGGTCAGGGATGTATTCCGAGATGACGGGGTAGTCGCTGAGATTCTTCGAGATGGCCGCGCCGAGGAAGGACTCCACCCAGCGGTAGATGTCATAGCGCCGCACGGTGGAGCGGAGCTGCCGCATACGGTCGCCGCGCTCGTCGTAGTTCATCTGGAACGCATCGCGCAGTCCTTCGGCCATGCCCTCGACGTCGTAGGGATTGACCATGAGTGCGTGTTTCTGCAGCTGCGCTGCGGCGCCGGCGAACTCGCTCATGATCAGCACGCCGTTGTTTTCGATGTTGCAGGCGCAGTACTCCTTGGCGACGAGATTCATGCCATCCTTGATGGGCGTGATCAGTGCGATTTCAGCGGTGCGGTAATACGCGAGCAGTTCGGTGCGCGTGAGATGCCGGAAGATGTAATGAATGGGTACCCATCCCGAGCGTGTGAACTCACCGTTGATCTCGCTGACGAGGCGCTCGATTTCCACCTTCAGGTCGTGGTATTTCGGGATGTCGGTGCGGCTTGGCACGACGACCTGCACGAGTGTCATGCTTTCGCGCAGCTCCGGGAAACGCCGCAGTGCGTTGCGGAAGGCCTCGAGCCTGTAGGGGATGCCCTTGGTGTAATCAAGACGGTCGATACCGAGAACGATCTGCTGATGCGGCAGATCCTCGTGAATGTACCACGCTGATTCCGATACTTCGCGGCTGCGTGCCAGGCGTTCGAAGTCGTCGTAGTCGATGCTGATGGGAAACACGCCGACGCGCACCTCTCGGTGTTCGTGGGCCACGAGATGGAAGCCGCCCATGCTTTTGGTCGAGACATCCGGAAGCAGCATGCGCACACACTGGATGAAGTTGCGCTTGTCGCGCATGGTCTGGAAACCGACGAGGTCGTAGTCCAGCAGTGCGCGCAGCACCTGGAAGCGCCAGGGCAGCTTGATGAAAATGTCAGGCGGCGGAAAGGGGATGTGCAGGAAGTAACCCAGCGGCGACTGCACGCCCATGCCGCGCAGCTCCGATGCCACGTTCATCAGATGGTAGTCATGCACCCAGATATAATCCGAGCTGCGCGTGACTTCGAATACCCGTTCGGCGAACTTTCGGTTGACGCGCTGATACGCATGCCAGTATTCCGGCTGGAATTGGCAGTGCGACTGCAGGTCGTGGAAAAGCGGCCAGACAATTTCATTCGCGAAGCCGTGATAATAGAGCTCCAGTTCCTCCTCGGTGAGCGGCACTGCCGCGAGGTCGTATCCCGACGCGACGGACGAGTCCTCCAGTACATGATCCACTTCCTCCTGTTCGCGGTCGGAAAGCCCCGACCAGCCGATCCACATGCCGCCCCGGTCGCGCAGCACGGGTGCGAGCGCTGTGACGAGCCCACCCGATCCCGAACGGAATGTCAGGTTGCCGTCCTGCCGCTCGAAAACGACCGGCAGCCGGTTCGATACGATAATCAGTCTCTGGGGTATCCCTGTCTGTTCATTCATATCCTGATCCTGTGCCATGTTTCTCTCAATCTGTTTCAGACTGCGGCCGCTGCAGATGAATCGTCTGTGTGGGGAAGGCGAACTGAATGCCTTCCTTTTCGAAGCGATCGTAAATCGCGAAGTTGATGCGCTGCTGTGCGTCCATGTACTCATTGTAATCGGGAGAGAGCACGTAATAGACGAATTCGAAGTTCAGGGAGAAATTCCCATACTCTTTGAAATGCGCACGGTCGAAGCGCGCCATGTCATCGGCGTCGATGATTTCGCGTACCATCCCCGGGATGGCCTGAATTTTTTCCGATGGCGTACCGTAGATCACGCCGACGGAGAAAAGGATGCGCCGCTCCTGCATGCGCTGGTAATTCCGTATGCGGCTTCTCAGCAGGTCGGTGTTGGAGAAAATGATCAGTTCGCCGCTCAGACTGCGGATGTGCGTCGTGCGCATCCCGACCTTTTCGATCACACCGAGAAAGTTGTCGATAATGATGAAGTCGCCGATCACGAAGGGCTTGTCTACCGCGATGGACAGTGATGCGAACAACTCTGCAAGGATGCTCTGCGCGGCGAGAGCTACGGCGATACCGCCGATGCCGAGACTCGCGATGAGTGTCGTGATGTTGAAGCCGAGATTGTCGAGAATCACCAGCAGGACGACAGACCAGAGCACAAGCTTCGCGAGGAAGCCAAGCACACTGAGGGAGGTCTGCGCACCGGGATCCTCGTACTCACGCAGTCGGGTCGTCTTGCTGATCAGGTAGACGATGACCGTGTTTCCCCAGAGTGCCGCCTGAATGATAAAGGCGGCAAACAGAGCCTTGTTGAGAATCTCCTGTGCCGTGGGAGAGAGGTCCAGATACAGCGACCCGCTCCACAGACCGATAATGACGAGGAAAAAGAAATTGATCTTGTCGACAAGCCCCGCGAGCATGTCATCGACGTCCGTGCGGGTTTTTTTCGCGGCGCGCATGGAATACCGTGCAACCACGCGTTTGATGATCAGAATGGCCGCGGTCACGCCGACGGCGATGCCGAGCCCGATCAGCCAGTCATACAGGGGATTCCCCAGCAGCGGTTGCGATAATGTGTCCGTCATGCAGATTCTGTCCAGTGTGTGAGAAAACGCAGGAGTTCCTCCGGAGGGATGAGATGCACATCGGCCTGGGTGGGACGAAGTTCACGGCGCACGAGCACGCGCAGTCCGCGTCCCTCCAGTGCCGAGAAGGCATCCTCATCCGTTTTGTCATCGCCGAGATATGCAGCGGGAACTGAATCCCGCAGATCGTGCAGCAGTGCGTGCACGGCATCGCCTTTTGTTTTTCCCGCCGCACGCAGTTCGAGTCCGCCATCGAAGGCGTGGAGGTCTAGCAGGTCCATCTCCTCGAAAGCGGCCCAGCGTTTCTCCGCTGCCGCACGGATACGCTCGCGCTCTTTGTCCCCCACGCCGCGCCAGTGCACGGCGACCGAGGCGGGCTTTCGTTCGAGCTGCTGCCGCGGAATGTGCTCCTGCAGCCACTTCCACTCCGCCGCGAACAGCTCCGCGAGTCCGTCGGGAAAGGCTGGTCCCCGGTACGTGCCGTCGGCCATACGATGTTCCCATCCGTGTGAGCCCCAGATCTCCGGAAGCGGATCGATGCCGAGCAGCGGAATCAGGTCGGCGACCGCGCGGCCGCTGATCACGACTACGCGGTTACGTTCATCCGCGAGGATGCGTGTCAGCAGCTCACGGACACCGGGATAGGGAAAGGCGCGGTCACGCTCGGGCGTGAACGGCGCGAGGGTTCCGTCATAGTCGAGCAGGAGCAGCCGCGTGTCAGCGCGCCGCACATCGCGGAGGAAATTCCCCGGATCCGCATTCGCCTGAAGGACGCGAAAATCTCCTGTCTCGTCCGATGCACTCATGCGAGCTCCACACGGTCCGCATGTTCATGTTTGAGCACCACCATAAGCGTGAGATACTCGCCGAGATGGCGCGTCAGCAGGAAGTGATCGCGCACGAACTGCTTCGCCTTCGTCCCCATGTTTTCGAGGATGTCGCGGTGATTGAGCAGATAGCGTGTGCGCAGGGCGGCGCCTTCGGGCGTCGACACCAGGAAACCGGTGTGGTGATTGATCACCTGCAGGCGGATGCCGCCGGTGTTTCCGCCGATGACAGGACGCCCTTTCCACATCGCCTCGGTGACGGTCAGGCCAAATCCCTCGCGTGTCGATTTCTGCAGGATGATGTCGCTGGCACGCTGCAGTGCGTTGATCGTGCGATGCGCATCGGACGGCAGAAGCAGGATCTTGACGTCGGGATCGTCGTTGGCAGCATCGTACACCTCGTTGAGCACGGCCTCGCCTTCCGGATCGTCGGTGGCGCTCCCGCCCGCGAGCACGAGCTGCAGTCCGGGAATGAAGCGCTTGGCGTAGCGATACCCGTGGATGACTCCCACCGGATCCTTGAAACGGTCGTAGCGGGAGACCTGCGTGATCAGCGGACGATTCGGGTCGATGTCGAAGCGGTCGTACACGGCGTTGATCTCGGATTCCGGCAGGTCGATGTTCTTGTCGCTGAGGGGATCGATGCTGGGCGGCACGAGGTACTGCGGATGCGGCAGCGGCTGCGCGAAGTCAGACAGCGACCAGATGCTGGCGTCGTAGTCGAGCAGGAACGGCCGGAGGTATTTCCAGACCGGACGGTAGGGACGGCTCACGTCGATGTGACAGCGCCAGATCCACGTGCCTTTGCGATCGGGCATATAGCGCAGCAGTGGTGCCGGCTGCGGATCGTGGATGAAGACGATATCGGCATCCTCGAGTTTCGGACGCAGTTTCTCCGCGTTTTCCCTGTTCGTTTCCTCGAAGTTCCGCAGCAGCGATTCCGGGATGACAACCTGGTTACCCTGCAGCGCGTTGTGAAAACTTTTCGTGCACTGGTAGAAATCGTTATTGCCCTCGATGACTTCCCAGTGTGTGTCGAGGCCGAGTTCGTTCATCAGCGGAACGAGCTTGTGCAGGATTTCCGCGACTCCCCCGCCCATGCGGGTGGAGTTCACGTGCACGACCTTCATGCCGCGCATGGGCTCGGCAAGCTGCCGCAGCTGCGTGATGACATCCTGTCCGGTTATCTTCGCATAGGATTCAAGACTCTGCATCAGTTGCTCCCTTCCGTTGATTCATGAGAGAAGAACTCCTCGAACAGCCCGGAAAGCTGGTCACGCAGTTCACTGAGCGTCACAAAATACGGATCGACATCCGCGAGGCGGGCGAGCAGTGAAGCGTAGTCGCCGTTCAGTCCGCCGAGCCATGTGGAAAAATCGTCCTTTCCATCCGGCGTGCGCCTGCGTGCATCGATGAAGTGATAGAAAATGCTGCTCGCGGAAATATCCTGGAACACTCCGGGAAGTTCGCGCGGATCATCGATGCTGTGCTGCGTTCCGAAAACCACGATCTGCGACCGGATGAAGGAAAACTGTTCTTCCGTCTTGGCCCAGGGAATGAACTCCCGCTCGTAGAGTCGCTCTTCAAGAATGTCGATCACCTCACTGCGCAGATCCTCGAGGGAATCGAAGCCGGTGGGATCCACGACACTGAGGCGCTCGGCCACGATGTCGTCGCGCAGGGCATGCTTGCACCAGGCAGCGAAGTCGTTGTTGAACTCCGGTTCGTCAAATTGAGGACGGAGACGTCCGCCCCAGAAATGATAATAGATGCATCCGGCGTCCACATGCTGCAGGTGATCACGCATCTCGCGGAGATTTTGCGCGCGCTTGCCGGTCGCGATGGCGGCGAGTGTGCAGTCCTTGAAAGCGAACGGTTGTCGTTCTGTTCCGTTGTTCATGAATGTTTCTCTTGGATGAAACAATGTGTAATCCCTTTATTATTAGCAACACAGCGCACAAAGTCAAAATTCCATGCGTGCCGGCATTCCCGGGATTGTTGCCGTGCGTTGTATATTTATGGTGATGTCCTGCGCACAGTGAATCCATCATGAACGTGGGGCAATCCGCAGGGGCATGAGCCGTGCCCGGCGGATTCCGCGATACCGGACGACACCGTGATTGACCGCGTCGTACGCGGGAGATGTTGTGTCCGCGCGAGGAAACGTGCAATGAGGAGAGCAGTCATGCATGATGAACGGCCCGACCACGCGAAGCAGCACGCTGAAGCCGAGCATTCCGACCACGCCCGGCAGGCCGCGATCATTGAGACGCTGCGGAAGCGCGACGCATTGTTCAAAGGTGTGACCGCCGCCATCCGCCATCTCATCACCGCCGGCGATTTCAGTGCTGCCGTCCCGGATACGCTGCGCATTCTGGGGGAAGCCAGCGGCGTCGATCGTGTGTATATCTTTCAGAACTCCGCTGACGGCGACACCGTTTCACTCAGTCAGCGTTTCGAGTGGGCGCGTGACACCGTCACGATGCAGATCGACAACCCGGATCTGCAGAACCTCCCCTACGACCCGCAATTCACGCGCTGGTATGCGTTGCTGTCGCAGCGACGCACCGTGCGGGGACGCACCGTCGATTTTCCCGACACCGAACGTCCCGTTCTCGAAGCGCAGGAGATTCAATCCCTGATGTGCGTCCCCATATTCACGCGCGACGATTTCTGGGGCTTCGTCGGCTTCGACGACTGTCACTCGGCGCGCGACTGGAGTGAGGAAGAGGAATCCATTCTGCTCGTCATGGCCGGTATTCTCGGGGGACTCATCATTCGCGAGGAGGCGCGTCAGGCACTCGAGCAAAGTGAAACCCGTTTCCGGTCGCTCATGCAGAACCTCAGCGACGCCATCACCGTGCTCAGTGAAACAGGGACCATCCTGTATGAAACGGTTACCGTCGAACGCATGAGCGGATTCAGCGTACACCGCCGGCACGGCAGACCCATTTTCGAGTTCCTCCATCCCGACGACGTCGCAAAGGTCAAGGCGGTCTCGAAACACGTCCTCGCGCATCCCGGACACGAAGAAAAAGTCGAGTTTCGCCATCAACATGTCAACGGCAGCTGGCTCGAACTCGAGGCCATCGCCACGAATTACCTGCACGTGCCGACGATCAGAGGGATCGTCGTGACGTCGCGCGACATTTCCGAGCGGAAACGTATCAATGCCGAGTTCGCGCGCCTGGCGCATGTCATGGAATCCGTCAGTGATTTCATCGTTATCACCGATATGGACGGACGCATCGAGCATGTCAACCGCGCGGTCCTGAAGCGTTTCGGCTATACCGCGGAGCAGCTCATCGGCCGCCAGGCACGCATGCTGCTGTCGCCGAATAATCCCGTCAATCTCAGTGAGCAGCTGCGCACCGAAACGCTTCGCGAAGGCTGGCGCGGTGACCTGATCAATGTCACCGCGAACGGTGAGGAGTTCTGGGTGTACCTGACGACCTCGGTGCTCATGCACGACGGGAAGCCGGCCGGCATGGTCGCGATCTCCCATGACATTGAAGACCGCAAGCAGACCGAACAGCGCCTGCTGCTGTTCAGTGAACAGCTCAAACAGCTGCACCGGCTGAATACGACGCAGTACCACAGCTTCGAGGATCTCTTCGAGGATTATCTTCACACTGCGGCAGAAATGTTCGGGCTCGAGACGGGTATTATCACGCGCCTCACTGACACATTTTTCGAGATCTACGCCGCACGGTCACCCGAGGACAGGCTGCGCGCGGGCATGCGTTTCGTCACCGGCAGCGGCTTCTGCCAGAAGGTCGTGGACACGGGGGGGACCGTCTTCATGGACGCAACGGAAATCCCGGACGAATCGGGACAGACATTCGGCGGATTGATCCAGGCCAGGGCAGCGATCGGGACGACCATCCGCGTACATGGTGAAGTGTACGGGACGCTATGTTTCTCCTCGGAACAGACGCGGCGAACGCCTTTTCGTCCGGCCGACGCGGAAATCATCGAACTGCTGGCGCAGAGTATCGGTCATTACATCAGCGCCCAGATGACGGAGGAAGAGCGGCAGCGCAACGCGGAGGAGTTGCTGAAGGCGAAGGAAGCGGCCGAGGAAGCCGACCGCGCGAAAAGTGATTTCCTCGCCTCCATGAGCCACGAAATCCGCACGCCCATGAACGGTGTCATCGGAATGACGGGGCTGCTGCTCGAGACACCGCTTACGGAGGAGCAGCAGGAATACGTGGAAACGATCCGGACCAGCGGCGACAGTCTCCTGACCATCATCAATGACATCCTCGATTTCTCCAAAATCGAATCCGGACGCATGCACATCGAAGCGCAGCCCTTCGAACTGCGTCCCTGCATCGAGGAAGTCTTTGATCTGATGATTCCCAATATCGGGGAGCGGCCGATCGAGCTGATGTATCTGATCGATCCCGCCGTTCCGCCCGTGATCGTCGGCGACATCACGCGTCTGCGCCAGATCCTCGTCAACCTGGTCGGGAACGGTATCAAGTTCACCGAGCGGGGAGAGATCGTCGTCACTGTTTCCCTGCGGGGAAGAAACGAAAACAGCTACGACCTGCTTTTCGAGGTGCGCGATACAGGCATCGGCATTCCGGAGGAGAAACGCGAACTGCTCTTTCGTTCCTTCTCTCAGGTGGATTCATCAACAACGCGGAAGTACGGCGGCACAGGACTGGGCCTCGCCATCACCGCGCGGCTGGTCGCGATGATGAACGGGTCGATCTGGGTGAAGAGCACGGTCGGCGAGGGATCGCAGTTCTTTTTCACCATCCGCGCCAAGGCGCCCGCTCCACAGGAGGAAATCGATGAGTCGCGCATCCGCGAGATGCGTGGCAAGCATGTGCTCGTCGTCGACGACAATCAGACCAACCGCCGCATTCTCAACCTGCAGTGCGTGGGCTGGGGCATGGAGTGTCTCGTGCTGCCGTCCGCTGAAGAGGCGCTTCGCGTGCTCAGGCAGGGGGCTTCCTTCGATGTGGCGGTGATCGATATGCTCATGCCGGGAATGGACGGCGTACAACTCGCACACGAAATTCGCAGGCAGTTCGCGGAATCAGCTGTCCCGCTGATTCTGCTGACGTCGCTGAACAGGAACGACGAGCGCATTCCAGCGGAAGGACTGTTCCACAGCGTACTGACGAAACCGGTCAAGCAGGCGCAGCTGCGCGATGTGCTCATCAGGGCCTCCGGAGCGCGCACGCAGCGGCATCACACGAAAAAACGCGAGCGCCGGCTCGACCGGCATCTCGCGGAAAAACTTCCCCTGCGCATTCTGATCGCCGAAGACAATCTGGTGAATCAGAAGCTGGTGGTGCGGCTTTTTCAGCAGATGGGATATCGCACCGATGTGGCCGCGAACGGACTGGAGGTGCTCGATGCGCTCGGACGACAATCCTACGACATGATTTTCATGGATGTGCAGATGCCGGAAATGGACGGCATCGAAGCAACGAAGCGGATTCTGCGGGATATCCCGGCGGAACGTCAGCCCGTCGTGGTCGCCGTCACGGCCAATGCGCTGGAGAGTGACCGTCAGCGCTGCCTCGATGCGGGGATGCATGATTACATCAGCAAGCCGATCCGTATCGAGACGCTGCAGGAAACCATCCGGCACTGGGCCGGGATGCGGCGCGAGAAAGCACCGGTGGCCGAGTCCATTTCCTCACCGGAGGACCTTCTCGACATGGATACCGTCGATACACTGACTGCGGTCGCCGCGGCAGGTGACAGCGGGATGCTGGAGGAACTGCTGTCCATTCTGGAAAGTCAGACCCCGGAGCTGGTTCGTGAGATCACCGATGCGGTGGATACCCGGGACCAGGCTGGCGCGCGGCGCGCGGCGCATACGCTGAAAGGATCAGCGCTCAACCTGGGAGCCCGGGCCATGGCCGATGTCTGCGTGAAGATGGAACGTGCCGCGGAAGAGGGAGAGCTGCATCGCATGCATGATCTGCTCACCGTCATGCAGCACGTATTCCGGCAGACCGTCCCCGCGCTGCGCAGTGTGTATTTTCAACGCGGGGATCAGTGACCGCAGGACTTGTCCGCGCGGTGCTCGAGGGTGTCTGCGTGCACCGCCTGAACTACGTCGTCAACCAGCAGATGATCCGTAACGCAGGCCATGATGCCCGCGGCATCGAGGTCAGTGCGCAGCCGCATTCCCATTCCCCCCGCGACTACCATGCTGCATCCTTCCAGCGCCTGAAGAATCGACTGATGGCTGTGCCCGTGTGCAGCACCATGCCCGTGTGCACCTCCGTGGCTCTGATGTCCGTGCTCCCCGGAACTGTGCTGTGCTTCCTGGCGCTGATGCTGTGTGAAGCGGTTTTCCACGTAACGGCGCTGTTCTGAATCACCGTCCACGTCGACAATGACAAAGCCGCGCGTGCGGCCGAAATGCTGGGCGACGTGCGTTCCGTCGTCGGATGCGATGGCGAAAGTCATGATGTGCTTCCTTTTCCTTTTTCTCTGCGTTTTTCTTCGAGTTTCTCGTGATGCTCGGATCCTTCGCGCAGCATGACCTTGCCACAGTCAGGGCAGCGGGTTTCCCGGCAGGGCACTCCCTGCTGATGCGGGACGGTCTTGCCGCAGGAGGGACAGATGCATTTCCCTCCGCGTCCCATCACATGCTGTTTCTGCATGACGATTCCTCCGGTGATGAGCAATTCCTTTCCTTCAATCAGTGCCGAAGCGACTTTGCGTCTCGCGGACGCGATGATTCGTCCGAACGTCTGCCGGCTTATCTGCATGCGCTCGGCGGCAAGACTGTGATACAGTCCTTCGACATCCGCCAGGCGCAGTGCCTCCAGCTCATCGAGACTCAGGGAAATCTGTTCGAGCATCGATGTCGGTATTCCCGCCGGCTTGAAGTGCAGGATCTCGGGATCGAAATCCACCGCCCTGCACACATGCGGTCTTCCTCGGCGCTTCCTCATGAAACAATTATAAGCATATGCTCATAAAATATCAATGCATTTCCATTCCTGCTCTGCCGGTTTGTACCGCTGCAGTGATATTGATACATTCATTTCAGCATCAACCCAGGAGGCAGCATGGTGAAGATCGCGGTCATCGAGGATGAAGTCATCGTCAGGGAAACCATCATCGAGCGGCTGACCGAAGCGGGGTATCATGTGGTCTCGGCGGAAAACGGTCTGCTGGGAATCGACCTGATTCGCGAACAGCAGCCCGACGTCGTGCTCTGCGACATCATGATGCCGAACCTCGGCGGATTCGGGGTGCTGGAATACATCCGCAAGGATCCCGCGACATCACTGATCCCTTTCATTTTTCTGTCCGCCCTTTCCGACAAGACCGATCTGCGCAAAGGCATGCTCTCCGGTGCGGACGATTATCTCACCAAGCCGTTTACGAAAGAGGAGCTGCTCAATGCGGTGAAGGTGCGGCTGCACAAGCGCGAGAATTTCGAGCAGAGTATGCGATCCACGCTCGACCAGTTCCGCCACTCTCTGAGCCGATCGATGCCGCATGAATTTCTCACGCCGCTGAATTCCATTCTCGGGTTGTCGAATCTGCTGCGGGAAAACCGCGGAGATTTCAACGAGGAGGAAGTGAGCGAGATGCTGGGAAATATCCATCAGTCCGGTCAGCGCCTGCTGCGCCTGGTGCAGAATTACCTCCGTTTTGCGGAGCTCGAAAGCATGCGGCAGGATGAGCAATGGCGCGAAGCGATTACGGACGACCAGTTTGCGTCTCCAAGGAAGTCCGCCGGGGAAACCGTCGCATATGTGGCGGCACAGACGAAACGTGAAAAGGATATCACGCTTGAGGTGGACGAAGCACCGCTGCGTATGCCCGCCCGCGACTTCGAGAAGATTGTCGAGGAGCTGGCGGATAACGCATGCAAATTCAGTCTCGACGGGACGCGGATCGAAATCACCGGCAGGCACATCGACGGGTTCTATGAACTGACGGTCATGGATCATGGTCGGGGAATGTCACCGCAGCACGTGCAGGCCGTCGGCGCCTACCGGCAGTTTGACCGCACGGCGTTCGAGCAGCGCGGGATCGGGCTGGGCCTTGCGATCGTTCATGTCATCGCCGATCTCTACGGTGGGACGGTTCGCATCGACAGCGAACAGGGAAAGTACACGTCCGTCACCGTGCTCATTCCCGCCGGGAAAGCAGATGAGGGGGAAAAGGAATAGGTAGTTCAGCCAGCGGGGAGGTCACTCCCCGGCCTCACCAGTCAGGTGGGGATATCGAATTTCCTGATGATATCGTACAGTGTCGTGCGTCCGATCTGAAGGGCCCGCGCCGTCTCCGAAATGTTTCCCTCGTGCAGTTCCAGGGCACGGCGGACGGCGATCTCCTTGATCTTCTCGAGCGGCAGCACATCCTCACGCGAGGAAAACACTTCCGTCGAAATGCCATGCTGATCGTCGCCGCCAATAAAGCGCAGCGCCTGAGGAAGATCCTGCGGATGGATCACATCGTCCTCCGCCAGCAGCACCGACCGTTCGATGATGCTCTGCAGTTCACGAACGTTGCCCGGCCAGGAATACCGGCTCAGCAGGCTCAGCGTGTCGGGATGGAAGGACAGATCCGGACGCCGCTCCCGCTCGGAGAAACGTTTGAGAAAATGCTCGGACAGCAGGGGGATCTCGGAGGGACGTTCGCGCAGCGGCGGCAGCTTGATCGGGAAGGTTGACAGACGGTAATAGAGATCTTCGCGGAATTCCCGCTGTTCGGCCATCGCCAGCAGGTCGCGGTTGGTGGCACTGATGAGGCGCGCATCGCTGGTCAGTGTATCCACGCCACCCACACGCTCGAATTCTTTCGTCTGAATGACGCGCAGCAGCTTCGCCTGCAGGCTCATGTCGAGCTCGCCGATCTCATCGAGGAAAATGCTGCCGGTATGCGCGGCCTCGAATTTCCCGATTTTCCGCTCCACCGCGCCGGTGAACGCGCCGCGTTCGTGTCCGAACAGCTCACTCTCCAGCAATTCGCGTGGAATGGCCGCGCAGTTGATGACCACAAACGGCTTTTCCTTTCGCGCGCCGTTGAAATGAATCGCCCGCGCGATCAGCTCTTTGCCCGTACCGCTTTCACCCTCGATCAGCACGTTGATGTCGCTGTTGCGCGCCTTGTCCACCAGCTTGAGCACATCCTGCATGACGCCGGAGTTCGAGATGATGTTTTCAAAACGCACCGAACTCTCCAGCGTGTCCTGCAGCATGCGCACGCGACCCTGCAGGTCACGCAGGTTGAGCGCATTGTTCAGCGCGAACTGCAGGCGTTTGAGATCCACCGGCTTTGTGAAATAATCCGTCGCCCCGGCGCGCATCAGCTCGACAGCCACGTCGATTTTTCCCTGCGCCGAGAGCATGATCACGGGCAGATCCGGCTTTTTCTCGCGTACTCCCGTCAGCGTGTCGAGACCGGACAATCCGGGCATCATGTGGTCGAGCAGCACGACGTCGGGATTTTCATCGAGGTTGTTCAGCAGCGCGTCGCCGGAGGAGAAGGACTGACAGTCGTATCCCCATGATTTCAGGGTGAATTCAAGCAGACGCCGGAGTGAATAATCGTCATCGACAATGAAAACGAGCGGGTTATCCATGGAAATCAGGCATCAGGATTGTGACAGGCGGTATCGCAGGAAAACTACGAAAAAAAACGATAGTGCGCATCGGGGGCCGCACCGGTTCAGCTGCTCCGTTCGCGGATTGTCAGCCGGTGATCGGCGGAGAAGCAGCGGCGGCGCACGAGGGAGATGACCAGCAGGCTTCCCAGTGCCGTGGATCCAACAAGCATGAGCATGACCACGATCTGGTATTTTACGGCGACGAGCGGATCCGAACCGGCGATGATCTGTCCCGTCATCATCCCGGGAATGAACACGACGCCCACGCCCATCATCGCGTTGATGCTTGGAATCATCCCGGCGCGGATGGCATCGCGGTACACTTCGGCGGAGGCCTCCCGCGCGGTGGCGCCCAGGCTGATCAGCAGTTCGATCCGCGCGCGCTTTCCGATCAGATCGGAGAACAGGCGGTCCAGCGCGATCGCGATGGCGTTCATGGAATTCCCGATGATCATACCGCCCAGCGGAATGAAATATTTCGGTAGGTACCACGGGTCGGCCTGCACGATCACCGCCACGACGAGGACGTTGATCACGAGATAACTGACCGCCATTGACATGAAGGTTGGCAGGAAATACGATACCGATGTGGAACGCACCCTCCCGCGAATGATCCATGCGGCAAAGAGGATCATGACGGTGTACAGTCCCACGATCAGGTACCACTGCCGAAGCTGGAAGACGTAAATGAGCACGAATCCCATCAGTACAAGCTGTGCCACGGTGCGGAGCGTGCCCCAGAGAAGATCCCGCTCGAGGCCGAGTCGCAGGCGGAGGGATGCCACGCCGGCGGTGACGATGAACAGCAGTGCGATGAGCAGCTGCGGGATGCCGATGTCCATCGCACCCGTCATGACGCCTCCTCCACATGTCCGCTGCGAAGCACCGCGCGGCGTGGGGAAAGTACGTCGGAGGCGCCGCCGTCGTTATGCGATACCAGCAGCACGGCGCGGTCGGCCTGCTCCCGTGCGGCGGCAACAGACTCCATCAGCAGCCGTGCCGCTTCGTCGTCGAGCGACGCCGTCGGTTCGTCGAGCAGAAGTACTTCCGGTTCCATCAGCAGCAGACGGAGCAGCGCAATACGCTGCTGCTGTCCGACCGAGAGTTCCGCAGCGCTCTGTTCGAGACTCACGCCGGAGAGCGCTGTGCGATCGAGCATTTCACCGAGCAGTTCGCGGGACGGGGGCTCCGCGCTTCCGAAGCGAAAGGAGAGCAGCAGATTCTCGCGCACGCTGCCGGAAACCATGACCGGCTGCTGCTGCAGGTAGGCGACGCGTCGGCGGTAGCGTGTGGGATCGATGTCCTCACGCGGCTGTCCGTTCAGAAGCACTGTCCCCGATTCCGGTTCGAGAAGCCGGGCAAGCACGCGCAGGAGCGTGCTCTTTCCTGCACCGGACGCGCCGGTGAGCAGGAGCACGTCATCCCGGTACAGGTCAAGCGAAAGCTCCGACAGAACGGGAGTGCTGCCATAACGGAATGTCAGATCCCGAACCTGGAGAACCGCTTCTGTGCTGTGCTCACTCACGATGTTGATCACCCGATGACATACGATGGAATTTTCCGTAGTTTACACGAAAAGCGCACACGGAGCGAACAACGGCACGGACTCATGGGAAAAAAGCTCTTTCTCTTTATCAGCATCGGCTCAGTGATTCTGCTGGGAGCAGTCATCCTGTTTCGTCCCTCACCGGAAGTCGGTGACATCCCCCCGCCGCATCGCACGCCGGAAGAACAGCTCGAATTGTTCATGAACGACAGGATGGATTACGGCGTGAAACTTTCCCGTGTGCTCGCCGAGCGGCGCATCGCGCGCGCCTTGCGTCTCGCCGACCAGTATCCCGAACTGGAAGTGCGCGCCCGGGAAGTCATCGACAGTCTTCGCGCCCGCCTGCAGCGCGAAGCCGTGACGAAATAACGCTGCGCCGCCTCCCCCGAAGGCGTTGTCAGTCCGCCAGTTTTTCCAGAAGATATCCCTTCAGCGCATCCATCGCGACGCGCTCCTGCTCCATGCTGTCGCGGTCTCGCACGGTGACCGTCTGATCCTCGAGCGTCTGCGAATCTACGGTGATGCAGTACGGCGTTCCCGCTTCGTCCTGCCTGCGGTAGCGGCGTCCCACCGACCCGCTGTCATCGTAAAACACCTTGAAGGACTTCTGGAGATCACGGTACAGCTTCAGTCCGATGTCGTCCATGCCGTCACGGTTGACCAGCGGCAGGATGGCGGCCTTGAACGGCGCCAGCTTCGGATGGAAGCGCAGCACGGTGCGGGTCTCCTTCTCGAGTTCCTCTTCGTCGTAGGCGTCGACGAGAAAGGCCATCAGTGAGCGGCTCGCACCTGCCGAGGTCTCCACCACATACGGCACGTAGCGGGCGTCCTGCTCCTGGTCGAAGTATTCCATGCTCTTGCCTGAATACTCCTGGTGCCGGCCGAGATCGTAGTCGGTGCGGTTGTGAATGCCCTCGATCTCACCCCAGCCGAAGGGGAAGAGATACTCGACGTCGACCGCTTCTTTGGCATAATGCGCAAGTTTGTCTTCGGGATGGTCAGTGAGGCGGACCTTCTCGGGATTCATGCCGAGATCCAGGTACCACTGCATGCGGATATCCCGCCACTGGCGGTACCAGTCCTCGTCGCTTCCCGGCCGCACGAAAAACTGCATCTCCATCTGCTCGAACTCGCGGGTGCGGAAGAGAAAATTCTTTGTGTTGATCTCGTTGCGGAAGGCCTTGCCGATCTGGGCGATGCCGAAGGGGAGCTTCTGGCGGGTGGACTGCGCGACATTCTGGAAATTCACGAAGATGCCCTGCGCGGTCTCCGGACGCAGGAAGACCACGGCGCTGTTGTCCTCGACCGGACCGACAAAGGTCTTGAACATGAGGTTGAATTTGCGCGGCACGGTGAAGGTGCCGGTGCCGCCGCAGCTGGCACAGACCAGCAGCTGTTTCTCGTTCATGGCCTCAAACACGGGCGCCTGGTCCGCCAGCGCGTCGCCGGCGATTTCCATCTGCTTTTCGCGCTCCTGCGCCTTGAACGCTTCGGCGTCGCCATTGCCGGCCGCCAGATACTCCGCATAGGCGTCGGCGATTTTCTTGCGGCGTTTCTCGTTGAATCCCTCGTACAGCACGTCGAGGCGATAGCGGCTGCGGCACTGCTTGCAGTCCACCATCGGATCGGTGAAGTTCTCCACGTGTCCCGACGCCTCCCAGACGCGCGGATGCATCAGAATCGAGGCGTCGAGGCCCTCGATGTCCTCGCGGTATGTCATGGCTTTCCACCAGGCATCCTTGAGATTGCGCAGCAGCTCCACCCCCAGCGGACCGTAATCCCAGCAGCCGTTGAGGCCACTGTAGATTTCCGAGGACTGGAAAATGAATCCGCGCCGTTTTGCGAGGGATACGATCTTCTCGAGAGTGTTCTGCTGATTCTTTGCCATGGAGAAACGCCGTGACGTTGAGTTGAACATTTGCAATCTTCTAGTTTACGAAATTCCCGGGCATGAGGAAATGCAGGTGCGCATCCCGAGAGAACAGGGATGTACAGTCGGGATACATGTCGGCCGGGATACATGTCGGCCGGGATGCAGGATCGCCGGGATGCAGGATCGCCGGGATGCAGGATCGCCGGGATGCAGGATCGCCGGGATGCAGGGCGCCTCAGTCGCGTTCGAAGCGCAGGCCGCCGGCAGCGGTGTCGATGCCGAAGCCGTAGAGCCCGAGCGCGCGGTCGAATTTCTGTTCCCAGACGTCGTTCTGTGCGCCAAAGTCATGCCGGTACTCATCCTCGCCGCCGATGTCGAAAAACAGTCCGGTCGTGGGCGCGTACAGTGCCCATTCACCACCACGGCGCGACATGGCGTAGCCCATGCTGTTGCCCACGGGCGCGTAGGTATCGTTTCCGCGGATGTTCGCGAACAGCGAGAAGGAATTGTTCAGGGAACTGCCGAGACTGACGGCGCGGTCGTCGCCGTTGGACATGGTGTAGATATCGTCGCCATCGCTATCTATATATATGGCGGCGGAGCCGTCATGTCCGGTGCCGAATCCCAGCGTCATGACGAGATCCGAGCGGTCGTTCCCCCCCTCGTCGAACAGCGTACCGATGGCGAAATGCGCCGCCGCGCCGAGGTTGAAGAAGACGCCGCGGTAACTGTCGTCACCCTCGGCGTCGTGCAGCACGCCGCAGCCGAACCAGTACCCGCTTCCCTGTGCAAAGACGCCTGCGGAATAGGTGTCATTTCCTGCGAGATCGGAGAGAATGCCGAGTCCGCCCGACATATTGTGTCCATCGGTATGATCGCCTCGCCGTCCCCCGCCGAAGCCCTGCGCGTCACTTTCGTTGTGCTTCGGTGTTTCATCCCCCACATGTGTCAGCTCCGTATCGTCGGCGATATAGCGGTCATCGCCCTCCAGATCGTACAGCAGTCCGAGCCCTTTCGAGAAGCCGTAGCCCTGTGCGTAGTACACGGTGTGATAGGCGTCGCTGCCGGTGCGGTCGAAGAGGATACCGATGCCGTAGAGTCCGGCCCCCTGGCTGAAACCGGCGCTGCGGTATTCGTCAGTGCCCGCGGCATCGTAGAGCACGCCGACGCCGAAGCGGCCGCAGCCCTGTGCAAAGCTGTGGGCGGTGTAGCGGTCGTCGCCGCCGAGATCCAGCAACATGCCGATGCCCAGCACACCGGCGCCCTGCGCGGGTGATTTTTCGTGTTCGTCGATGTACGTATCGTCGCCCGAGAGATCGAGGGCCACGGATACGGGCAGCCCGTCGCTCGACGCGCCGACGCTGCCGAGGTAGGTGTCATCGCCGCCCAGATCGATCAGCAGCGCGCAGTCCTGCGCGTAGTGCCGGTCGTCCGCGCCGCCGCGCAGCAGCACGCGTCCGAACGGCGTGGGGATGTCGAGCGTGTGATCCGCGCCGCGGAAGGATTGCAGGACGGGGATTTCCTTCTCCACCGCCTGCGCCAGCAGCATTGCGCCGTAGGAGGCCGAACTGCCGTCGAAAGCGAGCGCCGCGTCGTAGACGACCTGGTCGAATGTATGCGCGTCGCACTGCGACTCTTCGAGTGTGGTGCTGAAGAAGATGTGCCGGAGGTCTGCGGCGGGGATGCGCCGCAGGGAATGCTCGCGCCAGCGCCGTGCCTCGCGCAGTGCCGTGAGTATGCGTCCGATCGAGGCCCGCAGCTCGGCGGGCAGCAGCGCGGCCTGCGCTTCAATTTCTTCGCGGATGTTCGTCCAGTGCTGTGTCGGCAGCGGGTAGACGATATTGTCGCCGAGATCCACGTCCGCGTCGGCATACAGCGCCGCCACTGCTTCGGTCAGGGGATGTTCCGCATCGACCGCCGGGGTGTAGTCGTAGCCGTATTTCCCCACGTCGTAGCCGAGGTTGCGCGCGGAATTCATGATGAGCGCCGAGAGGGGACGGATCTTCGCGAGCATGGGACGCGGGAAATTGCTGCTGTCGGCCGTCGCCCAGATGCGGTAGCGGAAGAGCATCTCACGGGTGAAGTTCGGGATTTTCAGCGGACGCGCGAGCATGGCGTCGAACCAGGGCAGGCGGAAGGGATCGTCGCGCGTGGCGGCGTCCCATGAGCGCTGCGGCCGGTAGCCGACCGAGGCGGAATCGAGTCCGAAACGACCGAGCGTCTGTTCGAGAAGGTCGGTCTGCGCCTGCAGTGATGCAGTGGCGAGGAGGAAAAGGATGACGGCAGTTCTCATGGCAAGCGTATCGGTATGGAACAGATGGCAAAAAATTGAAAACTTTCGGGCGACCTCCAAAAATAAAACGGCAGCCGTGAAAACGGCCGCCGTTCCCTGCGTTGTCAGGTTTTGTGGGGGAGTAACAGAATCAGAACGTGATGAGCATGTTCAGACCGATGGTATTCTGGCTGTCCGCATTCTCCAGCATGGGATCGTCGTACGATGCCCCATCCTCGAAGACGGCTTCGTCGGAGCTGTCCATGCGGAATTCCGCACGAAGGATGAGCCGGTCCGTGGGACGGTACTCAGGTGTGATCGTGAATTCCGTCAGCTTCTGCACGGTACCCGTGCGAACTCCGTCAGCATCGTCGAACTGCTCCGCGCGAAGGGAGAGTGAAAACGCATCGGAAACATTCAGGCGAACGTAGCCCGCGAAACCGCTCCACGACGCATCCTCACCTTCTGCCGCCGCGCCTGCCGCTGATCCGAAGTCCGCATTGACGCCGATACTGAGCAGGTCGCTGAGTGCGTACGTGGCGACAACATCCACGACAGAAGTATTGTCGCTGTTATTGGCGTCGCCTTCCGCGCCGTAAATCCCGTTCACCGCGATGAACAGTGGTTCCACCGGCGTGATGGCGAGCTGACCGCCGACAGTTTTGTTCGTGTTGTTTTCCACGGCGTTATCCCAGCCGTTTGCGACCATGAGCATCGCCGAGACGGCGTCACCGAAGCCGTAGCTGGCGCGGACGCCGGTGTGGGCGAAGGGAATGGCATAGCCGAAGAGGAAGGAGCGGCTGATGTTGTCATTCCATCCGTCATAGCCCTCGATAAGCTCATATCCCATATGCGTGAGAAACTTACCGGCGTCGACCTGCAATCCGCTGCCCACGGGCACAATGTAGGAAACATATCCCTGCAGGACGTCGATGTTCTGTCCGCCGAACAGTCCGCTGGAGGCCGTGTACTGCGGAAGCGCGCCGGTGATCATGTCGAAGCGGAAACCGGCCTCACCGGCTTTCTCCGCCTCGCTGCGAACCACGAGCTGAAAGACATCGAACGCGAAGCTGTTGTGATGCTGGTCGAAGATCCGGTAGCCGTTTTCCATCGTTGCGGGCGTGTTGAGGTTGTACGTGAATGAAGTGGAAAGGAAGCCGTTCATTTCGACGCGCTCGTACCAGGCGGCATCCTGCGCTCCCGCCCGCGTGGCGAAAAACAGGAACAGGATGAGTGGAATTGTCATTGTGATGCGTTTCATGCTACACCTCTTCGATATATGCTTGTTCACCATGGAGAGACTCATCAAGGCTGGCCTCCTCGGCATCGGAGGTACGCACGGGAGTGATGAAGTTAATGACTTTGAGCGCAACGAACGTGAAGCCGAATGCATAGGCGGAAGCGCCAAGAACGGCGACCGTTTCCTTCATAAAGAAATCTCCGCCGCCGAACATGAGGCCGTCCGCGCCCGCGGCATTCACGGCCGTGCTGCCGAACAGTCCCAGTGCGATCGTGCCGAGAATGCCCCCGACACCGTGTACGCCCCAGACGTCAAGTGCATCGTCCCACTGCAGACGGTTTTTCATTGCCACAGCAAAGTAGCAGATGAAACCGGCCGCGATACCGATGATGACTGCACTGCTCGTGGAGACGAAGCCGGCGGCGGGAGTAATGGTGGCGAGTCCGGCGACCGCACCGGTGAGCAGCCCGACAAATTTCGGTTTCTTTTCGATGGTCCATGCGAGAATCAGCCATGTGACTCCCGCGAAAGAGGCCGCGACATCGGTGTTCAGGAATGCCAGCGCGGTAATGTTATCGACCTGCAGTTCGCTGCCGGCATTGAATCCGTACCAGCCGAACCACAGGAGTCCCGTACCGAGTGCGACCAGCGGGATACTGTGCGGACCGGATTCCGCGACCTTGCGTTTTCCGACGAAAAAGACGGAGGCGAGTGCGGCCATACCGGCGATGGCGTGGACGACGATACCCCCCGCGAAATCGAGCACGCCCCACTGGGCGAGGAGGCCGCCGCCCCAGACCATATGCACGAACGGGAAATACACAAAGAGCAGCCACACGATGAGAAAAATCAGATAGGCCTTGAACGTGACACGATTGGTGAACGCACCGGTAATCAGGGCCGGTGTGATGATGGCGAACATCATCTGATAGGCAACAAATACCAGGAGGGGAATGTTGTTCTGCCCGCTGCCGAATACATCGTTGATGGAAACACCTGCGAGGAAGGCGTGATCGAGGTTGCCGATAATTCCGCCGATATCACCGCTGAAGCAGAGCGAGTAGCCGACGGCGAACCAGAGCACCGTCGTGATGCCCATTGAAACAAAGCTCTGAATCATGATCGACAGCACGTTTTTTCGTCCGACGAGGCCGCCGTAAAAAAACGCCAGACCGGGGGTCATGAGCATGACCAGACTCGTCGCAACCAGCATGAAGCCGGTATTGCCCGTGTCAAACATATGCTTCTCCAGTGTTGTTGAGGGGTGAATCCCCGCTTGCAGCTCTGCAGGCGGAAATCAAGGAGTAGTATGTCTGAAATTACGGCGTGCCGCCGGCTTCGAAAATACCCGGATTGCTGAATTTGGTGTAAGGACGGCGGATGTGGTCCTGTAGGGAATTCCCTACACGCATCGGAGGATGGGAGTTCAATCGATCAGATCGTGACGCATGGCATACTGGGAGAGCTCGACGTTGTTACGCAGATGCATTTTTTCCAGGATGCGCGCCCTGTACGTGGTAATTGTTTTTTCACTCAGGATGAGCGCCTCGGCAATTTCACGCAGTGTTTTACCCGCCGCAAGCATGCGCATGACCTGGAATTCACGATCGGAAAGTGCATGATGCGGTGCGTCGTGATGCGTGTCGCCCAATGCGTCAGCGATACGTTCGGCAACACTCGCACTGATGTACCGCCCGCCATCGGCGATCCGGTGGACCGCGGTGATCAGCTCCGATGCGGCCGATTCCTTAGTGAGGTAGCCTGACGCACCGGCGCGGATCACCCGCACGGCATACTGATCCTCGGGATGCATGCTGACGATCAGTACGGGAAGGGTCGGATTGTTCTGGCGAATGTCAGCCAGCACGTCAAGCCCCGTGCGTCCGGGCATTGAGATATCGAGGATGACGAGATCGATATTATGCTCCGCAATCCGCTCGAGCGCTTCCTGTCCGCTGCTCGCTTCGGCGACCACCTGAAAGGCATGTTCGCGCGAGAGAATCTGCTTGAGTCCCTCGCGGAACAGTGCGTGATCATCGGCGATGAGAATATTCGTCATGATATCATATCGACTGCTGTTTGCGGGAAATGAACCGTGACCCGGGTCCCCTCACCCGGTATGCCGGAGAAACGGATGCTCCCCCCGAAATACGAGGCGCGCTCGCGCATCCCCATCAGGCCGAACGATGAAGGCTGTTCGACTGCGGTGTCGCTGATGCCGCAGCCGTTATCGGCAATTTCCAGCGTCGTGCCGTTCGCATCCGCGGTCAGCGTGATGTTCACCCGGGTCGCGTTTGCATGCCGGGCGACGTTGGTCAGGGTTTCCTGGAAAATGCGGAAAAGGGCAGTCGAGCGCTCGGTGTCGAGTGTGATCTCCGGCGGAGTGATGCGCGACAGGCATGCAATGCCCGTATGTCGCTGAAATTCCTCGGTCTGCCATTCGATCGCGGCGGTCAGTCCGAGGTCGTCAAGCACACCCGGACGCAGCTGGGAGATGATGCGCTTGACCGATTGAATGGTCGCATCGACGTCGCGCGTCATGACCATGCAGCGTTCGCCCAGCGAAGTATTGACGGCGGCAAGATCATCCTGCAGCAGCGTCAGCTGAAGCTTGTGCAGCGTCAGTCGCTGACCAAGATCGTCATGGATCTCCCGCGCAATGCTTTTTCGCTCTTCCTCTCGCGCTCCCTGCAGGTGCTGCGACAGGTTGCGGAGCTGCTGGCGGGAGTTCTGCAGACGTTCCTCCGCGAGGCGCCGCTCGCGAATTTCCTCCTCCAGCTGCCGCGTGTGTGAAGTGATTTTTTCGGCCATGGTGTTGAACGTGGTGGAAAGCAGGCCGATCTCATCATCGCTGCTGATCTCCGCGCGTCGGCGAAAATCCCCGCGGCCGAACTGCTCGGATACTCGCGTGAGTGCCTGGATCGGCCGTGTCATGGTGCCGGAGATGATAAAACCGAGGATGACGGCGAAGAGCATCAGGATCAGTCCGCTCAGTATGAGCTGTTCACGAAGTCGATAGACCGATTGAAAAGCTTCGAGCTCGTCGATCTCGGCGAGGAGCACCCAGTGCAGGTCCGGGATATTCAGGGGAGTGAATGAACTGAGCACGCGCACGCCCCGGTAATCGCGCACGATACGGGTATCCGTTTCGCCGTTCAGTGCCGCTGTGGCGGCATCAGTCGGAACCTCCTGCAGCATCACTGACGTGTGCTGTGCACGGATCGCATCGAGCACATCCGGGTCGTATCCCTGGTGGGCGATCTGCTCAAGGTACCGTTCCGGCTCCTCGATGAAAAAGCGCGAATCGTTGCGCATCCTGCGATCGGCTCCAACGATATAGGTTTCGCCGCTTTCGCCGAGAATATCATGCTGCCATCGGCCGTGGTCGGTCATCAGCGCATTGATTTCCTCGATGGAAATCTGAAAAATCAGTACCATGCCTGCCGTGTCGTCATTGAGGATCGGGGCAGCCGCAAACGACACGGGCACATTGGTGAAACTGACATGGGCGTCATAGTCGACGAGGCATGCGCGCCCGGCATTGCTTTCCGCACGAGCGTTACGAAACGCCTCCGCAAGGCGCGATTCAGAAAAGGGACCGCGGCGCAGATTGCTTCCGAATGTCGCCGCGCGTTTTGCCGTGTACAGAATATCACCGTTGTCGGCATCCACCAGCATCACATCATCATAGCCACGTCGTGCGACGAACGGAGCGAACAGGGAATCCATCTCCGCGAGACGCAGCAGATAATTCCGGAAATCAGTGCGCGCCGGGACCTTTGACGCGTCCGTTCGTGTGGCCCTCGCTACCAGGGCTTCCCGCAGTTCGGGCGCAGTACGAAGAACATGACCCGCGCTCCGCAGACGCCGCGATGCGTCGATGATCGCGCGGTCAGCACTTGCGGTGAGGATGTCCCTGCGTATCCCGGAATAGTATTGCTCCACTTCCTGCCGACGGGATTCCCGGAGGGCGGTCAGTCGCTGGAACGTCGCATGTTCCAGCGCCGTTCTCGCGTTCCGGTATGCCTGCCAGCCGGTAATGATAATCGCGAGCGAGGCGATGAGTACCAGGGAGAGCTGAAGTTTGGTTTTGAGCCTGAGAGACGGAAGGGACACGGAGCCTCGAAGCGGGATGGGCGGAGGACAAGGGTCACCATGCATGTTAGCAGTATTTCAACATTTATCCAATGCCGGATCGGTGAATCGTTTTGCCGGGACCGGTCATCATACACACCACGGACAGAAATGTATCATCTGAAGTTTTGAAAGTCATCTCATGGAAATGAAAATCGAATTCCCCGGAAACAAGAAAGTCGATGCGATATACAACGGCTTCCGCATCTCCACCGATCAGCCGGCCTTCGGCGGCGGCGACGGGACGGCTCCCGCTCCCTTTGATCTTTTTCTCGCCTCGCTCGGCACCTGCGCCGGTATATACGTGCTCGGTTTCTGCCAGCAGCGCGGCCTTCCAACCGAGGGTATCGAACTGAAGCAGTCGCATGAGTTCGATCCTGTCCGCCGCATGATCAGCAAGGTGAACCTCGAAATCTCCGTGCCGCCGTCCTTCCCCGAGAAGTACCGCGACGCGCTGATCAAGTCGGCCTCGCTCTGTGCCGTGAAGAAGCACATGGAACAGCCCCCCGCGTTCAACATCTTCACTTCGGTGAGCGAAAACGCCGAGGTCTGATCCGCCGGCCGCATCGCGGTAAGAAAGGACCTGCATCCATAAGCAAAAGCGCCGTTCCGCTCTGATGCGGTGCGGCGTTTTTGCGTGCTCGACCGCCGCTGGCTATATTTCCCGATACAGCAGTGTTCGTGCAATCCGGAGAAACCATGGGACTTCTCGGCTGGATCATTCTCGGCGGCATCGCGGGCTGGATCGCGAAAAACGTGACCGGTGTAGGCGTGGACAAGGGATGTCTGTTCAACGTCTTCATCGGCGTGATCGGCAGCGTGGTCGGGGGATTCGTGTTTTCCTATCTGGGCGAAGCACCCGTCACGGGCTTCAATATCTGGAGCCTTTTTGTTGCGACCATGGGTGCCGTGCTCTTTCTCTGGCTGGCGAATCTGCTCGGGGGCGGAAAGAAATAGGCAGATTCCGACCGGAAGATTCTCTTCGGAAATCTCCGTATATTCCGGAACATCGCCCGAGGGAGCGACACCGCAGTACTCGATCAGCGCACCAACAGGAGCAGTCATGGAAAACCTGAAGATTATCCGAGCGCAGGAAACCCGCATCAACGACATTGATTATGACAATCTTGGATTCGGCGTCCATTTCTCCGACCACATGTTCGTGGTGGATTACGCGGATGACGCCTGGGGACAGCCCCGCATCGAACCGTACGCGACGATGGACATTGATCCGGCAAACTGCACGCTGCATTACGGACAGACGATTTTCGAGGGAATGAAGGCCTTTCGTTCACAGAAGGGCGGCGTGAATCTGTTTCGTCCCTTCATGAACGCGAAGCGCCTGAACAATTCGGCCGAGCGCGTCTGCATCCCGAAACTGGACGAGGAGTTTTTCGTGGATGCGATCCGCGAACTTATCCGCGTCGATCACAAGTTCATCCCGCACAAGCGGGGACACTCGCTGTACATCCGTCCCCTGAGTTTCGGCACCGGCAATTTCCTCGGCGTGCATGCGTCGGACAAGTACCGCTTCCTCATCATCACATCTCCCGTCGCATCCTACTATGCTGCCGGCGTGAATCCCGTGCGCATCAAGGTGGACGAAGAGCATGTGCGTGCCGTGCGCGGCGGACTCGGACAGGCGAAGACGGCGGCAAATTACGCGGCGAGCCTGTACGCCGGCATGCAGGCCAAGAAGGAGGGCTTCGCGCAGGTGCTCTTCCTCGAAGCCGTCACGAAGAAATTCGTCGACGAGATCGGCGCGATGAACATCATGTTCCTGATCGACGACGAACTGATCACGCCGCCGCTGGATCAGGGTTCGATTCTGCCCGGCATCACGCGCGACTCCGTGCTGCATCTCGCCCGCGACTGGGGCATGAAGGTATCCGAGCGCGCCGTCGGCATCGACGAAATCATGGAAGCGCACAAAAAGGGCACGCTGCAGGAGGCCTTCGGCACCGGCACGGCCGCGGTCATTTCACCGGTCGGCGAACTGGTGTACCGCGACAAGGCCATCATCATCAACGACATGAAGATCGGTCCGGTTGCACAGAAATTCTACGACACCATCACCGGCATGCAGTACGGCGAACTCGACGATCCCTACGGCTGGGTGGAGACAATCAACATCGAGGAATCGGTCGGAGCGTGAGCGGCGGGAGTCGGAACGCTTTCCCGATCTGATTATTGCGCCTCGTCCCAAACGGACGGGGCGCTTTTTTGCTATGGGCTGCGGGCTTTGGGCTATGGGCTGCGGTAGCCGCACGCGTGAGCGTGCGGTTCCGCGTGAGAGCGCCTCTCCACTCCGAGCCCGCGGTTCCACGTGAGAGCGCCTCTCCACTCCGAGCCCGCTACCTGATGGCGGGCGACACTTCCACCGAAGTGAAAGGTATGCGCCGCCAATGGCCAACCCGCCTCCGCAATGCTTCGGCGGGCCTTCGGCAGCCAAAGGCCAACGGCTTACTTGACACCGCGTGCGCGAATGGATATCTTCCTCCTGATTTCCGGTATATATTGTTGATACACACAGGAGGCATCGCGATGCTGAAAAAGATCCTGCTCGCCACGCTTGCGGTTTTCGTCGTGTGGGAAATTCTCGATTTCATCATCCACGGCGTGCTGCTCGCCCCGCTCTACGAACAGACGAGCCATCTGTGGCGGCCGATGGAGGAAATGAAAATGCTGGTGATGTATCTGACGGTGCTCATTGCCGCTTTTTTCTTCGTCGCCGTCTATGGCTGGCTGCTGCGGCCGAAAACCATGAAAAATGCGCTTCTGTACGGACTGCTTTTTGGCCTCGGCGCGGGTACGTCCATGGGGTATGGTACCTACGCGATGATGGATATCCCCTACTGGATGGCATTCGGCTGGTTTCTCGGCACGACGGTCGAGGCCGTGGTTGCCGGACTTCTGCTCGGAGCCATCATCCGCGAACCGGAGGTGATGGTGACGGAACAGCCGATCGAGCACACGCCGGGACAGCATTCCGCGGAGAAGCCGCCTCCGACGGAAGCTGGCTGACAGCCGGACCTGAAAGTCGGCTCAGTGCTCTTGCTCTTGATCGGGAGCGAAGTCTATGCCGAGCTCCCTGACGAGACGCCGCAGGACGTCGGTCGCCTTTCCCTTCAGAAATACGTCGGTCAGATGCGGCGTATAGTTCGACGGCTCGGTGTTGACCTCGATGATGGCCGCGCCGTTGCGCTTCGCCTCTTCGGGTACGAGGCAGGCGGGCATGACTTCCCCGGTGGTCCCGACGAGGAGAAACACGTCCGCCAGTTCCGCCTCGCGGAAGGAAAGCGTGCGCGCGGGCTCGGGAATCATCTCCCCGAAAAAAATGAAATCCGGCTTGAACAGTCCCCCGCACTCGCAGTGCGGCGGCAGCACCGCGAGATCGGCCTCCCGGGCGGGACGCCGCCTGCCGCATTCCAGGCACAGCAGCATCTGGGAGTTGCCGTGGAATTCCAGCACGGACCTGCTGCCCGCTTCCTGATGCAGGTTGTCGATGTTCTGCGTGATGACGGTCTTGACCAGTCCCTCGCGTTCCATCGCGGCAAGGGCGCGATGCGCGTCATTGGGCCGCGCTTTCCCGAAGAAATCATAGAAAATTTCCTTGATCACCTTCCACGACTCCTCCGTGTGTGCGTGGAAATACGTGAGCTCGAGACTGCGCGGGTCGTACCTGCTCCACAGTCCCTCCGCGCCACGGAACGGCGGAATGCCGCTCTCGACGGATATCCCCGCGCCGGTAAAGACGCTGACATGCCTGGCGTTGCGGATGAGTTTTGCTGCGGCGGAGATGGGCATGGGGTTTGGGCTGGTCATGGTGGACGTTTGGGGGAATATAGGATTTTTTGATGTGCATGGGGAGGGTCTATTGGATCGAGAGGAGCGTGAGGTCGGAGGCCGAAGGCCGGAGACTCGTCGCAGGCGAGATCGGGAGGACGATCAGGGTGTGTGGGGATCGGCGTGGAGGGCCTGGAGGACGGCGTCGCGGTAGTTGCGGCCGATAGTGAGCTCGTGTTTCCCGATTTCAATGCTGTGGGAGGTGAAGGCGTCGATTTTGTCAACCGCCACGATGAGACTGCGATGGATGCGCAGGAAACGGTCTGCGGGGAGCAGTTCTTCGATCGCACCCAGCGTCATGCGCGCGGTGAACTTCTGCTCCGGGGTGTGGACCTTCACGTAATCCCTGTCCGACTCGATGAAGAGGATATCCGCGAGCGGAATCTTTTGCACCTTGCGATCGGCGCGCAGAAGCAGATGTCCGCTCTCGCGATCCTGCTGTCCGCCTGTATCCGCCACGACGCGCGATGACGGTACGCGCCGTGCGTGGTATTTCTGCACCGCCTGCAGGAAACGTTCGTATGACACGGGCTTGAGCAGATAGTCGATCACATCGAGATCGAATCCCTCCACCGCATAATTCCGATGCGCCGTGGTGATGATGACGGCGGGCGGATGCCGCAGCGCGCGCAGCAGTCCGATGCCCGTCAGGCCCGGCATCTCGATGTCGAGAAAGAGCAGATCGATTTCGTGCTTCTGCAGCAGCGTGAATGCGCTGTCGGCATCACCGCACGAAGCGGTCAGGTCCAGTGTCTCGATACGCGCGATATGCGCGGCGATCACTTCGATGGCCAGCGGTTCGTCATCTACGATCATGCAGCGCGTGTTCATGTCGGCTCCGTCGTTCTGAGTGTGGGGAAGACGATGGTGAGCGCAACGAAAAAGCGGTCGGCTTCCTCTCGCACATCGAGCGCGTGCGCCCGCGGATACAGCAGCGTGAGCCGATCGCGCACATTCCACATTCCGATACCTTCGTGTTCATCCTCCGATCGATCCGCGGCCGGGAGGCTGTTCTCCACGGTGAAGCGCAGTTCTCCACCCGTGCAGCGCAGCGTGATATCCACCCAGGCATGCGTGCCGCCGCGGCTGAGTCCGTGCTTGAAGCTGTTTTCCACCAGCGGCAGGAACAGCAGCGGTGCGATTTCCCGGTCCACATCAATCTGTCGCTCGAATGCGATGCGCACATCCGGACCGTATCGCAGCCGCTCCAGCGAGAGGTATTGTTCGATCAGCGCGGCTTCGCGCGACAGCAGTACCGTCTCTGCGCTGCTCTCGTAGAGCATGTAATCCAGCAGCGCGGAGAGCCGCAGCACGACGTCGGGGGCCTGCTCCGATTTCCGGAGCGTGAGCGCGTAGAGGTTGTTCAGCGTGTTGAACAGGAAATGCGGATGTACCTGCGCGCGCAGCATGGCGAGTTCCGCCTCGAGTTTCTCCCGCTCGAGACGCAGTGCCCGGTGCTCAACGGCGCGCCCGTGTCGCAGCAGTTTGAGCGCGGCAGCGGTGATGGCGACAATCAGCGGACCGGCCGAGAGGACGATTGCGTCAATGGCGTTCGCCGGCAGTCGGTATCCGGGGATGGTCGGGAAGGGAATCATGCCGATGATGAGCAGAAGCAGCATCAGTGTCTCGAGAAAGAACACGCCGAGGATGGTATATGCGATGAGCAGGGCAACGCGCCAGTATCGCCGCGGAAGCAGTGCATGCGGGATGGTGACGGCGAGTGTCACGTACACGGCGGCGAGATACACCGGGAAACTCAGTCCGAGCAGCGTGGCAGCGGCGAGGCCGCTTCCGAGCGCGCGGCTGTAAAGCAGCAGCATCGCGCCCATGGCGACGATCCAGAATGCTCCGTGACGAAGGAAGCGCAGCAGGGGAGCGCGCCATCTCCGTGCAGCCGTTTCATGCTGTACGTTCATGATGGGAATCTAACGGAATGCACCGTGTGAAATCCGGAAATGCGACCATGCATCCGGAGAACCGCGACGAACGGCGCGTCAGGCGCGACAAACGGCATCCGCATGGCGGACAGTCGCGCCGGTCGCTCGTGCGCAGGCATCGGACGCAATTCCTCCATGCGCGGTTCATGGCGGACTATCTTCCGGGTGCATGTTATTCAAACAGAGGTGCTGCACCATGATGATATTTCCGCCCACGATGGTCAGCAATCCTCTTTTTGTACCCGAACTGGAGGAAACGACCATGTCAGCATTCATGTCCGAAGGCGGACCATTCATGTACCTGATTCTCATCCTCGGCGTCGTGGCCCTCATGCTCACGCTCTACCGCTCGGCGCGGCTGCTGCAGGGCACCGCGGTGTCGGCGGCATCGGTCAACACCGTGCTGTATCTCGGCTGCGCCGCGCTGCTGCTCGGTGTGACCGCCCAGCTGACCGGTCTGTACATGGCGGCGTCGGCGATTATCCGCGCCGAAAACATCGCACCGCCCATCATCGCGCGGGGCATTCTCGTATCGTTCAACACGACGCTGTTCGGTCTGTATGTCTTTGTCATCGCGCTGCTGCTGTGGCTGGCGCTGCGTGCGCTGGCATCCCGGCGAAGCCCGGCAAACGCCTAGCCGCGACTCGTGAGAGGGATCAGCGCACGACGCAGACGCGACGCGTCATCGCCGCCGTGCCGTCCTGCACGCGGAGCATGTACATGCCCGGTCGCAGCCCGCTGACGTCGATCCACGCTGCGGACGCATATCCCTCATACACCAGCTGCCCGAGGGCGTTGAACATGCGCACCTGCGCATCCGGACGCGCCGAGGTCTGCAGCTGCAGCGTCCCGCGCGCGGGATTCGGGAAGATGCTCAGCGTGAAGTCCCCGGCGGAGGGCAGGTCGTTCACCGCGAGCACGCTGCCGTCGATGTCGATGTACTGGTTCGCGGGGATATCCGTCAGCACGGTGTGCGCAAAGGGCTGACGGGGCCACTCGACGACGATGCGGTCGGCCTGTGTGTTCTGCCCGAGGCCGAAGAGCAGCTCAAGTGGCTGCTGCCCCGAGAAGTGACCGCGTCCGGCCTGCACCTCGCGCATCTGCCGCACGCCGCCGGCTTCGACGTACACGCGCGCGCCGACGGCCGTGCGGTTCACGCCGTCCGGACCCGTGAGCTGCACGCCGATCCAGTTGTTCCTGTCGCCGATGTTGTTCTCGAGGAAGACGATATCCGCGCGGTCGCTGTTGCCTTGCGCCGAGAAGTGATTCGAATTCATCACGATGTCGTAGTCGCCGTCCCGGTCGTAATCCAGCGCCTCGAGCGAGTGGGGACTGCGGATCTTGCCGATCAGCTCCAGCTGCGAAGTGATGTCGTAGAAGTGATTATCCTGGCCCTGCAGGAAGAAGAACGGCCGGTCGGTGTTGTCGAGATATTCGCACTCGGTGATGATGATGTCGGCGAGCATGTCGTTGTTCATGTCGAGCCACTGGGCATCCATGTTGCCGAGGTGGTACGACTGCGGGGAGGAGCGGTGCAGGCGGTCGAGCTCCCAGACGAGATCGTAGTCCTGTGCGGGACCCTGATTCGTGGCGATGACGGTGCGTCCCTCGTCGCGGCCGAGTCCGCCGTGCACGAGCACCTGCAGCACATCCATGTCGCCGTCGTTGTCGTAGTCGTAGGGATAGGCGCCCCACTGGCAGAGATTCTTTCCGTTGTCGCCCTGCATGGTGCGCGCATTGTAGCCGACCATCGGTGCGATGTCGCGGAAGCGGCCGTCGCCCTCGTTGCGCAGCAGGCTGCCGTTGCTGCGGCAGTACGGCGAGGTCAACACGTCGGGCCAGCGGTCGTTGTTCCAGTCGGTCACGCTCGCGCCCTGCATGGGATACGCGGTGGTGACGCGCGCCTGCTGCGAGACGTCGGTGAACGTGCCGTCACCGTTGCCCTTCATCAGGCGGTCAGGATGATACGGTCCCTGCGGGGTGCGCCAGTACGCTGCGACATACACGTCGAGGATGCCGTCGAGGTCGTAGTCGAGATACGACGAGCCGGAGACGCTCAGCGGGAAGCGCGAGTCGTCGGGATCGACGAGTGATTCGAATCCGTCGTCGGCCACGTGGCTGAAGCGGCCGGTACCGTCGTTGAGCATGACCTGGCTGTGGTCTTCCGGATAGGGCGCGCGCGTGTCGTACATCCACACGGCCGCGATCAGGTCGAGGTCGCCATCGTTATCCACGTCGCCGTAGGAGATGCAGTCGCCGCGTTTCGTGGTGTCCAGCGTGGGATGCACGTTCACGCCGCTCTCCGTGGTGAAATCCACGAAGCGCCGCGGGGGAGTGGGTCCCGGCGGAACCGTCGTATTCGGTTCGTTGATGTACACGCGGATGTCGCCGCGGCGGTAAATATTGCGCACGACACTGATGTCGGGATAATGGTCGCCGTTGAGGTCCACCACATTGAAGCGCAGGGCCTTGGTGTCGTTGCCGAAGCCGACATCGTGTGTGATGATGCGGAACCAGGTGCTGTCCTGGGCGGAAAGAGTTGCGGTCAGAAGGATGAAAAGGAGGGTAGTAAGCACAACGCGCATGGGGAATGCCTCCGGATAGATCAGATCAGACATCAGGCAGGATTGCGGAGCGAGTCGCAAAACCATCGTACGGGAATGAAATATACTGAAAATTATCGAGCAGGATAGCCCCACGCGTGAGCGTGAGGTTGGTGGCCGGTGCGCCCACATCCACAGCCACACCCTCACGGGTGTGGTTAACGCACCCGGTCATCGGCGTGCCGTAGCCCCACGCGTGAGCGTGGGGTGGGCGGCGGTGCGCCCCACACCCCCACACTGACGGTGTGGCTACCGCACGATCACCACCTGCCGCGTGGTGGATTCCCCGCCGGCGTGGACGCGGAGGGTATACGTTCCCGGTGCGAGTGCGCCCGTGTAGAAGCGCAGGTCGTGCGTGCCGCTGCCGAATGTGTCGGCATCCGAATCGAACACCATGCCGCCGAGCACATCGAACAGCTGCAGGCGCAGCGCAGCCCGATGCTGCAGCGTGACGCGCACCATCGCGGTGGCATCCGTGCGCAGCGGCTGCGGGTACACACCGTCGATGCGCAGGCTGCGCGGAGCGGCGGCGAGCTCATGGGTGCCAACCGTGGTCATGCTGCTGCGGAAGATGCCGTGATGCCATGTCGCAATGAGCAGGAAGTCGTTATCATCCATGGACATGACCCTGGCGTCGTGCGGGAACGCAACGCGCGTCCATCCCCCTGTTCCATCCTCGGAATACAGCAAACCGTCATAGTCAGAAATGTAGACATTGGACTGGCTGTTCGATGTAATGCCCTCGTAGGGAAGCGCCTCGGTGTATTCGTATGCGAGTGACCAGGTTTCCCCCCTGTCGTCGGAATAGAACAGCGATCGGTTCGACTGGACAAAAAGCCTGCCGTTCCGGGCCTGATGCAGCACAAATGATATGCGTTTGATACCGCCGATGAGAAATTCCTCCCAGGTTTCCCCGCCGTCTGTACTGCGTGCGAATCCCCTGCCGTTCCCGGAGTAGACGATTCGGGGATCCGCATGGTCAGCATGCAGCGTTGCCACGGCCGCTTCCCCTTGCGGGAGTGAGGACAACCTCTCCCAGCTTTCGCCGCGGTCCGTCGACAGGAACACATCGCTGTTGATGATCGAGGCGAGAAGGCCGTCATCCGTTTCCGTGAGCGAATTGATCTGATACCCGTCATCGGGGCCGAGGCGCTCGGTCCAGCTGCGTCCGCCGTCCGTGGAGCGGCGGAGATAACAGTCGCCCGTCGCGATGTAGATGGTTCCGTCGTCCGCAAGCAGTGTTGCGGAAGGAGGGAAGGGCATGTATGCGGTGTCGGCGAATGTCCAGGACTGTCCTGCGTCAGTCGACAGGTACACACCGTCGCTGACAGCGAGATAATGGTTGTCGGCCGGCACGAGGATATCCCGGTACCAGTACACGAAGATTCCCTCGTCCCTGCGCTGCCACGTATCGCCGCCATCCGAGCTCCGCAGCAGTCTGCCGTCGGACGCTGCAAAGACCTGTCCCGAACTGGTCTGATACAGCGCCAGAAAAGCGCGGTCGATGACATCCGCCGCGGTGCGGCTCCAGCTGCGTCCGTCGTCCGAGGAAAAATACAGGCCGCCGCTGCTCTCCGCGGCGAGGCGTGTGGTGCTCAGCCGATGCACGGCGTAGACATTCACCCCCTGCAGGCCGGAGACCTGCTCCCAGCTCTCGCCGAGGTCCGTGGTGAAGTACGTGGTGTTGTTCAGTCCGGCAAACACGGTGGATCCGTCGATCGTGCTCAGTGAATATACTTCGTTGTTCGGCAGCGACGCGCCGACATCGCTCCAGCTCGTGCCTTCGTCGGTGCTGCGGTACACGCTTTCGCGGTATGCGCCGGCGAGCCAGCTGCCGTTACCGGTGACCGTCACCTTGAACTGACGGTCTGATCCGGGGGCGGGTTCGAAGGTTGAAAAGCTGTCGCCGTCATCGCTCGACCTGTAGACTCCGCCGCGTCCGCCGATGAGCAGATCTCCGTTGTCTGTAAATGCTATTGTCGTCGGATTTTTCGTGAAGTTCGTTCGCTCCCATGTCTCGCCGTCTGTTGAGCGATAGAGGTCCGAGTAGTTGGCTGCCAGGAGCATGCCGTCGGGAGCCGTTGCTAGAATTCCTGGAACACCCATGACCTGGAGTGTCGTCGTCGCCATGTCCCAGCTGTCGCCATTGTCTGTCGATCGATACAGGATTCCGCCGTTGTGTGCCGCATACAGGGCTCCATCCACGGCCTCCGTCATTGCCAGTATCCTCCCGCCATATGGACCGGCCAGGCGCTCCCATTGCGCATGGACAAAAACGGGGATGAGCGAAAGAACAATCAGGAACTGCGGGATGCGACGCATGGGAGCCCTCCGGTGTGGTTCGGTAATGGTGTATGTAAAATATAACACACCGGGGAGTGGGGCGGTTACAACGATATGGTCGGATGTTTCAAATATCAGATTGAAGATTGCAGATTACAGATCGTGTGGGGGCGGGCAGGCACACCCACACCCTGACGGGTGTGGTTACCGCATTCCGTGAATGGCGTGCCGTAGCCCCACGCGTGAGCGTGGGGATGGCGCCGGTGTCCCCCCACCCACACCCTGACGGGTGTGGTTACCGCATTCCGTGAATGGCGTGCCGTAGCCCCACGCGTGAGCGTGGGGATGGCG
>CAJXVM010000006.1 GCA_913061095.1 uncultured Ignavibacteria bacterium
CCAGGAAGCCGTCCACCAGCTTTTTGCCGGCGGTCGAAGCGACACTGAATCCGAACTTGCCGCCCACGACACCGAGATGTTCCTCGGCCATGGTGTAGCTTGTTTTACGGCACCAATCACGTCCCCTTTTACCGAAACAGGTAAAAGAGAATTCGGCGGCGTCGATTGTAGTGTTGGCGATGAATTTTTTGGCCGTGTCGGTCAGGTTGATATTGAAACCACCGCAAAGCCCTCGATCAGACGTACATAGAACAATGTGAATCTTCTTCACGTCTTCCTTAGGGATCAAAAGCGGGCTGGCTTCATCGCCGGCCTTTTCCGCCAGGCTGCCAAGAACTTCAGAGAATTTTTCGGCATAGGGGCGAAATCCGTCCATCGCCCCTTGCGCACCACGCAACCGTGAGGTCGCCACCATATTCATGGCTTTGGTGATCTGCTTGGTCTTCTTGACACCCTGGATTTTTAACTGGACATCCTTTAATGATGGCATAAAGTTGTCGTCCTTATCGCATGTGTTCTAATTTAAGCAGTATTACCAAACCCTTATTTAATGGTGTCTTTAAATTCTTCGCCGTAGGCCTCTAGGGCCTTTTTCAGCAAGCCTTCGACCTCATCGGTGATGTCCTGGGCCGCTTCCAGTTTGGTAAAAATTTCAGGGAAGCGCTCTTCCACGAAGGGATAAAGACCGGCCTCGTATTTGGCAACGGTATCGGACGGGAAGTTATCCAGGTAGCCGCGGGTTGCCGCATAAAGAATCGTGACCTGTTTTTCGTGAGACAGTGGCTGATACTGGGGCTGCTTCAGCACCTGCACCAGACGCTCACCACGGGTCAGCTGAGCCTGGGTGGCTTTATCCAGGTCACTACCGAAAGCAGCGAAGGCTTCCAGTTCACGGAACTGGGCCATGGCCAGACGCAGGGTACCGGCCACTTTCTTCATGGCCTTGGTCTGGGCGGCACCACCAACGCGGGAAACCGACAGACCGACGTTGATGGCCGGGCGCACACCGGCAAAGAACAGGCCGGGTTCGAGATAGATCTGGCCCTCCGTGATGGAAATCACGTTGGTCGGGATGTACGCCGACACGTCACCTGCCTGCGTCTCGATGATCGGCAGTGCCGTAAGACTGCCGCCACCGAGTTTGTCACTGAGCTTGGAGGCGCGCTCGAGCAGCCGCGAATGCAGGTAGAAGACGTCACCGGGATATGCTTCGCGACCCGGCGGACGACGCAGCAGCAGTGACAGCTGGCGGTATGCGACAGCCTGTTTCGAGAGATCGTCGTAGACGACCAGGGAGTGGCGGCCGCTGTCGCGGAAAAATTCACCGAGCGTCGCACCGGAATACGGCGCGATGTACTGCATCGGCGCGGGCGTGTTCGCATCGGCCATGATAATGGTTGTGTATGCCATGGCGCCCATCTCTTCGAGCTTCGCGTGCACCTGCGCCACCGTGGACGCCTTCTGCCCGATCGCAACGTACACACAGTACACCGGGTCAACACCGCGCTTCGCTGCTTCCTCGGTGTGCGTATACTTCTGGTTGATGATTGCGTCGAGCGCAACAGCGGTCTTTCCCGTCTGGCGATCGCCGATGATCAGCTCGCGCTGACCACGACCGATGGGGATCATCGAGTCGATGGCCTTCAGTCCCGTCTGCAGCGGCTCGTTCACCGGCTGGCGCTGCAGCACACCGAGCGCCTTGCGCTCAATCGGCATGAGCTGTTCGGTATTGATGACGCCACGACCATCGAGCGGACGTCCGAGCGGATCAATCACGCGGCCGAGCAATTCCTCACCCACCGGCATAGAGGCGACTTTCCCGGTGCGTTTGACGATGTCACCTTCCTTGACGCCGGTGGCCTCACCGAAAAGCACGCAGCCAACGTTGTCTTCCTCGAGGTTGAGCGCCATGCCGAAAATGTCATTCGGAAACTCGATCAGTTCGCCCGCGAGGCAGTTGTTCAGGCCGTAGATGCGCGCGACATTGTCGCCCACCTGCAGCACCGTGCCCACCTCGTAGACGTCGATGTTGCTTTCGAATCCGCTCAGCTGTTTTCTGAGTATCGCCGATACTTCGTCGGGTCGTACTTCTGCCATGTCTCGTATTGCCTTTTGCTGACTGTTATTCTGTTGATCTGTTCATCGTCCGCTGACAAAGCGGTCCCGGAGGCGCTTGAGCTGATGCTGTACGCTTCCGTCATACACGGTATCGCCGAGCCGCACGGTCACGCCGCCGACCAGCTCCGCATTGACATCGTACCGCGCCTCGATGCGCTTCCCCGAAACGGAAGCGAGCGCCTCCTGCAGGGTCGTGCGATCCTGATCGGAGAGCTCGACCGCACTGTGCACGGTTGTGGCGAGAATTCCCTCGCGGGTGCGGCGCAGGTCGACGACGGCATCAATGATGTCGACGACGACATCCTCGCGCCCTTTCTCGACGAGAAGCTGCAGAAAGGATTGAACGTACGCGCTGACCTTTCCGGCGAAGAGTGCCTCGACAGCTTCTGCCTTCTTCGGAGCCGGTATCACGGGAGATGCGAAAAAAAGCTGCAAATCACGCGACTGCTGAATGGAGGAACGGACATCCGTCAGTTCCGCGACCAGGTCAGCTGCTGCCATGCCCTCGGGGAGGGCGTCGAGGACGGCCTCTGCGTAACGCTTTGCGACTCGTACATTGCTCATGCGGTTCTGCTCGCTGCGTCGTCAGTTCTTGGGAAGATTGGAAATGAAGTCGTTCACCAGTTTGCGATGCCTGTCGGCGTCGAGTTCCTCACCGAGGATCTTTCCCGCCGCACGCACGGCCAGGTCCGCGACCTCTTCGCGTAGCTGCGATAGTGCCGTATCCTTTTCACGCTGGATTTCCGCTTTCGCCTGCTCCGACATCTGCCGCGCCTGTTCATTGGCACTGTCGATGATTCCCTGCTTGAGCGATTCCGCAGTGGACTTCGCCTCGTCGAGGATCTTCCGTGCTTCCACTTCCGAGCGCTCGAGGAGCTGGCGGTGTTCGGTCAGGAGAAGTTCGGCATCGACACGCGCCTTTTCCGCTTTCTGCAGATCCTCGCGGATCGTGTTTTCACGGTTCTCGAGCGCGCCAAGGAGCGGTTTCCATGCAAGTATTTTCAGAATCCAGAGAAGCAGGGCGAACGTGATGAACGTCCAGATAAGCATTCCCGGTTCAAGAGTGAGCAGAGTATCCATGCACTACCTCAGGGTAATTCCGCGCTGTGACAAAATGGACTGGATTCAGGGTGCCTTGATGGCAAGAAGCAGACAGACGACGACGGCGAACAGAGCGATACCCTCGATGAGCGCTGCCATGATGATCATCGATCCGCGGATATCACCGGCGGCTTCCGGCTGACGGCCGATGGCTTCCATCGCTGCCGCGGCGAGTTTGCCGATGCCGAATCCTGCGCCGACGACGACGATTGCTGCTCCGATACCAGCTGCTAACCATGCGAGTTCCATTACATTTCCTCCAGATGAAAAAGAGTTATTGTGAATGTAGCCTTTGACGTGCTAGTGATCCTGATGCACCGACATCCCGATGAAGAATGACGAGAGCATCGTAAAGATGTATGCCTGCAGAAAACTGATGAAAATTTTCAGCAGGGACATGAACAACAGGAAGGCGATGGACAGCGGTGCGACGACCACGGTGTCCATGCCGAAAATCAGCGCATAAAACGCGCCGATGACGAGTGCGCCGGAAAGCATGTTCGCAAAAAGACGAATGGCCAGGGCGAACGGCTTCATCAGCAGGCCGAGAAATTCAATGAAGAACATCAGGATGCCGATGGGCAGCGGAATGCCGTGCGGCACGAGACCGCCCCAGAATCCGAGTACACCGTTGGCTTTCATGCCGCTGAAAAGCATGAACGACAATGTGATGATTGCCAGTCCGGCAGTGATATTGATATTGCCCGTCGACGCAGCGCCGAACGGCACGAGTCCGACGAGATTCATGACCGTGATAAAGAAGAAAAACGACAGCAGCAGTGGCATGAACCGTGCGGCGTCACGTCCCAGGAAGGGTGCCGCGACCTCATCGCGAATGAACACCACCACCGATTCAATCATGTTGCCGTAACCACGCGGCACCACCCCGGTGCGATTCTGCCGTGCGGCAAGCCAAGTCAGCAGAATGGTCAGCAGCATGCCGAACCACATATATACCACGTGGCGATTCGGAGACAGATCGAGCGTGAAGCCGGCAATGCTGACTTTCCAGTCTTTCGGCAGCTTGATCTTCGGGAAGGGATATTCATGGATGTAGGGGGTATTCTCGACCTTGTGTTCGAGAATCCGCATCATCTCCTGGCTGGGCGTGAGATTTTCCGTGCCATGATGAGCGTCACCGTGTTCCGCTCCGGCGGTCTCATGTCCGTCGGACTCATGACCGCCGTTGGTCGACACTTCTTGCATCCCGTCGTGCTGTTCGGCGGGTGCGTGCTGATCGGAACCGTGCTGCTGATCCGCACGAAGCGGTGCGGCAACGAATGTCAGCACTGCTGCGACGAGGATCATTCCCCTGAGACTGCGAATTATCTTCATGGTGATGGACGTGCTGGGACTCATGCGTTTAGCGTACGGGCACCTTCTCAAGCTTCAATAGATCCGTCTTCCGGTTGATGTGCAGCACTTCTGCAACGAGGAAAATCGTGTAGAAGGCCATGAACGATCCAACGAATTCAAGCACATTCGTCGTGACGGTGATCAGAAACACCGCGACCGCCGCGATCATCAGGAAAAAGCGCACCGTCATTGCCGCCAGAGAGAAGAGCATGAACAGATTATTGTTCATTCGAAATGCTCTCTCAATGAAGACATACCCCAAAAATGCATTTGTGACGCTTAAAATACAACCCGCGATCAGATCGGGGCCAAACTCGTGATTCCCTTTCTCAAGCATCGTGAATACGAAGAAGAGCACGGAAAGCAATCCGAGCAGTGTAAACTCGATGCGCAGATTTCGTATATGACGGGTAACACGGGTTATCACTTCTTCTTCAACTCCTTTTTTCTTCTATCCTGCTTTTCCTGCAGGTCGTGTGCTGATTTCAGAACGGACCAGAGTCCGATGAAGATGCCGATGATGGCGAATACAATCGTGAGCGTGCTTCCGGTGTCGAGCAGGTGGTCGAATCCATATCCTATTCCAAAGAAGAGAAGAATCGAAGCGACCAGCTGCCAGCCGAGATTCGTGTACGGGAGCAGTTCCCGCAGCGCTTCGCTGATGATCTCCGGCGTCGTTTTCTGCTGTTTTTCGGCTGTCACCGCTACCGCTGAAAGTCTAAAAAATCACAGCTTTTATGATACTGTTTTTGTCACTGTTTTCAAAGCAATTAAAACGATATCTGCAGCTGTGCGCACTGATGAAGACATAACATCTGCGTGATGTCCGGAATTCCCGATTTGTGAAAAATGTGGTGATTTTTTTCAGTCTCTTCCGGTGAGCCGGCGGAAGCCACGAAGCAGCTTCCAGATGAATGTTCTCCAGAGATTGACATGCAGCCCGGAGGCGGAGGAAAGCAGGAATTCGAGGTCGTGACGATCGGCCGAGGTCAGCGCATGCAAGACGCCCCCCTGCTTCTCCAGCTGTGCCTCGATGCAGCCGGTCAGGCGCGTCGTGATTTCCTTCTGCAGCTCTTCGAAATGCTGCTGTAACTCCCGGTCTGCCGTATGCTTCATCAGCACGCTGAGATGGTCGATCAGCAGGGCCAGCTTCCGAAGCTGATCCAGTGAACACTGGAAATCTAGCTCATGGGCTATCCGCTGAAAGAGTTCGCGGATTTCCTGGTACTGCTCCTCCCTGAAATCGAACAGGCCGGGCAGGTCAATGTCGTCGATCTGCAGGTACATCTCGGAAAGCCGCTCGAGTTCGTGTCCGTACCCGACGATGATTTCCTCGGTCATCGCGTTCACCTGCCGGTCGATTTCCTGCTGCAGGGCGCGAAGCGATTCCTCGTAGCGGCGGCGAAGATGGGGACTCTGCGCATGATCGCGCTGATACTTCAGTTCCCCGGCGCGCTTCTGAAGGCGTCCGAGCACCCGATGCTGCTCGGTGTCATCTTCGTAGAGCTGGTCGTGGATGTAGCTTCTCGATGCGAACAGCTGCGCCTTTCCGATTTTCACGGTGTGGATGACGATACGGTCGCCCAGCATCGAGCGGATTTCCTCTTCATCGAGCGCGCAGGCGCCGTCGGTGATAATCAGGATCTCCGTGCCGGAGAGCTGGGGCAGCGCGTTGATATCCTCCACCGCCGTGCGGATGGCGCGCGCCATGGCCGTGCCGTTCCCCAGTGTGTGCAGGCGCATTACGTACCGGATGAGCGCGTGAAAGCTCGCGCTGTCTTTCGCCTCGTGCAGCTCGCCGATCTTCGTATCGAACGTGCGCAGGTGGATGTACCCCAGCTCACGCATGTTGTGCTTGAGGAAATAATAGACGATGGCCTTCGCGAGATTGATGCGGTTTTTCATGGCCATCGAACTCGAAGTGTCGAGCAGAACGTAGAGCTTCTGCTTGCGGCTGTCGGGCTGGTAGTCGTCGGATTCGGGATCAACACGATAGTAGCGGGGTTCGCGTGCGTAGGGCACCCATAATTCCTTCTTGGCGAGGCGCTGAAAAAACACGTCCTCCGGAAGCAGCCACTGGTAGTTGTAGATGCGCGGCAGATGCTGCGGCGTGCGGATGAGCCCTGCCTCGTATTCTTCCTGCTCGTCGATGTAGATCTGCGGATCGCCTCCCCCGCCGCGGTCACGCCGCTCTCCCCCGCTCGCCTGCAGCGTGAGTACGGGCATGAGTTTCTGCGTCAGCGCATGCGTTTCATCCTCGAGGATGCGTGCGATCTCGAAGACGGCAGTGAAATCCTCTGGCAGATCCTCATAGATGTGTTCGAAGAATCCGAGATCCTCCATCACATCGAAAAAATGGTCGTACACGCCGCTCATCGATTCCTGCCTCCGGCGTCAGTGACGCCGCCCGTTCGCATGGCCTTCCTGAACATCATCGGGTTTCATCATCAGGTCCAGATATGCTCCGCGGGATGAAAGAGTTCATGGATGTCACGTTCGGTGTGGCGCAGAAATTCCGCGATTTCTTCACTCAGCGGCTCAAAGCTCTTCAGATATCCTTCGAGCAGACGACGGTTGTGCTCCGTCGCAGCATCAGTGATTCCAAGCGTTTCCTTCGCCCATTCCTTCAGCGTCCTGCGCATGGGCAGTCCCTCGATCTCGGTAATCGGCCGCTGCAGCAGAGAGCGATCGGCCTTCAGCTGTTCGATGAATTCCTGGAATTCCAGGATGCGCTCGATCTGATCGAAGGCGCGCGCGGAACTCATCTGCTTGAATATCGTGGAGTAGCACTTCTGGAACAGTTCCTTCTCCTCGTGGATGCCCACGACTGTATAGAGGTACCACAACCGCTCGACATCCTCGGGAATCGCCTCCATGCGGCCATGCAGAAAGGCAATCACGCGCAGCATATCCATCGCGCGCGAGTATGTGCGGGGAGAAATGTAGAAATCCTTCAGATGCGGATGCTCGTGCGGACGCTCCTTGATGATGCGGTTGCGCTGTACCTCGTAGTAGCGGATCACGGAGTTTGCAAAGAAGATCACATGCAGCGGGATGCTGACACGGTATTCCGCATCGAAGCCCTTGATGACGTCAGAGGTGCGATGCAGCAGCGCGTAAGGGATGCGCTCCTTCGGAGGCGTGGGCTTGCCTTTGTGCGCGAGGAAGCGCTGTGCGATCTGGTACTGCGTGTACGGCTCCTTGGCGGGGATGAACAGGGCCTTGAAGATGAAACGGTCGAGCAGCGCCTCTGTGATTTCACTGACCCGCAGGTAGTTCGTGGCGGCAATGACGGAATGTACGCGCGCCGGAACCTGCTGCACGCCGAGCACGAGGGCGCGCTCGTTGAGCGTGGTCAGCAGCGCACGCAGCGTGTAGTCGTTCGCGTCGAAAATTTCATCGATGAAGCCGAACTCGCTCTCCACCAGAGAGTTTTCCGTGTTGTGCATGATGCGCCCCTGTTTGAGCTCATCGATGTCGAGTCCACCGAAATACGTGTCAGGCTGCTGCTCCTTCGACGCCTGCACCATAAAGAGATTCGCGCCGTCAAACATGCTGAAGATCTGCTGCGCGAGAAGGGATTTCGCCGCGCCGGTGCGACTCTGGATCAACGCATGCTCGCGCATCAGCAGCGCGGAAAATATCTGGTCGATGACTTCCGTGCGGTTGATGATCCTCCGGTTGACGAGCTGAATCGCATCACGGAATTTCTCTATCGCCTGTTCCGGGTGAAAAGGAATGTTCTGCGCTTCCATACATGCCCTGTGTCGGTGTGACGGAGAAAGAAAAAGTACGGGTTTGCGGTATCAGGTCAAATAGGTGTACCGCACGGAACGTACCAACGCGCTTGAGCGTATATTCCGGCAAAAAGGCCGTTTTCTTGACACTCAGCACCGTGAAGCGTAATTTGTCGAAGTTAAGTGATCCATCTATAGTATCACTTTAAGTCCTGCGAAATTTTCCACAGAAGAGCATCACATGGTACGACCCACCGCCCTGCTTCTTCTCCTGACGATGTTTCTGACGGCGTCGGTTTCCGCCCAGGTCAAATCCCTTCAGGAGGAGCAGGATTACGCCTTCGCTCTCGGGCTGTTCAAAGATCAGAATTACCAGCTTGCGTTCGAGAAGTTCCAGCAGTTCACGAGCAGCTATCCCGAAAGCCAGCTGCAGCCGGACGCCCACTATTACATGGCGGAATCGCAGTATCAGAACGCCAATCTCCCCGATGCGGCAATCGCGTTCCAAAGATTTCAAAAGGATTGGCCGGATAACAAGCTCGCCGACGACGCTGGCTTCCGCGAGGGAGAGGTGTATTTCCGTCAGAAGCAGTACCGCAAGGCGTATGAACAGTTCGCCAGTGTTGTGAAAACCTGGCCTCGCGGCAACCTGGCGCACGAAGCGGCGTACTGGGCAGGCGAAGCCGCGTTCAAGGACGGCAACCTCGCGCAGGCGATGCGCTACTACCGCATCTCGTATGAGCATTACCCCGAGGGACGCATCCGTGACTACGCCTATTTTTCCATCGGCTTTGTCCTCGAGAAGCAGCAAAAATTCGAAGACGCGCTTGCGAACTACGAGGATTTTCTCACACTCTATCCGGAGAGCCGCCTCGTCTCGAGTGTCTACACCCGCAAGGGCGCGTGCATGTATCAACTCGGACAGTATGAAAATACGCTCACCTGGCTGGCGTCACTGACAGACAGTCCCGATCCGGAGAACGCTGCCGAGCGGCTGTTCCTCCGTGCCGAGGCGAATTACAAGCTGCGTCGCTTCGCCGAGGCGGAGGAACTCTACAAAAGCTTCCTGACCGGCTATCCCGACAACAAGCGCGTCGAGCAGGTGCAGTACTCCCTCGGGTGGACACAGATCGAGCAGGACAAGTATTCCGAGGCCATCGCGACCTTCGATGAACTGGCACAGCGCGACGGCGATCTTGCCGAGGCCGCCCTGTTCCGCAAAGGCATGGCCCTGCGGCTCAACGGCAACCTCGAAGCCGCGCGCACGGTCTTCCGCGATATGATCACCGCGCGTTCCGACGGAGAGTATGCCGACAACGCGCATTTTGAACTCGGCATGGCCGCGTACAACGAGAAGGCGCTCGAGCGCGCGCTCACACATTTCTCTACTGTCACATCATCGTTTTTGAAAAGCGACGTGCTGTCGGATGCCTGGTTCATGCAGGGCGAAACGCTGCTGAAGCTGAACCGTCCCGCCGACGCTGGCAGTGCGTTCGGATCGGCTGCCGCCGTGGAGGGTGCGGCGCAGAATGTCGTCGCAAAGTCCCTGTTCCGCCAGGGGTTCAGTCTCTTCCAGGCGGAACAGTACGGTGATGCCGTGGTCGTCCTGAAGAATTTCATCCAGCGCTTCCCCGCCGACTCCCGCCGCGCCGAGGCGCTGATCTGGCTCGGGGAGAGTCATTTCAAGAATGATGAATTCGAGGATGCGGTCATCGTTTACAATCAGGCGCTGGCTACCACGCAGGATGCCGCTATCATTCAGGACGCGCTCTACGGCCTGGGATGGTCTCACTTCCGCATGCAGCAGTTCGCTGAAGCGGAAAAGGCGTTTGCGCGTCTGACCACGGAACATCGCGCAGGCAAGCACGACGTCGACGCGAACATCCGCCTCGGGGATGCGCAGTACGCGCAGAAAAAATTTGCGGACGCCGCAAAGACCTACCGGTATACCTCGCGCATGTATCCAAGCAATCCCCTCTCCGCCTATGCCCTCCTGCAGCTCGCCTCCAGTGAGCACCGTCTCGGCAATACGCCCTCGGCGATATCCACGCTGCGCGGCATGCTTGCACGCTACCCGGATTCGGAGTATGCGGACAAGGGACAGTTCAGTCTCGCCTGGATGTATTTCCAGAGCAAGGATTACGACGTGGCCATCAGAGAATTCGAAACGCTCATCCGGGAGCATCCACGCAGTTCCCTGGCGCCCCAGGCCGCATACAGTATCGCCGATGCGTATTACAACCAGGGCAAGTATGCCGAGGCCGAAGAGGAATACCGGCGCGTCCTCGGCGACTATCCCGACTCCCCGAAGGTCAGTGACGCGCTCGACGGTCTCGCCCAGACCATGCGTTTGCAGGGACGCGAGGAGGAAGCGGCACGCGTCAAGGAGGAATGGCTCGCCTCGCATCCGCGTAGCGAAGCCGCGGATGAAGTGGTCTTCGCCAACCTGCGCGATCTGGCGGCACAGGACGACCCCGCACGGACGATTCCCGCGCTGCAGGGATTCATCAGCTCACATCCCGACAGTCCCCTGCTCCAGGAGGCCTATTTTCTGCTCGGCATTGCCTTCCGCGAGAACCGGGATCTCGAAGACGCCGACAAGACGCTGCGCGAAGCCGTGCGCCTGAATCCCTCGAGCGAACTCGGTGTTCGATCCCGGCTTGAACTCATCGAAACCGCCGTTGCGCAGCAGGATCGCAGCAAGGCGCTTGCAATCAGCGAAGACGTCCTGGCCGATCCTGCCGCACGGTCATACCGTTCACAGGTACATTACCGGCGCGGACTGATATTCAAGGCGGACAAGCAGTTCGATTCGGCACGCAGGGAATTTCAGTCCGCGCGCACGGCGCAGCCGCAGGAACGCGCCGCGTCACTCGCCGCCATCGAGCTTGCCGTCCTCACTGCCGAAGAGGGCGACCTCGAGGCCGGTCTGCGGGATCTGCACACGATCGCCTCATCGCGGGTCGACGCCGTGGGAGCGGAAGCGCAGTACCGTATCGGAGAACTGCTCACGCGCGCCGAACGGTGGGAGGAAGCGAAAGAGGCTCTGCTCCGCGTCGGCTACGTGTTTGCCGACGCGTCGCTGTGGAACGCCCGTGCGCTCCTTCTGCTCGGCCGCAGCGCCGAGGCGCAGGGAAACAACACGGAAGCGCGAACCCACTACGAAAAAGTGCTGACCCAGTACGGAGGATCGGACGAAGCCCGGGAAGCGAAACGGCGAATGGAGATGCTGAAATGAGAATACTCGCCGTCATCTCCCTCCTGCTTACCCTGTCCGTCACCACCGTGGCACAGGACAAACCCCTGCCGCCGCCGCGTGATTTCAAACCCGAGACAAAGGAGGCCTCCGACGTTCTGCCTGCGCTGCTGCTGCCGGAATACGTGATCACGGGCAGTGACCTGATCAGTTTCACCGAAGACAGGAAGGATGTTCTCGAGGGTCCCGACAGCCGCGCATTCACCGCGCGTGCGGGACGCGGAGCACGCGAGCAGCGCTTCATGGACACCGCGCCCACGCGCATGCCTCTGCGCAAGCCGGACCTCACCGGCAGCAAACATGTATTTCTCACGCGCCTCGGGTACGGCGGCTTCGCCACTCCGCATGTGCATATGCTCTACGGCGACCGCTACCGCCTCGGTGACGCTCACGCGTCCCTGCTCTACGAGCGCAGCGACGGTCATGTCGCACGCGCAGATTACACGCGCCTGCAGTTCGCTGCGGGCGGCGGCACCTACCTTCCGCGCACGCTGACACCGATTCTTGCATCTTCCCGTCTGGAGGGCGGCATTCGCGCCGACGTGCATGAATACGGTCTGTACGCGGACCGGCTGCCGCGCGAACGTCCCGCACCCGATTTCCGGCGCAACGCCATGAACATCGAAGCGCAGACCGGGATTCTGTCGCGACGCAATACCGTATTCGACCACGAGCTCCATCTCCGCATCGGTCACACGGCCATCGATGAGGAATTCTCCCTCCTCGACACGATGCAAGTCGATGAATACACTGCTGCGGAAACGCGCATCTCGCTTGACGGAAAAGCGGCGTTTGCATACGGCAGCTTCCCCGTACACACGTCCGTCTTCATCCATGTCAACGACCTGACCGAGCGCAGCGAATCGTCCACGCGGCCGTTCCATCTCGGCGCCCGCGGAGGCACGCAGTACCGCCTCAGTGAGTCGACCATGCTCGGCGGCGGCCTGGCCTTCTGGCTGTACCGCGGCAGCGATCATGCCGCGCAATTTCGCGTCTACCCGCAGCTGCGTCTCCGCCACCTGCTCTCCGACGACTGGTCGCTCGAAGTGGCATACGATCCGACCGTGGAAGAACACACGCTCGCCGGACTCCTCGAGCAGAATCCCTATCTCATGCTCGCCACGCGGATCCGGCAGACGGACATCCCGCTTCGTTTCGAAGCCGCCGCATCCTATGACAACCGGGCCACGACCGCGGCACGGATCGGCGTGCGGTGGAGTTCGTCCTCTTCCTGGCCGCGCTTTTCACTGCTCCCGGATCCCGTTCGGCAGCAATGGGAGGTGCTGTACAGTGGTACGACATCCATCACCGAACTGACGGCGGAATTCAGTCATGCGTTCTCGCCGCGTACACATATGCAGGCCGACGCTGTCATCCGCATGAGCGACAACGACGCGGTCGACGGCAGCGTGCCCTATCTCCCGGATCACGAATGGCGCGTCCTTCTCGGACACCGTTTCCCCTTTGACCTGCACGTGCAGTCATCGCTGCAGCTCATCGGCGAGCGGGAAATCACCGGCGGAGGAACGCTCAACGGGTGGCTGCTGCTCGGACTCGAACTCGAGTACCGCCTGCTGCCGAACGCCTCGCTGTTCCTTCGCTTTGACAATCTGCTCGACCAGAATTACCAGGAATGGGACGGCTACCGCGCGCGTCCCTTTTTCACCATGGGCGGAATCATCATTCGCTTGTGATATGGCCGCATTGAAAGACATCCTGTACCGCACGGCAGCCAATATCGGCGTGGACGCCGATGCCCTGCAGTCCTATGCCGACGCGCTCTCGTCAATCGTCGAGGAGGCGCACCGCCGCGGCGAGGATGTCGAACTGATGACCTTCGGCACCCTGCGTCCGGAAGGAAGCGAGCCGCGTTTCACTCCCCACGCATCCCTGCTGCCGCCGCGGGACGGAGACGAAGCATGACCAGGCGCGAACTGATTGAGCGGATGGCCGACCGCCTGCAGGTGCCCGAGCACAGCGCCCAAGTGTTTCTGCACGCCTTTTTCGATGTCAGCAAGTCCATGCTGCGCTCCGGAGAGACTGTAGCGCTCGGCGCGCTCGGAACCTGGACGCCGGAGCACGATCCCGACGGCGTCTTTCGCAGCGTCATCTACGCGCCTTCCCATGCCGCTTCCCCGGTCCCCGTTGGCGAGGATATCGTTTCGGGACCGGCCAGCAGTATCGACAGCAGGCATTTCATTCCGGCAGAAGCGCTCGCCATCGCACATCCCTCGGGACGCTCCCCCGTGGATGTCGCGGATATCGTTATCGAGGTGCAGCGTGGATTTGCGGAGGAAGCGCCCATGGAGGAAACTCCTGTGGAGGAAGCTCCCGCTGATGCGGCTCCCGAAGAAGAATCTGTCGAGGATGAATATCCCGGGGAAGAGGAATATATTGAAGAGGCCGTTCCGGGGGATACAGATGCGGGGGATATGCTCACCGATGAAGGTGATTTCCTTGAGGAGGATTTCGACGAGGTCGAAGCCGAAGGCATGGAGGCCGAAAGCATGGAGGGCCACGGCATCGAGGACGACGAGGTCGAGGATGACGCGGTATTTCATCGCAATCGCGATCAGTTGTATCATCCTCCCGAGGAGCGGAGCAACCGTGCACTGCTGTTCGTGGCTCTCGGACTGACGCTGGTCGTGCTTATAATTATCCTCTCCCTTCTCTTCGGCAGTGACGAGAAAGCGTCGTTCGGCGACCGGCGGCATGATCCGAATTCCGCAACGATCCCATCTGCCGGCACATGGAACGAAACCGCCGAACCCGAATCCTCGAGATATGAACTGACAGCGAACACAGTGAAACTCACAATACAGCGGAGCATTTGATGACAGTATTCGATCTTTTCCTCAAGGGCGGCCCGGTGATGTGGTTCATCCTCGCCGCCTCCCTGCTCGCCACGGCCATCATCATCCAGAAGCTGGTCACGCTCTCGCGGGTGAAGACCGACGGCGGAAAGTTCATCCTCCAGATCCGTTCCGTTCTCAGCAAGGGCGACATGTCAGCCGCACTTACCATGTGCTCCGAGGCCGCCACGCCGCTTTCGACAATCCTTCGCGCTGGCCTGCTGAAGATGAAGGGCACCCATCAGGACGTCAAGGATGCCGTCGAGAGCGCGGCCCGCATGGAAGTCTACAAACTCGAGCGTGGACTGGGCCTGCTCGGATCCATCGCCGGCATCGCTCCGCTGCTCGGTTTTCTGGGCACGGTGACGGGTATGATCGGAGCGTTTCGCGTGATCGAGGTCAACGAGGGTGTCGTCAATCCGCAATTGCTCGCCTCCGGTATCTGGGAGGCACTGCTGACCACCGCGTTCGGACTGATCATCGGCATCCCCGCCTATTTCTTTTACAATTACCTCGTCAATCGGGTTGCGCATTTTGTGTTCGAGACCGAAAGCAGCTGCAACGATTTTCTTGATATCGCGCAATCCGAGCAGCGCAAGGCGCAGGTCGCCGCAAAAAAAGCGCAGCTTGCGCGCAAACAGTCGGCACCGCAGAGAGGATCGCAGTCATGAAAATCCAGCTCAGCCAGGACAACAAGCCGCTGACTATCTTCAGCTATTCGTCGCTGACGGATATCGTGCTGCTGCTGCTGGTGTTTTTCCTTCTTACCTCCTCCTTCATCATCACCGAGGGAATACAGGTGACGCTCCCGGAAGCGAAAAACACAACGGCATCGGAACAGGAGCAGATCATCGTCGCGCTGCTGAATGACGGACGCATGTTCCTGAACAACGAAGAAATCAGTCCGGCCAATTTCCGGACGGCGCTCGAAGAACGTCTCACAGAGCCGGAGAAACAGGTCGTGATTCTTTCGAGCGACCGCGATGTTCCCCTCGAACGCGCCGTGTTCGTCATGGACGAGGCCAAGGGGATCGGCGCCTCACGATTTTTCATTTCCACCAGAATGCCCGAAGACGATGACAATCTACAACGTTGACATCAAGAGCTGGGGCATTTCCGTCACCCTGCATGCCCTGCTGATGCTCATCATGATTTTCTGGGCCGCGTTTCCCGATATCAGGAAATATCCGGAGGAAATCGAACTGGTGTTTCTTGAACCCGCTGCGCCGGCCGAGGCACCCAGGCTCGACGCGCGTCCACGCGTACTTCCGCAGCCGACCGAGCAGCGTACCGCATCACCCGCCACGCGCGCGGTGACGAGCACGCAGCAATCTGCCGCGCGCCAGGCGCCGGCCGAACAGACCACCGCCCGGAATCGCGGCACGCAGCAGTCCGCTCCGTCCACACCGGTCCCCCCGCGCGAGCTGCGCGGAACCACGGACGCGGTGGAATTCATGGATTACGGCGGCGGCAAGCAGGAGCGCAGCAGCGCTCCATCCACCGGTGAATACTCCCGCCGCGAATCACGCGAGCAGGGACTGAGCACCTCTGAGCGGTCTGCCGACAACGTGACGGGAGCCGGAAGCGGTGAACAGCGTGCGATCACATCCGATCCCGGCACCCTGAGCGCGACGCCGCACTCCTCGGCCGACATCCAGTGGGACGGCGGGCTGTCGCGCAACCGCATCAGCGGCGTCCTCCCTGCATTCCCGCCCGGCGCAACACGTGAAGTGCAGGTGGCGGTGCGCTTTCGCGTGCGTCCTGACGGGAGCATGTACGGCATGACGGTGATTCAGAAGGGTGATCCGCGCTACGAACGCGCCGCACTGGCGGCAATGCGCACATGGCGCTTCAACGCCCTCCCCCCGGCAGCGAAGCAGGCGGATCAGGTCGGCACGGCCGTCTTCAGCTTCAAGCTGAAATGATCCTTTTCAAGTGAAACTTTCCGACGCTTTGTACGAATTACAGGGTATCGGGCATTTCCGGTATATCCCTGCGAATTCACTGTTTTCCTGTGTCACCCCCACAGGTGGTCCATGCGTCTGCGTCCGCTTCTCATCGCCCTGCTTTCTCTCTCACTTCTCACCATCGAGCTGATCTGGACACGGATCTTTTCAGCGGAGTTTCTCTATACCTTTGCTTTCCTCATTCTCTCGACCGCCGTTCTCGGACTTGGCGTCGGAGCGCTCATCGTCCGGCTCTTCCCGCGTCTCGATGTCAGTGAACGTCCAGGGAGCATGCTTGCGCTGACCGGCGCAGCCTGTCTTGCGGGTCCGCCGGCCGTATTCCTCCTCGATGTTGATTTCACGCACATTTTTTCCCGGCTGTCGAGCGTCGCTGACGTGGCGGCCGTGATGTTGATCCTCTCGGCGCCGTTTGTATTCGGCGGCATTGTGCTGGCGTCACTGTTCAGGGAGCAACCCTACCGCCTTCCGCAGCTGTACACTGCTGATTTGCTCGGTGCAGCCGCTGGCGTTTTGCTTGCGATCCCCGCAATGAATCTCGCCGGCACACCGGCGGCTGCGGGCTATGCCGCAATCCCGGTTCTTGGAGCCGCTGTCATTTCCTCCCGCTCCTGGCGCCGTCTGCCGCCCATCGTTTTGATCGCTCTGACAATCCCGCTTGCACAGAACGCGGAATCCCTTCTGCGCGTCGACCGCGAACAGCGCGCTCCCGTAAGCTACGTGCACTGGGATGCCATGTCGAAAATCAAAGTCTACGACTACAGCGACACATACCGCGGCATCGAAATCGACAACGCCGCGAACAGTCCCGTCTACGGTTTCGACGGCAACTGGGACCGCCCGGATTCGCTGCGGTTCCGCTTCGGGATCGACGTCTCATACCTGATCGAACGCATGCCGGGCTGCCGCTTCCTGTCACTCGGCGCCGGCGGTGGATGCGACGTTCTGCAGGCGCTGCAGTCCGGTGCGATGGAAGTACACGCGGTGGAGATCAACGGGCACATCAACGAGATGATGCAGCACGGTGTGTTGCAGGAGTTCAGCGGAGGCATTTACAACGATCCCCGCGTCGTTGTCGTCACGGAGGACGCCCGGACGTATGTGCGCAGGCATCCCGGGAGCTTTGACATGATCTATTCGCTCAGCTCCAACAGTTTTGCCGCGCTCGCATCCGGATCCTTTGCCCTCGCGGAAAACTATCTCTTCACCACCGACGCATTCGCCGACTACTGGGATGCGCTCTCGCCACGCGGCTTCATGATGATGGAACATCAGCTGTACGTCCCTCGCCTCGTTGGAGAACTCATGACGGCACTCGGAGACAAAGGAATCGATGATCCCGGGCAGCATTTCGCGGTTTACGATCTGCCGCGCATGCACAGAAAAATGATTCTTCTTTCCAAACGACCGATGGACGAAAAAACTCTTCACAGCGCCTTCGGACCGTTGGCACTTATGAACGGAGAGGATATCCGGCTGCTGTATCCCGCCCCGGATTCCCTGCGCGGCAATCTCGTCGACCGCATTGCGACCGAGGGCTGGCAGACCGTGGCTGCTGATGCGGATATCGATCTGTCGCCGTGCAGTGACGACCGTCCCTACACGGCCCAGCTCGGCATGTGGAAAAACCTCGAATGGACCAAGCTCCAGTCGATCGGCATTCGCGAGATGCTGGGATATCCCGTGGCGACGCTCATGATTCTGATCATCCTTGCGGTGGTCGTTGTACTTGTCATCCCTCTGAACCTGCTTCCCTTCCTCAGCCGGGAACGTCCCGTACTGGGAAGCATCCCATGGCTCTATTTTTTCTGCATCGGCGCCGCATTCATGACGGTGGAAATCATGCTCATTCAGCGATACACGCTGTTTCTTGGAGCTTCCGTCTACAGTGCTGCCGCGGTGCTGTTCGCCATGCTCGTCGGATCGGGGATCGGAAGCCGGCTGTCGGAGCGTGTCGATCCGAATCGCGCGTTCGCCGGCCTGCTAGGCTGGCTCATACTCGAAATATTTCTGTTTCCCGTGTTTACTTCGATGCTTGCCACGCTGCCCCTCGCCGGACGACTGATCACCAGCGTCGTCCTGCTGTTCCCTCTGGCGCTGTTCATGGGCATGCCGTTCCCGAGGGGCGGCGTCCGTATCGGCACATCGATCGACTGGGGTTTCGCGGTCAACGGCGCCGCATCGGTGCTGGGCTCCGCCCTGGTCATGCTGATCGCGTTTGAACTCGGTATCCGCGTTGCGCTGCTCTGGGGCGGTACGCTCTATGCAGTGTCGTGGATGCTGTTCCGAATGGAGCGGCGTTGGCCTGCGCCTACCGCTCCGCCTGCCGCGGTGGTCACGAAGCACGTGATGACTGCAACCGAGGAAACGGTTCCGGTCTGACTTCGCTTCCCCGCCCGTCAACCTGCCCGAGGATATTATGCGTTCTGTCATCCAAAGGAGGTTGCCGCCATGAGAGGTTGGATTTCCGCACTTATCATACTGACATGTATTCTTCCCGCACGCGCGTTTCCGTGCTCATCGTTCATCGTAACGAAGGATGGCAGCGTGCTGGTGGGCAACAACAAGGATCTGCGTCCGTCGGAACAGAACGCGCTGCTGTACGTCGTGCCGGCGCGGGCTGGTGCGTTCGGAAAAATGTACTGGGGATACGGGGATCAGCGCACGTTGTGCGGCGTCAATGATCAGGGACTGTTCATCGACTGCTCGGGCGTTCCTGCGCTGTCATCGTATTCAGCACGCGGTGAGCAGCTGCCGGAATCGGCGTCCTGCATGATTCTCGATCGCTGTGCAACGGTCGAGGAGGCAATCGAGATGTTCCGCAGATACTGCGTTCCGCAGCTCTGCTCGAGTCATTATTTCATCGCCGATCGCAGCGGAGCATCCGCCGTAATCGAATACGACGGCGCGACACTTCGCGTGCTTGAAAAACACGGCGACTATCAGATCATGACGAATTTCCGACTGACGGCACCGGAAACCGGCGACCATCCGTGCTGGCGCTACAATCTTCTGCTCCGCACCCTGCGACGCGGAGGAGAGGCACCGCTGCTCGTGCGTGATGCGCTGGAAGCCACTCATCAGGAGGATCTCACCTATTGTTCGAATATCATCGATCTGACGAACGGTCGCATGACCGTGTTTGGCAATCATGACTACGGACAGTCCCGCTCCTTCCGCATTGAGGACGCCGTCGGGAACACCGCACAGCAGTACACGATGGAGGATCTGTTCCCGACACGGCGGGTTCCCATCGAGCGGCTCGAGCGCCGCAACGGCCTTGTCTACGAGATCGGTTCGGTGAAACCGTTTTCCGGTGTCTGTTTTTCGCGTGATGGGGAGGGCTGCCTCGTGCGAGAGGGCCGGGTCAAGAATGGACGCTGCGACGGCTGCTGGAAGTACTTCGACGAGAACGGAAGCCTGACGCACGAAGACAACTTTCGCCGGGCCCTGCATCACTACGACAATGGAATGCTCCGTGCTGAAGGCATGCTGAAAAACAACATGATGACCGGTCCGTGGACCTGGTACAATGAAGATGGAAGCATTGCTCTACAGGGTGAAGCGATCGACGGCATGTTTTACGTGGCCGGAAATCCGCACCCGTTCAGCGGAACCATGAACGCGCTCTTCCGCGACGGAACGCCAAGCTGCAGACGTACCTTCAAACGGGGGTTACTCGAAGGCGAGGCCGTCAACTGGTACAGCAACGGTCATATTCGATTCGAGGGCCAATTCGAGGAGGGCCGGCATGTCGGACAGTGGCGATATTACAGCCGGGACGGTTCGCTGGAACGCGTCATGCTGTATGAGGACTATCAGGATCCGCGTCAGATGAAATCTCCCGGAATTCACTGAGCAGCGGAAAATAGAGGGCCAGACGAATCGGCCGGGGATCGAGTGCCTGCATGAAGCGGGCATAGCGGAGCAGTCTATCCCGGTGCAGTGCCGCCTGATCTTCCAGAAAACTCTCGCGCCCACTTCCCTCGTGCTCTGATGTCTTGTAATCAATAATCCATCGCACCCCTTTCTCATCAACGAAGGTTCGGTCGAGAATCACCATCTCGGTTCCCTCATCGGTGCGTCCCCTGATCGCGAGTTCCTGCTCTGCACTCTCATGAGCGTGCAGAATCCACTGTCCTCTGGGATCAACGAGCATACGATCGACCGCTTCTCGTGCCTGCGTAACGCGGCGGTCGGCCATATCGGGCCATCCCTCCTGCCTGAACAGCGTGCGGAGCAGGCGCGTTTGTTCCTCCCGGTCCCGGCTGGTCCACCACGCTGTTTGCTCATCCCCGATGCGCTCGAGAATACGATGAACAACGGTCCCGGTCACGCGTGCTTCCTCGCCGCCGGTCCAGATCGACGCGCGGTGCTGCTCCCTGCCGCGGCTCTGCCGCTCGCGCGCCGGGCGGAAAGCTGCCGAAGGTGGGGGCTCGGGAATATGCCAATCCTCCCGCACTCTTCGCAGCATCGGTGCGCTCTCCTCCACGGCACCTGACTGCAATTCCTGTGCTGCGTGCGTCCGCCAGGCGTCGAACCGCTCATGAATGTCTTCCTCAACGATGGGCCAGAGAAATCCGAGAAAGGACTGCCGGTGCGGATTGCGCAGTTCGATCTGATCATCCTTCTCCTGGATGCCGACGGATGCAGTGAGAAAGAGACGTCTGCGAGCGCGCGTGGCAGCGACATAAAGCAGACGGCGATACTCGTGCTCTGCTTTTTCGGCAAGGACACGACGAACGTATGCATAAGTCGCTTCGTGCTCACCTCCACGCTCGCGCACGGGCGTGAGAATGAAATCCACGCCCCTTTCACCGGTCCGCTCCAACCAGAGCAGCAGCCGATCCTGGTCCGCTCTCGGCGCTCCATCAAGGCGCGGAACGATCACCACATCGAACTGCAGTCCCTTCGCCTTGTGTACTGTCATCAGTTGCACGGCCGTCGTCGCCCCGGGATCCGGGGGAGCATACAGCGCGGCGACCTGATCAGCGAGATTGCGGATATCTTCGAGATCCCCGCCGGCGTCGCATTCCTCGAGCATCGTGAAATACGTCATTGCGGCTTCGTACCCCTCGGCATCGACCGTAGCCGGACCGCCGAGAGCGATCCAGCATCCCTCCGCCAGTCGCCGCAGTGAGGTTCGGCCGCGCCGCCGCAGCATCTCCTCCATCACGCCATGGATTCGCGCGAACCGCCGCTGGGCCCACGGTGAGCAGCGTTTTCGCTGCGCCGCGTCCGCAAGTGCGGAACGCACCGTGCCCTGCTCGCCATCTGCGCAAAGGGCATGGATATCCGCAAGCGCTGCTCCGCACCAGGGAGCCCGCAGCACGGCGAGCCAGGCCGTTCTGTCTGCCTCGTGCGTCAGGGCGCGTGTCAGCGCCATGACATCCAGAACCGCGGGATGCCGACCGAGTTCCTCGATCTCGACAGCCTGGAATGCGACACCCTCCGCACGGAGACGCGGAACGAGGTGCTGCAGATGCCTTCGGCTGCGCACAAGCACGCCGACCGATTCCACCGGACCGCAGAGCGTCCCGTCCACTGCGGCGTGGATGACAGACGCTGCTTCCGCAGCTTCCGCCTCTCTGTCATGACCGAATACCGGAATGAAGTGTACTCCTTCAGGCTCGGCCGCTCGCACGGGTTCGGAATGCACATATTGCACCGCACCGGTGTGCGTATCGTCGTTCTGCGGCATCAATTCGGCGAATGTCTCATTGACCCATGTCACGATCGCGCCCTGGGAGCGGAAATTCCGATGCAGCCGCAGCGGAATCATCGGAACGCTCCCGATGCGCTGCTGTTTCCACACACGCAGGAACAGGCCGACCTCCGCCTCGCGGAATCGATAGATCGACTGCATGGGATCCCCGACAAGAAAGAGCGAGTGGGCGTCGGTTGCGGACCATCCCGCTGTCAGCAGTTCGATCAGACGAAACTGCGCGGATGACGTATCCTGGAATTCATCGACGAGCACGTGACGGATACGGTACTCAAGCATCATGGCGAGTTCCGTCGGTGCGAGATCGCTGCCGAGCGCGTGAATCGCCGCATCGGCAACGGCGGCATGATCGACCGTCGCGCGGCGCGAGAATATCCGCTGCAGCGCATCACTGCAGAGGCGAAGAAGGTGCAGGATGCTGCCGAGCACTTCCCACTGGGCTTCATGGAAGCCCGGTGCCGGCAGGCGGCGGATTCCGCCGAAGAGATCCCCCCAGTGCCGCGCGTCCTCCTGCATGGAAGTCAGCATTTCCTGCAAGCGCTGCTTCATCGGATCGCCGGGGAGGAAACCCAGCTTCCTGTTGATGCCGCGCGGCTTCCGCAGTTCGTCACCGGAGGTCAGGAAAAGCTGCACGATGCCGAGCCAGACCGGCAGCTGCTCCGCATTCGGTGCGGGAATATCCACAATCCCCTCGCAGGCCCGCAGCGGATTGGAATCGGGCAGCTCACTGTCGGCGGACAGTGTCGCGGCTGCATGACAGACAAGCTCCGCGATGTCCCTTCGCTGCGCAATGGACAGTGCTGCCTCCACTTCCATCAGTTGCTCCTCGATGATACCGCGAAGACTCCGCTCGATTACGTCTCGTGCACGCAGTGGCATTTTTTCCGGTACGTCGAGCAGATGCGTCCATTGATCGCGGATGCGCAGCATGTCCACGAACAGCTCTTCGATCGCAGCATAGCGATTGTCGAGGTGCACGAGAACGTTCTGCAGTTCCCGCGCCGTGCGGGTGTCGGGTTGTGATTCGAGCAGCACGGAGCGCACGGCTTCCCGATAGAGTTCCGCCGCATCATCGGCGATCGCGGGCTGTGCTCCCATCCCCGAAATCCAGGGCATCTGCCGCGTGATCCATCCGTTGAGCGCATCGATGGTCATAATGCGAAAGCGGGAGGGCTGCTCCCGAAGCTCCCATCCCATGTCTGCATCGTGCTTCAGAACACTGCGTGCCAGCTCCCATGCGCGCAGAGCATGCGGCTGTTCAGGCGGATCACCGTCCGCGGCATTGAGCGCGTTCAGGATGCGCACCCGCATTTCGGCGGCGGCCTTGCGGGTGAAGGTGACCGCGATGATTTCCTCCGGCGCCTGTACGGTGGCGAGAAGTGAAAGAAAGCGCTGTATCAGGAGTTCCGTCTTTCCGGATCCCGCCGGCGCCTGCACGATGAAAGACCGTGCGGGATCGAGACTGCGACGTCGGGCCTCCTCGTCGTGCGCTGCCAGATCCGCGTTTGAAAATCCTGGTGAAGCGGTATGCTCTGTCATGCGCTTCTCTCCCGCTGCAGTTCGTCAATACGGCAGAAGGGATGGAACGTGCAGTAGGTACAGGTGTCTTCGCCGTCACGGGGATCGACCACCGCACCTCCCTGCATGAAATCATCAGCAAGGTGTTCGAGACGGTCCCTCCACTGCGCACGCAGCTGCTCCCAGGAAAGACCGGCATATCCCTGACGTTCAAGCCATATTTCCACATCCGCGAGGGGAAGATTTTCCACCGTTCCGTCGGCGATGCCCGAAAATCCGCATTCGCCCCGGCGCAGCACGGCAAATGCGAGCGCTCCGACGGCAGATCCGATCGCAACTGCATAGAGCGGGAGCTGCGGTTCCTTCGGCCGCTCCTGCATCCATTCCGCGGGACCGTGCCGAGACGATTTGTAGTCGATCAGGAGAAGCCGGCCGTCAGGAAGCCTGTCCACCCGATCAATACGGAGACGCAGCGCAAGCGCTCCGAGCTTCAGCGTTTCGGCTCCTTCGGTCAGAGCAACGGAAAACTCTCCCCGTGCGCACTCCACGTCCATCCACTCCTCGAGAATCTGCAGCACACAGTCGCGCTCCGCGTTTCGAACATGGTCGGGCAGCTCCGCGGAACGGATATCGCGCAGGGAGCCCTCCGCCGCGTGGATATGACGAAGCAGGAACTTCCGCAGTGCATCACCGTGCAGTTCGTTGAGAGATATCCGTCCGGGGATCTCGTTCCATATCCTCCGCAGCGCTTCGTGAAGAAGATTTCCGCGATCCAGTGGACGCGTGCCGGGTTCGGAAGTCTCCGGCTCTTCCGCAGTGAGTCTGATCGATGCATAGGCCCGGAACGGACATGCGGATTGCAGTGTCAGAACGCGAACGCCGCCGCGAACTTCCTCGGTTTCCGTTACGGGAGGACCGCCTGGATCGTCGAACTTCTCGGTTGCCGATGCATGCTCCTGCTGCATGCGCCGCGCATATCTGCTGTCCCGCGTCTGCGTGTCGATGATATCTGCGTCATGGAGCAACGGAGAGGGGAGGAGTTCCCGGTCGGCATCCATGCGGGAGCAGGAGAACACCATGTCGGACGAGGTTGCAGTGAGACGCCGCATGACACCGCGCATCTGCGCAAGGTAACGGTCGGGGAGACACTCGGTCACACCGGCATGCCGCTGCAGAGAGAGCGGGATGAATGGATTCGTGCGGGCGGGTGGCGGCCATTGCTCCTCGGAGAGCCCGATCACACGACAATGCGCAAAATGCATGCCCGCGGTTTCCAGTATTCCCATGATCTGTATTGGCGCGTCCCGTGACTCCGGTTGAAATACCCGCTCGGAGACCAGTCTTCGAAACCGCGATAGCGCTTCGTTCAGGGTGAGCGGATGAAGCACGGCGTCGTAGGCACTGAACTCCTCCAGCAGCGCGTCCCAGCGTTCGACGGCCTGATATTCCCTGCTGCTCAGACGTCGATCACCCGGCCATCCGAGCGCCTGCAAGCTGGTGGTGAAGTGCGCCGCCCATTCCCGTGCCGGATGCCTCCCGGACAGCGGATCGAGCGCGCGAATCGCCTCGGAGAGCCTATCGTCCTTCCCATTCTCCTTGAAAAAATGGCGAAGAACATCAGACGAGACCGACTCGACTCCGAGCGCGCGCAGAGACACATCCATATGCGACCGATGATTGTCTTCCTCTGCCCCCGCGAAAAACGGACTGCGCAAAACGCGGCTGGCGGCCAAGATCGTCACACGCGGACGCAGAAGCTCGAGGGCCGCCAGTCCCGCATTTATTATCGGTTCATCCGCGCACCGCGGACCGAGAGACAGCTCAAACAGACCGGTTTCCGCGTCATTCCCTTCTAGAACCGTCGAGGGAGAAAGCAAATCACTGAACGTTCTCTCGATCAGTATCCGAACGCGGTCCAGTCCCGGCACCACGATGCCGATATCGGATTCTCCCTGTCGGAGCATATCGTGCGCCCAGTTCGCCGCGGCAATAATCTCCTCCTCGAAATCCGCATATCGCAGAACCGATCGGCACGGTTTCTCCTGTCTCTCGTTCGCATGTACGATCGACACCTTGCTGCGTTCAAGCAATTCATGCATCGCCTTGAACGCCTCGTCTGGAAGAAGATCAAACCCGGCGAACACCATGCGACGCGGGAGCCGATGCGCATGACGGACTGACAGACGAAGCGCAAGCCGCGGCAGCATGGACGCAGGCAGCTGCCCACGCTGCTCCCAGCGTTCCCGCGCACGCATCCGCGTCCGAAGGTACACCTCGATTCCCGGTCCGGCATGACGCATCAGGTCTTCTTCCCCGATCAGCCAGGAATGCTCAAGCGCATGAGCTTCCATGAGCAGACCGGCGAGCATCTCCGGCTGCAGCACGGCACCGGCATTTCCGTCATCCTCAAGTGCCAGCTCCCAGGTAAGCACCTCCTGCTGAGGTGTCAGCAGCACCGTGGATGCGTCCCGTCCGTCTTCTTCGAAGGCCAGGGTATCCTGAACGAACCTCCGGAGCCATGTGTCGTAGGGAAGGATGCGCGGCGCTCGCCATGCCGTTCGTCCTTCCGCGCGCATCATGTCATCCCACGTAACCCGAAGGGCATGGGCGAGTCGCTGCGTCGCGGTGCAGACCACCGCGCCATCGCGCATTGCGTCGCTGACGGCCTTGCCACCGAGCCGCTCGACAGCGGTGATCATTCTCCCGGACTCCAGCTCTGCACCATCCGGCGCTGGGCCTCCGTCTGCGGTGACGGGAGGTCGAGCATCGGGTCATATTCCCGCAGTCGATTGATCTCATGCAATGCCGGCTCTCCCTGCGCAATGCCATGCCGCGCAAGCCAGCATCCGACGACGGTGCCCGTCCTGCCCACACCGCCGAGGCAGTGCAGATACACACCCCTGCCCTGTTCCAGCTGCGCATCGATAACATCGAGGATCTGTTTCAAGAAGGAGCGGTCCGGAACGGCCATGTCGCGGATGGGAAACCGCAGCATTTGCGGTGCAGCCTGCTTCGTGTCATCCACGTCCGGAAAAAATGCGTCATAATCCTGTGGAAGCTGGCCATAGCGCAGATGCTCATCTTCTTCCATGAGACTGATGAAAACGGAAACACCGTGGCGCCACAGTGCATTGAGTGTGTCGTGCGAACGATCTTCCGTCGCACCGCCGGGATAGCTTCCCGCAAAAAAGCGTTGATCCACCGTGTATGCCCGCAGGCCCGGTATGAGGAGTTTTGCCATTGATCGATCCATTCCCATTGAAACAGGCGAATATTCGTTCTGCGGCAGCCGTCTGCACAGCGCGGTACCACGGCGCACCCTGTTGTCATTACGGCTGTGACAGTCAATCTGCCGGAGCGAGGTGCGCGCCGCTCCGTATCGCGGCCGCTACTGACTGTTGAGCGTCCAGTCGAACGCGTGAAAGGAAATCTCCACGCTGTTCGCGGAGATCCACAGGGCGTCTTCCTGACTCAGATTCTGCATGGCGAACTGCCGCAGTGATCCAAACACCATATCGATGGCGGGGCGGTGCCGCTTCAGCAGCATGGAAAGCGAAAGAACACCGCTGCTGCGATCGACATGATTTTTTGTGGGATCCTGCATGAAATGCCGGGCGTTCATTTTCAGCTGCCGTTCGATCGTCTTTCCGCGGTAGGCGCGGCGCAGCAGTCTTGGACTGGCCTTGGCTCCCTCGCTGAGGGCGAATGCGGCCATGGCCGGCGAAAGCGGAAAGATATACCGTTTCTTGATGTCATTGAGGGACAGCTTTTCTCCGGCAATGAGAAAGCGCTTTTCGCTGAAAAACCCGTCGACCGCGCGCGGCGATGAAATGGGCAGATGATCGATCACCATGCGGATGACGCACGCGTTATAGGCGTTTATCAGGAATGCGAGACGTTCATCAGTACCCATCTTCGCGGGATCCGCGTTTGCCAGAGACGCGATATACTTCTCGAAGGCCACACTGCGGAATCCCTCATAATCCACGAATCCCCGTTCATCGACATACATGCCGAGAAGCATGTCGTACCGGGACTGGTCGATCTGCTGCGCGGACATCCTGCCGTTAGAAAGCAGAACAGCCGCGAAAGCAACCATAAGCAGAAGGACGAAACTGCGCAGTCGCGGGCGTTCATCCATACCGAAACGATGCCATATGCATCGCTTCATCATCGCATTGCCGTGGGACTGAACTGGAAGACGATCCCCGTCGAAAACATCATGTCTGACGATACGTTTCTTGCCGCCCGCAGCGAGTGGAACGCTCCGTGAAGGCCAAATCCCTTTGTAAGCCAGAACGTGAGCTCGGTACCAAACAGCAGATATTCGCGGTTGTTTGCAGCAAAACCGTAGCTGCCGCCAGTGAAGTCCGGTGCTCCGTTCCCCTGCGGCGTGACGGAGCGGAACCGCAGCAGCAGCTGGACGATGGAGACTGGACGGACACTGGCCTCCGCTTCAAAGCGCACGGCGTCACTGTACCCCTCTGAACGGAAATGATACCCGCCCGAGAGACTGATCGTCGCATGCTGCGAGGGAAACGCGTGCGAGTAGCCGAGCATCGCCAGCTGATCGTATTCATTGTCTCCGGACCAGAGTCCGCCGGTGTTCGCCGTCTCACCGAGCGGAATTCCGAACATACCGCTGAGAAAAACGATGTCATCCGTTCCGGCGAACATGTTGATGCGCAGTCCCAGGTCAATGTCTCCCGGGGATTCGACCTGGACGGATTCGCCCCGGTCGGTTTCCTGCACGAGAAGCTTGCGATACGCGGGGACATGCACGATCGCTGTTACATAGCGCGAATATCCATATTCACTGTACAGCGCATAGGTCTGCGCCTCCAGGCGATGCACTGGAATTTCCTCGCCGTCGGCGTTGAAATAGGCATCAGACATGAATCCCTGCATGCCGATCCGCAGGTACGTCGTGCGGCTCTCGCGCGGCCACGTCTGTGCATGCCCGTCCTGCGGCATACAGGGGATAACAATCGCGAGCAGCAAGAAAACCATTGCTGCGGAAGAAATGGCATGGCGGTGTGGTTTCATGATGGCGCCGCGATGATGTACGAATCTGCGGAAGGGAGATATGTGGATGCATCACACAGGTTGGATCATCACCTGTACACATTAACATAATGCTTCACCGGGCGTTTTCATAACGGACAGAAGTTTCCGAAATATCTTCGCGGAACGAAACCATACCCCGCTCTGATGTGTTGCCCTTGTATGCACCCGATTCGAAACCATACCTGGAGGAACACATGATTGTCATCATGGGAGCATCCGGCAATGTCGGAAGCGCCGTCGCATCAGAGTTGCTCGATCGTGGAGAGAGTGTCCGTGTCATTGGACGATCCGCCGAGCATCTGCAGTCTCTTGTTGCGCGCGGCGCTGAAGCGGCGGTCGGCAATGCCACGGAAGTCAGTTTTTTGACCGAGGCTTTCAGCGGTGCGACCGCTGTCTTCGCCATGATACCCACGAAGCGGGATGCGGAAAACGTTCGCAGCTACTACAATGCCTTTGGAGAAACCATTGCACGCGCTGTCAAGAACGCCCGTGTGAATCACGTGGTCAATCTGAGCAGCCATGGCGCAAATAATGCCGAGGGCGCGGGTCCGGTAAAAGGTCTGTACGACCAGGAGCAGCGTCTCAACGACCTTTCCGGCGTCAATGTCCTGCACCTCCGGCCCACATATTTCATGGAAAACTTTTATGCCGACAATCCCCTGATTCGCGAGAAAAACATCATGGCCAGCGCGATCAGGGAAGACGTGCCGTTTGCTGTGATCGCATCGCGCGACATTGCTCCTATCGCGGCGGATGCCCTTATGAGGCGCAATTTCGTTGGCACACAGATCCGCGAGCTGCTCGGTGAGCGTGACGTGACCATGAAGGAAGTGACATCGGCGATCGGTGCGGAACTCGAAAAGCCCGAGCTGGAATATGTGCAGCTTTCAGCAGATGAATACACCGACCTGCTGCAGTCACACGACTTCTCCGAGAATGCGGCCAGGGAAATGTTCGAACTCTGTGAGGCAATCAATGATCAGCGTTTTGCGGTGGAGCAGCCACGCACGGCGATCAATACCACCCCGACTTCCATAGAGGAATTCGCCAGGGAATTCGCAAGCGATTTCCAGAACTGACCCACCAATACATCCTCTTACCTGATCCGCGCATCATATGTGTTGAAAGGGGCCGAAACCGGCCCCTTTTTTGATGCGAAACCCTTTGGCATGATTTCGTTGTTTTCCTGAGGTGCCGATTTTCGCAAAGGCCATCAGACGATGAATGAACTCAACCGAATCGGAATTTTCATGAAAAAGCGGATATTTTACATCCTTCCTGTCATAATACTTGTCGGTGGTTTCCTGATCATGCAGCTGCTCGCCGGGATGAAAGAGGAACCTGAGCGCCGTGCTCCCAGCCGTCCGGCGAAGCGTGTACTCTCCGAGATTGTCACGATGGGACAGACACCCACCACTGTTATGGCGCTTGGCCGTCTTGTTTCCTCGGAACCCGTACAGATCATAAGTGAAGTCAGTGGTGTTCTGGAAGGCGGGGATGTGCCGTTCAAACCCGGTGAGCGATTCCGCCGGGGGGATCTGCTTGTCCGCATTGATGACAGGCAGGCCCGCCTGACGCTGAACAGCACCAAAAGTGATTTCCTGAACGCCCTCGCCAGCGTGCTCCCCGAACTCAAAGTCGATCATCCCGATGCCTATCGGATGTGGCAGACCTATTTCGACCGCTGCGGTTTCGACGGCAAACTCGAGCAACTCCCGGAGGTCAATGACAGAAAAGTCAAACTGCTGCTGACGCGTTTCAATGTTTACAAGCTCTTCTATGCTGCGCAGAATCTCGAAATCACGCTTGAGAAACACTCCTTTCGTGCGCCGTTTGACGGTGCCATCGTATCCACCGCGCTTCGCCAGGGCTCCACGGCGCGCAGCGGCAGCGTACTCGGGGAAATCATCAGCCTGCAGGACATGGAGCTGGAAGTCCCCGTTCCAGCCGAGGATCTGTCGTGGATCGATCGCGGCGCTGCCGTCTCCCTTACTTCGAAGGAGTTCCCGGGCACATGGACCGGACGCATCAGCCGCATCGGCGGTTCGGTGGACCGGCAGACTCAAACAGTACCGGTGTACATCGATGTGCGCGGCAACGGAACTCCGCTGTACGAGGGTATGTACCTTCGTGCGGAAATCCCCGGCCGTCCGGTGGAAGAGGGTACCATCGTCCCGCGACGCGCACTCTATGAGGAAAAATTCGTGTACGTCGTGCAGGACTGGCGTCTTGAGCGACGGGATATCAGCATCGTGCGCCGCTACCCTGAAAGCGTGGTCGTCAGTGACGGACTCCGAAACGGCGATACCCTTGTCACCGAGCTGATGCAGGGGGTATCCCCCGGCATGCCGGCAAGGGCGCGCTTCAATTCGCCGCAGGGGGAGGACGGCGAATGACAACAATCATCGGATTCTTCGTCCGCTACAAGGTGTGGACGAACGTCCTCATGTTCAGCACACTGGTGTTCGGGCTGCTCTTCCTGCTGAACATGAAGTACTCCTTTTTCCCCGAGACCCGCCCCGACTTTCTCAATGTGCAGGTCGCCTATCCGGGGGCCTCGCCCGAGGAGGTCGAGGAAGGCGTCGTGCTCAAGATCGAGGAAGCGATCGACGGCCTCGAAGGCATTGAGCGTGTCACATCGGTTTCACGCGAGAATTTCGGCAGCGTCACGGTCGAAGTCACATCCGACGGCGACATGGACGACGTGCTGCGGGACGTCAAGAACGCCGTGGATCGCATCAATTCCTTTCCGCTTGGAAGTGAAAAGCCGGTCATATTCGAACAGCGCTTCCGCTCCCGCGCCCTTTCCATCGTGCTCTTCGGTGAAACGGATCTCTACAATCTGAAGTACTACGCCGAGCGTATGCGCGACCAACTGCTTGCAACGCCGGAGATCTCACAGGTAACCATCGAGGGGGTGCCGCGGCTTGAGTTCTCGCTTGAACTCTCCGAAGACGATCTGCGGCGCTATGGCCTGACCTTCCGCGAAGTCGCCTCTGCGGTCGGTGCGGAGAATATCAACCTCTCCGGTGGAAAGATCGACACGCGCGACGAGGAGATCCTCATCCGGGCCAACGCGCGCGAATATTACGCCAAGGAGCTGGCCAACCTTGTCGTCCGTGGCAATGCGGACGGCACCATTATCTACCTCAAGGATATCGCGACCATCCGGGAACGCTGGGAGGATATTCCCGACAAAACATATTTCAACGGACGCACTGCCGTCGTGCTCAACATCGACAAGACGCGCGAGGAGGATATCCTTGCCGTTGCGGAACAGGCGAAGGCGCTTGTCGCAGATTTCAATGTCGAGCACGCACAGGTCCAGGCCGAGGTGCTCGACGACAACACCGTTTCACTTCGCCAGCGCCTTTCCCTGCTGATCAATAACGGACTGATCGGTCTGGCACTTGTCATCATCGCTCTGGGATTTTTCCTCAACCTGCGGCTCTCTTTCTGGGTGTCAGTCGGCATCCCCTTCTCTTTCGCGGGCATGTTCATCATCGCGGGATTTTCCGGCATCACGATCAATGTCATTTCCCTATTTGGCATGATCGTCGTCGTCGGTATTCTCGTCGACGACGCCATCGTGGTGGGCGAAAACATCTACGCTCACTACGAAAAAGGCAAACCCGCGCTGCAGGCGGCAATCGACGGCACAAAGGAGATGGTAGGACCCGTCACGACGTCGGTCACCACCACGATCGTCGCCTTCCTTCCCTTCTTTTTCCTCGATGGCTTCCTCGGGAAATTCATCTGGCATATGGCTCTTGTGGTCATTGCGACGCTGTTTTTCTCACTGATCGAAGCTTTTCTCATTCTCCCCGCGCATCTCGCGCATTCGAAAGGACTGCATCCGCACTCGCAGGATCGTCCCGTTCGGCAGCGCATCGACCGTTTCATCACCTGGCTGACCAACACCGTCTACGGCAACTCCCTCCGTTTCGCTCTGCGGCACAAATGGGTAACGGTCGTCACCCCCGTTGCGGCGGTGCTGATGACTGTCGGGCTCATTCGCGGAGGACTCATCGGCGTCACATTCTTCCCCTTCATCGACGGCGACACCATGCCGGTGAATCTCTCGCTCGTTGCGGGACGACAGGAAGCCGACACTGACTCGATTCTCACGCGCATCGAGCGTGCCGGCTGGGAGCTCAATGAAGAACTCAAAAGCGAGCGGGTGGACGGCAAGGATGTCGTCATCGGCGTCAAGCGCGATGTCGGATCCAACGACTTCGGTGAATCCGGCAGTCATACCGGCAGAGTCACGTTACTGCTGCTGCCCGGAGAAGAACGCAGCATGGACACACCGATCATCGCAAACCGCCTGCGGGATAAAGTCGGTGAAATACCGGAAGCGCAGAAATTGACATACGGCCGGGTCGGATTCTTCGGCAAACCCGTGTCTGTCAGCCTGCTTGGCAACGATCTCCGCCAACTGACAAAGGCGCGCGACATGCTTGTGGCGGAACTCGAGAACTTTCCTTCACTCAAGGATGTCACGGATTCGGAACAGGAAGGCCGACGCGAAATTGACATTCGCCTGAAACCGCGCGCGTACGCGCTCGGACTGACACTGCGGGAAATCGCGTCACAGGTGCGCCAGGGCTTTTTCGGGCTCGAGGTGCAGCGCATTCAGCGAGGACGGGATGAGATCCGGGTCTGGGTGCGCTACACGGAAGAGGACCGCTCGGCGCTCGGCTTCATCGACCAGATGCGCATCCGTACACCCGACGGCGCAGAATACCCGTTCTCGGAACTCGCGGAATACGACATCGCGCGCGGCATCATCACGATCAACCGTCTCGAAAACCAGCGGGAAATCAAGGTCGAGGCCAACCTGGCGGATTTCGAGGCCGATCTGCCGCCGATCCTCGATGAAATCCGCTCGGATGTGCTGCCGCCTATTCTGGCCAGTGTGACCGGTGTGCGCGCGTCCTTCGAGGGACAGTCCCGCAACCAGGAAAAGACCACGCGATCGATGCGCACGGCATTTTCCGTCGCCCTGTTGATCATGTTCATCCTTATTGTTCTGGTCTTCCGCTCCTATGCGCAGGCGCTGCTGGTGTTTTCCATCATCCCGCTCGGCGTGCTCGGGGCAATCTGGGGACACGGCATCCACGGCATTCAGCTCAACACGCTTTCCATTTACGGCGTCATCGCGCTGGCCGGTATCATCATCAACGACAGCATTGTGTTCATCGATCAGATCAACCGGAACCTGCGCAGCGGTACGGCGGTATTCGAGGCAGTGTACGAGGCGGGACTCTCACGCCTGCGTCCCATCCTGCTGACCACGATTACGACCGCGGCCGGGCTGGCACCACTTATTCTGGAAACCAGCAGGCAAGCACAGTTTTTGATCCCCATGGCGATTTCCGTAGCCTATGGACTGATTTTCGGCACCTTCATTCTTCTGATGGTCCTTCCTGCGGGATTCCTGGTCATCAACCGTCTGCGGTTGTTCTGGGAGCGTCGCGTGTTGCACCGGCAGGAAATCCCGCGTGAACATGTCGAACCTGCCGTCAAGGAAGTGCTGTATCTGGAGAAGCAGGAGATATGATGCGTACACTTTTAATTCTTTCCCTCCTTCTGACATGGACCTCGGCACTGCACGCACAACAGCCGCTTACGCTCGAAGACGCAATCGATATCGGGCTCGAACGCAATCACCGAATTCGCATCGCCCGCAGCGACGCCGAAATTGCGCGCAACAATACCACGCGCGGGACGGCCAATTTCCTCCCGACACTCGACGCGACAGGCTCGTATTCCTTTTCGCGCAGCGAGCAGGAGACGAACTCCCCCTTCAGCTTCGGTAATTCGAACACACGGAACGCCTCGGCGCAGCTGGCACTGAACTGGACGCTGTTCGACGGCTTCCGCATGTTCGTCGACCGTGAACGATACGATGAACTCGCCATCCTCGGCGATGCGCAGGCGCGCAGCAGCATTGAACGCACCGTGGTATCCATCGCCGCCGCGTATTTCCGCCTTGTCCAGCAGATACGTCTGCTCGAAACCATCGAAGAAACCTCTGACATCTCGCGCATGCGCTATGAAAAGGAGCGTGTACGCCGTGAACTCGGCGGTTCCGTCTCGGATTATCTCAACGCGCGCATCGCGTATCACAATGATTCCGCCGCAGTGCTCGAGCAGCGCCTGCAGCTCACTGTCGCCAGAAAAGATCTGAACCTGCTGCTCGGGCGATCGCCGTCGGCACCGCTGACTGTCGTCCGGGATATCTCCCTGCCCGCGCTACCATATTCTGATGAACGCATGCTCGAAATGGCACGTGAACGGAATGCCGACCTGATCACCGCCCGGCAGGGCCTGCGCGTGGCCGAGTCCGCGACCGCGCTCTCACGCTCATCATTTTACCCACGGGTAAACCTCTTCGCGAATTACGGATACTCCGACCGGCTCGTCGGCACCGAACAGAGCGAACGGTTTTCCGGTGATATTCTGACACAGAGCACTGACGCCAATGTTGGACTTTCGCTCTCGTTCAATCTCTTCAATGGCTTCCGCAATGCGACGGATGTTCAGAATGCGCAGATTGAGACCCGCATCGCCGAGATCACGCTCGACGAGGCGGAACGTCAGCTCGAGGGCACGCTTCTTGAACGGCGGGCGGCACTGCGTACACGCCTCGACGCAGTGGCCATCGAAGAATCGAATCTCGAGGCGGCACGTCAGAATCTTGCCCTGCAGATCGAGCGCTTCGAGACCGGCACGGTAACCTCTCTCGAGTTCCGTGACGCCCAGGTGCAGTTTGTCCGCGCGGAAACCGCGTACATTGTCTCGCTGTTCGAAGCGCGTCTGGCCATCCTTGAACTGCAGCGACTCATTGGCGACATCCGACTGTGATGTGATTCATCGACAGACAATCCCGTATCAGAAGAAATCACTATATTCAACCTGATCATGCCGAGATGATTTCGGTATCGGATTGTCAGTTTTTTCATGAATCGAATGCCCGATGCGTAAAGCAATTCTCTGTGTGGATGACGAGCCACTGGTACTCAACAGTCTCCGTACCCAGCTGAAGGGACACTTCGGAGCCACCTACAGCTACGAAATCGCAGAAAATGCCGATGATGCATGGGAAGTCATCGAAGATCTCGTCCACGACGGGGTCGATATCCTTCTGATCGTTTCAGACTGGCTCATGCCGGGCATCAAGGGCGACGAATTTCTGATCGCCGTGCATCGCCGCTATCCGCGTATCATCACGTTCATGCTGACCGGACAGGCCGATGACACCGCTATCCGGAACGCCCGCGAGCATGCCTCCCTGCGTGCCTGCATCCACAAACCATGGCAGGAAAGCGAACTCATTACGACCATTCGCTCCGCGCTGGAGGCCGATACATGAGCAAACCCGTCCTCATGTGCGTCGACGACGAGGAGATGATCCTTCTGAGTCTCAAGGATCAGCTTCGTGAGCATTTCAGTGGGGATTTCACCATAGAAATGCTGGAAAGCGCGGATGAGGCCCTTGAGCTCGCGCGGGACCTCGTCGCATCCTCCGTGGATATCCCGGTCATTATCTGCGACCAGATCATGCCGGGCATGAAGGGAAACGAGCTGCTGCGGCACCTGCATGAGATGAGTCCGAAGACCTTCTCGGTACTGCTCACCGGTCAGGCCGACGCGGGAGCGGTCGGGGATGCGGTCAATCACGCGAATCTCTATCGCTACATCCCGAAGCCCTGGGAGGAAACCGACCTGGTGCTCACGATCAAGGAGGCGGTGCGCAGCTTTTACCAGGACAAACAGCTTGAAGAACAGAACCGCATCCTCAAGGAGATGAACGAAAACCTCGAGCATCTCGTACGGGAACGTACATCCGAAATCCTCCGTCAGAAGGAGGAAATTCAGGAGCAGATGCACAGCATCGAGCAGCACCGCCGCGAGCTGGAACTGCGCAATGACTTTATCCGCAGCGTTTTCGGCCGCTATGTGAGCGACGAAGTGATGGATACCGTGCTCCGCGATCCTGACGGACTGGAGATCGGCGGCGCAAAGCGCGATATATCCGTCCTGCTGTCGGATCTGCGCGGTTTCACCGTGCTTTCCGAACGCCTCGATCCGGTGGAGGTGGTGCGCGTGCTCAACCGCTACTTCGAACGCATGATAGAAATTATTTCGCAGCACTGCGGCATTGTCATCGAATTCCTCGGCGACGGGATCATGACGATTTTCGGCGCCCCGAAGTCTCTCGACAATCATGCGGATCATGCCGTCGCCTGCGCGCTCTCGATGCAGCAGGCGATGGAGGAACTTAACCTGGTACACGCGGAGGAAGGGCTGCCCCGCATCGAGATGGGCATCGGTGTGTCTTCGGGAGAGGTCGTTGTGGGAAATATCGGTTCGGTGCGGAGAACCAAGTACGGCGTCATAGGACACCCCGCCAATCTCGCCGCGCGCATCGAGGCGCTCAGCACCGGACAGCAGGTGCTGGTCGCGGCGGAAACGCTGCGCCGCTGCCGCTCCGACATCAGCATCGTGCAGAGCTTTCAGGTTTCGGTCAAGGGTGTCGACAAGCCGCTGAAGATTCATGAAGTATCTGCGATTCACGATGGATTCAACGTGCGCTTCTCCCCTTCGCGTCTCGCGCTGAGAGACGTGCCCCGAAAGGCGACGCTCGAACTGGCGATCCTGGACGGGAAATCCGTGTCGGACCATGTATTCAACGCAGAGCTGCTCGCGGTCTCCGGACAGCAGGCTGTACTCGGGGAACGGAAGCATCTGTTCACTCATGCGGATGTACGGCTGCGTGCGCTGATCATCGACGGCGAGCGCGTGCCGATGGAAGTGTATGCCAAAGTGACCGACTGTGAAGACGGGCGCGTGACGCTGCGTTTTACTTCCATCCTCTTCGCCGATTCGGAACAGCATTTCGAAGAACTTCTCGGCCTGCCACCATCGCGTGAAGGCGAATCGTGAAGACGACGGTTTCCATTATTATCGCATTCCTGTTCCTCTGCACTTCCGCGCAGCTGCGGGCACAATCCGACGAAACCTCCCTGTTTGGCTCCCTCCAGCTGATCTTTTTCAATCAGAAATCCCATATGATGTTCACGCAGGTGCCTCCGGGAGAAAATCCTCAGCTGAACGAAGAGCGCAGCAGTTTCGCCATCCAGCAGATGGATCTCTTCCTCCAGAAACATATCGGCGAGGATTTCACCGCGTTTGTTGATCTCGAGTACCAGCTGAATTATTCATCGGAGCACCGATGGGGCTCGTTCAGCATCCAGGAGGCATGGCTGCACTACGCCCTCTCAGATGAGTTCGGTTTCAAAATCGGGATGCTTTATCCCGCCTTCAACAACCTCAACGAAATCAAAAACCGGCTGGCCCTCCTTCCCTATATCTTTCGCCCGGGTATTTACGAACGGCTGCTCTCGCGCCTGTTCCTGAGCGAGGATTACCTCCCCGAACGCGCCTTCGTGCAGCTGCACGGCGGTATCCCGCTCGGCGAGGTGTTTTTCGATTACGCCGTGTATACCGGAAATGCGGAGGGATCGTACATCTCTCATCCCGATGAAAACGGTGCACCGGTGAACGATCACAACAGCAATTTTGAATTCATCACGGGGGTGGACCCGACGGAATTCAATCTCAAGCTGTTCGGCGGACGGATTGGCATCCGCGCGCGTGATGAACAGTTCAAGGCCGGTGTATCGCTCACGCATGACTATGACAACCTGCGCGACACGACACGTTATCCGCAGATCTACGAGGGACCGCGCGCGCCGCTCCGTGGTGACGCCCGGCGCATGCGCCTTGGCGGGGATGTCTCGGGACGCGTCGGTCCCGTACGCTTCGAGGCCGAAGCGATCAAGGTCTTCTATGATTATGACGCGGCGGAGCGTATCGGAGTCGATCTTGATCTCGACTTCTTCTACGCGATGGCCGGGTATTCATTTACCGACGCGCTCTTTGTGTACGGCTCCTATGAGGGTGGTTCGGCCGTCTTCGGTGAACGATGGACACATCGCACCGTGACGGGCGGTGCCGCATATCAGATCAATGACTTCGTAACGGCGAAGGCTCAGTATATCGTCTACAAGCAGTTCCTCGACGAATCGCTGCATATTGATGAAGCGACGATTCGATTTGTGTTTCTCGGACTCAGTCTCGTATTATAATCCCTCAATGAACACCACTCTTCGCATCGGACTCTTTCTGACGCTGCTCGTATGCGCCTCGCATACGATGGAGGCACAGACGGCTGTCATTGTCAATCGTTCCGTGCCCGCATCCAGCATGGGCCTCAAGGAACTGCTTGATATTTACACGCTCAACAAGGCACACTGGGACGACGGCTCGCGTATTACCGTATTCGATCTCAAGCGTGGAAAGACGAAGGAAGCATTCTACGAGTACATCGACATGTCGGAGGAAGATTTGCAGCGCATCTGGCTGCGCAAGCAGTTCACCGGGAAAGCACGTCCCCCGCGGTCGATCTCGAACGAGGAGGAACTGATCGACATGGTGAGCCGCACCCCCGGGGCCATCGGCTATGTCACCGAGCGGAATATTCCGAAGAAAAGCAACGTCCGAATCGTTGCCCGTGTAAAACAGCGCTGACACTCGCTCATCGACACATCCGTGAACGATTCCAGAACCATACCTGTTCTCGTGCTCCCACTCCTGCTGCTGTGCTGGCCGGCGCAGCATGCACAGGCGCAGATCGACTCCGATCTGCAGCTGTTCGGATCGATGCAGACCGTTTTTTTTCATCAGGAATCGCGCATCGATACTGAGATTCCGTCAACCGGTACGCGCAATTCCGGCACGGAAACACGCAACACGTTCGCCCTGCAGCAGATGGACCTGTTCTTCCGCAAGGAGATCGGGGACGAACTGACCGCGTTCGTCGACCTGGAATTTCAGCTGAACTACTCCTCTGAGAAGCAATGGGGCAGCATGTCCATTCAGGAAGCCTGGCTCAACTATCACATCAGTGACGCCGCCAATCTGAAACTCGGTCTGCTCTTCCCGTCATTCAATCATCTCAATGAAATCAAGAATCGTCTCGCCCTGCTCCCCTATCTCTTCCGACCGCTCGTGTACGAACGGCTCCTGTCAGAAAAATTCTACACCGAGGATTTCATCCCCGAGCACGCCTTTTTTCAGTTTCATGGTGCGCTGCCTGCAGGCAACTGGTTCGTGGATTACGCGGCATACGCCGGGAATGCCGAGGCATCGTACGTCTCCCGCAATACGCCGTCAGGCGGCATCGAGACGGATCTGAATCCCAATTTCGAATTCCTCGGGGGCGTTGATCCGTCGAACCTGAAGCTCAAACTCTTTGGCGGACGCATCGGAATGCGCTCGCGCGATGAGATGTTCAAGTTCGGCATTTCTGTCACACATGATTACAACAATCTCCGCGATTCCACGCGCTATCCGAGTCACATTCTCTCCGGGCCCGCCCGGCGAATCCTCGGCAGCGATGCCGAACGTTTCCGCATCGGCAGCGATCTCTCCGGACGGTACAAGGCCTTCTGGTTTGAGCTCGAAGGGATCAAGGTCATATACGACTATGATCCGGCGGAACGGTTCGATGTCGAGCTCGAACAGTCGTTTTTCTCCGGCGTTCTCGGGTACGATATCACTTCGGAAATCACCACGTACGGATCCCTCCAGTATGGCGATTATACGTTCGGGCTGGATTCGGATTATTTCGTCTACACGTTCGGCGGGGCATGGCGCGTCAACGAATCGGTGACGGCAAAGGCACAGTTCATCGCGTATGACGAGCAGTTCAACGACGTCCCCGGCGACAACCTGAATCTTATCAGCCAGCAGGTCACGATCACTTTTGTCTTCCTCGGATTCAGCATCCTTCTGTAGTTTACTCAGTTATTTCTGCATTGATCATCCATGACGCGCAAACGTGAACGGCGATTTACCGTCCGGCAGAAAATCCAGCTGCCGATCATTCTCTTTATCGCGCTGCTGTCGCTGTTCATGTTCCTGTATTTTCCGTATGTGCACAAGCGTGCGCTCACCGACAGCTTCCGCAATGAGGTCCACTCCCTCGCACAGATGGTGGCCAACAGTGTCACGATCGGGGCTTCGAACCAGGACTGGGAGGGTATTCGCAGTGCCATTGATTTCGTACGCAAGGCTCCGGGAGTGCGATTCGTCGCCCTGATCGACATGGACGGTGAAACATTTACCGCGGACACCGAGGATTTCCGTTACGATCCGGGTTACGAGACTACCGACACACTCATCGTCGGGCGCTATCCGGTTGAAACGGATCTGTTCAGCGGCTCCGTTGTGGTCGGCAGCAGCACGGAATTCATCCGTACCAGGGTCAATAAACTGCGTCTGACCGCCCTGTGGGTCGCGGTCATCACGCTGGTACTCGGCACGCTGTTCGGCATGTGGGTCGCGAACCTGATCGTTCGACCGCTGTCATTGCTGCGGCTTGCAGCGATTAAAATCGGTCACGGTGATCTCGAGACGGCCGTCTACCGGACCTCCCAGGATGAGATCGGGGATCTTGCCACAGAGTTCAGCAAAATGATCGCAAGCGTTCGGCAGGCACAGTCGAACGTGCAGGACGCGAATGCAGAACTGCAGACCAAGAATCGACTGCTGGAAGCCGAACGACGTCAGCTCGCCCGTACACTCGAGCATCTCAAAACCACGCAGGCACAGCTGGTGCAGTCTGAAAAAATGGCCGCGCTCGGGCAGCTCATCGCCGGTATCGCCCATGAAATCAACACACCGCTCGGAGCGATTCGCGCATCGATCTCGAACATCGAACATGCGCTGAATCATACACTGCGCGAGCTGCCGCCACTGCTGCGCCTCCTGCCCGATGATACACAGGAGCAGTTTTTCGCGCTGGTGCGGATGAGCCTCGAGCGTGAGATTTCACTTTCACCGAGGGAAGAACGCAGCAGACGACGCGCATTGATCAGGGAACTGGAAGAAAAGGCGTATCCGCACGCCGACGAAATCGCGGACGCACTCGCCGACATGTCGCTCTTCGATGGATGGGAACGCTTCGAATCCCTTCTTCGCACGGAACATGCGCCGGATATTCTGCTCGCTGCATCGCGACTGGCACTGCAGCAGCGCAATAGTCAGAATATCGAGACTGCTGTCGAGCGGGCGAGCAAAATCGTCTTCGCCCTCAAGAGCTTTTCGCATCACGATCAGAGCGGAGAAATGAGCCGGGCGGATATCGCCGACGGAATCGATACCGTGCTCACACTCTACCACAACCAGCTCAAACACGGGATCGAGGTCCGCCGCCATTTCGACCCCGTTCCGATGGTTTTCTGCTATCCGGATCAGCTGAACCAGGTCTGGACAAATCTGATCCACAATGCCATTCACGCCATGAACAACGAAGGCACACTGGATATCGAGGTCCGCCGCGAGGATGCCTATGCCACGGTCACCATCATTGATTCCGGCATCGGCATCCCTGACGACATCCGCGGAAAAATATTCGATCCGTTCTTTACCACGAAGGAAGCCGGCCAGGGGACGGGGCTCGGTCTCGACATCGTGAAACGCATCGTCGAGCGGCACGGCGGAAGTATCGATCTCGAGAGCCGTCCCGGACGGACGGCCTTCACGGTGCGCATTCCCATTCATCCTGAAGAGGCGCAGTCCTCCGAAACATGACCCCCAGGGAACACCTGCGACAGACGGTCGTGCTCGCCGTCCCCGTATCCATTGGACAGCTCGGGCATGTCATGCTGAGTGTCACCGACAGCCTGATGGTCGGGCGGCTCGGTACGGTGCCGCTCGCCGCGGCATCTCTTGGACACAGCGTCTTCGTCCTGCTGCTCGTGCTGGCTGTAGGCATCAGTTCGGCGATCACACCGCTGACTGCAATCGCTCACGGCTCGGGAGACCATGACGAGGCGGGCATCGTGTTCCGTCAGGGACTGCTGATAAACACCCTGATCGGGGCGCTTCTGATTGCGGCCGCCTGGGGAGTTTCTCATTTCCTTGGGTGGCTCGGACAGCCCGAATCCGTGCTCCGTCTGGCCACGCCGTACCTTCGCATCATGGGATTCAGTTTCCTCCCGATGATGATGTTCCTGTCCGCCCGCAATTTTATTGAAGGACTCTCCTGGACGCGTCCCGCGATGGTCATTATCATTCTGGCCAATGGTGTGAACGTGTTCGGGAACTGGGTACTTATTTACGGCAATCTCGGGATGCCCGCACTCGGCCTGAACGGCGCCGGATACAGCAGTCTGCTGGTTGAGCTGTTCTCCGCCGCCGCGATCATCGTATTCGTGCTGCGCGACCGGCGCTTCGTTCGCTATCAGCCCCTGCTCCAGTTTCGCAGTATCAACAGACGCATGATTCGTCGGCTCCTGCGTATCGGTATCCCGAGCGGACTGCAGTACCTCTTCGAGGCCGGGTCCTTTTCATTTTCCGCGATCATGATGGGATGGATCGGTGCCACGGCGCTTGCGGCGCATCAGATCGCAATCAGCCTCGCCTCCGTCAGCTTCATGATCATCCTCGGAATTTCCCATGCCGGAACGATCCGTGTGGCGCATGCCGTGGGACGCCGTGACGGTGGTGAGATCCGCATGGCGGGAATGACCGCCGCCGGTCTCGCGCTCGCGCTGATGTCACTCGCTGCGCTCACCTTCGTGCTTTTCCGCGACCAGCTGCCAACACTCTACGTGAACAACGATTCCGTCACGCAGCTCGCCTCCGGCCTCCTCATTTTCGCCGCGCTGTTTCAGCTCTCGGACGGGATGCAGGCCATCGGCCATGGCGTTCTCCGCGGCATGACCGACGTCACCGTGCCAATGTTCATTGCCATCATCGCGTACTGGATGATCGGACTTCCTTCGGGATACGTGTTTGGATTCCTGCTTGAAATGGGGGCGCGAGGGATCTGGCTCGGTTTCGTCGCGGGACTGACAACCGCCGCCATCTTCTTCCACCTGCGGTTTCACCGGCTTATTCGCCGACGCTTCCCTCCGGATGAGGCAGCGCAGAGCCCTCGCTGAGTGCACGAAGCACGACCGAGGCACAGAAGCATCCGAAAATCGGGGGAAGGTATGATATCGTTCCCACGACCGTTTTCTTGTTCTGTTCATCCTCGACGGGTCGCATGCTGTGCGCGGGAATTTCTTCCGGAGAATATACGACTGTCACTCCGCGTCGGATTCCGAGTCGGTGCAGACGCTTGCGCAGCATCTTCCCGAGACGGCAGTTGTGTGAACGTTCAATATCGTCGATACGTACCTGCAGCGGATCGACCTTGCCCCCGGCACCGAGCGAACTGACGACCGGGTGTCCGCTGCGCACGGCGTTGTAGATGAGAAACACCTTGGGAGACAGCGTGTCGATGGCATCCACAACATAATCGAATGGCCCGGCAACGACTTCCTCAAGGCGTTCGTCCCGCAGATACTCCGGGAGGACCTGTAGTTCCAGGTCAGGATTGATATCGAGGAGGCGTTCCGCCATCACAGCCGCTTTCTCCCGATGCTCCGTGCTGCGAAGCGCGGGAAGCTGACGGTTGCGATTGCTCGGATGCACGGTGTCTCCGTCCACGATGGTCATGTGCCCTACCCCGCCGCGGCAAATCTGTTCCGCGGCATAGGCGCCGACACCGCCGAGTCCGGCCACAAGCACGCGCGCGTTGCGCAGCCGGTCGACCGCTTCCTTCCCGATCAGCAGTTCCGTGCGCTCCAGCCATGCCGCACCGCTCATCGATGCCCCCCGAAGCAGCGATCGAAATTCGCGGCAACTGCTCCCCTGATTTCCTCTTCCTCCCTGAACAGCAGATCGGCAGCCTCGCGGTACAGCCTCCGAATGTCGACCTCGCTTTCGTCGGATTCGAAAAACAGCCTGTCGAGCGGCATGCGTGTCAGCGCCTTTCTAACCTTGCTGCCGATCTCGAGCAGCGCCGATCCGAACGAGAGGTGAAAATCCATGTCCAGAAGCTGACCGGCAAGTTCGGCATGTCCGGTGAATCCGTGAATGATCCACGGATTGACATCCCGCCGCTGTTTCCGCAGCTGCATGAGGTCGGCATGCGCTCGAACGCAGTGTAAAATGACCGGCAATCCCGCCGAGGCTGCGATGTCGAGCTGCATATCGAGCACGCGGCGCTGTTGTTTGAGCACTGGACCGTGAACGCGATCAAGACCGATTTCCCCGACGGCGACACACCACGAGGCCTCGACCGCCTGTTCCAACGCCTGCCGATCCTGATCCAGGTCCCTTCCGCCGGCATCCCAGGGATGAATGCCGACGCTACCGTGCGTGGGAGAGGGCGTATGCACACTTGTTTCCTCGAGACGCAGGCTCACGATTCGCAGCTGGTCTTCCATCTCGGCATGGTTGTGCGTATGGACGTCGATATACGGCATTTGTGTGTTCATGCTCCCCGTAAGATACGAATCACCGGGAAGAATCCCGGTCGATGTGCCTTTCCCGCATGCGAATCGGTCTCGCAGCTCCGTTCGAGAACCGTTTTCCGTTATTTCAGCAGTCGGCAGTCATCCGCAGGGCAGATTTCGCTCCCTTGTGCTGATCGGCCATTTGACCGTATGTTGTCCGATATCAGTATTTCCTGACGACGGTTCATCATTTTCCACGGAACAAATCCCCTTCTCCATCGTCTATTAGGAACAGTGTTGTGATGACGCCGGAAGCTATGGCAGATCATGTAGAAGAACAGACTGCGACTCATCCCGCGATCGACCCGGGCGACGATCTCCTGATCACACGCTTCCAGGCGGGCGATGAGGATGCGTTCCGGCGCCTGCTCGAGCGATACGCGGAACGCATCCGCAACCTGGTCTTCGGCATTTTTCATGACACGGATCTGATTGACGATATCACCCAGGATGTGTTCATCAAGGCCTATCGCGCCCTGCCCGGTTTCCGCTTCGATGCGTCATTTTACACGTGGCTCTATCGCATCACGATCAACCATTGCCGCGATATCATGCGCAGACAGAAACGACGAAATATGCTTTCACTGCAGACATTGCTCGAGAACCGCGATCCGGAAGTGACAGCGAAGACTGCCGTACAGCCGCAGGACGGGGATACGCAGGAATGGGTGCAGCGCGGACTGCAGAAACTCCCCGAAAAGTACCGGATACCGGTTATTCTCAAAGACCTCGAGGGATGCTCCTACGAAGAAATGGCTGACATCATGCAATGCGAACTCGGCACGGTGAAATCACGTCTTTCCCGAGGGCGCAGCATGCTCCGATCCTGGCTGGCTCCGATACTGGAGGGATATTGATATGGCGTACCGTAACAGCAGACATATTTCACTTCAGCTTTCCCTCTATCTCGACGGCAGACTCGATGATGAAAAACGCCGGGAGATTGAAAAGCTCATCGAGGACGATGAAGGCATCCGCCGGGAATTCATACAGCTGAAAGCGATGCAGTCGCTTCTCGCATCGCGGGAACCGCTGCTGGAAGATCCATTCCTCGCCGAGCGCGTTATGAACCGCATTCGGGACCGCGCGGAAGATGAAGATCGTGCATTTGCCGTTCCACGGCGCTTCGTTCCTGTCAGTGCCACGTTTATTGCGGTCCTGCTCATCGCAGCCGCCCTCTTTGCATGGCTGCAGCGCGAGCAGATTTTCGATTACGTGGAAAACACCGGCACACAGATGCAGCAGGCCTACGAAGAAACCATTCTCAAGGGCTGGATCATGCCACTGTTCGAGCGCACCGACCGGGATCAGGTGCTGCATTTCGCCATGTTCGGCACACTCCCGCTCGACACGCAGGACGGCACCGTCCTTCGCGTCGATGAAAGCGCGGACTCCGGGTACCGCGTCGAGCTGTCGAATGCGCCCGAGCTGCTTCGGCCGCGCACCAGCATCAGCGAATTGTACGAGGAGATTCAGCCCAGCTCCGTGCAGCGTAGGGTCTTCGACTCGCTGTTCCTCTATGCGCAGCGCCAGATCGAATCATCGGTGCTCATGAACGAGGAAAAAGAGATTGCCATTGATCCTGCGATCAGCAAGTACCACAAAGTCATTCTCTCCGGCATCGCCTCCACGCTTGATTCCGGACAGCTCGTACGCTTTGAGCAATTCCTCGCACAGCGCAACACACCCTATACATTCGTCTCAACTGTTTCGCACCGTCTGCCGTCACGGCGGGACAAGGGACAGGCATCCGATGTCATCGCGCATTTCCGAACAGTGCGCATGCCCGAGGAGTATATTGTTCTTACCCGTGACAGCATTGCCCAGGCACGACTGCGCCTGGACATGGACAGCCTCCGCCGGCTCATGCACATCGTGGAAAATCACATGCCGCGATTCGAAGTGCGGATAAACGAAATCGCGGAGCGATACACGCAGATGCAGCCACCCGCCGCGCCGCCGGCTCCCCCGCGCGTGCGCGTTATTCCGGAAGACGGTGCGGATGGACGAAGTTTCCGGATCTTCATCCAGACCGATGAGAAGCTCGCTCGCGAGATGGAGCAGGAGATGAAGCAGGTCATGCGTGAAGTCGCCATCCTCAGGCGGGAGCAGTCGAAGCTGCATCATCGTGAAGACAGGTATCCTCGTCCGGAAAACCCGCCGCATATTTCATCCCACCGGAAGGATATTCAGGTGTTCGTCGCCCCGGATTCCGGAATTCAGATCACTGTGAACATCGACTCCATCATGGAACAGTCATTCCATTCGCTGGATGAGCTGCAGCTGTTTCGGGACAGTCTCTCCCCTGCCGTCCCCGGCAGTGATCTGCGCTTCGAGTGGCGACAGATTGTTCCCGATGCGCGGCTGCAGCAGATCGACAGTCTGTTGCGCGGGAGTGACCGGAACAGACAGCAGTTGAATCGGCAGCTCCAGGAACTTCGGGAGGAGATCATGGAACACTATCGCCATCAAAACAATCCGGCGAAACCCGCGAAGCCGGACCCCGCGGCTCCCCCTGTGGATCGCGACACCGTATTCGAAATCTGACGGGGTCATTCGGGAGATCATGCTCGGGAGCGGCGCTTGACATCCCGGCAGAACATTTCTATACTAGTTTATCTGTATTCCAATCTTACCAGCGGAGGAGGCTCGATGCAATCGAAACATTTCACCCGTGTGATCATCGCGGTGTTCGTGGCGGCACTGTGCGTCCCGATCACAACTCTGCACGCCCAGCAGGATCCGATCCTGGACGTCATGCAGGAGGAAATCGACCGGGAAATGGACGTCCTGAAGTCGCAGGATCCACCGGCGTATTTCCTGTCCTACCGCATCGATGATTCTTTCAACAGCACCGTCAGCGCGTCACTGGGTGCGCTCACAGCGAGCGATGACCGCCATCGCCGCAATCTGACCGTGCAGCTGCGCGTCGGTGATTACGCGATGGACAACACCAGGGAAATACGCGGCGATCGCTCCTTCAATTTTAGTATCCCCCAATACATCGCGGTTCCCATCGAATCGGATGCGCAGGCGCTGCGGATGGTGCTCTGGAATGCCACCAGCCAGCGCTATCGCAAAGCGGCGAAAACCTACCAGGAGGTTCGCGCCAATACTGCGGTCAAGGTTGAGGCGGAAGACACCTCGGAGGATTTCGCGAAGATCACCGAACCCGCGCAGTATGTTGATCCACCACTCAATCCGTCATCCCTGCTTCCCGACAGAACCGTCTGGGAGAACAAACTGAAGCGGTACTCGCGCGGCTTTCTCACATCCGAGCACATCTTCAAGGGCGAAGCAGAGCTTCGCTTCACAGCGGAGCGCAAGCGCATCGCCACGAGTGAAGGAGCGGCAGTTGCTGAAAATCGCGCTGCCGTGCGCCTCATGCTGTCGGCGACCATCAAATGCGATGACGGGATGGAGCTGCCGCTGCACAAGAGCTACTTCGCATATGAAATGTCCGGCATGCCGACGGATGAGCAGGTGCTCGCGGATGTCCGTGAAATGGTCGAAATCCTCACCGCAATGCGTGAAGCTCCCACCGTAGAACCGTACACCGGGCCCGCGCTTCTTTCGGGCGAAGCCGCGGGAGTGTTCTTCCATGAGATCTTCGGCCACCGTGTCGAAGGTCACAGGCAGAAGAAGGAGACCGAGGGACAGACATTCAAAAAGAAAGAAGGAACATCCGTTCTTCCGGATCACATGTCCGTCGTGTTTGATCCGACGCTCAAGCAGTTACACCAGCAGGATCTCAACGGGTATTACGTTTTCGACGACGAAGGTGTGCGTGGACAGAAAGTCACCGTCGTTGATCACGGTGTACTGACGGATTTCCTGATGAGCAGGACGCCGTTCGAGAAGCATCCTGCGTCGAACGGACATGGCCGGGCGCAGTCCGGGTATCAGCCGGTCTCGCGCCAGTCGAACCTGATCGTCGAAACCGAGAGCCCGCATTCCAGGGAAGAACTGCGTGCAATGCTCCTTGACGAATGCCGCAAACAGAACAGGGAATTCGGACTGTACTTCAAGAAGGTTCGCGGTGGTTTCACAATGACCGGTCGCTATTCCCCCAATGCCTTCAATGTCACGCCGGTCGAGGTCTACCGCATCTACCTCGACGGTCGTCCTGACGAACTCGTTCGGGGCGTCGATCTTGTGGGAACCCCCCTTGTGATGTTCTCAAACATTACCGCGGCAGGCGATGATCCGGCGGTGTTTACCGGGACCTGCGGTGCCGAATCGGGCGGAGTGCCCGTATCGGCCGTCTCGCCTACCCTGCTGGTCTCCCAGATCGAGGTCCAGAAGAAGAGCAAGTCACAGGAGCGCGCCCCACTGCTCCCCCGTCCGGATCAGGACAGTTCAACGCCTCAGACTCGTGAACGAACGTATTGACCGTACACCGATAAGGAAGGAGCTTTATCATGCGCATTTTCATTTCGATCACTGCTGTGATCCTTTTCGGCGTGCTCACGGCGGACAGCGTGGCCCAGCAGCAGGAACCACTCGTCATTCGCGCCATGAAAGATGAGCTGCACAGAAATATCGAGCGTCTCTCACTCGAAGGTGTCAGCGCACCGTTTTTTATCAGCTACACGGTCAAAGACGTTCACAACCTTCAGATCCGTTCAACCTTCGGCGCTCTGACCGTGGTCGACACGACACATCGTCGCATGCATGATGTGCGCGTGCTTGTCGGCGACCATGCGCAGACACAGGAGCACTTTGTCGGCGGTGACTTCAGCCTGTCGTTTGACGACTTCAGCCAGACGCTCACGCTCGAGGACGACTACGACGCCATCCGCCGCGAACTCTGGCTGAGCACCGATCGCGCGTACAAGAACGCGACGGAAGCGCTCGAAAAGAAACGCGCCGCGCTGCGGCAGCAGCAGGTGCCGGAAGACTACAAAGACGTCGCCGATTTTGCGAACGCCGACCCCGTCGTAAGCATCAGCCCGCCGGTTACGACCCCCTGTGACGTCACCGCTGCAGAGGATCGTGTCAAGCGGCTCTCCGCTCTGTTCGCCTCGTACCCGCAGATTCACGATTCCCGCGTTCAGTTCAGTCTGCAGGACATGATGCTGTATTTCGTCAACAGCGAAGGGACCGTGATCGCGGAACCCAGGCGGCTCGCTGTGCTGCTCGCCGTCGCGGCGACACAGGCCGAAAACGGTGAACCCCTGACGGATTTCGTCGTTCATTACGCCGTCGTTCCATCCGAACTCCCTGACGAAGAAACACTGGCTGATGAGATCCACCAGATGGCGGCAGCACTTGTCGACAGACGCAGCGCTCCCGTCATGGAAGACACCTATACAGGACCGGTGCTCTTTCTCGACCAGGCTGTGCCGGAGCTGTTCACACGACTGTATCTCGGAAAAGAGGGCCTCTTCGCATCGCGCATGCCCATCATGGCGGGACCGATGGCGATGATGGCCGCGCAGATGCAGAAGCGCAATCTCGGCGATAAGCTCGGCAAGCGAGTGCTGCCCAAGGGATGCACCATCCGCAGCGTTCCGACAACCGCCGAGTTCGATGGCCGACAGCTCCCGGGAGCGTATACGATCGACGCTGAGGGTGTGCGTCCCTCCGATGAGCTGCTGCTCGTGGAAAACGGCCGTGTCGCCTCCCTGCTCTCGAACAGAACGCCCACACCGCACTCGAAAGCCTCGACGGGGCATCAGTGTATCGGTATCGGAATGGCGTCGACCAATGGCATCGGTCCTGGCGTTCTCGATATACAGATGCAGGAGGGTCCCGACGCATCGGAGATGAAGGAGCTGCTGATTGAATATGCCCGTGATGAAGGGCTGGATTTCGCGTATATCGTACGTCGCATTTTGCCGGCGACGGTTCCCGAGCTCTCGATTGATGATGATCTGACAACACGGATATCGATGTTCGGTATGAGCGGTGGTGCCGGTGCTGAACCGCTGGGCCAGCTGACACGCATGTATCGCGTCGATGTTTCCGACGGCAGCGAGACACTGGTCCGTTCCGTGGAAATGCTGAAACCCGGAAGCAGCGCACTCAGACGGCTGGAGGCCAGCAGTGATCGCGACGTCTGGAATACCACCATCGACGGTGAAAGCCCCGTACCCGGTTTTGGCGCGTTCATCAGCATCGGTCGTTCCGTCGCGGGGGTCTCCGGCGGCGTGCCCGTTTCCATTATTGCCCCGAAGGCAGTGCTGATCGAAGACATGGAAGTGCGGCAGGAAAAGCGCCCGATCACACCCCGTCCGCCCATCGTGGCATCGCCGCTGGCGGACTGATATCATCCCTGCTGAAGTCACCCGGCTTCAGGAGTTCAGACTGAGTGCTGTGCAGTGAAATCGGTATATTACCGATATGACTGCACAGCACTTTCATGTTCGATTGTCCTGCCTGCTCGCATGCGCGGTTGTTTTTCTGAGCGCCTGCGCGACCGAGGAATCTGAGCTCCCTCCAGCGGCTCCGCGCATCATCAGCGGAACGGACAGTGTGCGCGTCGATGAACGGGTGACCGTGCGCGCGGTCGGAGCTGACGAAGAGGGACGACCGCTGACATATGAAGTCGACTGGGGAGACGATGAACGTGAACTCCAGACCTTACCGGAGATTGAGAGCGGTCTGTTTGTCGAACTCACATGGCAATATTTCGATCCTGGCACGTATGGCATGCGCTGCCGTGTCGTGGATGCAGACGGCCGTATTTCCGCCTGGTCCGAGACTTTCCTCATCCATGTCACCGGCGAAACGAGGATCGGACAGGGAGACTGGCGCATGTTCATGCGCGATCCGCAGCATACCGGACACAGTCGTTTTCAGGGACCGTCCGTGCCGGTGGAGAAATGGCGGTACGAAGGAGCCTCTCCGATCAGATCGAGTGCGGTGTATGACATCGCCGGCACGGCCTACTTCGGCAGTAACGAATTTCTTTTACACTCCTTTTACCAGGATGGCCGACTGAAATGGCAGTACTGGACTGGAACGGCACGTATTCCCAATTCACCTGCACTGGCTCCCGATGGATCACTCTTCTTCGGCAGCAGCAGTGCGAATATCTATCGTGTGAACCGATACGGGAACAAACTGTGGAATGTCTCCGTCAATGCCCCCATCCTCTCTTCGAGTGCAGTGCTCGACGGCATGGGACGCGTGTACATCGGCAGTGAGGACCACATTCTCTACTGTCTCGATTCCACAGGCAATCTGGAATGGCGCGTTTTCACGAATGGTCCCATTCGCGGTGCTCCCGCACTCTCGCGGGACGAAACGCGGATCTATGTTGGCAGCGCAGACCGCCTGCTGTATGCAGTGGATCGCAGCGGCGGTGTTGTCTGGACTGCTGTCACCAATGCGCCTCTGAGCGGCAGTCCGTCCGTGGGCGTTGACGGAACCATTTACATCGGATCTGAAGACCGGTTCCTCTATGCTTTCCGTCCCGACGGCGCGCTGCGCTGGAAACGCGATCTTCGTTCACCCATCCGCACGACCCCCGCGGTGACACGCGACGGACGCATCATCACCGCAACGCTCGATGGCAGAGTGTTCTGTCTGGATGAAATGGGGAATGAAATCTGGAGCACGGACTATACTCTTTCAGGCGGTGAAGGATCTCCGGCTGTCGACGTGCGCGGCACGGTGTACATCGGCAGTCCCGACGGCAATCTCACGGCGCTTTCCGCAACGGGGCGCATCCTCTGGCGATATGACAGTGAATGGCCGGTGCACGGCACACCATCCATCGGCCAGGACGGCAGTGTCGCCTTCGGCAATGACGGGGGATTCTTCATCGTCCTGCGCGAACGCTGATCGCGCCCGATCGCTCAGGATCGAATGATCAGCTTGTAATAGGTCTTCCCCTCTTCGCGCCGCATGAAATCGATATCGTGTTTGAATCCTGATTCGCGACGGAGAAAAAACGCGAGGCGATCGAGCAGCGCAGCGAAAGCGGCATCCTCGTCATGCGCCCAGGTCTCGCATTCCCGTATCGTCGGAATCCATGCATCCACTCCATCGGAACGTTTTTCCGTGACAACGGTGAACTGCAGCATTGATGATTACTCCGAGAGTATATACCGGGAAATGACGAGGCGCTGGATTTCCGATGTGCCCTCTCCGATCTGAAGCAGCCGCTGATCACGGTAGAACCGCTCGATGTCATACTCCTTCATCAGACCGTATCCACCATGGACCTGCACCGCTTCGTCGGCAACTTCCTTAGCAATCTCTGAGCAATACAGCTTCGCCATGGCCGACTCCTTCGCGAACGGCTGTTTATTCTGTTTCAGCCAGCAGGCCTTGTACAGCAGATTTCTGCCAAGCTCGACTTTCATGGCCATGTCTGCAAGCTTGAACGCGATGACCTGGAACTTGGAAATGGGTTTTCCGAACTGCCTGCGCTGCTTGGAGTACTCCAGGGCCATCTCATAAGCGCCCTGTGCGAGGCCGAGTCCCATCGCGGCGATGGACAGGCGGCCGTCATCGAGGGTTTCGAGCATGATATGAGAGCCGTCTCCACGATCTCCGAGAAGGTGATCTTCCGGAACGGTGCAGTCGTCGAAGTAAAGTTCCGCGGTATTCGAGGCTCGCCACATCATTTTCTCCTTCATCGCGCGAGACGTGTACCCGGGGGTATCACGATTGACGATGATCGTGGAGAACTCCTTCTTTCCGTCGACCTCACCGGTGACGGCCTGTACCGTCGTTCCGAGTGTGATATCGGTCGCGCCGTTCGTGATGAAGATCTTCGATCCGTTGATGATCCAGTTGCCGTTCTCGAGCCGTGCGCTTGTCTTCGAGCCACGTGAATCCGAACCAGCTTCCGGCTCGGTCAGTCCGAATGCCCAGAGTCCGTCTCCGGTACACAGGGGCGGAATGTACCGCTGCTTCTGCTCCTCCGTGCCGTGATAATACAGGGGACCGATACCCAGAGAGTTGTGTGCAGCGATCGTCGCTGCCTGTGAGCCGTCGATGCGTGCAAGTTCCTCAACAGCGATGATGTAGGAAAAGTAATCCATGCCCTGCCCGCCATATTCGGGCGTTACGACGATCCCGAACAGCCCTATCTCCCCCATTTTCTTCGTCAGGTCATAGGAAAACTCTTCCCTGTCATCGAGCTCTTTCGCAACGGGCTTGATCTCCTGTTCTGCAAATTCCCGCACTGTGCTCCGAATGAGCCTGTGCTCTTCCTGTTCGTACATGGATTGCTCCTTGGAATACGTGAAAATGGCGAACCCGGACGCTGCAATCGTTGCGGGCAGGACGCCCGTTCACCGAAAAATATATGCATTGCATGATCTCCTCGAATATAATGTTTCAATATTGCGGAATCCAGATCAATCCTGCTCCAAATCGCCCTGTTTTGACATCGCAGTCCCAATGATCCCCCGTCGGACCTACCTGATGGCCTTGCATGCATGTGCACAACGCCGCGGATGGACATTTTGTACTATGACCGGTGCTGGCGATATTTCGACAACACTTCAGCAGAGGCCATGCGACGAAAACGTCTGAACACTATTCTTCTCGTTCTCCTGCTTCTGATCCTTGCACCTGCACTGCTGTACACTGGATATGAATTCTCGCGGCTAAGCAAATCCGAAGAGCAGCTTTCCAGGGTTTACGAGCAGCAGCTCGAAACCGTCCTCTTCTCGGTAAATCAGTACGCGACGGATATCACCGGCGGCTGGATCAATACGTTCGAGAGGACACTCGCCTCGTCTTCCTCCTCGCATGCTGCAATCGCCGAGGTGCCGACGGAAATCGGTGCACGCGAGACGATCCGTGGACTCGCGCTTCTCGACTCCAGTATCACAATGCGGGCGTTTTTCAGTCCCGTTGACGAGGAGACCGGAACTGATGCCCTGCGCACGGGGCTGCAGGACTCTCTCGAGACACATCGCGAAAAACTTGATCGGCTGCTTCGGTATAAGACCGAGGATTACAGGAAGATCGAACCGTTCCTGGTTCAGATCGGAGACAGTATCCGGGTGCTCGCGCTTGTGGCCGTTCTGTCATTCGACAGGGGGCAGCACTTCTTTGGTGTACTCTGTCTCGACCAGGAGGATTTCATACAGCGCGTCCTCGGACCGAAGTTTCGGGCCATTGCCAGTGAAGACCTGCTGTTGTTCTGCCGTGACAAACGAACGGGCAACATTGTCGTCAGCACCGCCGATCTGGAAAACATGGTCAGGGAGGATACGCAGTCCCGCAGACTCTGGCTTTTCCCGGATTATGAAATCGGGATCCGACTTCGCGGGACGACGATTGAAGAACTGGCAGCGGAACGTTTCATGCAAACGGGCGTCCTCTTTATCGCTGTTGACATTTTGCTGATTATCGGCGCCATCATCGTCTTTCGGAATATCCGTCGTGAAGTGGAGCTCGCTCAGTTGAAGTCCGACTTCGTCTCCAACGTATCCCACGAACTGAAAACACCTCTTGCGCTGATTCGGATGTTCGCGGAAACGCTCGAAATGAAACGTGTTCCGAACGAGGAGAAAAAGCAGGAGTATTACAGCATTATCGTGCAGGAGACCGAGCGGCTCACCCGACTGATCAATAATATTCTGACCTTTTCGCGCATTGAATCCGGCCGCAAGGAATATCACATGCGACGCACGGATCTGAACACCATCGTGGAAAAAGTCATGAGCATTTACGGCTTCCACCTCGAGCACCGGGAATTCTCCTCCGAGATCCACCTCGACGATCGACCTGTAATCGTGCATGCTGATGAAGAAGCTGTGGCGGAGGCTCTGATCAACCTCATCGATAATGCGATGAAGTACAGCGATGAGCAGAGACATGTTGCAATTCGTACCGGAGCACGTGAAGGGCAATGTTTCATCGAAGTGGAAGATCACGGCATCGGCATTGACCCGCGGCATCAGAAAAGAATATTCGAAAAATTCTACCGAGTTTCTGAGGGACTCGTGCATACGGCAAAAGGCAGCGGTCTCGGACTCTCTCTGGTCCAGGCGATCGCCACGGCGCACGGAGGTCATGTGCAGCTTGAAAGCACCCCCGGCCGCGGCAGCCGCTTCCGTCTCTGCTTCCCTGTATTTAAATCGGATTCGCAGCACAGCAACGGATAAACAGTATGGCAAAAATCCTCCTTATCGAAGACGAAGCGGAAATGCGGCGAGGTCTCACAGACAACCTGCAGTTTGAGGGATATGAGATCGTGAGTGCTGCCGACGGTGAAGCTGGACTCAGCCTCATTCTCGAGACAGCGGCCGACCTGATTCTCCTCGACGTCATGATGCCGAAAATGAACGGCTTCGATGTCTGCCGCCAGGCGCGCGAACACGGCATCACCACGCCGATCATCATGCTCACCGCAAAGGGAGAGGAAATCGACCGCGTGCTCGGACTCGAACTCGGAGCGGACGATTACATTACGAAACCGTTCAGCCTCCGTGAACTCCTCGCGCGGGTCAAGGCTGCCCTCCGCCGAACCAGCATGGATGCATCGCAGCCTTCGAAGAGTGAGACGCATATCGGACGCATCAGTGTGGACTTCGTGAATTACATTGCCGATGAAAGCGGAAGTGAGGTCATCCTCACGCACAAGGAATTCGAGGTGCTGAAATACCTCTGGGAACACCGACAGCAGACCGTCACACGCGACCAGTTGCTCACCGACGTCTGGGGGTATGACACGGCCATTACGACCCGTTCCATCGACAATTTCATTCTCAAACTCCGGCAGAAAATTGAACAGGATCCCTCTCATCCGAAACACATTCTCACGGTTCACGGGATGGGATACAAGCTCCTTCCGTGAGCCGGTGACATTTGGTGACATTTTCTTACCGTGATGAGACATGCGGCACACGCTGTCTGACGTACATTACGGCAGACAGAATTTACCTGCAGGTATGCGTCTTTTAGTTCTCCATATTCTCCTTATCGTTGCCGCGCTTCCCCTCCGCGCACAGCACATGGAAAAAATCGTGGATCTCCACGGCCACTGGCGCTTTGAAATCGGGGACGACACGGCCTGGGCAGATCCCGGCTTCGATGACAGTGACTGGCAACTGATCCGTGTGCCGTCGTTCTGGGAAAACGAAGGGTACCCCGGATATGACGGCTGGGCCTGGTACCGTACGCGCTTTACCGTTCCCGGGAAACATCGGTACAACGCGCTGTATCTGAATCTGGGCACGATCGACGATGTCGACGAAGTGTATGTCAACGGTCATTTCATCGGATTCAGCGGTTCACCACCACCCAACTATATGACCGCCTATGCCGACGCCCGCTGGTACTATGTCCCGTTCGAGTACCTTCATTTCGATGCACCCAACGTCCTGGCCGTTCGGGTGTTTGACAATGAGATGAGCGGCGGCATCAGCAACGGCGATATCGGCGTGTACCTGCAGAGAAATTATCTCTTCCCCGATCAGTCGCTCCGTGGAACCTGGAAACTCCGTGCCGGCGACCTTCAGGAATGGAAACAGCCATCCTACGACGACAGTCGCTGGCCGACGGCCTTCGTTCCCCTGTACTGGGAGACGCAGGGACTGCGTGACTACGACGGGTATGGCTGGTATCGCCGCAGCTTCACGCTTGACGATGCGCTCGCTGATGAACGGCTTATTCTGCTGCTGGGAAAAATCGACGATGTCGATCAGGTGTGGCTCAATGGCAGGAGCATCGGAAAGACCGGAAAAATGCCCGAGGATGGCGGGTATTATGTCGGCAGCGATTCATACAACCGTCTCCGCGCCTACTTCATTCCGCGCGGTATCCTCAAGCGACGGGGAGAGAATGTGATCGCAGTGCGTGTGTATGATGGATTTCTGCACGGAGGCATCTACCAGGGCCCCATCGGCCTTATCCGGCAGGATCGATTCCGTACCTGGCAGAATCGGCACCCACAGGATGAGAAAAGCGGATTCGAGCGGCTGATGGATGCCCTCTTCGGCAATTAAGCCGTTACGGCGTCCCGGCCACTGCCTCCCATCTTCTGCAGAATAATCCCGCTTACAATGAGAATCAGTCCGACAATGGTTGACGGATAGATGTCCTCTCCGACAGTCACATGAATGACCAGCAGCGACAGAAATGGTGAGAGAAAAACCAGATCGCTGATTCGGGCGGTGGTCGTGGAGAGGCGCAGCGCCTGCATCCAGAACACGAATGTCAGTCCCATCTCGAACACCCCCACGTACATCGAGCCGAGCAGCGCCGACGGATCCGACGGGATAGCGGCTCCGCTTATCAGGAACAGCGACGTGGAGTACACACTCCCGAAGGCGAAGCTGACCATCAGACGAAGCACGGCATCACCTTCGGCACGCATATTGAAAATCCAGTACAGGGCCCAGATCAGAGAGCTCCCGATAGCCAGCAGGACACCTTCGATATTGGTGAACTGCATATCCAGAAGGTCACCACGAGTCGAAATCACTGCCACACCGGTGAAACTCACGAACATGGCAGCAATGCTCCGCAGGCGGATGCGCTGCCGCAGAAGGAAGATGGAAAGCAGCACCAGCACGATGGGCCAGGTATAGTTCAGGGGCTGCGCCTCCTGGGCGGGAAGCAGATCATAGGCACGGAAAAGCACGAGATAATACAGGAAGGGATTCAGCAGGCCGAGACCGGCGGCTCTCAGCCAGTCCCGCGAAGACCATCCGGGTAAATACCGGAGCGTTCCCCGGGATGTGTTCACGACAAGCAGAACAATGAACGACATGAGGGAAGAAACAAGAAGCAGCTCAAGCACCCCGGTCACACGCAGCGTCAGCTTGAATGCAGACGCAACCGTAGACCAGCAGAGGATGGCGGAAACTGCGTACACATATGCGCGGGACTGCCTGTTCATCGATGCGGAATATAGGCATTTCCCGCGCCGACGAAAACTGAAAGCAACGGACGATTTGGGCGGCATGCCCGAATTCCGCATCTTGTTGTCATCTGAGTACGCATCACCGGTTTCACGCTCTTGCCGGCTGCGATCCATCCTGCATCATAATCGGAGACCACTACCATGAGAACATTCCTGTTCTCCTGTCTGGCCATGCTGTGTGCTTTTCTCCCTGCAACACGTTCCGCCTCCTCCGCCGCCGCCACAACACGTCCGGATCCACCCAATCAGGACTCGCTCCGCATGATTGTGCGTGAACTGATCGATCCCTACGGGGTCGACATTTCCGGTCAGTTCTTCATCGCCTTCGAGGCCGGAAAGGACTATCAGGAGCCATTCAGCGACTTCTTCATCAACCGGGGATACATCAATTTCAGGAAAGAGCTGCTGCCGGGTATTTCGGGCCGCATCACTCCTGACATCTCCGTAGACCGCGAGGGTGATGGTGAAGGGGATCTCGAAATGCGCCTCAAGTACTGCTATGTCCGAGCCGATCTGCCCGATCTCGGCGTGTTCAGCGAACCGAAATTGGAGTTTGGGTTGGTCGCGCGGCCGTGGCTCGGATTCGAACAGAAAATCAATCGCTTTCGCGTCCAGGGGTACATGTTCCTCGAGCACAACGGCATACTCAACTCCGCGGATTTCGGCGCATCGGCGATGACTCTGCTCGGCGGCGAAATGCCCGAACAGTACCAGCGGGAGGTCAATTCGAGCTGGCCGGGGACATATGGAAGCATCGCCGTCGGCGTCTTCAACGGCGGCGGCTATCACGCGATTGAGTCCAATATCAATAAGACGCTGGAGGGACGTATCACGCTGCGCCCTCTGCCCGCTCTGCTCCCGGGACTGCAGTTCACGTATTCAGGGGTAACGGGAAAGGGCAATCGCGAGATTCCTATCGACTGGACGATGCATCTCGGCTTCATCTCGTTCGAACACCGCTATCTCGTGTTCACCGGCACATATTTTTCCGGCACCGGAGATTTCAGGGGTTCCGCTGTCGATCCCCTGCACATCCCCATCGAGCAGGAGGGATTTTCACTGTTCACCGAGCTGCGAATCGACGCGCTCCCCGTCAGCATAATCGGCCGCTTCGACCGCATGCGCGACATACCCGAATTCGGCCGCAACAAACGCACAGATCGCATCATTGCGGGTATTGCATACCACTTCGCACACAGCAGCAAAGTGCTTGTCGATTATGAGCGCGCGGAAGACGAACACGGCACTCTCCTACTCGACGTGGCAAAACTCAGTGTGGAATTCGATTTCTAGATTCTGCAACACATGAGAAAACAATGAGGCTGGCGGGTCACGGTCAGCCTCATTGTATATTTGCCGAATACTGTTTCGGTCCTACTCTTCCCCGTCACCGTCCTGCTCTGCAGAATTGACCGGTCCCTCCGGGATCAGACCTTCCTTGACATAACACTTTCTGCAGTTGTGATAGAGCTGATTCGCATGATGGATGATCTCCTCGCATTCAGTGAGGATTTCGAGGTACAGCAGGCTCGTGCGTGACGTATACTTTTCCTTCTTCGAACGCTTGAGCTGCTGCTTGTCAGCCTTCCGGATGCGGGATGTAAGGTCTTCCGCCTTTTCAGTGATCTTCTCGATTTTCTTGAAATCCTGTGACGCGATACTCTCTGAGATACGCGACAGCTCTTTTTTCAGATCCTCTGCGATCGCGGCGAACTCCTCCTGCTGGAAATCCGACAGTCCTTTGTGATTATTGTCGATGTGCACGTAGCACTGGGTTGCGAGATTCCGCAGGCTTCTCAGCAGCAGTTGCAGGGAACTCATCGCCTCCGAGTAGGTTTTGTTCTCAATGTTTTCGTCGCGTTCCTCCATCCGCGAGGTGCGGAGAATGCTTGCCGTCATTCCTTTACCGCGCTTGTCGAGATCCTTTGACAGCTGTTTCGCCTCCTTCAGCATCACGCGGTCTTCAGTGGTGATCCCCTCATGTACGCGTCCGATGATCTGAATCGTCGTGGATATCGCGTAGCTGAAATCCACTTTCAGGGAATCAAGTGCGGCCTGGATATCCGACCCTGCGCCGCTGATGCGACGCTCCATTTCCTGCTGCTCTTTCTCGCGCTTCCGATGCAGATGAATGGACCGCCAGAGCAGAAATCCGGCCAGGCCGGCGAGCGCGATGAGACCCGCCAGCTGTGTGAAATAAATGATTGTGGCAATAATCGCTGCGGCAGTCGAGGCAATGAATGCAGTAAAGAACCATCCGCCAATGACGGTCAGCACTCCGGAGACGCGGTAGACGGCGGAGTCCCTGCCCCAGGCACGATCCGGAAGCGCCGTGGCCATTGAGACCATGAAGGTCACATACGTTGTCGACAGCGGGAGCTTCAGTGACGTGCCGAAGGATATCAGCAGTGCGGCGACGATGAGATTCACCGCAGCGCGCAGGAGATCAAATGCCGGGTACTCGCCGTTTTCATCCGGTACCGGTTGATATTTCGTCGTATCAAAACGTCCTTCGACTTTCCGTTTGACGAACTCGGGAGTGATGATCGAGACAAAGCGAAAGATGGCCAGGACAATTCGCACGATGGACCGTGCCGGTGCGATTGACTCGAAGCGCTCATATCCTTCGCTCTGTCTGCCGAGATTGACCGAGGTGGCGGTCACCGTGCGTGCCTTCTTGTTGATCCACAGTGTCGTGGCCATGATGGCACCGGCGACCAGCAGCATCCAGGTATTCGCACGGACCGGCTGCGCGAGTGCCTCCATCGTATGCGTCCATGGATCAGTCGCAGCCTGCGACTTCAAGTATGCGGCAAGCCCGCCCATCGGTGCGCCGATAAAGTTGACGAGGTCGTTCGCCGCGAAGGCCATCGCGAGGGCGAACGTGCCCGCGAGCACAATGGGTTTGAATACATTGATCTTCATCGTCCAGACGAGCAACTGCATGACGGCCGTCCAGACGAGAAACGATATGCCTGCGATGATCAGCGTATGCTCCTTGAGCCATAGTGCCTGCTGTTCATCCAGGAAGGAAGCCCCCTTAGCACCCTTTACCATCAGAAAATACGAGAGAGCTGCAAGCGCCAGCCCTCCCCAGATGGCACCGTACCTGCTGAGCCGCTTCCCGTAATCGAAGGTGAACAACATGCGAGAGAAATACTGTACGACCGATCCCACAATGAAGGCGACGATCACTGAAGCCACGATCCCGAAGACGATTTTGAAAACGCTCGCTGTGTTGATATACATGAACACATCACCGACACCGCCGTTGCCGGCCTGAATCACCTTGATTGTGGAAATGGCGAACGCCGAACCCAAGAGTTCAAAGACGAGGGATACCGTGGTTGATGTTGGCAGCCCGAATGTGTTGAAAAAATCGAGAAGTAATACGTCAGTCAGCATCGTCGCCACGAAGATAAACATGACCTCCGGAAAGGTCAGGAACTGCGGATTGAAAATCCCCTTCCTCGCAACCTCCATCAGCCCGCTGGAGAATGTCACGCCGACGACGATGCCCAGCGTGGCAATGATCATGATAACCACACGGGGAGCCACCTTCGCACCGATGGCGGAATTGAGGAAATTCACTGCGTCGTTCGCGACTCCGACCATGAGATCGATCAGTGCCGTCGCGAGCAGAATGACCAGAATGATGATAAAGATGTCCATGCGGCAATACGAATGTAAAATGATGATTATCGATCGCTGTCAGAGCGCGTTTCGCCCTTCTGATCATTCCGCCGATGCCGAATGATTCTGCCCTCGGCGATATAGACCACGTTCTCTGCAATATTGGTCGCATAATCCGCCATCCGTTCAAGATAACGCGATATGCTGAGAAGATGAATCAGCCGCTCTGTCTGTGGCGGTGATGAGAGGATGCGGTCACGCACCAGTTCGTACATCGAACGATTGAGTGCGTCAACTTCCTCGTCGAGCATGCAAACGTTCCGGGCCAGAACCGGATCCATATCAACGAGGGCATCCAGGCTCTGCGCGATCATGGTCAGTGTGCGGTCGGCCAGTTCCATCAGTTCGTTCGGAAGTACGAGCTGATCGTGCTGTCCGATGGACAGCACGCGTCTCGCCACGTTTGCAGCGAGATCACCGATCCGTTCCAGATCTGCGTTGATTTTCAAGACGGCAACGACAAACTGCGTACCTGTGTTGCCAAGAGCTCCTGACTGCAGCATGGCAACAGAGTCCTCCTCGATGCTGATTTCGAGTTCGTCGATTTCATCATCGAGTTCGATGACACTGCGCGCTGCCTGCCAGTCTCGTGACCGAATCACGAGCACACAGCGCCGGGCATTCTCCTCGACCAGTGCACTGAGTTGCAGCAGTTTGCGTTTCAGGAAATCGGGTGTATGTGCGGTACGGTCTTTCATGATTCATGTCACGGAGTCCGGCGCTCTCTGTATCAGACTCTTGCGTACTCCTCCTCCATGGCGGTGATGCGCAGGTACAGTGAAAATGTACTTCCCTGGCCCGGCTTGCTCTGGACATCGACATGCCCGTGATGCGCCTGTGCGATATGCTTGACGATTGCGAGACCGAGACCGGTACCGCCCATCTTCCGGCTGCGCGCCTTGTCGATGCGATAGAAACGCTCGAAAAGTCTCGGGAGGTGTTCCGCTTCAATCCCATATCCCTCGTCACGAATATCGATACGGATCTCATCATCATTGATCCTCTGCGCCGTAACCCAGACCGATTTTCCGTCCTCACTGTACTTGATCGCGTTCGAAATGAGATTGACGATGGCCTGCTCGAGCAGCGGTGGATTATTCAGTGCATGCAGGTCGGGCGGACAGTCGAGATGCACGGCGATTCTTCTCTGATCGGCGTCATGCTGACATGACTGAATAGCGGAATACAGCGTCTCGCGGACCTCGCTGTATGCAAGCGCGATTTCTTCACGCTCCGCCCCCTGCTCGATGCGTGAGAGACTGAGCAGATCCTCAATGATGGCATTCAGCCGGTCGGCCTGGTTGGAGACAATCCCGAGGAAACGAAGTGCATCGGCCTTGTCGTGAATGGCGCCGTCGAGCAGTGTTTCGACGAATCCCTTGATGCTGGTGATTGGCGTCTTGAGTTCATGCGAGACGTTTGCGACAAAATCCCGACGTACGTTTTCCAGCGCCCGAATCTCGGTGATGTCATTGAGCACGACCAGCACACCGATTATCTCACCCTGTCCGTCTTTGAGAATACTGCCATGCGCCTGCAAATGGTGTTCTTCATCATCCACCAGAGTGATGTACCCCTCCACGGTATAATCACTGGACAGTGCGCGCTCGACAAAGCGCTGCAATCCGACATTGCGAACCACCTCCTGAATGCTTTTTCCGCGCGCCTTTTCCGGATCGATGCGCAGAAGACGGGCTGCACTCCGGTTGATGTTGATCAGCTGCTCTTCGGTATCGAAGGCGAGCACGCCTTCCATCATGCTCGAAAGCACGGCCGTCTGCTCGCTGTGCTGCTGTGTAATGATGGTGATACGATCCTGCAGCTGTTCCGCCATGCTGTTCATCACTTCCGCAAGGTCGCTGAGTTCCTCGGATTCGGGGATCGGCAGACGGACATCAAGTTTCCCTTCCGCGAAGCGCCGCGCACCCTGCTTGAGTTCCTGGATCGGACGCGTGATACGCCGTGAGATATACAGGCTCATCAGTCCGGCCAGAAGCGTAATGATAAGACCGCCTCCGACGATCTGCCACTGCAGACGTTCAACGTTCTCTTCGATCTTGTGTACGGGGACAGCCGTACGCAGCACACCAAGAATTCCACCCTCATCTCGAAGTGGGATGGCGGCGTACATGGTGTTCTGCTGCAGCGTCATGCTGAAGCGCGTGGAAGTGCCGACATCACCCTTCATCGCACGACGGATTTCCGGACGGTTCCGATGGTTGTCCATGCTGTGAGGATCGCGTTCCGAATCGGCGATGACGGTCCCGTCCGGCAGGATAATAGTGATTCTCGTCGACGATCGCCGGCCGAGATCGACAATGAAATCATCGATTGCCCTGTTGCTCTGTTCACCGATTCGATGCACGATATCATCGTGCAGGAGTTTCGCCCGCGACTGGAGGTCTTCACTGACCTCGTCGAGGAAGAGACTCTTGAAGGAACTGGAGATGAGAAACGTAAAAGCGAAAAGGGCCAGAAAGATGATAAGGAAATTGGATGAGTAGAGCTGCCAGAACAGACGTTTTTTACGCATCCTTACTCCGCGAAACGATAGCCGACTCCTCGAACAGTTTCGACATATTTCCCCGCCTCTCCAAGCTTTTTCCGCAGTCCAACGATCTGCACATCGACCGAACGATCCGTTACGGGATACCCGTCTCCGCGAACGGCTTCGACAATCTGTGCACGCGTGAAGACCCAGCCGGGCCTGTTCGCGAGAAAATGCAGAACACGGAATTCCGTCAGTGTGAGCAATACCGGCCGCCCATCGATCAGCACTTCATGCCGGCCGGGATTGATCAGAATATCATGAATGCGAAGAATCTCGGAATCCTCACCATCACCTCCCTGTTCACCGCGGCGGAGGACGGCCTTGACGCGGGCAAGCAGCACACGCCTGCTGAACGGCTTGGTGATGTAGTCGTCGGCACCGAGTTCGAGCCCCGTGACGATGTCCGCTTCCTCGCTGCGCGCAGTCAGCATGATGATGGAAAGCCCTTTTGTGTCAGGGTTGTTCTTGATGGTTTTGCATACTTCAAGACCGTCGACACCGGGGAGCATCAAATCCAGGAGCACGAGATCCGGCGGTGACGCTTTGATGCGCTGCAGCGCCTCCTCGCCCGAGGTCACACTATCGACCTGATATCCTTCCTTCCCGAGATTGTAGCTGACAAGCTCGAGAATATCCTCTTCGTCCTCGACGAGAAGTATGTGGCGTTTTGATTTCACAAAAACACACCAGCTGTCCTACATCAGATAATACAAATATCGCGCTCACAATGTTAGGGTTTTGTTAGCGCCGTGCAAGAATTTGATAATGTTCTCCGAAGTGCATTTTCCGGCTCAGAAAAGGGAGTACTGCCGGTCCGGAGGCTTTCTGAATGCCTCCGCGGACAGGGACGGCCCCTCTCCGTCAATACCCGCCTTCCGACAGGCTGTGCGAAACAAATCCATGATCTGGCGCACATACACGCCCTCACCCCGCATGCGTGATCCGAAGCGGGCGTCGTTGAGCGCTCCACCGCGCATTTCACGCACACGGGCGAGCACCTTGTCCTTTCGATCGGGATAGAATTCCTCCAGCCACTGGGTGAACAGATCCGCCACCCCATGCGGCAGACGCAGAGGAATGCAGACGGCATAGCAGGCACCGCGCGCGGCGGCCTCCGATACGAGGGCGGGAATCTCACGATCCGTCATGCCGGGTATCACCGGTGAAAGCCCGATCCCCGTGGGAATTCCTTCGCGCGCAAGCGTTTCGATTGTGCGCATGCGGCGTTCGGGGATGGATGTCCGTGGCTCGAGCCGACGAACCAGGTCGCTCTCCTGTGAAGGGATGGAAATCATGACATTGACGGCCCGCACCTCCGCCAGCGGACGCAGGAAATCAATATCGCGAAGCACGAGTTCGTTTTTCGTGATAATCTGAACGGGATTTCTGAACTCGCTGATTACCTCGAGAATGCCGCGGGTAAGACGAAGCCTGCGCTCCACCGGCTGGTAGGGATCGGTGATGCCGCTGAGGGCGATTGGCTGCGGCACCCAGGAACGGGCAGACAGCTCCCGGCGCAGGATTGCCGGCGCATCTTCCTTCACCAGGATACGGGTTTCAAAATCGAGTCCCGCGGAAAAGCCCAGATATTCATGAAAGGGACGCGCGTAGCAGTACGTACAGCCGTGCTCACAGCCGCGGTACGCATTGATGCTTGCATCGAAACTGATGTCGGGACTGCTGTTGTAGGCAATCAGCGACCGGGAATGGTCGCGGTAGAAGCGTGTCGCCTGAGGCCGCTCTTCGTCGGGAAAATCCTCATCGCGCTCATACGATAGGCGCTCGAAGCGATTGGCGGGATTTGACCGCGCTCCGCGGCCCTTCAGCGCGTCCCGTTCAGACTGTCCGCTCATCGCCCTGCCTGCATCCTCTCCCGGCCGGTGGCCGATCGTCCCTCCGGAAACAGGAATGATTTTCGAACCGGAGACGGCACGGTACTTAGGAAAAAAGACATGGCGGTACTATCTTGAAAACATGGCAGAAAATACGCCATCATATCAGAATCAACCATATTTCGAACCTACCAGAACCAAGGATTGCATATGAAACGAATGCTGCTGCTCGGCGACGAGGCTATCGCCCAGGGGGCACTCGACGCGGGGCTTTCCGGAGTGTATGCGTATCCGGGAACCCCGTCAACGGAAATTACGGAGTATATTCAGCGATCCAAAGACGCCCGCGAACGCGGCGTTCATTCCGACTGGAGCGCGAATGAAAAAACCGCCATGGAAGCCGCGCTCGGCATGTCCTACGCGGGAAAGCGGGCGATGGCCTGCATGAAGCATGTCGGACTCAATGTCGCGGCGGACGGCTTCGTAAATGCCGGCATCACGGGTGCCAACGGCGGACTGCTCGTGTTGGTCGCCGATGATCCGTCGATGCATTCATCCCAGAACGAACAGGACTCCAGGTATTACGGAAAGTTCGCCCTCGTGCCTGTCATCGAACCGTCAAATCAGCAGGAAACTTACCTGGCCGCTTCTTACGGATTCGACCTTTCGGAGAAATACGGTACCCCCGTGATGATTCGTATCACAACGCGTCTCGCCCATTCGCGCGCCGGTGTCGAACTGACAGAACAGAAAGCGGAAAACGAACTGCGTCTTCCGTCCGACAAGCGGCAGTTCGTTCTTCTGCCCTCGATTGCACGTCGGAACTATCAGACACTGCTCGGAAAGCAGGCTGCGTTTGAAGAGGAATCCGAAAATTCCCCTTTCAACAGCTACACCGACGGTGAAGACAGATCACTCGGCATCATCGCCTGTGGCATAGCCCACAATTACCTCATGGAGAATTTCCCCGAGGGATGCCCACACCCGGTGCTGAAAATCGGGCAGTATCCCGTTTCCCGCAACATGGTGCAGCGCCTGCTCGACAGCTGTGAGCGTGTACTCATTCTCGAAGAAGGCGCTCCCTTCCTTGAGGAACAGCTGCGGGGTCTGATGGACAAACCATACAACATTCTCGGACGCCTCGATGGTACCGTCCCCCGCGCCGGCGAACTCAATCCCAATATTGTTGCGAAATCCCTCGGGAGCGACATTGAAATGGGTGAGCCAAAGGCGGATATCGTCAAGCCGCGTCCGCCGGAGCTGTGTCCGGGGTGTCCGCATATCGACAGCTACAACGCACTCAATGAAGCGCTCAAGGATCTTGAGCCCGGACGTGTGTTCAGCGATATCGGCTGCTATACGCTGGGAGCACTGGCACCGTTCAACTCGATCAATTCCTGCGTCGACATGGGCGCGTCGATCACCATGGCCAAAGGCGCTGCCGATGCGGGACTCTTCCCCTCCGTCGCAGTTATCGGCGATTCCACGTTTACCCACTCCGGCATGACCGGTCTGCTGGACGCAGTGATTGAGAACTCCCCGATCACCGTGATGATCGTAGACAACGAGACCACCGGGATGACCGGCGGTCAGGCATCCTCCGCACGCGGTCGCCTTGAAGACATCTGTGCGGGCATCGGCGTACCCCGAGAGCACATCAAAGTCGTCGAGCCGCTGAAAAAGAACCACGAGATGAATGTGGCGACCATCAAGGAAGAGCTGGATTACCGCGGCGTATCCGTAATCATCGAACGCCGGGAATGCATCCAGACGCTGAAAATCAGCAAGAAGCTTGCGAAGGAGGCGAAGAAACAATGAAACGTGATATCATTCTCGCCGGCGTCGGCGGACAGGGAATTCTCACCATCGCAACCATCATCGGCTACGCGGCCGTGCAGCGCGGCCTCAAACTGAAGCAGGCCGAGGTACACGGCATGTCCCAGCGCGGGGGCGACGTGCAGTCGCATCTACGCATCAGTGACGCTCCCATTCATTCTGATCTCATCCCCGAAGGACGCGCCGATCTGATCATCGCCATCGAACCGATGGAATCGCTGCGCTACACGAGCTATCTCGCACCTGACGGATGGCTGATCACCAACAAGAAACCCTTTGTGAACATCCCCGACTATCCCGATCATGAAACCGTGTGGGAACGCGTGGAAGCACTGCCGCGCAGCATCCTCATCGACGGTGACACCATCGCGCGCAAGGTCGCTTCGGCCCGTTCGATGAACATCGTCATTCTGGGCGCCGCCTCACCCTTTCTGCAAATCGCGCCTGAGGATCTCGAGAACGCCATCAGCACCATTTTCAGCCGCAAGGGCGAGGCTGTGGTCGAGCAGAATCTCGCTGCGTTCCGTGCGGGACGCCAGTTCGCTGAGGAGAAAAACCTGGCGGCGACCTCGTAACCTCATCACCGTCACACGTACATTGAAAAGCCCCGCACTCGGCGGGGCTTTTCTTTTTCATCTCCGTACATGCGCTGCAACGCGCGTGCATCGTTATTCCACGATCTTTCCTGCGCGGAGCTCATCGGAAAGACGCTGGAGGCGATAGATATGATTGATCGCTTCAATCATGCCTGCCGAATGCACCGAAACCGTGCGGTTGCCCATGTCGGGAGCAAAAATGAACTCTCCCGGCAGACTCTCGATGTTGCCGTCGAACGCAAGACCAACGACTTCCTTGTCGCGATTGATCAGTGGACTGCCGCTATTGCCGCCGATAATGTCATTCGTGGAAACAAAATTCAGCGGAGTATTGAGATCGAACGACTCAGGCGGATTCATCCAGCGCTCGGGCAGATCCCACTGCTCATCACCCTTCTGGGAATAGTGACGATCATACATGCCGTAGAAGGTGGTGAACGGTGGTGCCTTGGTGCCATTGTACTCATACCCTTCGACGACACCGTCGGAAATACGCAGCGTGAAGGTTGCGTCAGGCGGGATCGAGGTACCGTAGATCTCGAACAGCGCACGGCCCAGTAGGGCATTGTTCACCTCGTCTCGCGCCGCCACCTGACTTGAGACCTCGGACGCAGCCAGTCGGCGCGGCTGTGCCATGCGCGCAAGCACGATGAGCGGATCGTTCGACGTGGCAATAGACTCGGGGAAACCGGCAGCCAACTTCGCATACTGTGCGGAATCGGTCAGCACTGATTCCTGCAGCATGCGGGCTGCCGCCTGCGCGGGATCCTGTCCCTGCAGGGCGTATTGCACGATCGGATCATCCTCACCGAGATAGTCGTGCATCATTCCGAGCTTCGCCCCGAGAGAGAGTCGCTCCATGTCCATGTCATGCGCGGCAAATTTACTCAGGGACCGCAGCGTCAGCTTCAGCGCCTGTCCTTTGAAGGGCCGGGCACGCTCGTCTTCGGGCTTTTCCAGTTCCAGACTCAGTCTCGCCAGGTTCAGCGCGCGATTGAGAAAGTCCGATCCGAGAACCTCGAAGCGCAGTCCGTACAAATCCGGCGCCACGGAACGGATCCTGGCACGCGACTCCTCGATCTCCTCCCAGATATGTCCGTATTTGCTGCGCAACTCAGGATCCGCCATGACATTCGCGCGGAATTTCCGGTCGAAGTCTTTGCGGCGCTGCATGAGAACGTCACTTTCCAGCCCCGCCAGCTGGCCCTTGTATGCCTTCTGGGAATTGGCCATGCTGAAGACCTGGTTCATCATCTCATCCTTCTGATCGGGATGCAATTCGATGTACGCCTTGAGAACGGCGACACGATCATCAAGGATGCGCGAAACCCACGGGAACTGCACGTCACGATTGAACTCGAGCTGTGCCGAAGTACTCAGACGGCTGGTGCTGCCGGGATTCCCGACAGTGAACACAAGCTCGCCCTCGCTCGGACCGCTGTCGCTCCACTTGTAAAAGTGCTCGGTCTTCAGCGGATTTCCTTCCTCGTCATAGACGCGGAAGAAATTGCAATCGAGCGTGTAGCGCGGATAGGTGAAATTGTCATCGTCGCCTCCGAAGAAACCGAGCGACAGCTCCGGCGAAAACACCAGGCGCACGTCTTCATAGCGCTTGAAGATGTATGCGGAGTACTTGCCACCATTGAAGAAGGTGACCAACTGGCAACGGTTGCCCGTCTCGACACTGATTTCCTCCTCCAGCTGTGCGATCTTGTCGTCCCGTGCGGTCAAACGCCCTTCATCGGTATCCGCGGCATCCATCGCAGCGATGACTTCCTGCGTGACGTCGCGAATTTCGACCAGCTGCTCGACGAACAGTCCCTCGACGGGACGTTCATCCTCGAGGGTTTCAGCGATGAAGCCGTTGACGGAAAGATTCTCACCTTCCATCGAAACCTGCTCCACGGCCTGTCGCCCGCAGTGGTGATTGGTCATCACCAGACCGTCGGCGGAGACAAATGACGCCGAGCAGTACGTGGCAAAACGCAGCGCCGACATACGAACATCGTTCATCCAATCCTGGCTGGGCGTGAAGTCGTATTCTTCCTCGAAATACTCGTACGGCGGATAATCAAAGGTCCACATCCGGCCGTTGTCGAAGCGCTGCGCTTCGATTTTCGCAAGCTTCTCCTGCTTGGCTTTTTCATAGGGTGTAAGCTCCTGCGAACCGCCGCAGCCGGTAATAAACGCCGCCGCGATGAGCAGAATCATTCCTTTGTGAATCAAGGTTCGCATAACAATTCCTGTAAATGAGACGTGTGAAGGTCTGCGGAAGGGGGTCGTCCCCGAATGCATTATCAAGAAACATACGAAATTTCCTCCGAAATCGACCCATTATGAAGGATACGGACAGATGACTCGGAAGTTTCGAACGAGACACCAGCTCGACGCATGAAAGCGGATTCAGCGCATGCAAAAAGACGGATACAAAAAAAGCCGATTCCTCGGGAGGAATCGGCCTTCTATTACAGGGATTCGAGTATCAGCGAATATTCGGCAGGCTTCCGCGCTCGAGTTCGCGAGCGATACGGTCGGCCTTGATAATGTGCCGAACCGCCTCGAGGATGCCGGCGGAATGCACCGATACGGTGCGGTTGGCCATGTCTTCGGCGAAAATGAAATCGCCCGGGAGACTCTCGATGTTACCATCGAACACAAGTCCGACGACTTCACGATCCTTGTTGATGATCGGGCTGCCGCTGTTGCCGCCGATGATATCGTTTGTTGACACGAAGTCCATGGGAGTGCTCATGTCGAACGCGGGCGGCGGATTCAGCCAGCGCTCGGGAAGCTCCCAGGCCTCTTCACCCTTGAAGGAATAGTACCGGTCGTACAATCCGTAGAATGTCGTGTGCGCCGGGGCCTTCGTGCCGTTGTAATCGAATCCCTTGACAATGCCATCGGCGATGCGCAGCGAGAACGTCGCATCGGGCGGGATGTCCGTGCCGTATACATCGAACAGCGCGCGGCCGAGCAGTGAACGATTCACTTCGTCACGCGCACTCATTTCACGCGCGACCTCCTGCGCCCGCTCGTAACGGGGTGCGGCGAGACGTGCGGCGGCGATGAACGGGTCGTCCGATGCCATGATCGCGTCAGGTGCGCCGTTGACTAGGGCCTCGATTCGGGTCGAGTCCCGCAGCAACGTTGCTTCCAGCAGCTGGGATGCGGCAACGGCAGGCGTGCGCCCCTGCAGCATGACCTGGACGACGGGATCATCGATCCCGAGCATATTGATCATCATCTTGAGCTGATTTTCCAGCGTCAGCTTGTCGAGTTTGATATTGGCGCCAATATCTTTCGACAGCGCACGTTTCATGAGCTCCAAGCGGTCGCCCTTGAATGCAGCACTGCGCTCATCCTCGGGTTTTTTCAACTCCCGTGCAAGCATAACGAGCTGTGCCGCCCGGCTGTAGAAATCGGACACTCCGAGTCCGCCGGCACGGAAGGCGTACAGATCAGGCGCGACTTCGCGCATCTTTGCGCGTGCCTCGGCAATCTCCTCCCACACACTGCCGTACTTGTCGGCGAGCTCCGGCCGCTTCATGACCTCGGCGCGGAACTGGCGGTCGAAATCACGGCGGCGCTGCATCAGGACGTCATCACGCAGTCCGGTGAGCCGCCCCATGTAGGCTTTCTGCGCATTCGACATGCTCAAAATGTCCGTGCGCATTTCTTCGGCCTCGTCGGGATTGGCTTCGGTGTACCGCAGCAGCACGTCCATACGCTTGTTGATCAGATCGAACACAAAGGGATACTGCACGTCGCGGTAATAGGCAAGCTGTTCCGCCGTGCTGAGACGGTTCGTACTTCCCGGATTGCCGATGACGAACACAGCCTCGTCCTCCTGCGCACCGGCCTTGCTCCAGTTGAAGAAATTGTCAGGCTTGAACGGTTTGCCGTCCTCGTCATACACGCGAAGGAAGCTGAAGTCGAGACAGTAGCGGGGATATGTGAAATTGTCGAACTCTCCGCCGAAATGCGCGATCTGAATTTCCGGTGCGAGAACGAGACGGACGTCATCGAAGCGCCGGTACAGGTAAAGCGAAAATTTCCCGCCGTTGTACAGCGTGATAATCTGCGCGCGATATCCGGTCTCTTCCGCGGCGGCCGACTCGATCTCGTCGATTTTCGCATCGCGCGCGGCAACGCGCTCCTCGGCCGTCTGTGCGGCATCCATCGCGGCATGCACCTCGGCAGTCACATCGCGGATTTCAATCAGCTGCTCCAGCGCGACGTCGGGAATCTTTCGTTCATCCTCAAGCGTCTCGGCGAAGAAACCGGTGTCGAGAAGCCGCTCTCCCTCCTCCTGGACGGTAGGAAGACTTCCGCGGACACAGTGATGATTGGTCATCACAAGACCGTCGGCACTGACAAACGATGCCGAGCATCCCGTGGTAAGACGCAGCGCGGAAAGACGGGCATCCTCAAGCCAGTCCTCCGTCACCTTGAAACCATAGGTTTTCTCAAAATAATCGACAGGGGCGTACTCGAACGTCCACATCCGGCCGCCGTCGAACGGACCGGCTTTGATTTCTTCGAGTGATTTCTGTCTGGCCATCTCGTATGACGACATGCTGCCGCTCGAACCACAACCGGCGAGCAGAACGACTGTCATCAGGATGGCAACGGAACGGAAGACGTTTCGTAGCATCATGTTCATGAGAATCCTCTAAATAAAACAAACCAGTGGGAGCAATCGAAAATGCGGGATCGACCCTTCGTTGAAAATACGAAAAATAGGGCAGATTCTGCGCTGACGATACGGGCAGACACCGCGGCGCGCGCCAGCCGGTGCGCCCGCCTCTCGATGCGCAGGTCACGCAGGCGAAGACAGGTCATTTATCTGAAGAAAGATATTCCGGGGGAATGGGAGACGACTCCCGTTCATCATCCCAGAAAATGGACAGGATCCACCAGCGCGTACCGTCAAAATAGAGCTGGATGCTGTTGATGCCGCGCTTGATCGGCACGGGACTGCTCTTCGTTTCAAACGCGGCATAGGTGCTGAAAACATGCGCCATGCTACCGAACGACTGAACCCGGCGTGCGATTTCCTGTTCGTAGAAACTCCGCGTTTCAAAGTACGCGGCCGCATGATCAACATACTCGTCCACCGAAAGCGTGCGCAGGGAAAACCGGTCTCCTCCTTCCCAGACAATGGGCATCAGGCGCGCATCGGGCGCAAACAGCGCGCGGAGGCGATTCCAGTCCTTCTTTTCCCCGGCCGCACCGGAGACCGCATCGTAGAGCGCGGAAATAATGGCGTTGATGGATGCAGCATCGGATGCACGAAAGCTCTTTTTCGTTCCGCTCCCCTGCAGCGGACCGGCAGTGACAACACCGAATGAAAAAAGGAAAATGAGCAACAGGCGGGATATTCGCATGGGGGATCTCCTCTGAGAGACGGATACCCTCTTATTCGTAATTCCCGGCGATTTGTTGCTTCAGGGGGAAATTTTTCCGCGATGGGATTACGGGGTTCACCAGTCGCCGGACAGAACCACAGCCACCTGATGATTGTGAAAATCGTGGTAGGCGTTGTTGGACTGATTGCGAATGAAATTATATGCAAGGCCGACGGACAGTCCCGTCCCGTCAGCGGATCGGAAAAGAGGATACAGCGCCTGCAGGCGCAGGACGAAACGGTTGTCTTCGCGCTGCGGATATCCCTCGAGCGGCAATCCGGCCAGGTTGGTCGCGGTGCGCGGATACTGCTTGCGGATGACTTCGATGCTGTTCATCGTTCGGATATTCCCCGGCAGCACGCCATCGAGCTGCAGTCGCAGTTCGTTGGACTGATACCCGTAACGGTCATCAAAAATCTCATCTTCGGTGAGACCGAATATCGCATCCTCGCGCACATACCGGGCGTCGCTTGAAGGATTGCTGCGCCGCAGCCACGACAGACTAAGCGGAGCGGATTGAAAAAGCCGATACACGAGTCCGACCGAGAAGACATACTGCATCGTCGAGGGCGTCGAGAACTGCGATATCACTGCGCGTGGCGGCTTCACACCGCCCTTCCCCTTTCCGGGTGTACCGTCAGTGACCCATGTCGTATCGTTCATGGTTTCCGTATATCGCTTGTGCCCGGCATCAATGGCGCCGAATATCTGCAGCTTCCGCGCGAGCGGATGATTCAGCACGATGCCGCCGGTGTTCTCGAGATGCGTGAACTGCTCGAGATTCGGATACCGCTTGTACTGTACGGTATGGTGAAGCCGCGCCATGAGTGCACCGAAAAGGCGGACGCGCCAGCGCAGCAGCAGCGAACCGCGCTGGAAATCGTAGAAATCCCAGTTGTCGTGATCGAAACGGCCCCCCACCTGCGGAATGATGAACAGGTACGATACCAGACTGTCACTGAAGGATGTCGCCTCCGCAGGTTGCGGCCGCGGCATCGCCGGGACATACGGCCCGCTCCCCTCCTGCTCCGGCTCCTGCTCGTGTTCGTTCTCCTGCTCCTGCCCGAAATCCCTGTGTGACAGCTGGATCTGCGTGTACGCTCCAAGCGTGTGAATATTGTATGTGCGGTCACTGTATGTGCGGAAGAGCACCAGCGCGCCGTAATAGTATCCCTGCACATACGTGTATTTGCTCTGCGTGCCGGCGGACAATGCGCCGAACAGCGCGTGATAGACATCCTCGCGCTTCTCGTAGAATGCGAAAGAATTGTCGTCGTACATGTGCGATGTGTACAGCGAGAAATGAAGCTGTGCCGCAGCGGGAACAGTCATCTCGAGGAACAGCAGCAGCATCGCCAGGCGTTTCATCGCTTGCGTCCCCCCGGCGCCTCTTCGACACTGAAACGCACCGTTTTCGCCCATGTCATCTGCTCCCGGCGAACGACATCCATCCAGAATGCGCGCATGACCACCACGAGCCAGAGCTGACAGTACGTGAGGTACATCAGCGCGGCCAGCAGCAGCGCAACCGGACCGTCCTCCCTGTCATATGACAGCGCGAGCATGATCTCCGCGAGGAACAGTACGACCGCCATGACCCAGACGAGCGTGTAGGGACCCGGAAGCGGAATACTTATCAGTCCTGACAGGGATGAAATGAATATCAGATCGGAAATCACGATGGCGACAAAGAACACGTAATACAGCGCGATGGAATAGAACATTTCGAAACGCAGGAGAAAGCTGCGAATCCCGCCGCGTTCCCGCAGGAATTTCCGTGAGACGTAATTGTTGCCCCGTACCCAGCGGGTGCGCTGTTTCAACCAGACTGACCAGGTCTCCGGCTCCTGCTCGAAGGTGACGGAATACGGGATGAACTTGATCTTCCATCCGTGCACGTACATGCGGATGCTCAGTTCAGAGTCCTCGGTGATGGCATCTTCATCCCATCCTCCGAGTTCATCGATCACCTGACGGCGAATGATGAAATTAGTGCCCGGCAGTGTCGCGATACGCATCATCTTCCAGCGCCCGGCCTGGAGAATGGACTGAAAGCTCAGGGTCTCGATGTTGATGAAGCGCGTCAGCAGATTCCGCTTCTTGTTGACCGTGCGGAATTTCCCAAGTACCGCGCCGAGGTCGGCATGCTCGACAAGTTGGATGGCCAGATATTTCAGCGCGTCTGTAGCGGGAGTATTGTCCGCATCATATACGGCGATGAGCGGATGCACCGCCTGCGTCATTCCCAGGTTCAGCGCGCGCGATTTCCCGCGCCCGCCTTCGCCGGCCGGAACATCGTAGCACAGCACACGCGCGTCTTCCGCTGCGTGCCGGCGCACGATATCACCGGTGCGATCGGATGAGCCGTCGTTGATGACGATGATCTGGAGCCGGTCTTCGGGATATTCGAGCGCACGCATCGCCCGCAGTGTGCGGTCGATGACCACTTCCTCGTTGTGTGCCGGAATGAGGATGCTGACGCCGGGCAGATCCCATTCCCGCTCATCGACGCGCCGGCGCTCACGAATGGAAGCGGATTGGTGGAAATAGCCTGCGAGCGTCAGCAACAGCTGCCAACCGATCATGAACCAGATGAGAATGACAGCCACGACGAACAGGCCGCTGACGACTGTCTGCAGTGTTTCGCTCATCCGCGCCTCCGCATCGCTGCCGTCGTCGGGTCACGAAGATCGGGCGGGGCGACCGGAAGCGGGTACCGGCGGCGGCGCACACGGATGATGAAATACATCACGGTCAGCGCCGCCATCGCGAACATGCCGAAGAGTACGATCAATGTCGAGGACCAGAAACTCGTCAGGCTGATACTGTACGACACGGTGCCCTGTGTTACGATGCGCACCGCGTGGCGTCCATGCGGCAGCCGCACGCTGTACCGCTCGATACCCTCGCGAACGGTCGTCTCGAACGGCTGTCCGTCAACGAACACTTCGAGCGGCTCCTTGTTCAGCGTGACATAACAGCGTTCATCGCTTTCATAGGTAAACTGCACGCTTCGTTCGCCTTCGTCGATGGACATCAGGTTCCCCGTGCAGGAGAGCAGCGTTGCATGCAGCGTGTTGGCGTCAAACAGTCCTTCACCCTTCGGGGGAATGGCGATCCGGTGCGTGCCGGCGGGAATGATGAAACGGCCGTCACCCGCCGCCGTACGAACATCCCCGTCAACAAGGATGGAACGCTGGGCGGGACTCAGCTGCAGCGTCAGTGCCAGCGGCGACCGCACGATGTAGCCCTCCGCCGTCCGCTGCACGCGCGCCTTGCCCGTCGAGGCGAACGGAAGCAGCGGGAAGTCCTGCGGAAGGATTGTCGATTCGGCATACACGGCCGTCCGGTCTGTTTCACTGCTGCTGACGTGATACAGCGAGAAGGTCTCGATACCGGACTGCACGGTCGTGGGAAACATCGTCGGGTGCTCCGGGTCGCGGAATTTTAGGATGTTGACATCGAGCAGGAAGTCATCGCCGAGCAGTTCGCGATATGCCGACGCGATGTCGCGGTAGCGCCGCGGATCTTCCGACCAGCGCGACATCGGATCTTCCACGATCAGCTTGAAGGGATAGCGCTCGCGGAGCGCGAGGATGCGTCGCATGTCCACTCCCTGCGAACGGCGAAGATCCGGCGTGCCGATGTTGTCAAGCATGGTGACCAGCACCGCGAATCCGGGGCGCTCAGCGCGGATTTCATGCGCCAGCGCGAGCAGACGCTCATGCATTTCCACAACCTTGTTGACGCGGTAATCCTCGAATCGCTGCCACGCGGCGGGATTCGTTTTCCAGTACCGGGGTGACGAGGCATCGAACAGCTCGATCGGATCGAAACCAGCCCGCGTACGAAATTCCCTCCGGGCGCTCGGATGCATCGGGGCGAAACTGCCCGGCTGTTCGGGGCCGCGAACATCCGATTCGAAATACACTTCTGCGATATTCACACCGTCGAAATCATACATCTGCAGAAACTGCCGGTACTTCCGCAGCATGGCAGACACGCAGGTCGAATCGGTCATCGCCAGCGGATAGCGCCACGATGCGCGGTTGTCGCCTCCCAGCGCATTCTTCTCACGCCACTGCGGATGCTCTTCCCAGAATTTGTGACTCACCTGTGGCGGTTCAAGCCATGCATGCACGAGAATGCCGTTTTCATGGCAGAGCCGTATGAGCCGATCGTAGTCGTACGTGTATGTCGGATATTCATGCCAGCTCCCGACGTAGATCACACGCACGCCATGCTCCACCCACCGGCGGACCAGCGATTCGACGGGAATGGCGCTGCGGAAACCGGGATCGAAATACATTTCAAGTCCGTCACGGCGAAATACCGGATGCAGTTCGAGAAACTGCGCAACATACTGCAGAAAAAACGGATATCGGCTGTAGCCCATGTCCGAATGCGGATCGAAACGCGTTCCGAGGTACAGCAGTTTGCCGTCACCGAAGCGGCGTCCGATCACGACCGGTGCATCCGTCTCGGGATCTGAAGCAAAGATGACGTCGGCCGGTTCGGCCTCGAATTTCCTGAACGGCGACGGACGCTGCCAGAGCACGTTCTCCTCGGGATACAGCCGCTCCCGCAGGCCGGTCAGTCCGATCGTCGCACCGGTATATTTCATGCCGAGTTCCAGCGCGAATTCATTTCGGCTGTCGGTAATCACGTTTCCGCCAGCGCGGACCCATTCGACGAGCTGACTGAACAGTGGATTCCTCAGTCGTTCGACACCCCCATACGGCACCACGAGCAGATTGTTCGCATCCTCGTCGAAACGCCCTCCGACATGCAGCGTATCCGGCTGCACGCCGATGACGCGGAATGCGCTGAGGAAACTCTGCTGATCGCGCATCGCCCCGCCCGTGGCAAGCGAATCCCAGAGCACGATCGGCTGCATGCGTTCACGCGAATCCTCGTCCTCGAACAGATCGGCATACCATGAGCGGATGCTGCGCAGAAGACTCTGCACGGTGCCCTCGTCATGCGTGCGGATTTCCGTCGGTGTAGCGAGATACAGCTGTCCCGGCGCCATGCGCACCGTGCGTTTCACGAGACCGGTCTTGCGGTCCGCGCTGACCTCCATGCGCGCGAGTTCGCCGTTGCGGTGAAACCAGTACTCGCGCAGATACTGATCGTTGAGCTCGATTGAAATCTCCCCGCCGCCGGTCACAATGGCCATATTGCGAAGCCGCACGATATTCGTGTCGCGCTGCGGATCGTAGAAGGTGTACCCCATGTCCTTGATACCGCGCACGAGACGGCGCAGGTGTTCGTGTGGCACGAAGCTGTGAAAGAACGCGGACGCAAATCCGTCGCGCATGGTTTTGGCGACGCGGGCATGACCGATCATCAGCTCCACCTGACGGCGTGCGGCATTCGGATCATGCGGATCGAAAGGCACGTATCCGAGGTTCTCGGGATAAATGCGCTGTCCGTGCAGATCACGATGGATGATGTAGGGAAAGATCTGCGTGTGGTCGGCGTTGTTGATGGAACAGCGCTGCTCCATCGCCGAACTGAAGATCGTCGACACCGCGTCGTAGGTTTTCATCGAACCCGTGTAATGCGGTGTCTCCCAGATGATGGGATAAATGCCGTTGCGGATGCACTCCTCCAGGCTCGTCAGCACCTTGCGCCGTACGTAGTCCATGGTCTCATTCGCCAGCGGCGCGCCGTTGTTGATGTCCCAGAACTCGTAATCCGCTCCCGTGATGCCCTTGTACTGATGCGTTGCCCCGTGCATGACCACCGCCGCGCCCTTTTCCACCATGTAATGTATGGCGTCCACGAGATCGGGCTTGTCGGACAGGCTCACGCGAATGCCTTTTTCGGGATTGACGTAAAAGGGCACCAGCCCGACCAGGAAAGGCACCTCCTCATCGTGGAGGAGATCCGCAAGACTGCGCAGACGGTCTGGATCCTCGAGGGGATGCACGTCTTCGATGCGGATCATCGCGCGGTGCGTTTCCGCGTGATCCTCACCGAGAATGTCATGCAGGATGTCGGCGAACAGCAGGTAGCGGTCGCGTTCGTCGGCGAGCGCGAACGGCGAATCGGCGACGTACCAGAAATCCCCGCTGCGCATGATGTAGGGAGTCGAGCCCTTGCGTCTTCCATGCGCCGTGGCAATGACGCGGCAGCGCGCGGGATCGGTGACGCGCATCAGCGTGATATTCGGCTCGCGCTTTGTGTACACATCTTCACCGTGCCGCACGCGTGCCCAGCCCTCGGTCGTGTCGACACGGATGGCGTCAAATCCGAAGCGCTCCGCGAGATCGTGCTTCCGGGCAAACTCCACCATCCCGGTATGCAGCCACACGGCCGTGCGGCGGCGCGTGTACATATCGCGCATGAACATCGAGGAGGTACGGCCGCGCAGCGTGTAACCGATGAAAAACACCGCGTCGTAGGCTTCCATGTCGCCGGAGGCGTAGTCGTCCACGGAACGGACATCGGTGTCAGTATGGAAATGTCCCAGAAGCTGCGCGAGCTGGTAAGCGTCGCCACGCCCGAGATTGTGTTCCTCGGCCGGACCCTCGAACAGCACGAGCACACGCTGCTGACCATACACGGGCAGCGCAAGCAGTAGCAGGAATATCAGAGTGGAAACCTGTTTCATTGACGGATCAAAACCTTTCTGCTGAGAATAGAGCCGGTTGACTGAAGAACGACGAGGACCATGCCGTTCCCTCTGACCTGAAAAGCCGAAATACGAAGAACACCGCTTCCGCCGGATGAAAGGGACGCTGCGTACAGCTCGCGTCCGGTGAGATCAATGATACGCAGGACCGATCCGGCCTCTGCACGCTCATAGCGCACGGTCATTCTGTCGCGAACGGGATTCGGCCAGACGTCAATAGACATGTCCCGCGGCATCGTGATTTCCGCATGGACGGTCACGACCGGACTCAGTTCGATGCTGCCATCGAGATCAACCATCCGGAGACGATACCGGATTTCATTTGACGGAGCGCTGCGGTCTGTCCATTGGTATTCTTTCCGCATCCCCATCCCGGACGCAGCGGCGGCAGGATCGACCGTCCCGACATGCAACCATCGCCCGTCGAAAGAGCGCTGCACATCGTAGTGCAGCAATTGCGTTTCTTCCTCGACGATCCATTGAAGAACGATGCCGCCGTCCGTGCGCCATGCATTGAATGAGCGCAGTTCAACGGGATAGGGATAACTGCCGTTGCGCAACGCCATGCCGTAGTCGCCGACCGCGTACACAGTGCCGCCGTGGGCATCCGCGCCGTAGAGCGTGTTCTCCGCATGCGATATCTCCCGCACCCAGCTCTGACCGAAATTACTCGTGCGCATGATCGTGCCGCTGGCACCGACCGCGGCGAACTCATTCGTGGCGGGGTGCGCAAGATGAAACAGCGGCTCTCCCGTGGGAGGATAGACGGACGTCCAGCTCTGCCCGCCGTCGGTTGTGACCGCTGCCGTACCGCCGTCGCCGCAGAGCATGCCCAGCTGCCCTTCACGGATGATGCCGAAGAGTGCATCCTGCGTCCAGGGCTGCTGTGAGGACCAGGTATACCCGCCGTTCGTCGTCCCGAGCACCGTACCGTTCGCGCCGACGACGGTCCCGTTGACCGAGTCGGCGAAATGCACGCTGTAGAGTGACTCGAGCGTGCCGGTCGCCACGGGATACCAGCCCGCGCCGGCATTCGTTGTTTTCAGGAGGCGGCCGCTGCCGCCGACGATATACCCCGTACCGTTGTCGAGAAGGTCGATGCCGTTGAGCGGAACGGTCGTCCCGCTGGCCACAGGCGACCAGGAACTGCCCCCGTTCGTGGATCGAAGAACAAGGCCTCCGTTCCCGCAGGCGACCACGATGCTGCCGTTGATGTTGTCCACACCGAACAGTGCTGCGCTCGTTCCGCTGTTCTGTGCCGTCCAGGTAGCCCCGCTGTTCGCCGTATGCGCGATGACACCGTCGGAACCGACGGCCCATGCGCTCGACGGCACCGCGGCACTGACGGCGTTGAAGGTGCTGCGTTCTCCTGCGGTGATCATGACAAAGGATGTGCCGTTCGTGGATCGAAGAATATCTCCGAACAGTCCGACCACCACGACATTGCCGCCCGTGAGCGCGAGCCCTTCGAGTCCGCTGCTCGTACCGGAGGTGAGGGCGGTCCATGACGTGCCGCCCGTCGTCGTCCGATGCAGCGCCCCTGACTCTCCGACCGCCCAGCCGTTCTGCCGCGTCGTAAATCGCACGCGGTTGATATCCGCGCTCAGACCGTTGTTCATGGTCCTGTTCCAGGTCATGCCGCCGTTCGTCGTTGTATACAGCGTGCCCGCGCCGCCGCAGGTCCAGCCATACGACGCGTCGACGAAAAAGACATCGAGCAGATGCGCGGAGGATCCCGGGCCGGGTCCGCCGGGCAGCGTCACCGGCATCCACGATGTTCCCCCGTTCGTCGTGCGCACGACCGTGGCATTGCTTCCGACGGCGATGCCGTTTGTCGCGGAAGTGAAACACACACCGTTGAGATTGTTGGCCGTGCCCGAGGACTGTGCCGTCCAGGTCGCACCGCCATTCTGCGTCGTGCGCAGCATTCCGGCATCCCCAACAAACCATGCGGTGGACGAAGACACGGCGTACAGCGTGTTGATGCCCGCTGTCGTTCCGCTGTTCTGTGTCACCCATGTGCTGCCGCCGTTCGTGGTCTTGAGTACGACGCCGTTGTCGCCGACCACCCAGGCAGTATTCGCATCGACGGCCTCCACGCCGCGGAGGAAGTCCTCCCTGCCGCTTTCCTGCGTGAACCAGCTGGCGCCGCCGTCGGTGGATTTGACAATGATCCCCGCCGCCCCGACGGCCCATCCGGTCTGACTGGATGGAGAAAAATCGACATTCCACAGGTCATTCCCCTGCGGATCGGGATTTCCCCACTGCCACTGTGCCTGAAGCACGGGTGTGCCGGCACCCGTCACTGCCAGTATCAGGGTTATGACTAATACAATTGTGCTTCTGTTTCTCTGTATCATCCTATTGAACGATGACCATTCGTGTTTCAATGCGTCCGTCGTGCCGTGCCACGATATAGTATCGTCCCGCACCCCGGAGACGGGATGCGGAAAAGCGCAGTGTCCCGTCTCGGCCCACCAGGGCAGCACTGCGACCGGAAAGATCCGTCACGAGTCTGCCAAGGACGTCGTAGACGTGCAGTGATATCGGTGCGGACTGCGAATGCAGGTCGATCCGCAGCGTCGCATTGCGCGACAGCGGATTCGGATAGACACCGCGAATCAGCGGATTCAATGCTGCAGCGTCCGGATGATCCACCGATGTCGAGGCATCGTCCTTCCAGGTCAGCACCGTGGCGTAATCCCCTGAAATCCAGCCGTGCCGCTCGTCGATGAAATCCAGTCCGAACAGATCGTAATTCGTGCGCGCATACACAGACTGCCAGTCCGCGCCCGCGTTCGTGCTGTGCAGCACCGTCCCGCCGTCGCCGATCACCCACAGCGCGTTGCGATGCGCGCCGTCGATCACATACAGCGCCGTCTCCGTGCCGGGATCCTGCATGGACCACGAAGCACCGGCGTCTGTCGTATGCAGCACGGTGCCGACCTCACCCACGATCCACCCCTCTGCATCACTTACGAAGCGCGGCCAGTACAGCGTCACGTCGGTAGGCGTCTCCTGGCGCTTCCACGTCGCGCCGCCGTTGAAACTCGTGAGCACACCTCCGGCGTCCCCCGCGATCACGACATGCTGTTCCGAGACGGCCTGCACGCCGAAGAGGTAATCCTGCGTCCCGCTTTCCTGCTTTGTCCAGGACGCGCCGCCGTTCGTGGTTTTCAGGATCATACCCAGCTCGCCGACCGCCCAGCCGACGTCCGCCGTGGCGAAATCCACCGCGAGAAGAATATTCGTGAATGTGTTTTCCTGCTGCGTCCATGTCGCACCGCCGTCGGCAGTGTGGAGAATGACGCCGAACTCCCCCACCGTCCATGCCTCGTCGGGTGAAACCGCCTTGCCGCCGTACAGGCTGTTTCCGAGGGCCGGCGTTTCCTCCCGCCAGTGCGCACCGCCGTCGGTTGTATGAAGGATCATACCGTCCTGCCCGAAGCACCAGCCATCGCGCGCCGTGGCGAAGCTCGTCCAGTTCGCGGACTTCCGCGTTGTGCCGTTGATCACCATCCACTGCGCCCCCCCGTCCGTGCTGCGAAGGATGTGTCCGAACTCGCCGGCGGCCAGCAGCACGCGTCCGTTCGAGGCAATCCCCTCGATGACGCTCTCCGGAAGAAGCACCGGCAGCGCACGCCACTCCGCGCCGCTGTTCGTCGTGTGCAGCATCGTGCCACCGTCGCCGACCGCCCAGGCTTCCGAGCCGCTCAACGGTGTAATGTCGTTGAGATGCCTGCTCGAACCGCTCTGCTGGCGGTCCCAGCGGAAACCGCCGTTGACGGTGTGGTAGATGCTCCCCTTCGTCCCACAGATCCATCCGCTGGATGCGTCGGCAAACGCGATCGCGAACAGATCCTCGGGCGGAGTGATGCGCACGGACGACCACGTGGCGCCACCGTCACCGGTTTCCAGCAGCGTCCCCGCCTCGCCGACGACGAATCCCTTCCGGTCGTTCACGAATGCAATGTCATTCAGGATGCCCGAGACACCGCTGAACACCTGCTCCCAGTCCCTGCCCCCGTTGGTGGAGCGGATGATCGTGCCGCCGTCGCCGCAGGCGATGATTGTTTCTGCGCCGGTGCGGGCGACGCCGTTGAGTCCCTGCGCGGTGATGGACTGCAGGTCATCCCAGAACAGGCCCCCATCTCTGCTGTGCAGCAGGATGCCGTTGTCGGCGACACACCAGAATCCATCGGCATGCGTCACGGACGCACTGATGACATTGTCGGTCAGGCCGAACATCGTATTCGCCCAGGTTGCGCCGTCATCCTCGCTGCGCAGGACGGTGCCGGAGCGTCCCGTGACGATGAAACTGCCATCCGGTGCCGCCGCGATGGACATCAGCATGTTCCCCTGCGGAAACGGGTGCTGCCAGCGCAGCGTGGTCTGCGCACGGCTGTCGATGGCGGCGAGCGTAGTGATGAGCAGAAAAACAGGTATAAAAAAAAGATGCAGACGATGCATGGATTGGTCCTTTTCAAATATACGGCAACATCCGTGCCGATTTTTCGGCAAACGCACAGCGCATACACGTACAGAAACGGCAAAAGACACGCTTATGGAAGGCAGATTCGACAATTTTCGCCCCAGGCTCGACGAATATTGCCGTGGCATTAAAATAGGCGCTGTCATGTGGGAGAACAAGGGGCAAAATATTTTCCGGTCCGATCGGCGCGCCATTTCCTTCGGCGGCGGTTCCGTGTGTATATTCAGGGATGAAGGCCACGCCGAGGAGAATTCAAGACTCATGACCGCCGGATCATTCGAGGAATTCGACCACACGGCAGATGCCGGCATCCGTGCCCGCGGCGACACGCTCGCGGAGATGCTGATCGCAGCGGCACACGGGATGCTGCAGTTGATGTTTTCCGGGGTTCCGGAGTCTCCCGCCAGGCCGGAGGCTCCCGCGGAGAGCGGGGATGCCACCCGCCACTCGACTGCGGCCGTGCATGAGCATAGTGTCGCTGCGGAAGCTGACGACGCGGAACAGCTCCTTCACGCCTGGCTCTCCGAACTGCTCTTCCGCCTGACGGTGGATCGCAGCGTTCCGGTCGGATTCGATGTGGAGGAATGCACCCCGCGGCGGATCCGCGTGCGCATGGCATCCGTGCCGATGGATGAGCGCATGGCCGGCGCAGCGACGGAAATCAAGGCTGTCACCTGGCACGGACTCCGCGCGGAACACACGCTGGACGGCTGGATCGGCGAGGTTATTTTTGATACCTGAGTGGATACGGACGCGATCATGGACATACAGATTCGACAACTCGACGATACAACCTGGGAAATCCCGAAAACTGGCGGGATGCGCGTTCCCGGGCGCGTGTACGCCAGCCGGAAAATGATGGAGCGCATCAGGGCGGATAAAAGCCTCGAGCAGGTCGCCAACGTCGCGCATCTGCCCGGGATCGTGAAGTACTCCCTTGCCATGCCCGACATCCACTGGGGCTACGGCTTCCCCATCGGAGGCGTCTGCGCCACCGACGCCGAAGACGGCGTCATCTCCCCCGGCGGGGTCGGCTACGACATCAACTGCGGCGTGCGGCTGCTGGCGACAAACCTGAAGGCAGACGACGTGCAGCCGCGCATCCGCCACCTGGTGAAAGAACTGTTCGACAATGTGCCGACCGGGGTGGGCGCTTCGAAGGCGATCCCGAAACTCTCCAGAAAGGATCTCGAGAAGGTGGCCGTGCAGGGCGCACGCTGGGCGGCGGAACACGGATTCGGCTCATCCGCGCAGCTCGACTTCATCGAGGAAAACGGCTGCATTGCAGATGCCGATCCTTCTGCGGTAGACGAGCGGCCCTGGCAGCGCGGCGCCGATCAGCTCGGCACGCTGGGTTCCGGCAATCACTTTCTCGAAATCGGCAGAATCGAGGAGATCCTCCATCCCGACGCGGCACGCGTGTTCGGACTCGAGCCCGATGGAATCGTCATCCTGATCCACTGTGGTTCACGCGGATTCGGCTACCAGATCTGCGACGATTACCTGAAGGTCACCCAGCAGGCAACGAAAAAGTACAACATCTCCATCCCCGACCGGCAGCTCGCCTGCGCGCCAATCACAAGCGGCGAAGGACAGGCGTATCTCGGCGCCATGCGATGCGCAGCGAATTACGCCTTCGCGAACCGGCAGGTCATCATGCACCTCACCGAGCAGGCGGTGATGAAGGCGCTCGATATCAGTGATCATGAAGCGGGCATTCGTCCGATTTACGATATCTGCCACAATATTGCCAAGTTCGAGACACACGACGTCGATGGCGCCCGGCAGCGCGTCTGCATGCACCGCAAAGGCGCAACGCGCGCCTTCGGTCCGGGCAGCGAACACATTCCCGAAGCCTACCGCTCGATCGGACAGCCCGTGCTCATCCCGGGCGACATGGGACGCTACTCCTATCTCACCGTCGGCACCGACCGGGCGATGCATGAAACCTTCGGGAGCTCCTGCCACGGTGCGGGACGACACATGAGCCGCAAGAAGGCCATGGCCGCCAGCAAGGGTCGGGATATGATTCAGGAGCTGCGCGACCGCGGCGTGGAGATTCAGGCCACCGGCAAGCGCACCATCGCCGAAGAAATGCCCCACGCCTACAAGGACGTCTCTGACGTCGTCAACGTCATGCACGACGCCGGCATTGCCCTCAAGGTGGCGAAGTTTCGTCCCATCGGAGTCATCAAGGGCTGAGGGAGGCAGGAGGCAGTATGCCGCAGTTGAAGGAACCGGATCCTGCACTGAATCGTACACAATGCTGACCACGATTTCCGTCTTCAGCTCAGGGTCCTTAACACATTGCCATACAGCCACTTGCGCCATCTCACTTCAGAACATTCACATGTATTCATCAACAGATATCGGAAGCCACCTCATGAAACACACTCGCCTGATTCTTGCACTCCTGCTTGTCGCTGCCGCGGGATTCACCGCCTGCAGTGACGACGATTCCAACGAACCATCCAACATGGCGACGCTTGCGATCAGCCTGACGGATGCGCCCGCTGATTACGATGCGGTCAACATCACCTTTGCCGAAGTCGCCGTCAGTATGGAAGGTGGCTGGATCGTCCTTTCCGGCGCGCCGCAGACAATCAACCTGCTGGAATGGAACAACGGGAAATCCATTGAAATCGGACGTGGCGACATCGAGCCGGGCAGTATCACGCAGGTCCGTCTCATGGTGAGCGATGCGGAGGTTGTCGTCGACGGTCAGACGCACAGCGTCACCATCCCGAGTGCGGAGCAGACCGGATTGAAACTCATCACCAATTTCGATGTCGTGGCGGGCGTCACATACGAACTGGTCGTCGACTTCGACGCACATCAGTCCATTGTCACCACGGGTCCCCCGCACAACCCGAACGGATACAAGCTCAAGCCGACGCTCCGCGTTGTCGAGAAAGCCGTGACGGGATCGATCTCCGGCACGGTGACCAACTTCGCCGATGCCCCGCTTGCCATCGCGCTGCAGGGCGGCATGGAGGTGACCTCCACTCCCGTCGACCAGACCGACGGCAGCTTCCGCCTCTCCTACCTCGACCCCGGCACCTACGACATCCGCATCGAGGATGTGAACGGCCTCGTCTACACGGAGAACGACATCACCGTCACCGCCGGCGACGACACCGCCATCGGCGAAGTGACGCTCCTGTAGCGACGAGCCAACGGCTCGGCGTACCGGGCCAAGCCAACGGCTCGGCCTTGTAACGGAAATCGCACATTGCTGAAATCGCACATTGCAAAACGGGCGGCCATCTGGCCGCCCGTTTCCTTCTCCCGGTGAGCATTCACAGACGGGAATTACATCTCTCCGTCGTGCATTTCATCGTCACCGTGATCGTGACCTTCATGCATGCCTTCGCCCTCGTGCATGTGATCACCGTTCGTCTCCTTGACGACTAGATCCATGCCGCAGACTGGACAGCTGCCCGGCTCGTCGTACGTCTTGTCGCCCTCGCATTCCATGGGACAGTAGTACACGACGGTGGCTTCCATCTCGCCTTCCTGCATCGTGTCTTCCTGCATCATTTCTTCCTGTCCGTCTTCATCCTGCATGCCCTCCTCCTGATCGCCGTTTCCGCCGCAGGCGCTGAAGATCAGAAGGGTTCCGAACAGTGCGAAAATCGTGAGTACTTTCATTGTGACTCCTCTGTATGGTGGTTGGTTGTTGGTGTTTGGTGTTTGGTGTTTGGTTATTGGTTTTCCATGATCTCTTTGACGACGCCGCATTTTAGCATCTCGTCGCCGAAATACGGATTCCGGATTTCCTTCACGGCGCTGAGCCAGTATGCGCCGCGATCGTTGAAGGCCATGGGGCAATACTGCCAGTATACGGTTTTTTTCGACACGCCGAAATGTTTCAGGGCCTGATGCAGCGTGTTGCTGAGACCGGAATAGTATCCGCGCTGCTGCTCGAGATCGCGCGTAGCCCGCATCGCCTCGAGACTTGTGCGCATTCCCTGCAGCATTTCCGCCCAGTGCGTGCGCATGACTCCGCCGAGGGAGGACGCGGTGACGGCATCGAGCGCTTTCTCCGTCGCTCGCGCAGCGGGAATGACGGCAGCCGGATCCGAAGCGACAAGGGCATTGGTGATGGTGTTGTACCGGTCGAACACGTTCATGAGCTGAGAGCGAAATGCAGCTGGCGCGGGATTGCCCGATGCAGATGGTGGTGTTTCGCCCGGCCGAGCCGTTGGCTCTGGCCTACCGGATCCCGCATTGATTCCTTCGTCGAGTTCGTGCTCCTGCACGGCGTTCATCATACTGGTCTTGCCCTGCAGCTGGGCGGCGGCATCGATGGTGAAGACACCGTGGGCGACGATCTCCTCACCGACGACAAGACCATCGAGCACGACGTAACTGTCGCCGGCGTCGGTCCCGAGACGTACTTCGCGGTATTCAAATATGGGGATATCGCTTTCCCGATCCTTGACCCAGACCACCGAACGCTTCCCCGTCCACAACACCGCCGTGCGGGGAATGACGATCTCCTCGTTGCGTCCGGGCAGGGTGGACTTCACCACCCCGGTCGCAAACATCTCGGGCTTGAGCGTGCCGCCGGGATTCGGCATCTCCACGCGCACGTGTGCCACGCGGCTGCCGGGATCGATGACGGGATCAATGAAGTCGATGCGTCCGCTGTATGTGCGTCCGGGTTGTCCCGCCACGGTGAAATCCACCTTCATCCCGGTGCGCAGCCAGGCGAGATCGCTCTCGTACGCATCGAACATCACCCAGACGCGCCCGAGATCCGCGATGGCGAACATCGACTGTCCCTCGCGCACATACTCCCCCTCCGCCACATGCCGCATCAGCACCGTACCGCCCTGCGGGGCTAGCACGTCGAAGGTCCGGCGCACCTCGCCCGTTTCCACGATGGCGTCGATCTGCGCATCTGTCAGATCCCAGAAGCGCAGCTTGCTCTGCGCCGCGCGGTAATACTCGGGATGCGTATCCTTCATCCGCGCCGCCTCCAGCAGCTCCTTCTGTGCCGCCACGAGATCAGGCGAGTACAGCGTGGCGAGCGTTGCACCCTTCGCCACCCGCTGCCCGGTAATGTTGACGTGGAGCTTCTCGATGCGGCCGCCGACGCGCGCGGTAATGTCCGCCAGACGCGCTTCATCCGCCTCCACCTTTCCGGGAAGACGAATTTCGCGGAACGGCAACCCGCGCCGCACCGTGACGGTGCGCACGTTCGCCGCCGCGACGGCTTCGTCGGTCATCTGGATCTTGTCCGGTGCCGACGCCGCGCCATCGCCCTCGAGAGGAATGAGGTCCATGGCGCAGATCGGACACAGCCCCGGTTCCTCCTGCCTGATCTGCGGATGCATCGAGCAGGTCCATACCGTGGCCTCCCCGGCTTCATGTGCGTGATCGCCGGCGTCGGCCGCGGAGGATTCCCCCCCGCCGCCTGCAAAAAACAGCCAGCCGAGAAAGAGACCGACGACGAGCAGTCCGATGCCGGGAATAATCTTCTGTATGTTCGCTGAGAATGTCATGATTTCTGTTCCTTATTCCATTTCCTGTGCGGTCAGATACATCAGGTAGTCATGCGCGCGGTTGAGATCGGCGCACGCCTCTTCGCGTGCAAGCGCGTAACGCAGCAGATCGCGTTCGACGGCGATGACGTCGTCGATGCGCGACGAACCCGCGCTGTACTCACTGAGCACAGCGCCGTACGTGTTGTCAGCCAGCTCCGCGAGCCGGGTGTTCAATTCGAAGCGCCTGCGCGCCTCGCGCAGATCGCGCATCCGTTCTGCGAGCAGCGTTTCCAGCCGGCGCTCCGCGTCACTGCGCTGCAGCCGCGCGGCCTCCCGCTGCAGCTGCGCCTGCTCTTCCATGGCGCCATACCGCGATCCGAACAGCGGCACGGATATGCCGACCTGTGGGATGATGGCGTCGCGTCCGTTGTCGGGCAGCGTCACGTCATCGCGTGGATCAATGGCGGTATAGGTCACGCCGAGGGTGAAGGATGGATATCCCATCCGCCGGGCCGCGTTGGATTTGTGTTCCCAGTACGCCTGCTCCTCCTCGAGTCCACGCAAACGTGGATTGCGCTCCACCATGCGTGCGCGAAGCGGTTCGGCCTCGGGCAGCGCATCGGGAAGGGCGAGTGAGTCGGGCAGGAGGATCGCTTCGCGGATATCACGTCCGAGCAGGCGGGAAAATTCCTGCCGCAGCGGCGCGCGGGAGTCCTCGAGCGTGTGCAGCTTCGTGCGCAGCTCCTCGCGCTGCATGTCGAGACGCAGCACGTCGGAAAACGCCGTCTTCCCCGCCTCGTAGCGCGTCAGCGCGATGTCGCGAAGTGTCTCCACGAGACGCAGATGCTCGCCGGTCAGCACGACCGAGCGCTCCAGCACGTACATCCGGTACCAGGTGTCGCGCACGTCGAATACGAGGCGATTGCGTGCGTCGGTGTAGTCCAGGTAGGACCTCCGGGCGCGCGCCATGGCGGCATCCTCCTCGGCACCGAGCGTGCCGAACCAGGGAAAGGACTGCGAAACCGACAGCGTGGCGCGCTGGGGACCGACCCGGGTCTCCACGGGCACGGCGAACCAGCCGAATCCGACCTTCAGATCGGGCAGGGCCGCCGCCTGCGGTTCCTGCGCCCGCGCAGCCTCGTAGCGCGCCATCCGCGCCTGCAGCGCCTCGTTGTTCCGGAGCGCCTCCGCGGTGTATTCCTCAAGTGTCTGCTGCGCCGCCAGCGGCACGGCGAGCACGGTGACAAGTATTGCGATGATCATCTTACGCATCTTCACGGCCCTCCTTCTTCATGAGACGGAGCTGTTTGCGCTCATGCCACCACGAGTAGAGCACGGGCACGACGAACAGGGTGAACAGCGCGACGGTCATGCCGCCGAAGCTGGGAATGGCCATCGGTACCATGATGTCGGAACCGCGTCCGGTGGACGTCAGCACTGGCAGCAGCGCCAGCAGCGTGGTGGCGGTGGTCATCAGACAGGGACGAATGCGGCGCTGCCCCGCTTCGATCACGGCGGCACGCACCGATGACACATCGGCAGGACGATTCCGCTGGAAACTCTGATCGAGATACGTGGCCATGACCACGCCGTCGTCGGTGGCGATCCCGAACAGCGCGATGAATCCTACCCAGACGGCAACGCTGAGATTCACCGTCCCCATCTGGAACACCTGGCGCATGTTCTCGCCGAACAGACTGAAATCCAGGAACCACCCCTGGCCGTAAAGCCAGATCAGGATGAAGCCGCCGCTGAAGGCCACCGCGATAGCGGAAAAAATCATCAGCGTGGTCGGCACCGAGCGGAACTGCAGATACAGGATCAGGAAAATCACCATGAGTGAAATCGGGATCACGATGCTGAGCCGCTTCTCCGCGCGGAGCTGGTTTTCGTAGTTTCCGGCGAAGCGGTACGACACGCCCGGGGGAACGACGAGCGCGCCCGAGTCGATGCGCTCCTGCAGATGCGCCTGCGCCCGCTCGACGACGTCCACCTCCGCCTCGCCGTCCATTTTATCGAAGATGACATATCCCACCAGAAAGGTGTCCTCGCTTTTGATGCTCTGGGGACCGCGTTCGTATTTCAGCTCGGCCACCTCGCCCAGCGGAATCTGTACGCCCATGGCGGCGGGCAGCAGCACGTCCTTCAGCGTCTCCGGATCGTCGCGCAGCTCACGCGGATAGCGCACACGCATGGCGTATCGCTCGCGTCCCTCGACGGTCGTACTCAGCGGAATCCCGCCCACGGCCACTTCGAGATACTGCTGTGCCTCGGCGATGCTGATGCCGTATCGCGCAAGCATGTCGCGATCCCAGTCCACTTCCAGGTACGGCTTGCCGACGATGCGGTCGGCGAACACCGACGATGATTTGATGCCGGGCACCTCCTTGAGTTCCTCTTCGAGACGCAGGCCGAACTGCTGGATGGTCCGCAGGTCGGGACCGGTGATCTTCACGCCCATGGGCGCGCGCATGCCGGTCTGCAGCATGACGAGCCGCGTCTGAATCGGCTGCAGCTTCGGCGCGGACGTCACGCCGGGCACCTCTGAAGCGGCGACGATTTCCTCCCAGATGTCATCCGGGGAATGAATGTGGTCGCGCCAGTTGCGGTAAAAGCGTCCGTCGGAATCGGGAATCAGCTCACCCCTCTCGTCCCGCGCATAGCTGCCGTCGTCGGTGACCCGGAAACGCAGACGGTTGCCGTCTTCATCGGTCACGTACTCCGGCTTGTAGAGGATGACGTTTTCGTACATCGAGATGGGCGCGGGATCCAGGGCGGACTCCACGCGGCCGAGTTTGCCGACCACCTGCTCCACCTCGGGGATCGCCGCGACGCTCATGTCGAGCTGCCGCACGACGCGCAGGTTTTCCTCCATCCCCGCATGCGGCATGGACGTCGGCATCAGCAGGAAGGCGCCTTCGTCCAGCGCGGGCATGAACTCCTTCCCCGTGCCGGGGAAGAGGGATTCGAGGTTTTTCCAGGGACGCGAATCCCGCACATCCACACCGATGCCGGCAAGCGCATCCGCAGCGCCGCCGAACAGGCCGGCGACCCCCTGCCAGACCAGCAATCCCCACAGCACCAGTGTGCCGACAAAGCCGAGAAACGCCGCCTTGTGCGCGAGGCACCAGTGCAGCAGCCGAGTGTAGTAGCGGATGACGACGAGGAACAGTCCGAGCACGGCGAGCAGGATGGCGAGGATGAACAGTCCGTTGATCCCGATCGCGTGATCAGGACCGAGCGGCATCCATTCCACCGCGAGCAGCCAGGTGATCGATACCACGGCCACGGCGGGCATCAGCCAGGGAAGCCAGCGCGCGCCGGTGGAGGCGTAGTACCGATGCACACCGCGCGCGATGCCGATGAGCAGCAGCGTGAATCCCGCCCAGTCGTATCCGAAGGACCACAACACGATGCCGCCAGCGGCGAGCAGCGCCGACCAGTACCAGCCAAGAAACGCCGATGCCTTTCGCGATACGGGCTCCAGCCGCACCCGCGCGCGGATCGAATACACGACATGCGCGATGGCCGGCAGGAAGACCAGCGCCACGATCACCGCCGCCAGCAGGGCGAAGGTTTTCGTGAAGGCCAGCGGCGTGAACAGCTTGCCCTCGGCCGCCTGCAGACTGAACACCGGGAGGAAGCTCACGATCGTGGTGGATATCGCTGTGATGATCGCCGAACCGACCTCCTTCGCCGCGCGGCCGATCACCGCGCGCAGTGGCTCGCCCGGCACGGCGTCGTCCATGTGCCGCACGATGTTCTCGGTAAGGATGATCCCCATGTCCACCATCGTGCCGATGGCGATGGCGATACCCGAGAGCGCCACGATGTTGGCGTCCACCCCCACGTACTTCATCGCGATGAACACCATCAGCACCGACACGGGCAGCAGGCTCGAGATCAGCAGCGAGGCGCGCAGACTGATCACCATCACGATGACGACGATGATGGTGACGAGAATTTCCAGCGACAGCGCCTCCTCGAGCGTGCCGAGCGTCTCGCGGATCAGCTCGGTGCGGTCGTAGAACGGCACGACAGTGAGCCGCGACACCGTGCCGTCATCGAGCACCTTCTCGGGCAGACCGGGCGAGATCTCCGCGATCTTCTCCTTGACGCGGTCGATGACGGCAAGCGGATTGTCGCCGTAGCGCGCCACGACCACACCGCCGACCACCTCCGCGCCGGTCTTGTCGAGTGCGCCGCGACGCGTGGCCGGACCCGTCGAGACCCGCGCCACGTCGCGCACGCGAATCGGCGTATTGTCGCGCACGGCGACGACGGACTGCTCGATGTCGCCCGTGTTCTGCACGTAGCCGAGTCCGCGCACGAAGTACTCCACGCGGTTCACCTCGATGGTCTTCGCGCCGACGTCGATATTGCTTTTGCGCACGCCGTCGACGATCTGCCTGAGCGTGACGCCGTGCGCCTTCATGGCCGCCGGATCCACGTCGATGTGATACTCGCGCACATGCCCTCCGACCGAGGCGACCTCCGAGACGCCCTGCACGCTGTTGAGCGCATACTTGACGTAGTAATCCTGGATGCTTCGCAATTCGTCGAGATCCCAGCCGCCCGCGGGATTCCCCTCCTCGTCTCGTCCCTCGAGCGTGTACCAGTACACCTGTCCGAGCGCCGTGGCGTCGGGACCCAGCTGCGGCTGCACGCCGTCGGGCAGCGTGTTGGCGGGCAGGGAGTTCAGTTTTTCGAGAATGCGCGAGCGCGACCAGTAGAACTCCACACCGTCTTCGAAAATCACGTAGATGCTTGAAAAGCCGAACATGGAATTCGAGCGGATGGTCTTCACGCCCGGGATGCCGAGCAGCGCCGTGGTCAGCGGATAGGTGATCTGGTCTTCGATATCCTGCGGCGAGCGTCCCATCCAGCGCGTGAACACGATCTGCTGGTTTTCGCCGATGTCCGGGATGGCATCCACCGGCACCGGATCCCGCGGTACGATGTCGATATCCCAGCCGAACGGCGCGGTCGCGACGCCCCAGCCGATCAGCAGTGCCAGCAGACTGAACGTGACGACCTTGTTGTCGAGAAAAAAATCAATGATGCGATTGAGCATGGAAACATATCCGTAATAATGATCAAATCGTCAGTGCTCTCAGGGGAGACGGACAAAAGCACCCCTCCGGATCAGGCACAGCGGTACCCGTCCGGAACAGCGGATATGTTCGGAATCAGATGAGGAAGGACTGGGTGAGAATGGGGATGGCGTCGCCGCCCGGCGGACCCGGGGGACCGAGCGCATCGGGATGCGGCTGCGGTTTCACCTCTTCGGTGCGCGCCGCGGCGTCCTCGTGAAGGATGCCTGCGACCGGAGTAGACAGATCTGAGAGGCCGTCGGCCTGCGCCGTCACCGTCACCTGCTCATCGACGACATTGGAGGAAACGTGATCCTCACAGGAGGAGCACGCGAACGTACCGTCGCCGCAGCAGGATTCATGCTGGGCGTCCAGCGCCACCGCGCTGTAGCGCGCCACACCGCCGCAGTAATGCGTATTCACCGACACGCCCGTGACGGCGGCGAGCAGAATGGCGACCAGCGATATGTGAATTGCGTTCTTCACGACATACAATGTCTGAATTCAGCAGATGACATGCAACTGCTTCACCCAGACAAAACGGCTGCGTGGAGCAAAAGGTTCATAAAAATGCAAAAACGATTTTTCCGCAGGCACATACCGTCACACTGAGCACCAGCACCCGTCACACTGAGCCTGTCGAAGGGTGACGGCGGCTGGTATCCTCCCCATAAAAATCCAAAAACGTTTTATCCGCATCATACGTTATAGTTCATACGAGCCATTCATCATCAACGGAGACATTATGAGTGCCTACTATTTTTCAACTACACTCGACACTTCATTCGACGAAGCCATTGAGAAAGTCACCGCCGCGCTGAAGGACGAAGGCTTCGGCGTGCTGACGGAAATCGACGTCAGGAAGACGCTGAAGAAAAAGATCGACGTGGATTTCCGACCCTACCGCATCCTCGGCGCCTGCAATCCCCCGTTCGCACATCAGGCCCTGAGCGCCGAGGACAAAATCGGCACCATGCTTCCCTGCAACGTCATCGTGCAGGAGCTGCCGGACGGTATCGAAGTCGCGGCCGTGGATCCCAAGGCATCGATGATGGGCATCGACAACCCCGCCCTCGATGAAATCGCGGAAGAAATCCAGCAGCGGCTCAGGCGCATGATCGATTCCCTGTAATGCACAAAACGGCAATACCGGGCATACTCCGCCCGTGTGCCCTGTTCATATTGTGTCATCCGCTTCATCTGATGTTTCATGAGCACCCAGTCATCCTCCGGAAGTATCGGCCTCTGGGAAGCCGTGGCAATGGCCGTGGGGACGATGATCGGGGCGAGTATTTTTTCGATCTTCGGTGTCGGCGCGGAGCTGGCGAAGAACGATCTGCCGATCGCCTTTCTCCTCTCCGGCGCCTACGCCCTGATCGTCGCCTACTCTTACGCGAAGCTTGCGCCCCGCATCATCTCCAACGCTGGACCCATCGCCTTCATCCTCAAAGGCATCGGTGACAACCTCGTCACCGGCATGCTCAGCGTGCTGATGTGGCTGACCTACGTCGTCTCCGTCGCCCTGTTCGCGAAGGGATTTACCGGGTATGCACTCCCGCTGCTCGGTCTGCCCCCGACAGCCATGGCGAAGGCGCTCAGCGTCGCCGCCGTCATCCTGCTGTTCATGGTACTGAACTTCTTCGGCTCCAGAGCGGTCGGCAAGGCGGAACTGTACATTGTCATCGTCAAGGTCGGCATTCTTCTGGTGTTCGTGGCGTTCGGTGCCATGACCATTCAGGAATCGCTCGTGCAACCGTCCTTCGATGCCGGACACGTCAACGGACTCCTGCACGCTTCCGTCGTGTTTTTCCTCTCCTATATGGGATTCGGACTGATCACCAATGCGTCCGAGCACATCAGGGACGCGGAGAAGACCGTCCCGCGCGCGATTTACATCAGCGTCGCCATCGTCATCGTCATCTACGTCGCAGTCTCCCTGGTGGCCGTGGGCAACCTGACCATCCCGGATCTGACCGCCGCGAAGGAAAACGCGCTCGCCATCGCCGCCAGGCCGTTTCTCGGCAGTGCCGGCTTTCTGCTGATCTCCGTCGGCGCGCTGTTCTCCATCGCGTCGGCGCTCAACGCCACGCTCTACGGCGGCGCAAACGTGTCGTACGCGCTGGCGAAGGATGGTGAACTGCCCGCGTTCTTCGAACGGAAAATCTGGTTCGGATCGGTGGAAGGACTCTACATCACCGCCGCCCTGAGCGCGGCGCTGGCCGTGCTGGTGGATGTCGGCGGCATCGCGGCGATCAACAGCACGATTTTCACCGCGATGTACATCTTCGTGCTGATATCCCATTACCGCCTCGCGAAGGAGGTCGGCGGCAGCCGTCCGCTCATCCTCGGCAACATCGTTGTCATCTCCGCCGTGTTCGTCCTGCTGGTGTATTACCAGTGGATCTCCGACCGCATGGTGATGTACGTGACCATCGGCGTCTTCGTCGGCGCCTTCCTCCTGGAGGCCGGCTTCCGTTACCTCGGCAAACGCGTCCTGACCATCGTGAAAAAGATCGAGCGGGAATTCACGCCGCGGCGGAGCTCCGGCGCTTCTTCCATTCCTCCTGGCGCTGCTCGAGGACGCTCCCGTAAGTAATCGCTCCCTTCCCGAAGCGCCGGCGGATGTCATCGAGCCCGGCATAGAGTCCGTCGAACTTCTCCTCCTCCTCGTCGAAGAGAAAGAGCTGTCCGTAATCCTCGATCAGGTCCGACGTGCTGATGCCCAGCAGGCGGATGCGCACGCGGCGCGTGTACAGCGCACGGAAGAGGCGCTCGGCCAGGCGGTACAGCACATGGTCGGCGCTGGTGTAGTCGCAGTGCAGCGTTTTCGTGGCGGTGACGAAGTCGGCATAGCGCAGCTTCAGCGTCACCGTGCGCGTCAGGAAGCCGCGTTCGCGCAGGTCGTGTCCCACCCGCTGCGCCAGCTGTTTGAGCGTGGCGATCATCGTGCGCGGATCGAGCACGTCTTCGAGATAGGTGTGCTCGGCGCCGAGGGATTTCTGCCGGCGGTAGGGCAGAACGGGCGTGTTGTCGATCCCGTGCGCATGCTCGTGCAGGGTGCGGCCGTGTTTGCCGAACATGTTGCTGAACAGCTGCAGCGGAAGGGCGGCGATGCTGCCGATGCGCGGCATTCCCATGGCCAGCAGGTCGCGTTCCATCACCTCTCCCACCCCCGGCATGATGCGCACCGGATGCGGCGCGAGAAACGGCGCCTCCTCCCCGCCCGGCACGCGCAGGTCGCCGTGCTTCTTCCCCACCGTCGTCGCCACCTTCGCCACGAGCTTGTTGCGCGCGATGCCGTAGGTCAGCGGCAGCTGCAGCTCGCCCATGATGCCGCGCTTGAGCTTCGATCCCCACGCGCCCTCCTCCCCGAGAATGCGTCCGCAGCCGCTGATGTCGAGATAGAATTCGTCGATGGAGGCCTTCTCCAGCACCGGCGCGGAATCCTCGAGCAGTTCGGCCACGCGCTCGGAGTACTCGGCGTAATGCGCAAAGTTGGGATGCAGGAAGACGGCCTGGGGACACCGTTCGTAGGCCAGGCGCAGCGGCATGGCCGAGTGCACGCCGTACTGCCGCGCCTCGCGCGAACAGCCCGCCACCACCCCGCGCTGATACGGCGTGCCGCCCACGATCACCGGACGCCCGTTGAGCGACGGATCCATCAGCCGCTCGACGGAAACGAAAAACGTATCCATATCCAGATGCATGCAGCGCGTCGGAGGCGCTCCCGCGTCAGGCATTCCTGTCTCCTGCCACAGAGTTAGACTTTTGTCTAACTCATTATACGAATGCGGCGGGAGGATGTCAAGGGGAGAATTCCATCAGTTCCACCGGCGCGCCGTTTTCCACGATCATGGCGACGCGCACGCCGCCGGATGGTTCGTTGGGTGGAGTCAGGACTTCGCGTCCCTCGAGCGCGGTGTCGAGGTCGTCGACTTCAAAGGCAAGATGCGGGATGCGGCGGATGAGTTCGTGCACCGGACTCCCCTGCTCGAAGCGCATCCACTCGATGCCGAATTCACTTTCGGGGAAGCCGGAGACGTACATGCCGAGATGCGGGAGATACCGCTCCCCCTTGCGTTTCTCATCGGTGGGGATGCCGAGATGATGGAAGCGCCAGCCGCGCTGCGCGTCGGCGGACGGGGGCTGGTGCTCAAGGCGATGCGGGATGTGATCGGTATTGATGACGGTACCTCGGTGAGATTGCGGATTACAGATTACAGATTGCTGATTGCTGATTTCAAATTCATCATCTTTCGAAGTTTCAGCGGTTCGTGCTCGTGCTCCTATTCTCGCGTTCCATTTCCCAGAAACCGCGCGGATTCATGATCCGGAGTTCACTGACGACATCCGCGAGATCCAGGAGGTCGGCATCGCCGGTGAGCAGGACGTCCGCTTTTCCCGCCAGGGCATCCGCGAGAATCCGGAAATCATCGGGATCCCGGACTGCATAGGACAATTGTGCCATAGATTGAGGGACGCGCTCGATATCGGTGAGGGACTCGACAACCTCCGCGATCACCCCGTCAGGTATGTGGAACTTTTCCGACAGCACATGCCGGAACTCTGCAATCACCGTCTCCGAGACGAGCGCTTGGTGATGCGTGAGAATGACACGGAAGAGATCGGCGCAGAGTCCCCGTGTCGCGAATGCGCTGACGAGCACATTCGTGTCGATGAACACTCTCATGAGACATCGCGAAACACATCGTCGTCAGTGAGATAGCCAGTTGCCTCCGCGAAGGGCATGACGCGCTCTCTTCCCTGTTCGAACTGCAGCAGCGCCAGATGCTGGCGCAGCGCGTCGCGCATGATGTCGCTGCGGGATTTCCCCGATTTCGCGCAATACTGATCGAGCCGCTGCTCGAGCACTCGATCGAGACGAACCGTGACTGCGGATTTCATGCGTCCTCCATCATGTATGACATCGTCATACATCCTACGATTTTCCGCCGTCAGGTGCAAGGCAGAACCCGATCGTCCGCAGGTTCGTCGGTGTTCCCTCCTGCTTGTGATTCTGCTTGTGCTCCTGCTCCTGCTCGTATGGCGACATGAATCTCGCCACTACATTTTTTTGGTATTCCCCGGCCGTATGGAGGCAATCAGGGACAGCACACCGAGAAGGAAGGTCAATGCCGTGTAGCCGATGAAGATGCCGAAGAGCATTTCCGTCGTGCCGTGTCCCCTGCCGAATGAAAAGGACATGTTGCCGGCGAGCAATCCGGACACAAAGGGCCAGAGAAAGGCCAGTACCAGCGCGGTGATGCACAGCGCCTCGCCGATCCGCCGTAGGAGTCCTTCGCGGCGGTCATCTGCTACGTTCGGTTCGATGTCCGTTCCACTCTCCCCGGGATCATGGTCGCCGTGAACATGCGCAGCATCCGTTCCGTCATCGGCCGCAGGTACTTCCCCCTGCTCCCCCGGCACCTCTTTCACATCGCCGGCGAGAAATCCAGGATGCTGCTGCAGCCATCCCAGTGCCGGGAGCGCAATCAGGAACAGCCACGTGAGGATAGTCCCCAGCGGCAGATACGGCGTACTGATCAGGGCATATTCCAACAGTTCCGACGCCGTCAGCAGCATGCCGCCGACGGCAATGATGGTGAGTCCCAGCAGGGACTGTACAATAACTCTGGCCATGTTTTTTTCGCCTTCCTTTGGATTTTTACCCGGGTATAATTGGGTTTTTACCCGGGTATAATTGGGTTTTTACCCGGGTATAATTGGGTTTTTACCCGGGTATAATCCAACAATGTCGCGTTGGATATACAAGCAAATAGTGTGGCAAATATGCAGAATCTACTCATAAATCTGTAACATATCGGTTTACGGCGCTGTCATTTCCAGTATATGAGAAATGGAAACAATCAACCGTCCCTCGATATGACCTCGATCGGCATCGCCGCATCGCGGACGTCCCAGCGACGGCCTGCTGGCAATGAGGATCCGAGCAATCTGTTCTCCCGGTATTACGGAATGTTCAGTCGCGTTCCTGCTACCCCACGCTCACGCGTGGGGCTACCGCTTTGCCCGGCGTCGCTGCCGTTGCTCTTCGCTCCTTTCATTTCCGACTGCGAACACGTAATTTATGCGCGATCTCCCGGACGACCGTCCACCGCACACACGCTCACTCGCGACAGGTATCCCGTGATAAAAACCCTGAAGGGTCTCGCCCCCGTCCTGCTGTTCGCCTGCCTTTCCGTTTCAGTGTTTGCCCAGTCCGCCGATGTGCCCGAAGCGGCGCCGGATGATGACGCGCCGGAGATTCTGGTGCCGGTGATGGAGCGTCCCGCCGTCGGCTTCGGCGGGGGCGTGACGGCCACGATGATCGACGGCAGCTTCTCGCAGCTGCCCGGCATCCCGAGCTGCTGCACCGGATACGACGGCGGCGACGGCACGGGCATGCTCTTCGGCGCCGCGGCGCGCTTTGTGATCGATGATGCATGGACCCTGCATCTGGCACTGCGCTACGCCGATCTCTCGGGCTCGCTGACGCAGCCGGAGGATATCGGTCCGGTACTCACGCCCCGCGGACCCGAGGAGGCGACGGTCGAACACCGGCTCGAATCCACCACCGCGCTGCTGGACTTCCGTCCGACCATCGGCTTCCGTCCCATCCCCGGCGCGACACTGACGATTTTTACCGGACCCAGCATCGGCTACCTGATCACGAACGAGGTGACGCAGACCGAGGAGCTGCTGCGTCCGGCCGACGTCACCTTCGACGACCTCGAACGCGAACGCAACCAGTACGACGGCACGATGCCAGAGGATGCGTCGCTGTTCGCGGCGTTCACCGCGGGCGTGCGCTACGGTTTCCCGCTCGGCGGACAGTGGTCGCTCTGGCCAGAAGCGGCGGTGCGGCTGGCCGCGACGTCGATCTCCGATGGCGTGGACTGGATGCCGCACGGCGTGGAGGGATCGGTGACGCTGCTGTATCACATCCCGGAACCGCCTCCCCCGCCGCCTCCACCTCCGCCTCCCCCGCCGCCCGAACTCGAAGCGGACCTGCGCGTGCTGGCGAAGGCCGAGGACGGCACGTTCCGCGAGGACGCCCGCGTCATCGTCGAGCGCCTGACGCGCAGCGAACTCTTCCCGCTGCTGCCCTATGTGTTTTTCCCGCAGGCGAACGCTGAACTGGATTCCACGCGCATGGACCTGATTTCCTCCGCACAGACCGCGGGCTTCGACGAATCCACCCTCCCGAACCGCACGCTCGCGATCTATGCCGACCTGCTCAACATCGTCGGCAAGCGCATGCGCGAACATCCCGCGGCGCGCATCACGCTCACCGGCTGCAACAACGCCACGGGCGCGGAGCGGAACAACCGCACGCTATCGCGCCGGCGCGCCGAGGCGGTGCGCGACTACCTGGTGCGCGTGTGGGATATCAACGCCGATCGCGTCCGCGTGCGTGCGCGCAATCTCCCCGCGGAAGCGCCGAGCGTGGATTCCCTCGAGGGACAGCAGGAGGCGCGGCGCGTGGAGATCAGCTCCGATACGTATGACATCCTGCGGCCGGTGCGCTGGCAGTCCGTCGAACAAAGCGTCTCGACTCCCACCATCGCCCTCATGCCCGAAATCACAAGCGACGCCGGCGTGCGCCGCTGGTCGCTGCGCGTGATGCAGGGGGATGAATCCTTCGAGAGTTTCGGCGGCGCCGATGCTCCGCCCGAGCGGCTGGAGTGGCGCCTCGACACAACGCGGCTGCCCGAGGCGGGACGCGACGTGCAGATGCTGCTGCAGGTGGAAGACAACGCCTCGCAGATCCGCACCGTGCGCGCGTCGCTGCCCTTCGAGACGGAGACGCGCACCACCGAGGTGATCGAGCAGGAGGGCAACCGGCGCATCGACCGTTTCAGCCTGATCCTGTTCGATTTCAAGAGTTCGGAGATCGGCCCGGAAAACCGCCGCATTCTCGACATCGTGCGCGAGGCGATCACGCCGCGGTCGCGCGTCACGATTTACGGATTCGCCGACCGGACCGGCAGTCCGGAAATCAACCGCGAACTGGCGATGGACCGCTGCGTATCCGTGCGTGACGCGCTCGGTCGCAGCCTGCGCAATGTGCCCGTCGATCTCGAGGCCGTCGGCAGCGACCGATTGCTGTTCGACAACGATCTGCCCGAAGGACGCAATTACTGCCGCACCGTGCAGATCGTCGTAGAGACCGGGCTGGATTGACGCCCCTGCGTGTCCGTGCATGTGTGTCGCAATGACATGCGCAGCGTCACCGGCATCGAACTGAAATGATACCTGGAATGAATTGTTGTACCGCATCCCGCGCACGCGGAGGAGCATAGAGATGGATCGTCTGCACGCATTTTTCACCGCCGCACTGCTGGCCGCCGCCGTGCTGCTGACCGCTGCCGCACCGGTGCGGGCGCAGCTGACGTTCAACGTGCTGTCGACCGACGGCTCGAACTACCCTGAGATCGCCGTCACCTTCGAGGCGAGAGACGGCGCGGGACGCTCCATCATCAACTACACGCCGTCGGATTTCACGGTCGTGGAAAACGGGATCGTGCGGCCGGTGAAATCCATCACCTGTCCCCCGCCGGTCACGCCGCCGGTGTCGGTGACCTTCGCCTTCGACATCAGCTTCAGCATGTCCATCGACAACCGCCTCGTTAAGCTGAAGGAAGCCTCCACGCAGCTGGTCAACGATCTGAGTTATCCGCCCGCCGCCAGCGGCATCGTGGGCTTCGACGACAACACGCAGATCCTGCTGCCATACACCAGCAGTCAGGCAGCGGTGCTCAGCACCATCGCCGGACTGACGCACACGAGCGGCAGCACGGATCTGCCCGGCGCCTTCCTGGATGCGAATACCGGTGCGATCGACGTGACGGCTGGACGCAGCGGCGACAAGTACATCGTCTTTGTCACCGACGCCTTCGAGAACATTACGCCCGCGCTGGAGAATCAGATCATCACGGCCGCCCGCAACGCCGGCATCCGGATCTATACGGTGGTGATCAGTCCGATGACCACGAATCTCTCCCTCCGCCGCATCGCACGTCAGACCAACGGGAAGTGGTTCGAGGATGTCGCCACGGCCGAGGATGCCAAGGATATCTTCCGCGAAATCGGCAATGACATTTTCACCTATCCTCCCTGCACGCTGTATTACGACACCGACGGCTGCGACACCGAACGCGCGCTGACGGTGACGCTGCGGAAAGTCGGCGACACCGAAACGCGCACGGCGACGGTGAGCATCGATCCCTCCGACATCGTGTGGCTGCGCACCGAAACGCAGCTGCTGGATTTCGGCGTGGTGCAGGGCGGACAGACCCGCACCGAGAACGTGCGCATCAGCTGCCAGGGCGCGAGCTACGAGGTGACGTCCATCACTTCACCGAACGCCTCCTTCCGCATTCTCGATTACGGCGGCAGCGCTCCGCCGTTCACCTTCAGTCCCGGCCAGTCGCGGACGCTGCGGATTCAGTTTCGTCCGGTCACCACCGAACGCATCGTCGCGGCACTGCGCATCGTCAGCAACGCGCCCTGCGTGGAGACGGTCTCGCTCGCGGGCGGCGTGCATGATCCCGCTCCCATGCGCCTGATCAAACCGAACGGCGGGGAGAAGATGTTTTCGGGATCGATGTTCCAGTGGACCTGGGAAGGCATCAGCGGCACGCAGGCCGCGGAGCTGGTCTACAGCACGAACAGCGGCAGCAGCTGGTCGCTGATCAGCGACAACGTGTACAACTTCTCCTACAACTGGCGCGTGCCGAACACGCCGAGCGAGGAGTGCCTCGGCTTCGCGATGACCAAGGAAGAACGCATCGCCTCCGTCGATGACGTGTGGACGGGCGAGCAGCCCGCCGCGGTGCGCGACATCGCCATGGCGCCCTCGGGTACGCTGACCGCCGCCGCGCTGGACAACGGGCAGGTGAAGCTGTTCTATCCCCTCGACGCGGCCTTCGTGACGCTGCTCGACGCACACAACGGCAGCGCCAATACTGTAACATTCTCACCGGACATGCGCCTGCTGGCATCGGGCGGGAGTGACGGACGCGTGCGCATCTGGAATACGCGCACGGGTGCGATGGCGCAGGAGCTGAGCGGTCCTTCGGGCGCCGTGCATACCGTGCGCTTCACCGCCGACGGGAATTACCTCGCTGCGGGCAGTGCCGGGAACGTGATTCTCTGGCAGGCATGGGACTGGCAGCGCGTGTGGACGCACGGCGGCGACACAAACGCCGACGGCGCGCTGGCCGTGCATCCCGGCGGCGACTGGATCGCCTCTGGCGCGGGTAACGCCATCGCCATCCTGAATTTCAACGACGGCAACCGCATCAGGCAGCTGACCGGACACGGCAACCGCGTGCGCAGTCTCGACGTGACCAATGACGGACTGCTGATCGTCAGCGGTGCTGACGACCGCACGGTGCGCCTGTGGAACACGATTGACTGGTCGCAGGCGCGGTCGATGAGCGGACACGGCGGGGGCGTCAACGCCGTGCGCGCCTCCAACGCCGGCGGACGCATCATCTCTGCATCCGATGACAACACGCTGCGCATCTGGGACGGCCGCGACGGCGCGGAGCTGCATGTGCTCAGCGGACACAGCGGCAATGTACTCGGCGCGGGATTCGACCGCCGCACGAAGCTCGTGATTTCGGGCGGCACCGACCGCACGATCCGCGTCTGGGGCTACGTGCCGCCGCTGGCGGACAAGAGCGACAGCCTGTGGACCATCATCACCACGGTCACCGACCTGCAGGGCGACCCGCCGCAATTCGATCCCCTGCAGTGTCCCGACACCTGGAGCGAGGGCGAAGCCGTGTTCCGCAACACCGGCAACCAGGACATCACCGTCACCGATGCGCGCATCACGGGCGCCGACGCGGCCGCGTTTTCATTCGGCGCGGGATTCAGCATTCCGCCCGACGTGCTGCTGCGTCCCGAAGACACCCTCCGCATACCCTTCCGCTTCTTCCCCGCGCGCACGGGTGATTTCACGGCCATGCTCGAGCTGGAGAGCACCGTGCCGGGGTCGCCGGTGACCACGCTCCCGCTGACCGGACACAAAGACACCGTGCGTACCGTCTCCGTGCCCGACACGCTGGATGCCGGCGAACTGTACACCTGCACGGTGCCGGCACGGCTGGAGCTTGTGCTCTCGAACGACGGCACGGTGAACGCGGTGGTGGATTCGCTCGACAGCGACCTCGGTGACCGCGTCTCCTTCCCCGGCGTCTTCCCCCGCACGCTGCTGCCGGGGCAGTCCGACACCGTCGCGGTGCTCGTGCATCCCACGGCGTTCGGCGCCTTCGAGGGGTACGTCCGGCTGGAAACCTCTCCCTGCGGCTTCACTGAGGATGTGCTGATCCGCGGCAACTACGTGCCGAGTGCGCTCGTGGCGGATCCGAATCCCGTGCGTTTCGACTTCGCCGCCGTCGGGGATACGTCCTTCACGCAGGTCACCGTGCGCAATCCCCTCGGCACGCCGATCGTGCTCGACAGCCTGGCCTTCCTCGTCTCCACGCCGCCCTTCGCCGTGCTCGACAGCGCGGCCTGGCTCGACTCGCTGGCGCTTCCCGACACGCTGCTGCCGGGCGACTCCATCGTCTTCCGTCTCGCATATTTCCCGCAGAGCGAAGGCGACGCGCAGGGCGCGATGTTCTTCCATTCCAACGTCCCCTGCGACGATTCCCTGCTCGTGCTGCTGGAGGCATCCTCTTCGCGCAAGCCGTTCATCACCTACAGCGCGACGGCCTTCGATGACCTGCTGTGCGCCGATGAGCAGTCCTCAACGGCCACGGCCGTGCTGCGCAACACCGGCGGACTCCCGCTCGAAGTGACGCGTCTCACGCTCGGCGGCGCGCATCCGGGCGACTTCCGCATCGTGTCGCCGACCGCCCCGCTGACCATCGATCCCGGCGAGGAGGAAACCGTGCAGCTGGAATTCCTGCCCCTGCCGGCGGGATTCGGGACGCGGCGTACGGCGACGCTCATCGTGGAAAGCAATGCCGAGAACGAGGCGCGCGTGGAGATCGGCTACAACGCGCGGAAGGATTCGGTATTCTTCGATATTGACCCGCTGTCCGTGGCCCTCGGGGAGATGTACATCTGTGAATTCCCGGAAACGCTGACCTACACGCTGCGTAATCACGGCACGGTGGACCTCGCGATCGACACCGACACGACACTCGTTGGCGAGGGCTTCCGCTTCGCAACGACATGGCCGGTGAACGTTCCCGCAGGAGAGGAACGCACCGTGACGCTCGAGCTGAATCCGCAGCTCACGGGCAATTATCAGCTGTCCTTCGACCTGAACGGTTCGCTGTGCGGCACGGCGGCATCCGCATCGGCGTCGTTCTCGCTGGCGCCGCATCAGTCCGTCGTCTCTCCGCTCACGGTGGACTTCGGGACGCTGGGATTCGGCGGCAGCGCGACACGCACGGTGAACGTGCGCAATCCCCAGGGCTCTCCGATGCAGCTGCGCATCGTTCCCCCCGCCAATGCGGACATCACACTCGTTTCTCCCGCGACGCTCACGCCGCAGCTGCAGCCGGGCGAGGACATCGATATCGTGCTGCGCTTCGACGCCGCCACGGCGGGAGCCATGACCGACGAGCTACGCATGTACACCACGCAGGTCTGCGAGGATTCCGTCTTCGTTCCTTTGAGCGGACAGGTCGATGCCGCCACCGCCTCGCTGGCGCTGGATGATCTCGAAGCGGAGATCGGCGCGCGCATTTCAATTCCGATCCGCCTCATCAGCGCGCAGAATCTCGCCATCACGGGCACGCACTCCTTCACCGCCGACATCGTCTTCAACCGTTCGATGCTCTGGCCCGAGGAGATCACCTCGGGCACCGGCGTCGCCACCTACACGACAACGGAGGAAGGCGGTGACCTGCGCGTCAGCGTGACCGTGGAGCAGACGGCATCGCCCGTGACCGGAACAGTTGCGGAGCTGACCTGCCTGGTCATGCTCGGCAATGCCGAGACGACACCGCTGCGATTCGAGAACTTCGCATGGACGGAGGGCACGGCGGCGACGGACGTGACCGGCGGCGGTTTCACCGCGCGCGGGATCTGCCAGGAAGGCGGTCCGCGCCTGATCGCACTGCCCGCGATGATGAAGCTGTATCAGAACGCCCCGAATCCCTTCAATCCCTCGACGACGCTGCGCTGGTACCTCCCCGCCGAGGCCGACATCGACCTGCGCGTCTACGACGCCCTCGGACGCGAAGTGGCCGTACTCGCGCGCGGCATGCACGCGGCCGGACTGCACACGGCCGTCTTCGACGCCGCCGGACTCGGCTCGGGCAGCTACTTCGCCGTCCTGCGCAGCGGTGCGAAGGTGCGGGTAATCAGGATGGTATTGGCATTGTAACGATATTTCTGGGGAGTATACGCCGCTTCCCCCGGGCCTAAAATTTGTTTCCCTTTCAGGGCGATCGATGGATCAGGGCTTCATGAACTCGCAGTCGAACGTGTAGCGAATCCTGTCCCCTTCGAGGAAAAGAACTGGGTCGCGGAGGCGGATGGGGACGTCGACGAATTCGTAACTTTCGTCGGAGTATTCGCGGGCCGGGACAGGGAGTTTGATCGAGGTGCTGATCAACGCAGGCAGGGATACGGGGGCGAGCAGTTCGTCAATGCGCAGGGGGATGTCTTCGTTCCATGGGATCTCCCATCCCGCCAGCTTCACGTACAGCGTCGCATGCAGCATCACCTCCCCGCGCCGTGGAACGAGCATGAGGGTTCCGTCCTTGCCGGCCTGCAGATCCATCGATACCGTGTCGCGCAGCGACAGCGCGATGCGTGGTGAGGAACTGGCCGGAAGGCCAGTGTAGCGTCCCGAGACAGAAATGCGTCCGGCACCTTCTATTTCGAGCAGCACGCGCAGCGCACTGCCGCGGGTGGAAACGAGCTCCGCCCGCCGCAGGTTGAGCGTCACCACGCCGCTGTCGATGTCGAGGTGATTGGTGTAGCGGATGCCGAGCACGGATTTCCGCTCGCTGAGCAGGGGACGCGTCGGCGGGAAAGCGATGATGAGATCGTCACTGCGCTGCGATGCGACGGCGCCGAAGATGCGGTTGACGACATCGGTCCTCAGCGTGCTGACGGCATCGCGCTCGCCGCGGAAGCGCCGCTCGTAGATGTGCAGCGGCTGTTCGGCACGCGCGATCTCCGTGCGCAGACGCCGGATCTTCGCCTCGGATTCCTCCTGGCTGGGGAGATCGATCGACGAGCATGCGGACAGCAGCAGGGACAACAGGATCACAGGTGTCAGCATCACTGCATGCTTTCGCGGCGGTATGATGCGCGGAAGGAACATCGTTCAGCGCACCCGAAGGGATTCGAGGTTCACGGTGACCAGCGCGAAGCTGTCGAAAACGAGGACGTCGTGGACGCGGAGGCGGTAGTCGACGAGGCGGCGCGGCGCGGTGATGACGAGGTTCGGTGTGCCGCGCACGCGTGTCGTGGTGCCGTCGACGGCCACCAGTTCGTCGAACCCCAGCGGCAGCCGGATCGGCGGAAACTGCTCCTTCAGCGTTCCGAGCCTGACGCGGATTACGTCCGCGATGATGTCTTCGGCGGCCGAGAGCAGTCCGGGCGCGGAAACATCCGGCGACACGTTGTACGGTTCGAAATCCACGCGCAGCGCGTCGCCGTCGGGCGTGAGCGCGAGGATGCAGTCCATCACCAGTCCCACATCGACGTCATATCCCTCACTGCGCACGCTGAGGTACAGCGCCACGAAGGCCGACCCGTGATGAAGTTCCGTATCGAGCGAATCGATCACGTATCGCGTCTCCGCATCGATCCATCCCGCCCTTCCACGCAGCTGCTGCACCATGCGCCGCAGGAGATCCTCCTCGAGTCGGAGCACGAGATCCGCGTTTTCGGGATCGTCGCCGCGCACGAGCCGGTCAGACAGCCGCAGCGCCGCGAGATACCGCGCTTCGAGCGACGCCGCTTCGCGCGCCTTTGCGTAGCGCGCGCGATCGACGTTGCCGCCGGCGATACTGCTGACGAGTCCGCAGCCCTGCAGGATCGGAAGCAGGATCGTGATGGCGAGGACAACAGGCATCAGGCGTGCGGTTTCCGCGCGGTTGACCGGTCGCGGTGTCCGGATGATCGGGCACATCAGAACCGCGCCTCGACGAGCTTTTTCTCCTCCATCGCGAACCAGGGTTCTTCGGGGATTTCAATACGGTGTTCGCCGATCTCCTTCACGAGCGGATGGCGCCGCGCTTCAGTGATTTCCTCGGTAAGGTCCCCGCCCTTCCATGCGATGAGCCGGCGGTCGCCGTCACTGCGGAGAAGCGGCACTGCCCAGCGCACGAGAGCGTCGAGACGTGTCACGGCGCGCGCGGTCACGCAGTCGGCCCGGCGTCCGTGCGTCTCGAGCATGGTCGCGTCTTCCACGCGACCGTTGAAAATCGACACGTTGCCGATTTCCAGTTCCGCCGCCATCTGTCCCAGCGCGCGGATTTTCTTCCCGATCGAATCCGCGAGCACGAACTGCACGCCGGGCAGCATGATCGCCAGCGGAATGCCAGGCAGTCCGCCACCGCTGCCGATATCCACCACGCGTCCCTCGCGGGGAAACGGCAGCGTGATCAGCACCGCGAGACTGTGCAGGATGTGATTGCGCCAGAGCTGCTCTTCGTCCTTGCGGGATATAAGGTTGATCCTGCCGTTCCATTCCCGCAGCAGATCCGCATATCGTGCAAGCCGATGCCGCTGCGCGGACGTCATCTCCCATCCATGCGCCTGCATGATCTTCAAAACGGATGCGATGTCGTGCGTCGTGTTCATGGGTTCAAATCTACGGGGGAGGCGGAGGAGGAGCAAATGCCTATCGCTCGCTCAGGCGTTCCGCGCGCACGAGCAGCACAACTCACAACCCCACGCTCACGCGTGGGGCTACCACCTTCCCCGAAGCACTACTCGTTTCGGACGATGGCGATCTCCACGCGGCGGTTGCGCTGGCGTCCTTCCTCGGTGCGGTTGGGGGCGATGGGCTCGGCCTCGCCGTAGGTCCGGATTTCGATGTCATTTTTCAACCGGACATTCTGCCGGCGCAGCCAGGTGCCGACGTAGTCGCTGACCTCCTTCGCGCGGTTGTAGCCGAGACGGATGTTGTACATGTTCGTTCCCACGGAATCTGTGTGGCCGGAAATCACGACCGTGGAATTCGGATACATCTCCAGCAGCACGGCGGCGCTGTCGAGTTTCCGTTCTTCTTCGGGACGGATGTTGAAGAGGTTGAAATCGAACTCCACGGTAAATGCGTAGATTTTCCGCTCCTTCTCCGCGACGGGAATGAGCATGATGTCGCGTTCGATCACGATGCGTTCATCCTCGGGACGCGCCTGCTGCCGGGCATCCTCGAATCCTCCGGTGCGGATATCCTCCACTGTGTGCATGTATCCGGGATGCGTCGCCGTGACCGTGTACATCGATCCCATATCAGGCGTCATCTCCACCACACCGCTGCCTTCCGCGGCCAGGTTCTCCGTTCCGGCATGCGTGACACTGATCGCGGCATCGATCGTCTCCTTCGTGAAGGCGTTTTTCGCAGTGATTCGAAGCACAATGGGCTTCTCCGGTTCCGGCTCCGGCGGCGTGGGACGCAGCCGGCGAACGACACGGTAGATATCGAATCCATTCTCATCGTTCCCGCGATCCGAAGCGAGCCATGTGGTGTCGGCAGTCAATGTGCCGGAGAAAAAGACATCGTCGGCATCGCTGTTAAACGGACGCGGCAGGATCTCGGGCGGACCCCATCCCTCACCGGTGCGGCGGCTGCGATAGATGTCGAAGCCACCCATGCCCGGATGCGAATCCGATGCGAAATACAGTTCGCTTCCGTCGGAGGAAAGGTGCGGGGCGATTTCATTGCCGGACGTATTGACTGCCGAACCGAGATTAGCGGGCCTAGACCACCCACCGTCGCCCTCGCGGGCAGTAATCCAGAGGTCGCTGCCGCCGTGTCCGCCGAAACGCTCGGATGCGAACACGAGCATGCGCCCGTCGCTTGAAAGAGTCGGATGATGATCCCATTCGACGTCGTTCACCGGTGGTTCGAGAAGACGGAGATCCGTGATGCGCGCGCCGCCGTCGGCGAGACGTCCCTCGAGCATGTCGCAGTCGCCGATGCCGTCGTCGCGGTAGCACTGCACGACGAGCATCGCACGTCCCTCGGGAAACAGTGCGAGCGACCCGGTCTTGACATCCTGCGCGCCGTCAACGGTGACCGGACGCGGCGAACCGACAATCCCGGCATCCACCCGCGCGAAGTACAGCATGTCCCTTCCCTCGTCCGCTTCCGGAGACAGCGGGCGGTTCGACGTGAATATCAATCCCCCATCCACGGGCATGGGAGCGACTTCGTCGTGCATGGAATTGACCGCGGTGACGGACTCGACGGAGAACTCATCGGTTCTGTCATCCCCCACCTCGTATATGCTGGTGCATGCGGCTGCGAAAACGAGCAGCGTCAACGCGATGAATGGAAATCGTGTGTACATCATATCACAATCTCAGGTTGAGCATGAGCAGGGCGTGAGCGGTGGGAACGGTCCAGCCGTCATCGGACGACGCGACGGATGACAGCGGCAGCGTAAGACCGAGACGCGGGGTGATACCGATCATCGGGGTGATGAAGAAATCATATCCGATGGCACCCGCGAGGGCGACGCGGAGGCCCGCCCCGCCCGGGATGTCCTGTTCCTCGAGCAGCACGTTCTCCGTGCTGCCGTCGTAATAGGTGTATCCGGACGTGAGGATGTTCTCGATATGGTTGTAGCGCGTCTCAAGCGGGAAACCGAATTCGGCACCGACGGAAAGAAAGAACTCCGAGCGCGGCAGGTACCAGAGAAATTCCGGCGTGAGGCTGAGCCACTGCAGCGTCACATCGGATGTACTGCGATACTGCACGTCGACATCGGGATTGTCTCCGACGACGACACTGCTGCGCACCTCCTCTCGTGTGAACGTCGCCGAGGCGTCGTAATACGACACGAAAACACCGTAGGCGATGCCGAGCTTCGGGTACCGCACGCGGAACTCCCCGGCGAACATGAAGCGGATGCCGTCTTCATCGCTGAATTCACAGTCGCAGGATGGAGAGAAACTGCCACGATGGAGAAAGCCGTAGGCGCCGAAACCGAGTCCCAGCAGGTATTTGATGGGACGCGCAGCAAGGATGTCGCTCTCATACGGAGCGGCACCCACACCGGGAATACCGCCGTCAGCGGGTGCTGTGCGTACCGGATCCCGATGCAGCGGCTCATCGGATACCGAGCCCCGGGACGGCAGGAAAACGGGCTGCGCATGGAGGGAAGAACATGCCGCTGCCCAGAGCAGGGCAACAAGCGCGAAGTACTTCCAATGACTGTTCATGAGAATGCCTGTGATCCGTTTCACTGGACGATCACGATGCGGCGGAACACGTGGGCGCCCGCCGTCCGCAGATGAAGAATGTACGTGCCCGCGCGGAGACCGTCAACCTGCAGAACGCGCTCATGCCGCCCCGCCTCGAGCCGTCCGGATACGAGCATCCGTATTTCACGGCCGAGCAGATCGGTGAGCCGCAGATCCGCATGCCCGGAAGCGGGCAGTTCGAATCGGATGATCGCACTTCCGCGCAGGGGCTGCGGAGTGGGCGGATGCAGAACGGGTGCAGCCGGTACTGCCGGTGTCATGACGGACTGCGTACCACCGCTCACGCGGAAACCGGTGTAGGTCGTGTACGCGTCGTGATACGCGAAGCCGTAGCTCGTAGCTCCTGCGCCGCGCACATCACTGGTCTCGATGCGGTTAATTCCGGTCGGCAGCCAGAGCCGCGCATACGCATATGCGCCGCCGCTGCCGGGCACGGCGGTGAACGCGGACGGCGACATCGGCTCGAAATTCACCGTCACCGCCTGCTCCCCGCCCCGCGGTACGACGAGATTGACGAAATTGCTGTCCAGCTGATCGCTGCAGGACAGAGTCGCGGGCAGACTGAAGGTCTCGCGCAACGGATTGCTGCCGCGTGATTCAAGATCGTGTCCGTAGAGCGTTTCATCGCGAAGGTTGCCGCAGAATGCCCAGTACCCGGTCATGCCGCTGCGGGCATGCTGCGGGATGCGGCGGTTCATGTTTTCGACGATCTGGCGCTCACTGCGCGGAAGCGCCCAGAGTCGGCACTCATCGAAATCGCCCCAGAAATCAGACTGTGACGCATCGTCATGCACGCCGCCGAATGCGAGTCCTCCCTCTCCCTCGAATTGCGTTGCGGGGAAGGATGCCACGATTTCGCGCTGTCCGTTGAGATAGATCTCGGCCCGGCCGGCGGGACCATCGACAACCAGCGCCACATGATTCCAGATGCCCTGAAACACCGAGTTATCGGGAGTGGGATTGTACGACTGTTCGCCCGGCTTCTCGGTGACGAATGCCAGGCGTCCGCGCATGAATTCATAGTCGAGCCGCCAGATCTCATCCTGTCCCGCGCGCCGCGACACCACCGTGCCGTCACTGTTCGCGCGCATCCAGAACTCCACGGTGAACACCGGCGCGGCCAGCCGCGGCGTGTCGTCAATCTGCAGCCACGACGCTGCGCTGACCTGCACGGCCTGGTTCGCCACGATGTCCACGTCCGCCACCAGCGTCCCCGCCGGAAAATAGTGGCAGCTCATATAGCGGTCGGTCGGTACGAGCAGCAGCATCGATCCGTCGCCATATTCGCTGTCGGGATGATCCCACAGCGCGGAGTTGGCGTACTGCGCGACCATGATGGGTTTGTCCGCTGTTATCACGGAAGGATCATACAGGAGATCTTCCTTCCATGATCCCACCGCCGGAAGGATGAACGGCGTCCCGCTGCCGACGGTGACTGTCGTCTGTTCCTCCGTGGCCACAATGCGGTAGGTATCGCCGCCGAAGCGGGAGCGGAACGGGACGCCCACATACTCGGTACCGAGATAGCGGAGCGGTATCATCTGTTCTGCAAGCGGATTAAGAAAGCCAGAGGGATTCCCCCCCTGCTCCGGCACCCAGCCGGATTCCGCGCCTGAAAACACGGCGACTGGCCGGTCGGACTCTACGCGCGATCCCGTCAGCGATCCGCCAATTCCTGCAACGAACGCCTTGATATAGTAAATCTCTCCCGCATCGAGTTCGACGGTAATCGGTTGTCCGTCCGGCATGCCGGTGGACGTGAATGCTGACGGTGTGATGGTCACCGTCGTGTTGTCTTCCGCAGCGAGTACGGAAAAATGCTCATGCACATTTGGGAAATTGTATCCGGCAGTGACATACCATGTGCCGAGCGCGTGGACGGGCAGGACGGTAAACGCATCTGTGTGCCGGTCGCGGAAATTCCCCGCGAACACGTGCACCGGACTGTCGCTTCTGATACGCACACCCTTGCGTGTTTCATATTCGGGGGTGATCTGGTTGAGCGTGCGGTCCATTTCCACCATGCGCATGCCGCCCGCGGGGATCTGCACGGTTTGCTCGATATTGAAATCCGACCGCCAGATGGTCACCGTCGCCTGCTGCGGTGCGGAGATATAGATACGGAGGTTTTCCTGCGCCGCACCGACGAGGTCCGGCAGGAAGGTCAGCCAGAATTCCTGTCCCGCCGTGCTCACGCCGGGTTCGATACAGGGCTCCTGCGAGAACGGCGGCAGGATGACGGCGTTGCCGCAGGAGGACGAGGCTTCCGTCGCGGTCACCTGCACGGAATACGGCGCCACCGTGTACGCGGGCTGGAGGATGCCGCGCACCGTCCAGTCCACCACCGTCCCCTCCCAGGGCGCGAGCGTGCCCGGCACGACCTGCTTTCGCGCCGTGCCCGACGCCAGTACCACCCCCGTTGGCAGCTGGATTTCCGCCATGAGACTCGTGAGCGGAGCGTTTCCGCTGTTGCTGACATAGGTGCTGATGGTGAATGGATCGGGCTCGTAGGCTGCCCCCTCCTCCGCGATCGAAAGCCGGATGGTATCGCCGCAGAACAGCGAGAGCGCGGGAGCACGGATCTGCGGGATGACGGTGGACGCGCGACACTGCTCCGCGAGTTCGCTAGGTGTGATGATGCTGAAATCCACATCGACGGAAGTGGGACGGTCGACGGTGTCAGCCAGCAGCATCCATTCGAGACGCGTCTGTGCGCCGGGATTCAGCGGTCCCGTGATTGTCTTAACGGCTGTTTCGCCGGATGCGAGGCGCAGCTCCGCGGGCAGCGTGATGCGCACGTCAATGCCACTGACCGGAAGCGATCCGGTGTTGGTCACCACGGCGGATGCGGGAATCGGGTACGGCGCATAGGATGTGGAGTCCGGCGCGGGGATCAGTGCAGGCAGCGCACAGGTCAGCGCGAGGTCGGAGAACGTGATGAAGCCGTAATCGCTTCGCACGCGCATTTCATCCCCCCCGGAAATTTCGCGGGCATTCCACTGCAGCAGCACGGCATCGTCGGTGATCGGAAGTCCCGACGGCGTGTAATCCCACCCGGCCGTGCCGAGGTAGCCGTTGAACTGCCAGTTTCCGGCCGTGAACACATCCGGCCGGTCGGCCGTACCGCCGCCGAGTCGTCCCCTGATCACATACGGACTCCCCTGCGCCGAGGCGCTGTATTCGGAAGGAACGGCCGCACCCTGCCACGCGCGTTCGTGTGTGACCGATGTCTGATCCGCACGCAGATCGACCGTATCGCGCGCGCCGATCATGATGTCGAACATCGTCAACACGCCGGCCCGAACGCTGCGGCCGGAGAGATTCGTGAGCGTAATCACACTGTTGACGTAGGCGTAGTCGCCGTCCAGCGAAGGAATCAGTTCCTGTTCGAAACGCAGGCTGTCCCCTGCCTGCCGCAGCACGGCAGTCACGCGGACGCGGTCGGAAAGCTCCTCGACTTCGATCCCGCGCATCGCGCGTGTCCCTTCCGGCGGTGCGGGCCGATGTAACAAATTATTTGTATATGTGTTATTTCCATAATGGATGTTTACGAATCCGGTCACACCTTTCTCACCGCGAAACAGCAGCGGCGTTCCGTCGGCGGACTCGATGCGGTACTGTCCGGTAACGCGTTCTACCTGCACGGCGATGACGCCATTGTCGGCGCGCGCGTAGGATGCATGCGTCCCCGTCTGAGCGGAGAGTCTGCACGCATTCGGAAAAAGAAACGGCGCAGCCAGCACCGGAAGCAGGATGGCGGTCAGAAAACGATGCATAAACCCCTTTCGTCATGAGTATCAAAAGAATATATCGCGCCCTCCCGTGGAACGCAATGGCGAACGGCTTCCCATCGCCATTCGCTGAACGGACAGATCCCGAGGGCGAGGTTCCTGCCCCGACACGCGCTGTGTCTTTTTCGCCATGGTGCCTCGGAGACGCTTCCACGGAAGGGGATTTCCCTTGCGCGTACATGCACCCTGAGTTATATTGGAGTATTCGGTGAAGACCGTGATTTTCGCGATATTCGAGCTATTCACACTGCCTGGAGGATAGAATTATGAAGTTACGGCACCTGCTGTCTTTGACCCTTGTACTGTCAATGAGCGTTGCCATGCTCCAAGCCGGACAGGGTGGTCCGGGGAACGGGGGCGTGCAGTTCATCACAAACAACGTCGCCGGGGACATCCAGCGCCTCGTCGGCGAGGAAGTCTGTTTCACGCTGACGGCCAAGGATGAAAACGGAAACGTGATCCGCAGCTGGGATCAGGTTGGCAGCCCTGTCACCCTGACGCTGAACAATTCAACTGCAAACACAGATACCAGCATGCAGTCCTGGAATGCCGATCCAGACGGCTACACATGGGCGATTCTCACACATAACGGGACGGAGCTTACCAAGATATCGGACAACGAGTGGTCCATTCCCGAGACCGATTTCGTGAACGGCGTCGCAGAGGTCTGTCTGATTCACACGAAGGCCGATACCGGCGTTTATGTCGAAATCACGCCCTCGCAGACCTTCCTGAACCAGGTGTCTCAGAGCATCGATTACATGTCGGATGAGATCACGAATTTCCTTGTCGACCTGACATCGCAGGTCTCTCCCGACGATGCGGTATTCATGCTGCGGCCCTATGAGATCGTGGTTGTCGCTCGTGACCGCTATCTGAACTATTCCGACAAGATGATCAAGGCGCGTTTCTCGGCGCGTTTCCCCGGTGAATTCGACCAGCAGAGTCCGGGCCTCGCGGAGATATTCAGCGGCGAAGTGTTCCTGCAGGGCGTGACGGATTACCTGGTGGCATCGCGCATCGAGCGCGAGAAGCCGGTCGAGTCGCAGATCATTACCGCATACGCGGCGGACGATCCCACGATCATGGGACAGACGGATCCCTACGAGGTGCTCTCCCATGAGCCCAACGCATTCAATCTGCTGGATCCGCCGGATCATTATTTCCTCAACCTGACCGGTGCATCCCAGACGCAGGATTTCACCTGGGAGCAGCCGAGTCCGCCGGACCCGTACTGGAACATTCAGATTTCCCGCTTCGATCCGGCCACGGTCTCCGATGAAGTGCTCTACGAATGGGTTATCGTCGACAGCCTGAGCCTGACGCGCGCCGTGCGCATTGCATCGAACGACAACGGGAAAAATCCTCTGCTCACGCTCACGCATGGACAGCTGTGGGGCATCATGCAGACCATCTCGGGCCAGAATGACGTTCTTCTGTATTCCCTGCTCTGGTATGTCAACGCCACTGACGGGCTGTACACGACGCAGAGCAATCCGCAGCCGGGACATTACCTGACGCTGAAGGCCGACCTGGTCGACGTGGACGACGCTCCGCGTCCGACGCAGCTCGCGCTCGAGCAGAACTACCCGAATCCCTTCAATCCGTCGACGAACATCACGTTCTCGACCACGCGCCGCGGCGCCGTGCAGCTCAAAGTCTATGACCTGCTCGGTTCCGAGGTCACGACCATCGTCGACCGCATGGTGGATGCCGGCACGCACAGTATCGTCTTTGATGCGAGCGAACTGCGCTCGGGTGTGTACGTGTACCGTCTCGAGGCGGAGGGCCGCGTGCTCACGCGCCGCATGGTTGTCATGAAGTAAGGCAAAGAGAATGCCCGGAGGGGGCAGAGACAATCCCTCCAACAGCATACTTTACCCAAACGCAGGAGTCCGCCATATGGCGGACTCTTCGCGTTATATCACAGATTTCTCAAATGAAGTCAGATTGCACGGATTCAATTATCCGTGTCATCCGCATTGCCGTTTTCAATTCGTGCAATACGCCGCAGACTAGACCGCACCCATGACGGCGTTGAAGACGGTGGTAACGACGATGTCGTTGACCGAGCAGCCGCGGGAGAGGTCGTAGGCCGGACGGGCGAGTCCCTGTACGATGGGACCGAGTGCCTCTGCCCCGCCCATACGCTGTGCAATCTTGTAGCCAATGTTGCCTGCCTGCAGATCGGGAAAGACCAGGACGTTGGCACTTCCCGCGATTGCGCTGTCAGGCGCTTTTTTCTTGCCGATTGCCGGGACGACTGCGGCATCGAACTGCAGTTCGCCGTCGACTTTCAGGTCCGGACGCCGATCCCTGACGATGGACATCGCCTCTAGCACCTTGTCGATCAACTCATGCTGTGCACTCCCTTTCGTGGAAAATGACAGCATGGCAACCAGGGGCTCTTCTTCCGTCAATGCGCCGTAATTGTCTGCAGTGGAGATCGTGATGTCGGCCAGCTGCGATGCGTCCGGCAGCGGAAGCACTGCGCAGTCGGCGAAGGCATAGATCTTTTCGGGGAATTTCATGATGAACAGGCTCGACACCGTCTTGATGCCTTCCTTGAGACCGATGCAGTGGAGTCCGGCCTTGATCACATCACCCGTCGTGGAGAGTGATCCAGCCACGCTGCCGTCGGCCATACCCTTGCGCACCATAAGATCGCCGAAAAACAGCGGATGATGCACGGTTTCCTTCGCCTTCTCCTCGGTCATGCCCTTGTGGCTGCGGAGTTCGAAATACGTCTGCGCGAAATCATTGATGTGATCGGACTGTGCCGGATCGACAATGTCGATGCCCTCGAGATCGACACTGGACGATGCAGCCGTGTCGCGGATATCCAGCTCCGCACCGACCAGTGTGATCTTCGCGAGTCCTTCATTTGTCACGATGCGCGCTGCCTTGACCGCGCGCTCATCCGTCGCATCCGGATACACGATGTGCTTGCCGAGATTTTTTGCCCGGGCTTTCAGGTCATCAATAAATGTTGCTGGGTTCATGGGTTGTTGGTTTTTGGTTGTTAGGTGTTGGTTTCTGGTCTCCTGCCGCGGTGAGGCGGGTTACAGATAAAATTACCGGAAAATCCGGGGAATGTGAAATGGCTGTCAGGAGCGAGCCGACGATGCTCCGAGCCGTTGATGCGACGAGCCGTTGGCTCGTCGCTGCTGTCCGGTGATCCGGAACAGCCGGGAAGTCCATGAAGGCTTCCGGTGTCCGGCTAACGGCTAACAGCTAACGGCCAACGGCATCCTGTTTGGCCAGCCAGCGGATGATATTGACGAGCAGCGGCGCGGCGTGTTCGCCTCCCGGAGCATTGAGTCCCATGGGCATGCGATTCGCGCCCGAGACCTGTGCGGTGAACATGGCGGCTTCGCCGAAGACGACGATGCGTCCCCTGCCGTATTCCAGCGCCGCTCCCTGCCGCCATCCCTCCACATTTGTACGCGGCGTGCTGTCGTGAAACACCCATGCGGTATCCGGCTCGACGGAAAAGATATTCGCGCCGAACACCAGCAGCGGAGTGTGTTCTCCCTCGATGCGGAAGGCCGATCCGGTGAAGGTCACCACCGAATCTACGCGTCGCCCATCGAGCGGTGTATCGGTGATCCAGTGCGGCCGCACGGCGTCATGCATGCGCGTGAACATCATGCCGCGGGCGGGACGTCCCTCGTACCATGCAAAACCGTTGCTGAAATGAATACCGAAACGCAACGCCAGACTGTCTATCGCACCGGGCATCGGCATGTGATCAACGATGAGAAACAGCGAGCCGCCTTCGCGAATCCATACCGCGAGATCGTCGATCTCCTCGACGGTGAACGCATTGTCGATCGGATGATGCCATTGCCTATCATCCGCGTTTCTCTCACCCAGCGCATTGGCGATGACAAAGATGTCGGCAGCCGACAGCACCGGGAGCGACACCGGCTGCGTGCTCGGAAGAACGGTGCACCCGTGTCCGCGCAGAAATTCCGCGAAGGTGCGGTAGCGTCCCTCGGCCGTATGATAATTGTGATGCGCCTCGTCGATCAGGATCACCGGTCCGGCGCCTTCCGCGAACGCGGTCTCTCCCACCGGGGGAATGAAATTCTCCGCTCCCGTCTGCTGGGCATGCGCACATGCCGCGATCAGGAGCAGAATGACTGTGAGGTGTTTCATCGAACGCTTCTCTCTGTTGCGGCGTTTTGATGAAAGATAGGGATTGCCGCGTTGTGACGGAAAACACGGCTCCCATGCGCGGACGGAATTTGTTACATTGCGTTGATATTCGACGCATCATCGGAAAAGGACGAATATGATACTGACACTCAAGAAACTCGAATCCTGTGTGCCCCCCGAGGGACCGCTGCTCCTGATCATCATGGATGGCTACGGCGTCGGACGGGAGTACGGAGGAAACGCGATATACAAGGCGAACAAACCGCATCTCGACCGGTATTTTGCTGAGGGACTGTACACGCAGCTCAAGGCGCATGGTCCGGCTGTCGGGCTTCCGACAGATGACGACATGGGCAACAGCGAGGTCGGACATAACGCACTCGGAGCGGGACGCGTGTTCGCGCAGGGCGCCAAGCTCGTCAACAAGGCTATCGCCAACGGTGATATTTTCAATACCGCCCTGTGGAAATCCATGATGGATAAGCACCGCGAAAGCGACACACTGCATTTCATCGGGCTGCTTTCGGACGGGAACGTGCACTCGCACATCAATCATCTATACGCGATGATCGATCGTGCACTTGAGGATGGCGTCAAGACGGTGCGCGTACATGCGCTGCTTGACGGACGCGACGTCGACGAGAAATCCGCTTTGCGCTACGTCGAGCCGCTCGAAGAGAAGCTCGCCTCCATCTCGGGGCGCGAAGGATATGACTACCGCATCGCATCGGGCGGCGGACGCATGAAGGTCACCATGGACCGCTACAACGCCGACTGGGATGTTGTGCGCCGGGGATACGACGCCCACGTGCTCGGCAAGGCCCGTGCCTTTCCGAGCGCCAGCGAGGCAATCCGCACGTACTATGACGAGGATCCGGAGATCACGGATCAGTATCTCGACTCCTTCGTCGTAGAGGAAAACGGCGAACCGGTCGGCCGCATCATCGACGGCGACTCGGTGATCTTCTTCAATTTCCGCGGCGACCGCGCCATCGAGATTTCGCGCGCGCTGACGGAGAAGGATTTCGACGAGTTTGATCGCGGCCCCCTTCCCGAAATCACCTACGCCGGGATGATGGAGTATGACGGTGACATGCATATTCCCGAGAAGTACCTCGTCGAACCGCCCAGCATAGACCGCACTATCGGACAGTATCTCTGCGCCGAAGGCGTGCGCTCATTCGCCATATCCGAAACACAGAAATACGGGCATGTCACCTATTTCTGGAACGGCAACAATTCCGGGTACATCGACGAGAATCTCGAAACCTACGTGGAGATTCCGTCCGACAAAATCGAGTTCGACAAGGCACCCATGATGAAGGCTCCGGAAATCACGGATCGATCGCTCGAACTGCTGGGAGAGGATTACCGTTTCGGACGCATCAATTTCGCAAACGGCGACATGGTCGGACACAGCGGCAGGCTGGAACCGGCGATCATCGCGGTCGAAACGGTGGATGCGGCTGTGGGCCGGCTTGTCGAAAGAGTGATGAAGTTGAATGGCGTCGTCATCATCACGGCGGATCACGGTAACTCGGATGAGATGTTCACCGAAAAGAACGGCGAGCGTGTGCCGAAGACCAGTCACACGCTGAATCCCGTGCCCTTCTGCATTCTCGACAGCCGCGAACAGCGTCCGTACGAGCTTGCCGACGTGGATAATCCGGGTCTCGCCAATGTGGCCGCGACAATCATGAATCTGCTCGGCTACGAAGCCCCGTCGGATTATGAGCCGTCGCTGATTCGGATGAAGTAACACCGTTGTTTTCAAACTGGCTGACATACCGCGCGGTCGCTGCTGCGCTCGATGAACAGCTTACGGGTGCGGTCATTCGCGAAGTCTTCACGCAGCAGAAAAACGAACTGGTAATCGTCTGTGAACGTGAGATCGGACCGGAGGTGCTGCAGTTCTCCGCGGAGCCGCGCTTCGCCTGGCTGCTGCTCAAGCCGGAATTCGCGCGTGCGCGAAAAAATTCACTCGACCTGTTCCCCGACCTGATCGGCGACCGTGTCTCGCACGTCCGGATTGCGCGCGACGACCGCATCATCCGCATCGCGCTCGAAAGCGGCCGTCTGCTGTTCGCCTTTCTCTTCCCCGTGCGCGCGAATCTCATCATGACCGACGGTGAAGGGACCGTCCTGGAGAGTTTCAAGCAGCATGATCCACCGGCGGACTGGATGCAGCTGGAGTACGACAACAGTATTCCGCACATCACCGAGGAAGCACTTCGTAGAATCATCGCAGAGCATGCTGATACGGATATCCGCAGAGTGCTGCGGCGGCTTCGTCCCTGGCTCGCCGGCACGCTTGCCGATGAGCTGTTTCACCGCACGGACACCAATCCCGCCGAAGGCGGATCCGACCTTGACGAAACCGGGATTGAACGATTGGTCACGACCTTCACCGAGATGCTCGCGGAAAGTGCGCGCGGCGGCGGTCACGTGTACCTGCGGGACCATCATCCACTGCATGCCGCGCCGATTCCCCTGCATCACGTCGATGCGGAGGAACACGTGGAACAGCCGCTGCTGGAGGCGCTGTTCCTTTTCCTGCGGCGGCATTTCAGCGGCTCCGAGCATGAGCGCGTGCGAAAGCGCGTTCACGACCGTGTGGGACAGGAGCTTCAGCGGCTCCGACGCGCATACGGCAAGCTCTCTCCGGAGAAGGAGCTGAAGCGGCAGGCAGACGAGTATGAAAAATTCGGCAACCTGCTGATGATTCATCTCTACGACCAACCCGAACAGCCGGGGCGAATGACGGTGCCGGACATCTTCACCGATCCGCGGCTGGTGGTGACGATTCCCCTGAAGCGCCGCACGACGGTGCTGGAGAATGCGCAGCGATACTTCGGCAAGGCACAGCAGACACGGGCGTCACTGATTCACGTCCGTGAACGCGGCAAGGAGCTGTCGGCCCGCATCAATCAGCTGGAGGATTTTCACGCCGCTACCGAATCCGCCGAATCACTGAACGAACTCAAATCGCTTTTCAAGGAGCATGAATCGCTGATGAGTGAACTTGGACTGACATCCAAAGGCGAAAAAGACGAATCTCCCTTTCCTTTCCGCCGCTTCGTCGTGACGGGCGGATTCGAAGTGTGGGCTGGAAAGAACAGCGCCAACAACGACCTTCTGACGGTTCGGCACAGCCGTCCGAACGATATCTGGTTTCACACGCGCGGCGTGGGCGGATCGCATGTCGTGCTCAAGGTCGGCAGCGCCGCGGGTGATCCCTCGAAGGAAGCCATCCGCGAGGCGGCGGCGATCGCCGCGTACTACAGCAAGCATCGCAACGCGAAGCGCGTTCCCGTTGCATACACGGAAAAAAAATATGTGCGTAAGCCGAAAGGCGCTCCTCCCGGCACGGTGACAATTGATCGCGAGAAAGTGGTCATGGTGGATCCGGCACTGCCGGAAGGATAGATCGCGCGGTGGCTTGTCGCCGCTGCCGGCGTCCGTGCTGCCATGCACCGGCGGAGTGCCACGGTACCCGCAGAGCCGTCAATCCTCGATACTCGCCTCGCCCGTGACCTTCCCGAATACCGTGTAGTTTTTCAGATCCTGATCGGCTTGAAAACCATATCCCTGAAGGCGTTCGGTGGGTGACGTGATGGTAACGAAGCGATCACCGCGCACGAGGCGATTGAGATTTTCCCAGTACATGTACTCGGTTTCCACGACGGTGCCACTGTCGGAGCGGAACACGACGTTGCCGTAGGCCTCGAGATCCTTGTGCTCGTCATATACCTTCCCCCGTTCCGCGGTGAGCACTGAGGTGTGTTCGCCGTCGCGTCCGAAAAAATCCACCACAAGGCCGGAATCCAGCAACGTCTCCTTGCGGTCTTCGTACATGCGGATATGCCCCGCGCGCAGGATGGCACGCACGCGGCCGGAATCCGAAAAGACCACCGTGGAATTCCAGCTCTCCTGGTCGGGGAGTTCCTCTGGGACGGTATCAGCGACGGTCGGTTTGACTTTCGCCTCTTCCTCGCAGGCCGCGATCGACAGCAGGATGATGAGGATGAATGCGGGGACACTCCAGCGCACAGAATCAGTCGCCATCGCGCTCTCCGGAGAAAAGACCGGGCTGATCACGTTTGCTGCGCGGCTGTTTGCCCATCAGGGAATAGGCGGCCGGCGTCAGTTCGCGTCCGCGCGGTGTGCGATGGATATACCCCTCCTGGATGAGATAGGGCTCGTAGACTTCCTCGATCGTGCCTGGCTCCTCGCCGACGGCGATGGCGAGCGTGTTGATACCGACCGGACCACCGCCGTACTTGTCGAGCATGCAGTGCAGGATCCGCTTGTCCATGTCATCGAGACCGTACTCGTCCACCTCGAGTGCGTTCAGTGCGTGATCGGCGATGTCACGTGTAATGACGCCGTCTCCGATGACCTGCGCGAAATCGCGCGCCCGACGCAGGAGGCGATTGGCGATGCGCGGTGTACCGCGTGAACGGCGTGCGATTTCGCCGGCGCCTCCCTCTTCGTCGATGGCGATGTCGAGAATGCGCGCCGAGCGAAGCACGATGCGCTTGAGCTGGCGGACGTCATAGTAGTCGAGACGGTTCGTGATGCCGAAACGGGCACGCAGCGGAGCAGTCAGCAGTCCCGCGCGCGTGGTCGCGCCGATGAGCGTGAACGGCTTGAGCTCGATCTGGACGCTACGGGCATTTGGGCCCGTATCGATCATGATATCCAGCGTGAAATCCTCCATGGCCGAGTAGAGGTACTCTTCGACCACCGGGGAAAGGCGGTGGATTTCATCGATGAACAGTGTATCGCCCTCCTCCAGGCCGGTGACGAGTCCGGCAAGGTCGCCGGGTTTGTCGAGCACGGGACCGGAGGTCATTTTCATCGATGCGCCCATCTCGCCCGAGATGATATGCGCGAGTGTGGTCTTGCCGAGGCCCGGCGGACCGGTGAGCAGTACGTGGTCGAGGGCTTCGCCGCGCTGTTTCGCAGCGGTAATGAAGATGTGGAGGTTGTCGACAATGTTCTGCTGACCGACAAAATCCTCGAAGCGCATCGGCCGCAGGGTCTGTTCGAAATCCCTGTCATCGCTGCGCGGACCGGGCGTTGTCAGATCGTTTTTACGATGTTTATCCATGGATGCGTATTGCTGTTATCGACGCGTATGCAGCGGCTGTGATCGCGTTCAAGGACGTTCATAAAGATAGGCCGTGTCGAGCAGCCGGCTTTCACCGCCATCATTGACGGCGTAGGTACGGCCGGACCAGATGGAAGCAGCGCCGTGCTCGCCGCGCAGGTTGAGCGCGTAGAAATTCACGTTGAACGCGGGCCTGCCCTGCTCATCGAGAAGGCGCTTCATTTTCGTCTGTTCCGCGATGCGGCGGCAGGCGAAAAGACAGGCGTCGGTAGGAGCATCACCCTGCCGCATGCGCTCGACGATCAGGAAACTCGCCAGTGACTGCAGGTTTGCCTCCCCGCGTCCAGTGGATCCGGCGGCTCCGACGGCATTGTCAACATAGAGTCCTGCCCCGAGAATCGGTGAATCACCCACCCGGCCCGGGATCTTGAATGCGAGGCCGCTGGTCGTGGTGACGCCGGATACTTCACCCGCCTCATTGACACCGAGACAGTTGATCGTGCCGGTCGGACGCTCCATCTCCGCCTCGCGCTGCATCTCGAATTCGTGAAGCGCTCCGATGTCACGGTCCTCGGATGTATGCGGCGGCAGCCAGTCGTCTTTCGCGCTCAGGTTTTCCTTCCAGCGCAGCCACTCTTCGCGGGCAGCGTCGGTGAGCAGATTTTCCTCGCGAAAGCCGTGGGCGCGTGCAAAGCGCAGTGCGCCCTCCCCGACGAGAAGCACATGGTCAGTGCGTTCCATGACGGTTTTCGCGACGAGCGAAGGATTCTTGATGTTGCGCAGGGCGGCAACGCCCGCACCACGCATGGTCGGACCGTGCATCACGCAGGAATCCAATTCCACGATACCGTCCTCGTTGGGCAATCCGCCGTAGCCGACAGTCATGTCCTCCGGATCATTCTCAACGATATTCACACCGGCGATGACCGCATTGAGGGTATCCTCGCCCGCCCGCATGCGCTCGACGGCGCGCTGCGTGGCTCCGAGTCCGTTCGCGCTGGCAATGGAAAGTGGACGCGGTCCCTCCGCACGCAGTCCGTTGAATGTATTCACGGTTCTGCCGGACGGCGTTCCGCGCGCGAGCAGCGTATCGGGTCGCACCGCGGCGCCTGCGCCGAGCAGGGCTGCAAGTTTCAGAAAGAGTCTGCGAGAGGGACCGTTCTGTGTCATGGATGATCCTTGGCGTGCTGTGTTGTGCTTTTTGCTCAGTATCCCAATCGGCGAACCCAGGCCGCACTGTCACGCCAGCCCTCGCGGATACGCACGTGCAGGTCGAGAAACACGCGGCGGTCGAGAAAGTCCTCGATATCCTGCCGTGCCGCCGTGCCGATATTCTTGATGGCGGCGCCGCCGCGACCGATAATAATGCGCTTCTGGCTCTCCCGTTCCACGATGATCTCCGCGGCGATGTAGTCGCGGTCCTCCTCCTCGCGGTATTCCACGATGTAGACATCCGTGGCGTACGGCACTTCCTGGCGGAACTGTTCGAAGATCTTTTCCCGGATCATCTCCGAAACGAAGAATCGCTCGGGCTGATCGGAGAGCATGTCGGGCGGATACAGCGGCGGACCCTGCGGCAGCAGCTTTTCAAGCGACGCGAGGAGACCATCCACACCATCATTGACCAGCGCACTGATCGGGATGACTTCCTCAAAGGCATATGCCGTGGCGGTGCGTTCGATGAGCGGCAGCAGCTGCTTCTTGTCGGACACGAGGTCAACTTTGTTCAGCACGGCGATGACCGGCCGCCCGGCCTCCTGCAGCAACTGGCGCAGTCCGTCGGGGAGCTCCCGTCCGCTCTCGATGGCCCGCGGCGCATCGACGAGCAGGCAGCAGGCGTCGGCATCGGCGATGGCCGCATGCGCCGCATTGACCATGGATTCCTGCAGTTCGTATTTGGGCTGTATCAGTCCGGGCGTATCGATGAAGATGACCTGATGCGACTCGGCGGTATGAAACCCGAGCACGCGGCGGCGCGTGGTCTGCGGCTTGGCGGTGACGATGGAGATCTTCATGCCGAGCATGGCGTTCATCAGGGTAGATTTCCCCGCGTTGGGAGCGCCGATCAGCGCAACGTAGCCGCAGCGAAAGTCTTCCGGTATGTTCGTAAAATCGTCCAGTATCGCTCCAGAGCGTGTGTGTACTGCCATTCAACATAGACGATTCACCCCGGAATCGCAATCTCCTGGCGCACGGTCGAAATTCGTATCTTGCTGCATGAACACCGCTCCGTATCGACCGAAAAAGTCGCTGGGACAGCATTTCCTGCACGACGGGAATATCGCCCGGAAGATTGTCGCCGAACTCGATCCGCAGCCCGGAGATCATGTCGTTGAAATTGGTCCGGGTCCCGGCATGCTGACTGCCCTGCTTGCGGAGCATGACATGACACTCACGGCCGTGGAAATCGACGTGCGTGCCGTGGAAGACCTGCGCCGGCGCTTCCCGACTGAGCGTTTCCCGCGGGTGCATGTCATCCATGCCGACATCCTTTCATGGGATATCGCGGCAGCGCATCTTCCCGGTGCAGCGCCGCTGCGCTTCATCGGCAATCTTCCATACAACATCACCAGCCAGATCCTCTTCCGTCTTTTTGACAGCGCGGATCACATCACCGACGCCGTGCTGATGATGCAGCGGGAAGTTGCCGAGCGGCTCACCGCGAAACCGGGCGGCAAGGATTACGGCATCCTCTCGGTATTCACGCAGCTGCACGGCGCGGTGCGGCGCAGTTTCAACGTGTCGCCGAACGTGTTCACGCCGCGTCCCGCGGTATGGTCCAGCGTGGTGCATCTGCATCTGCACCCGGAGCGATTGGCGCATATTCAAAATTATTCGTTTTTTAGAGGTATCGTTAAAGCAACCTTCGGACAGCGAAGGAAGACTGTCGCAAATTCCCTTCGGCACATGGGGATCGATCGTGATGCCATGGGTTCCGAAGCAGAACGGTATCTGACGAAGCGGCCGGAGCAGCTTTCGGTCGATGATTTCATCATTCTCAGCAACAGCATCACCGCGCATGACTGACAACCGCGACGAACATATTCACGACGAGGACATAGTATTCGATTCCGTCGACGGCGTGCAGTCCACCACAACCATCGCGGACGAGGAACTGCTCGAAGACATCGACGTGCTGGTGAAAACGCGCTCCAGCGCGGCACTGATGAACATCCTCACCGACCTGCACTCCGCGGACATCGCCGCCATCCTCAACGAGCTCGAGGAAGAGGAAGCGCAGTACCTGTTTGAACTGCTGCCGCCCGAGGAGGCCTCGGAAGTGCTGCTGGATCTCCATGAGCACGTGCGCGAAGATCTGCTGGAGGATCTCAGTGCAAAGCGCCTCACCGACATCGTCGAGGAACTGGATTCGGACGACGCGGTGGACATCGTTGCGGAAATCGACGAGGACATCGCCGAGCAGATTCTCGAGAAACTCGAACCGGAGGATTCCGCCGAACTGCGCGAGCTGCTGGCCTATGGCGAGGAGACGGCCGGCGGACTGATGGCGACCGAGTTTGCCACGGTGCTGATCACCGGCACCGTGGAAGACGCCATCGAGTCGGTGCGCGACACCGCTGAGGAGACGCCCGACATCTACGAAGTGTACGTCATCGACGAGGATGGCACGCTGCGCGGTGTGATCGACCTGAAAAATCTCCTGCTCGTCAAGCGGCACACGAGCGTTTCTGATATCATGGATCCCGAAGTCATCAGTGTCCGCACCGACGTCGACCAGGAGGATGTCGCCAACGTCATGCGCAAATACGATCTGCTGACGCTTCCCGTCGTGAATGATGAGAATATCCCCGTCGGCATCATCACCTTCGACGACATCGCCGACGTCATCCACGAGGAGGCGCAGGAGGATATTCAGCGCATGTCGGGTATCGTCGACGATGTCGATTCCTCCTCGACCATTTTCGGCATTTTTCGCGGCCGCCTTCCCTGGCTGCTGGTGGGATTCGCAGGCGAGCTGCTTGCGGCCATCGTGCTGAGCAGCTTCGAGGTACAGCTCGGCAAAGTGCTGGCCGCCGCATTTTTCATTCCCGTCATCATGGCCATGGGCGGGAACGCGGGGATTCAGGCCTCTTCAATTGTGGTGCGCGGACTTGCGACAGGGGAACTCGCCCTGAGCCGCACCTTCCGGCGGCTGCTGCGGGAATTCACCGCGGCAACCATAAACGGCACCATATGCAGCGCATTGCTCTTTGGCGTGGTGTATTTCTGGATGGGGGATGCGGCGTTCGGTCTGACGGTGGGGCTTTCCCTCCTCGTTGTCATCACGAATGCCACGCTTGTCGGCGCCACGGTTCCGCTCTTCCTCGACCGCATGAACATCGATCCCGCCCTTGCCACGGGTCCGTTCATCACAACGTCAAACGATGCCCTCGGCCTGTTCATTTACCTCGGCTTTCTGACGCTGATCTACCTGTAACCGTAGGGAAAAACACGGGGAAATCGTACTTTGAATTTCTGTATCGGACGGGGAAAAAACATCCATTCCCGCTGAAACAGATATGTGACTGTCATCAGCTTGTGCGGCCGGAGGCCGCTGCCGCTCCGTAATCACATGAAACGGATTCTTCTTTCCTACAACACGACCGATCTCGTCAATACGGGATTTTTCATCCTGCTCAGCATCGCCATGCTGATCTGGCAGGATGCGAGTCCGCTGTGGCCGCTGTTCATCGGGGTCAATCTCGCCGTTCTCGTCGCTATCGGCATCCTTGCCCGATTCGCGGAGCTGCGCGGAGCGGTGTGGAACCTGCTGCACGGGTTTTACATGATGCTCTGCATCCCGATCGCCTTCAAGGAAATGTATTTCCTCGTGCCGGCCATTCATCCGGTGGATTTCGACGCAGCGCTGATTGCCATCGACCGCATCCTCTTCGGCACGGATGTCACGGTCTGGCTCAAAGGCTGGTCGCATCCACTGCTGACGGAAATCCTGCAGATGGCATATGCCAGCTATTACCTCCTCCCGCTGATCCTGGCGGTGGATTTTTACCGCAAGAAACGTGTCCGCGCGTTCAAGACGGTCTTCCTCTTCGTGATTCTGGGATTCTATCTGTCCTATTTCGGGTATGTGTCGGTGCCGGCTATCGGTCCCCGCTTCACCCAGCATGAATTCGAACAGAAGGATGTCGATCTCCCGGGTGTCCTGCTCACACCCTACCTGCGCGACTACACGAATACCGGTGAATCCATTCCCCCCGGGACGGAATTCCCCGCCGCGAAGGTGCAGCGGGACGTGTTTCCCAGCGGCCACACACAGATCACGCTGCTTGTCATTTTCCTCGCCTTCCGCTTCCGTGCCCGCGCACGCTGGTTCCTGGGCGTGACGGGATCACTGCTCATCATCGCAACCGTCTATCTGCGATATCACTACGTCATCGATCTGTTCGCCGGAGCGCTGTTCGCCTGGATGACCGTGGAACTGGGCATCCTGCTCGACGATTGGTGGACCCGCTGGAAACTGCGACAGGTCAGCAGGCAGTCATTTGCACTGCGGCAATCCGGAACGCAGGAGTAATTCGCAGCCCCCCCTGACCAGTCACCTGACCTACTGAACAACAAACGGCCGGCTGTGGACAGACGATCCCGCGGTGAGACGGAGGAAATACACTCCCGAAGGCAGCCGCTGCGCGGAGATCCCGGCATGGTGCACACCCGGACCGCTTTCCTGCGCGGTAATGACGGCCACCCGCTTTCCCAGCGCATTGAACAATTCCACACGCGCAAACGCGGCCTTTTTCAGAGCGTAGCGAACCGTGGCACGTCCGGAGACGGGATGCGGCGCGATATCGAGAATCATCGCCTCGCGCCCGGGTTGCGCCGGTTGTGTATCGATCCCGGTCGAGATTCCGGGACGGTAGACCGACGCCTGTCCCTGATACTCCTGCTCCCAGGAATCGACAAGCGCGGTGAAGCCGGTGGTGACGACATCGCCGCGGTTCCGCATCTCGGCCAGGGGTGCGAGAACGGTATCCTCAACGGCATTCATTCCGCCCGGCATGAGCAGGTCGGCCGGCGGGATATGGATGGAAAGCGTCAGCATGCTGTCCGGCGGGATGGCCGCGCTTCTGCGCAGTGAAACCAGTTCCGCGAGGCCCGTCATGTCGCCGGTGTACTGTCCGACGCAGCGGATGTTGCCGGCCGGATCGTGATCAAAGAAATGCCAGCGGTCGGCGGGACGCCAGACGCCGCTCACGACGGGATCGTTGACATGATTGGGCGTGCCGCTGCCCATGAGAATGTCGCCCCGCCACGACGCCCACGGGAAACGGCTGCCGGGCTGTGCCGTGCGGAAACGATCCCACTGCTGGAACTGCGGAAGCTCCGGATCCCAGATATGTCCACCGATCACCGTACTGCCGCCGACCCCGAGGGAATCGAGCAGATGCGCCACGTCGGTGTAGTTGTACCCCTGCTTCTTATGCGAGTGGGGATCGATGGCGACACCGCGGTCGTCACGCAGCCAGGTAAGCAGCGGCTTGCCGCCGGTTTCCGGGGAATCGAGTCCCGGCTCGAAGCGGAGCGTGGCGAGGAGGAATTTCCAGTCCGGCTGCAGGCTCCAGGAAATTCCATGCGCGGCCGTGCGGTTCGCGAACGCGACGCAGGCGTCGCGCATGCGCATGTACTGCGCGCGGGCTTCGGGCGTATCGAGATCCGCCTGCGGCAGGTTGTCTTCGATATGCGTGAACAGCACCACCTGCACCGGCGGCTCGGACGGAATGAACTGTTCGAGGGGAAGGCGCTGATACCTGACCGCCCACTCCCCGTCGCGGTTGTCGAACCATGCCACGGCAAGCGTGTCATTGTGGATGGCGATCGCATGAAAAATCTGATCACGCTCCACACTTGTTCCAATGGGGTGATGCGTACCGATCAGCTGCCAGTCCGTGTCGAAAAATGAAAGGTACAGCCATCTTCTTCCCGAGGATTCCGGCCGGCTCCAGGCAACGAGCGTGCGTCCGGCACTGAGCTTCAGAATCCGAGCGTCCGGATACACTCTGTCGTAGGACGAATAGACACGAACGTCGGAACAGATGAGGATCTGATCCCGAAACGCTCCGGAAGCGTCGTACCGCCTGACCGCGAGACTGTCGCTGCCGGGCAGCAGCATCGGGATGTCCAGGGCGCCGTCATCGTAAGCAATGATGCTATTGAACGCTTCCATCTGATCGCCGATCAGCGTATCCAGTATGTGTTCATCAGCAACGTCACCGGTTTGCGGATCGAGGCGCAAACGCGTGAGCAGATTCTCCGAGGAGTAGAAAGACAGGCGTTCCCTGCGTACGAGATAGCGGGCTCCGGAGGGAGCGATTCCCCCGACAAGGATGTCGGTGAAGTGCTCCGTCCCGGGCGATTTATCTGTCCATGCTTCTGATTCGTCCGTCGTATATCGATAGAGGGTATCGCCGGGTCCAAGGCAAGCCCATTGATGCTCCATATACCCAACAGCGGGACGAGTTCCACCAGGAGTAATATCCGAGACGGATACATCCGCGCACAGGAGTATTGATTCACCTGATCGTACGGATTGCACGGAACGGATACCGCGCGTGATCCCCCCTTCATCCGCGATGATGACATGACGGCCGCCCGCTGCGAACAGCGTGTCCGTGCTGTCGATGACCTGGACGAGATCCGAAATCCGAAAGTAGTACTTCGAAACGAAATGGGAACGTGGATAGATGAGATCCATGACGGAATCCCGCTGCTCCAGGAAGGCCCAGCGGTCATCCGATAACGCGGACTGGATGTTGAACCGTCCAGCAGCGTCTCCTTCGACCCCGATCGGGACACCTGCCGGAGAGAGGAACCGGGACCATGCGGTATCCTTTCTGGGGTTCTTGTACAGATACGTTGACACAAGTGACATCCCACTGGGTGCGACCGAAATCCGCAACGGCATTTCGGGCCGTGTGAGAGGCGTATCATTGAGTCCAATTTCGGGTGTCTGTGCCGATGCCGTATTCAGGCATGCAAGCATCAGCACGGCAATCCCGCAAAAAACATGACGCATGGAAATCCCCCGCAGGCGGTTGACGCAAAACATTGTGATGTACATTATAAGGAGTTCATCATCCGGATTCAAGCACAAATAAACCGGCAGTACGCGAACGCACTGCCGGCAGCATTGGGAGGGTAAAGCAAAACCGCACCCGAGGTGCGGTTTTGAGCGGGAAACGAGACTCGAACTCGCGACATCAACCTTGGCAAGGTTGCGCTCTACCAACTGAGCTATTCCCGCCTGTCACCTCAGTACCCTGAGGTGAATACAAATATAGGAATCGACGTGAGAAAATGCAAGATCCGGTGTCAGAATGTTGCCGCATCCCGCACACGGATCACACGAAATCATCCTTGTGCAGGTGGTGCTTGCGCATCTTCTTGACGAAGTTCGTGCGCTCGACGCCGAGCTGCTCGGCCGCGCGGGTCTGATTGCCGCCGTTTGCACGCAGGGCCTCGATGATGAGCTTCTTTTCAAACTCCTCGACCTGCTCCATGAGCGGACGATTGTCGATCTGAAACGCCCGCTGTCCCTGGATCTCGGCCTTCAGCGCATGCGCCACGGTGTGGACGTCGATTTCCTCGGCTTCCGCAAAGATGGCGAGCTTGGTGACCACGCTGTCGAGTTCACGCACGTTGCCGCGCCAGTCCTGCTTCCCGAGCAGCTCCAGCGCCGCCGGTGAAAAGAAATGATGCTGCAGGTCATGCTCCTTGCAGGCATTCGCCAGAAGATGATGCACGAGGGGCGCGATGTCTTCGGGACGATCGCGCAGGGGCGGCACATGCATGGCGAACTTGTTGAGCCGGAAATACAGGTCATCGCGGAATTCGCCCTTTTCGATCAGCTCGGGGAGATTTTTGTTCGTCGCGCTGATCACGCGCACGTCCACTTCGCGTTCCTGCGTATCACCCACGCGCCGCACTTTCTGATTGTTGAGCACATGGAGCAGTTTCTGCTGAAAGGTCACCGTGGTGTTGCCGATCTCGTCGAGGAAAATCGTGCCGCCGTCGGCGATTTCGAACAGCCCCTTCTTGTCGGCATGCGCGCCGGTGAACGATCCCTTGATGTGTCCGAACAGTTCCGATTCGAGCAGTGTCTCGGTCAGCGTGCCGCAGTCGACGCTGACAAAGGGCATGTCACGCCGCGCGCTGAGACGATGAATCGATTTCGCGATCATCTCCTTCCCGACACCGCTTTCGCCCGTGATCAGCACCGATACGGTCGTCTTCGCCACCTTCTCCGCCATGCCCATGATCTGTTCGATGGACTTGCTCGCGGAGACGATGCCGAGATCCTTCATGACCTCTTCGATGGTGTTGGACATCGTTTTCGGACGCTTCGACTCGATGGCCTGCTTGACGGATTCCCGCAGCTGCACCAGGTCGATAGGCTTCGCGAGGAAGGAAAACGAACCTTTTTTAGCGGTCTCGATTGCCACGGGGATGTTGTACGCCTGTCCCGTGATCATGATGACGGGGATTTCGGGATGATTCTGCACAATTTCCGTGAGCACCTGCCGGCCGTCCATCTGCGGCATGAGAATGTCAAGAAGCACCAGGTCGACCTGCTCCACCTGCAGCAGTTCGAGGGCCTCGACGGGATTCTGCCGCACGACGGTCCGGTAGCCTGAATGCTCGAGGATATCCGACACGGTCTGGCAGAAATCCTCTTCGTCATCGACGATAAGAATGGTGGGTTGTTCCATGGGGTATTTCAGAATTTTGTAACCGGTAAACGAATCTGGAATGTGGTGCCAAGTCCCGGGGAGGAATTAAAGGTGATTTCCCCGTGATGTTCCTGAATGATCTTCTGGACGATGACCAGTCCGAGACCGGTCCCGCCCTTGCTGTGCGTGGAGAAGGGACGGAAAATGCTCTTCTTCACATCCTCGTCCATACCCACGCCGGTGTCCTGGATAGTGATTTCCACGTACTCGCCCGGACGGTTGATCCACTGTCCCGGCGCGGTGGCGATAATGATGCGTCCGTCACGCGACCCCACCGCACGGATCGCATTGTCGAGCAGGTTTTCCACGGCCTCCGGAAAATGCGCGATGTCGATACCGACTTTCGGAAGGTTGCGGTACAGGTGCGTGATGATTTCCACGTTGCGCGTCACCTTCGATCGGTATTCGTCCGCGATATTCTGCAGCACGATGTTGACGTCGTTGGGGAGCAGGTTCATCTGCTCCTTGTTGGCGAGCCGGGTCAGGTTGTGCACGATTTCATTGAGCTTGCGCGACTCGCCCACGATGCGGTCGATGTAGCGACCGGTTTCCTCGCTCGGACTGCCCTCCTGCTCGTTGAGCAGCATTTCGAGATGCTGCGCGGTGAGCGTGATCGTCGACAGCGGTGTTTTCGCCTTGTGCGCCACGTGCTGGGCCACACCGGACCAGTTGACGCGGCGATCTTTCTCGATCGCCTCGGTGATGTCGGAAATGATCATGATGAAGCCGTCGAGCCGCTTGCTCTCACTGTACAGCGGATAGGCTTTCACGATCATCGTGCGCATCACCTTGCCCTGATTGAACACCACTTCCCGCTCCACCGCGTGACGCGAATTCCGCAGCTCCTCGAAGATCTCGAGAATCTCCGGGGATGGCGCGTTCTTCAGGTAGTAGGAGTACTCCTCCGACATCGATACGTATTCGTCGAGACCGAGCAGCAGCTTTGCTGCGCGGTTCATCATCTGGATGTCGGATGAACGGTCGAAGATGATGACGGCGTTGGACTGCAGCGAATCGAACACGCGCTGCTCATGTCGCGCGAGGTTGCGCGCGTAGTTCCGCATGCCGATCACGAAGCCGAACACCACGATGAGCAGAATGGCCGTTTCGGTGCGGTAATGTTCCCAGAGAATCGAGAGGCTGAATTTCTCCTCGAAATACTCCTCGATCACCATGTCACGCACCTCCGGCGGCACTTCCGCGGGCGTGACGAGCGGCTCCTGCGCCTGCAGTGCAAGCGGCAGGAAAAACAGAATGGCGAGGATATGGATGCGTCTGATCATGAGTCGCTTTTCAAGGATGACAGATCCTCAGTGATCTGTCTGTAGACCTGAATTAACGGAAGATTCCGCTCACGCGCAATGCGCCGGCATTCTTCATACTCCGGCACGCGTGTGCGGTGTTCCCCGCGATGAATGACTTTCACGTTAACCTGCCCGAAACGCGTGTCCGCAAGCTGCTGCTCGCGAGCAAGGATACGGCGCACGATCGGCTGCACGCGAATGCCGGACGTGGTCGTTTCGGCATACATGATGCCGAGCAATGCCTCACGATGTTCCTCATCCGCGAGCACGCTGAGCACGTATGCGGGACGCCCCTTTTTCATCAGCACCGGCGTCAGCCACGCGTCGCGCGCTCCCGACGCGATCAGCCGCTCGAGCACATGAGGATACAGTTCCGGGTTCATGTCGTCGATGTTGGTGTCGAGCTGCAGCAGCCGCTCTTCCGCAGGAGTGTCGGGAATCGAGCCCACGAGAAGACGCAGCAGGTTCGGCGTTCCGGGAATATCTTTCGATCCCGCGCCATAGCCGACAGCGGAGACAGTAAACGGCACATCACCGGGCAGTAGTCCTTCCGAAAGCGTCGCCGTGATCGTGGCTCCGGTCGGCGTGGTCAGTTCATGGGGGATGTCCGTCAGTGCGATCGGGTAATTCCGGAGTATTTCCATTGTGGCGGGAGCGGGCACGGGCATGCGACCGTGCTGGGTCTCGACTGTGCCTCCCGACCCGGTGCGCACGGCCGACGTATACACCCGCTCGACGCCGAGCAGGTCGAGGCAGATCGCCGCGCCGACGATGTCAACGATGGAATCCACCGCACCGACTTCGTGAAAGTGCACTTCCTCCACCGTCGTGCCGTGCACATGCGCCTCGGCACGCGCAAGCGTCAGGAACATCGCCTTCGCGCGGTCGCGCACGGATTCCGAAAGCGTGCTGCCGTCGATGATACGGACGATATCCTCGTATCCCCGGTGATGATGTTCGTGTCCCCCGCCGTCGATGTCGACGTCGATTTTCACCGCGGTGATGTGACTGCGGGATATCGTGCGCCGTGCCAGTGTGTATCCTTCAAGCGGAAGTTTGCGCAGTTCCTCGCGCAGTGCTTCGAAAGACACACCGGCGTCGACGCAGGCGCCGAGCGTCATGTCGCCGCTGATGCCGGAGATGATATCGAAGTAGGCGATTCTCATCCTGCCGTACGGAAGCGGTTGATCGTATCACGCAGATCGATCGCTGCGCTGCGGGCGGCATCGGCAAAATCCTCTCCGCCGCCGGCGTAAATGATGCCGCGGCTGGAATTGAATACACCGCGCATCCCCCCGGCAGTCGTGCCGCCGCGGACGGATTTCTCCACATCGCCGCCCTGCGCACCGAGTCCGGGAATGAGCAGGGGCAGATCTCCAACCATGCCGCGAATATCCTCGAGTTCCGAAGGATGCGTGGCACCGACCACGAAACCGAGATTGTTCGCGTCATTCCACTCCTGCGCCGTGCGGATGACGTGCCGGTACAGCGGATCGCCGTCGATTTCGAGGTACTGGAAATCCTGTGATCCTTTGTTCGATGTCAGTGCGAGAAGGAACACCCCTCGATCCTCGTAGCGCAGAAACGGTTCCACGGAATCGCGTCCCATGTAGGGCGCCACGGTTGCGGCGTCGAAGCCGAAATCGTCGAACAGCGCGCGGGCGTACATCAGGGCGGTGTTGCCGATATCACCGCGCTTCGCATCGCCGATGGTGACGACATCGTCGGGAATCATCTCGAGCGTCTGCCGCACGATGTCGTAGCCGCCACGGCCGAGGGACTCGTAGAATGCCAGGTTGAGCTTGTAGCTCTGGGCGATGTCGGCCGTCGCCTCGATGATGCCGCGATTGAACAGCAGCACACCATCGTCACGCCCTCGCAGATGATCAGGTATTTTCAACGGATCCGTGTCGAGGCCGACGCAGACAAGGCTGTCATGCGTCGTCGTGATATTGTCCAGTTTCTCGTAAAAGCGCATCAGATGCTTCAGTTTTGTCGAAAAATGTGTAACATGTAAAAATAGATTCCTGCCGCATCAAAGGCAAAGGAATCCGGTGTCCCGGACTGCAGACGCCCCACGCCTGCGGAATCCGCGCCGATGTCTCACGCGTTCATTCAGTTCTGGAATCATGTCCGCACCCGTACCCACCAAGATACGCCTCAGCGAGGATCGCAAGGCGATGCTGATCACCTGGTCTGACGGACTCGAGTGCAGCTATCCCATGCCCCTGCTCCGAAAAAACTGTCCCTGCGCCACCTGCATTACTGACCGCGAGGAAAAGGGCGCATTTTACATCCCCCTGTTCACTGCGGACGCACTGCGCCTTGAGAACGTGAGGCAGCAGGGCCGCTATGCAATTCAGCTGACCTGGGGCGACGGCCATCATACCGGCATCTACGATTTCCCCTATTTACGGCGGCTCTGTCCCGAACTGCAGGATGCCGCATCCGAGCGACAGGATAATAGCGAAGCGGAGTCGTGACTGCGGAGAAGCATCCTGCCGACCGCGAGCGGGAGCCCGATGTTCGTCTCCTCGAACGCTTCCGCCATTTGCCGCTCGCCGCATCCATCGCGGCTCAGCTGCCGGAACCCGCATCCTGCCTGCAGCTCAGGGGCGTGTACGGTTCGCTGAAGGGCATTCTGCTCGCCGACCTTTTCCGCATCGGCAGTCGGCAGCTCGTCGTTATCGCGGCTGACACCGCTTCCGCACAGGAGCTGTGGAATGACATGTCGCTCATCCTCGGTGACGATCAGGTGCTCTTCATCGGCGAGCGATTCTCCCGCACGCAGAAGCAGATCCGCAACATCACGAGCACATTCGCCGAGAACGCCGACACGCTGCGCTTCCTGACCGAATCACCCGAGCGCGTGGTCATCACGGACATCCGCACGGCGCTGCAGGAATTTCCGTCCGTGCAGGACATCCGCGAGCAGTCCACACATATTCGTACCGGACAGCAGATCCCGCAGATGGAATTGATCCGGCAGGTTGCGTTCGGCGGATTCGAGCAGTCGGATTTTGTGGCCAGCACGGGGGAATACGCCGTGCGCGGGGGAATCGTGGATATTTTTCCGGTAGGATACGACAATCCCCTGCGCATCGAGTTCTTCGGTGATGAGATCGACTCCATACGCGAATTCGACGCGCTCAGTCAGCGATCCATTCGTCCGATGGAAGAGGCCGCCTTTGTCACCTCGCTGTTCCTCGATGACGAGCCGCGCGTACACAGCCGCATGCCCGAGTTCTTCGACGAACGCGCCCTGCTGGTGATCGACGGCATTGAGTCCGTGCGGCAGCAGGCCGAGGAACAGGAACAGTCCGCGGTGCTCGAGCAGCTTCGCACGCGTCACGGTACGGTTCTATTTGGTGTCATCGAGCAGGAGTGCGCGCAGACGCTCGACGCCGGCGCTGAATCCCAGCCGTCGGTCAACGGATCGATCCGGCTGCTGCAGGAGACGCTGCTGCGTCTGCAGGAAGAGGGATACGAGACCGTCCTCGTCGCCGATTCCGCGCAGCAGGCCGAACGGCTGGAGGATCTGCTGCACAGCGCCGCCGACGGCGATGACGAAGATCGCCCGGCCTTTCCCGCACTGCATCACGACGTGCGCTACTGTCCGCTCACCGAAGGATTCATCCTCCCCTCCGCCCGGCTCGCCGTGCTGACCGAACATCAGGTATTCAACCGCCATCACATCCGCAAGCGCGCCACGCGCGGACATCGCGGACTGTCATTGCGGGAAATGAAGCAGCTGCGCATCGGCGATTTCGTCGTTCATGCCGACAAGGGGATCGGCAAGTTCATCGGCTTTGAAACCATCACGGTCAGCGGCGGACTGCAGGAAACCGCGAAGCTGCTGTACGCCGACGACGACACGCTGTACGTGAACCTGAATTACATCAACAAGCTGCAGAAATACAGCTCCGAGGAGGGCCACACGCCGCAGCTCTCCAAGCTCGGCAGCGGTGCATGGGAGCGGCTGCGTGCGAAGACGAAGAAGCGCATCAAGGACATCGCACGCGACCTGATCCAGCTCTATGCGCGGCGGAAGATGTCGGAGGGCTACGCGTTCTCGCCCGACGGTCAGTGGCAGAAGGAACTAGAGGCATCGTTCATCTACGAAGACACGCCCGATCAGGCCAAAGCGACCGTTGACGTGAAAAATGACATGGAGGAAGCGGTACCGATGGACCGCCTGGTCTGCGGCGATGTCGGATATGGCAAGACCGAGGTCGCCGTGCGGGCGGCATTCAAGGCCGTGGTTGACGGCAAGCAGGTCGCCGTACTCGTACCCACGACCATTCTGGCACAGCAGCACTATCACACCTTCCGCGACCGCCTGAACCGCTATTCCGTATTCGTCGAATCCCTTTCACGCTTCAAGTCGCGCAGGCAGCAGCAGGAGATCCTGGAAAAGCTCAAACGCGGCAGTATCGACATCGTCATCGGCACGCATCGCATGCTGAGCAGGGATGTTGCGTTTCGCGATCTCGGTCTGCTGGTCGTCGACGAGGAGCACCGCTTCGGCGTCACCGCCAAGGAAAAACTGCGGGAGCTGCGCGCCAGTGTCGACACGATGACAATGACCGCCACGCCGATTCCGCGCACGCTGAACTTCTCCCTGCTGGGCGCGCGCGATCTCTCCGTTATCGAAACACCGCCGAAGAACCGTCTCCCCATCATCACGCATATCCTCCCCTTCGAACGCGACACAATTGTCGAGGGCGTCGAACGTGAACTCGAGCGCGGCGGTCAGGTCTTTTTCGTTCACGACAAGGTGCAGGACCTCGATCACCTCGCCGACGTGTTGCGGAATTACCTTCCCGGCGTGCGCATCTCCACCGCACACGGTCAGATGAAGTCTTCGGAACTCGAGCGCGTGATGATGCGCTTTCTCGAACGCAAAGTGGACGTGCTCGTGGCGACAAAAATCATCGAGAGCGGTCTCGACATCCCGAACGCGAACACGATTTTCATCAACAACGCGAATCATTTCGGCCTGGCCGAACTGTATCAGCTGCGCGGCCGCGTGGGACGCTCGAACACGCAGGCCTGGGCATTCCTGCTGATACCGCCGCAGTCGAAACTGACGCGCGACGCCCTCAAGCGCATGCAGGCGATCGAGGAATTCTCGGAACTCGGAACCGGTTTCCAGCTGGCCATGCGTGATCTCGAAATCCGCGGTGCGGGCAATCTGCTCGGTGCGGAACAGAGCGGATTCATCACCGAGATCGGTTTCGAGCTGTACATGCAGACGCTCGAGGAGGCCGTCGACGAACTCAAGTCTGAGGAATTCGAGGGACTGTTCAAGGAGGAGGAAGAAGCCATGCGTCCTCGCGCGGACGTCGTCATGGAACTCGGTCTCGACAGCTATCTCCCCCATACCTATATCAGCAACGCCACGGAGCGCTTCGATCTCTACAAGCGGCTCTACAACTGTGAGACGGATGAGGAGATCGAGTCCATCGCACAGGAACTGGCCGACCGCTTCGGCTCGCTGCCCGAGGAGGCACAGTCGCTGATCTTTTCGGTGCGTGTCCGGCTCATCGCTGCGCGCATCCGTCTGGCGCGCGTGACGCTCGAACAGGGGCGCCTCAACATCGCCCTGCCGCCGCAGGATGACGAGCTCTTTTATGAGCGTCATTTCCAGCAGTTGATGGCCTGGGTACTCGACAACAAGGATCGTGCGAAGCTCGAGCAGGATGCGCGGCAGGTGCGCATCATCGTGCAGCAGGTTCATTCTCCCGAGGAAGTGCGCGCGCTGCTGTTCGAGTTCGAAGCCATTGTGTCACAGGAAACGGAGGGTTCCGATGCAGAATGACCTGCGCAGTCGCAACAGGGAACGCCGCACCGCGTGGTTCATCGCCGCGGTGATGGTTGCCGCGCTCCTGTACTTTGCATCACAGGGCGGCATCCTCCGCGACCTCCTGTCAACGGAGGAAGCACCGCCGGAGGAATATGCCGACCGTTCCGCGATCACCCGCCGCGCGGTGGAACTGCCGCTGGATTTTCCTGGCTACGAACGAGCACGCATCAGCAGCGCAACCACCGTTCTGCGCGCGAACGCCGTGAACTGGGTGGTGCTGCGCGTCCCACTCTGGATTCCTTCCCCACGCGGCATCGAGTACAGCAGTTTCGACCTGCGCCGGATCGAACAGGCCGTGCGGCAGCTCAAGGATGCGGGATTCGGCGTCTCCATCGCACCGGTGTACTGGGACGGCGACAGCCTGCGGGCCGCGCCCTCCTTTCTTCCGCCGCGCGCGTTTTTCCGTGGATACCGTGTCATGCTCCTCGACATGGCAGCCGCCGCCGCGTCCGCCTCGGCCGATGCGCTGCTGCTTGACGGACTCTTCGGTTTCGGCAGTGTCACCGCGGGTTCCTGGCTGCAGCTGCTCACGGATATCCGCGGCCGCTTCCCGGGCAGCATCGAAGCGCGCATGGACTCCGGTTTCACGCCGCAGCTCTACCTGCGGCATATCGATGGCGCACATCTCTCTTCCGATCTCGGACGTGTGACTACGCTTCGGAAGGAGCGCGACGATGCCCGGATCTATCTGCAGCTGCCGTCGAAGGACGAATATGCATCTTCGGTGGAAGCGTGGCAGCCGGTGCTCGTCACTGCCGATGACGTGCTGCAGGCTGCAATACAGTTGATATCACAGGAGGAGGATCGTGCGGAAACGGAAGGTTTTACGCTGACCGGAATGCAGGCATACAGGCAGCTGCTGCGGAAGGACAGTCCGCTCGCGCGCGCGATGAGCAATCGTCGCCAGCGTGGATTGATCCGTGAACTGAAAAGTCGGCAGCAGGAGCTTCTGCCCGCTGCGCCGACGAATTCAGAGCCGAATGCTCATCGCGAATGACCACAGGAAATATCTGCGCACACCCGTTGCCTCGGGGGGCGTTCCATCGGGATTGTAGTAGTACGCACGTGCGCCGCGGTCGAGTTGCACACGATACTGCAGCTCGTAAAACGCAAATGACGTCACGTACTGCACGCCGAGGTAGAAGAACGATCGCTTGCCGAGCGAATTCATCTCCCGCACATACTTGTATTCCTGATGATCACCGACATCGGGCAAATCCCGCTCCCAGGTGGGATCGAAACTCCCGCCCGCATTGAGAGAAAACGGGATTGGCGGACGCAGCCGAAGCACAGCATCGATGGTCATTGTCGGCCAGAGCACACTCACACCCGGACGAAAGATGATGTACCACGAACGGATCGGCTGCGCAAGCATGAGATCCCACGTACCGGTGACACCGGCGGAAATGTCCGCGCTGGTCTGATGCTGCCGGAAATTGTGCCACAACAGCAGGGGTCCGACGGCGGGACCGGTCTTTATCCAGGATTCGTTCCGAAGGATGTCGGTCGTGGTGCCGTCCTGCGCGGCAAGCGGCGCTGAGACGAACATCACGAGAAGCATGGTGACTGCCGTGAAGAGGCTGCGCTTTTTCATTCTGACAATGCCATTTTTTTCAAAAGGGATGCCGGCCGGTAGCGCTCACCGCCGAGTTCTTCGTGCATGGCACGCAGGATCGTATACAGGTTGCGCCAGCCGATGCGATGTCCCCAGCTGATCGGCCCCCCGCCGGGCAGCGCGACACGCAGAAGTGCATCCATGGATTCCTGCCCCGTGATATCCTGCTGACAGACCAGCACGGCCTCGTTGATCATCACCGCCAGCATGCGCGGCGTGACCATACCGACTTCATCACGAACGACCTCCATGCGCTTGCCGATGCCTGCAAAGAAATCCGTGAGGATTTCCTGATGGCCATGCTTCGCGCCATATGGAAAACAAACCTCCGCGAAATCCGACGTCGTGAGTCCCGGCAGAGCGGCAAAACCGACGATGCGGTCCGCCCCGCCGACACGCGCGGTCAGTTCCGTCGCCGTGACCGCAGCCGTGTTACAGAGAACCGGTGCGTCACTGTTGATTTCCGCAAGCACATCGCTGAGAATCAGGCGGCGCTTCTTCGACGTGCGCACGTGCAGATCGATGACAAGATCAATGTGCGGCGCTTCGTCCAGCGCGTGCACGGTCTGCACCTCTGCGTCGACCGTTTTCTTCATGCCCCGGCCATATACGATGCACTCATGCTCCGCGCAGACCTCGAGCCATTCCTTGATCAGTCCGACCGGACCGGTAAAAAGGATTGTCATAATGTTCAGCTCCTCAATGTGTACTTACATACTCCGCCGGTACTGGCCGCCGACTTCGTACAGCGCGCCGGAGATCTGTCCGAGCGAAGCGACCTTCACGCATTCGAGCAGCTCGTCGAACACGTTGCGATGCTCCTGCGCGGCGTGTTGTACCGCCGCGAGCGCCTCTGATCCACCGCCCTCGTTCCGCTTCTGGAACGCGCGCACGTTGGCGATCTGCTGCCGCTTTTCATCTTCCGTCGAACGGATCAGCTCGATCGGCTCCTCCTCGCGCCGGCGCAGATGCGCGGGACGAAGGAAGGTATTCACGCCGACGATGGGCAGGTCACCCGAATGTTTCCTGTGCTCGTACACCATCGACTCTTCCTGGATCTTGCCGCGCTGATACATCGTCTCCATGGCACCCAGCACGCCACCGCGGTCGGAAATGCGCCGGAACTCCGCGAGCACGGCCTCCTCGACGAGGTCCGTCAGCTCTTCGATGATGAAGGATCCCTGCAGCGGATTCTCGTTCTTCGCGAGCCCGAGTTCCTTGTTGATGATCATCTGAATGGCCAGCGCCCGCCGCACGCTTTCCTCGGTCGGCGTAGTGATCGCCTCGTCATACGCGTTCGTATGCAGCGAGTTGCAGTTGTCGTAAATCGCGTACAGCGCCTGCAGCGTCGTGCGGATGTCATTGAAGTCGATCTCCATCGCATGCAAGCTGCGGCCGCTGGTCTGGATGTGGTACTTCAGCTTCTGCGAACGGTCGTTGCCGCCGTAAAGACGTTTCATCGCGACGGACCAGATGCGCCGCGCCACGCGTCCGATGACGGCGTATTCGGCGTCGATGCCGTTGGAGAAAAAGTACGACAGATTCGGGGCGAACTCGTCGATGTGCATGCCGCGCGAGAGATAGTACTCCACGTAGGTGAAACCGTTCGCGAGGGTGAAGGCCAGCTGCGTGATGGGATTCGCTCCGGCCTCTGCAATGTGATAGCCGCTGATGGAGACCGAATAGTAGTTGCGCACCCTGTTGCGCACGAAGTTCTGCTGAATGTCGCCCATCATGCGCAGGGCGAACTCCGTGGAGAAAATGCAGGTGTTCTGTGCCTGGTCTTCCTTCAGGATGTCAGCCTGGACGGTACCGCGCACAACCGACATGCTCTCCGCACGGATGCGTTCGTATTCCTCCCGCGGCAGGATGCCCTTCGCCACGAAGAAATCCCCGGAAACACCGAGCGTCCCGAGGCCGAAATAGCGATGCACGCCGGCGCCCTTTTCGAACTGCGCGGGGTCGTTGAGTTCGGCGAGCAGTTCAGGTAGCGTCGGTGCACCGGTATATACAGGGCGCTCCATGTTCACCGCCGCGTATTGTTCGTCGATCGCCTTCTGCGCCTGCTCGAATTTCCCGTTGAGCACCAGCCACCGCTCCACCTGCTGGTCGATCGCGGTGTTCATGAACATGGCCAATATCATCGGAGCGGGACCGTTGATGGTCATCGACACCGAGGTGTTCGGCGCAGTCAGATCGAAGCCGCAGTAGAGCTTCTTCATGTCGTCGAGCGTGCAGATGCTGACGCCCGAGTTGCCGATCTTTCCGTAGATGTCGGGACGCTCGGCCGGATCCTCGCCGTAAAGCGTGACGGAATCGAACGCGGTTGAGAGACGCGCGGCCGGGAGTCCCTCGGAAACATAGTGGAAGCGCTTGTTCGTCCGCTCCGGTGTACCCTCGCCCGCAAACATGCGCGTGGGATCTTCTCCCTCGCGCTTGAACGGAAAGACGCCGCCGGTATAGGGAAAACTGCCGGGCACATTTTCCAGGAGTATCCATCGCAGGATATCTCCGCGGTCGCGGTACTGCGGCAGGGACACGCGCGGGATGCGCGTTCCCGACAGCGACGTGCGCGCGAGCGTGTTGACGATTTCGCGGTCGCGGACACGCGTGGTCAGCGTATCCCTGGAGTACGCCTCCTTTGCATCCTCCCATTTTTCAAGCAGGTCGCGGTTCTCCGGTGCCACCTTGTCGCGGAAATAGGTGATCTGCGCATCGAGCACGTCAAGCAGCTCCTGCCGCACTTCCTTCGAACCGATTTCCACCACACCTCCCTCGCCGGAAATCTGCAACTCCCGCCGTTCGCCGGATTCCACCAGCGAAGCGCGCGCGCCTTCGAGCTGATCCCAGCGTCGCGCGAACTCCGCCTGCTCATCCACCCACTTCTTGTACTCCTGCAGCGCGTCGGCGATGTCGGAGAGATAGCGTGAACGCTCCGGGGGAATGATCGCGGCCTTGTCGGGCAGGGCATGGTCGCGGCCGAGATCGGTCTGCCAGTCCACACGGGTTTCTTTCTTCAGCGTCTGCACGATGTGGAAAAACAGGTGATTGGTCCCGGCATCGTTGAACTGACTCGCGATGGTCGGATACACAGGAATGTCGTCTTCCTCCGCCTCCCACAGGCCTCGGTTGCGCCGCACCTGCTTACGGATATCACGCAGTGCGTCTTCCGCCCCGCGCTTCTCGTATTTATTCAGTACGACGATATCGGCCAGGTCGAGCATATCAATCTTCTCGAGCTGCGTCTGCGCCCCGTATTCCGGCGTCATCACGTACATGGACACATCCACCAGGTCGACGATGGCGGAGTCGCTCTGGCCGATGCCCGCGGTCTCCACGATGACCAGTCCGTATCCGGCGACTTTGCAGAGATCGATTGCGCGGTGCAGCGCCGCCGAGGTGGCGGTGTTCGCCGCACGCGTGGCGAAGGAGCGCATGAACACACGTTCGTGTCCTTCCGGCGCGGTCGCGGCAATGGCATTCATGCGGATGCGGTCGCCCAGCAGCGCCCCGCCCGTGCGCCGCTTCGACGGGTCCACAGAGAGAATCGCGATATGCAGGTCGGGAAATTCCCGCAGAAAACGACGCACGATCTCGTCGGTCAGCGATGACTTTCCTGCTCCACCGGTGCCGGTGATGCCGAGCACGGGAATGATCGTGTCCCCGGAAGGTTCGACTGTCACCTCCTCATGATGTTCCAGCGCCGTGAGTGCGCTGGCGAAAAGTCGGCGGTCGGATTTCAGCTCACCGTTCACCTGTGACGCCGGTTTCCCGCTGACAAGCAGTGTACCGTCACCGACGGTGAGGCGTTCGTCGTGCCCTGTCTCGTAGTCGCAGGCCTCAAGCACGGTGTTGATCATGCCCTGCAGGCCCATCTGCCGTCCGTCCTCCGGAGAGAACACGTGATCGATGCCATAGGCGTGCAGTTCGTCGATTTCGTTCTGCACGATCACTCCGCCGCCACCGGCGAAAATCTTGATATGCCCGGCACCGCGCTGCTCGAGGAGATCCTTCATGTATTTGAGATACTCCATGTGGCCGCCCTGGTACGAGCTGATGGCAATGCCCTGGGCATCCTCGTGCACGGCGGCATCCACGATCTCGGCAACGGAACGGTTGTGGCCGAGATGGATGATTTCCGCGCCGCTGGACTGCAGGATGCGGCGCATGATATTGATGCTCGCGTCATGGCCGTCGAACAGCGAGGCGGCCGTCACGAGACGGATCTTGTTTTTCGGAGTGTAGGCCTGTACGTCTTGCATGATGGAAATGAAGCGTTGTGAATTGTTATCCTGTTCTTCCAAATCGGCGGTCGAGTTCGTCGAGCGAGAGCTTGACGAGAATCGGGCGTCCGTGGGGACACGCGTACGGATTCGAGGTTGCAAACAACTGATCGAGCAGCACCTGCATCTCGGGCGGCGCGAGCTTGTCTCCGGCCTTGATGGCCGCGCGGCAGCCGTAGGACGCCGCCACCATGTGGCGTACGTCGGTCACACCCGAGGTCTGGTATTCCTTGTACTGTTCGAGCATTTCCTCGAGAATGCTTTCTTCCATGCCCGGACGCACGTCCTGTGGCACGGCCTCGACCGTCACGAAATTCGGCGCCTCGAGCCGGAGCACGAAGCCGAGATGTTCGAGCTCTTCACGCAACTCGCTCAGCAGCGCGAAGTCGCCCGGTGATACCCGGAACTCATGCTCGAACAGCAGCTGCTGCGAGAAGGGCGCGGCTTCCTGAAGGGCGGCAAGGCCCTTCTCGTAGAGGATGCGCTCGTGCGCGACATGCTGATCGATGATCATGAGGCCCGACTTGATCGGTGTGAAAAGATACTTGTTATGCAGCTGCCAGAGAAACTGCGTGTCAGACACCGGTTTCTCGCTCGGAAGAATGATGGTCCGGTCACTGCTGCCATCGCTGTGACCGCCGCCTTCCCCGCCGGCATCCTGCTGCCCGCCGTCCTGTCCCGCATCGATGTTCATCGAGCGGAAGAGGTCGTCGATCTGCCGGGCGTCCATACGCGAACCGCTGCCCGGACGCTCATCCATCCCCCTGCTGAGCGAGGAGAAAGAATCATAACGTGGCTCGGCCGGCGCTCCCCCGGTCTCCTGCCGTCCGGAACGCATGCGATCCGCTCCCGGTTCGCTGAATCCCTGCTCCCCCTGCCCCTCCGGATGCCCGGCGTCGGTGGCCCGCTGCTGCTCGCGAAATTCCACCGATGGCGTGAGATCGAAATGATACAGGCTGCGCCGTACAACGGCGTTGAGAATGGTGTACATGTTGCGCTCGTTGCTGAACTTGACCTCCAGCTTGGAGGGGTGCACGTTGACGTCCACCTGGCGGGGATCGACGTTCAGGAAGAGCATGTACATCGGGAATGCACCCTGGTCGAGCATGTGCTCGTAGGCACTGACCACCGCGTGATTGAGCAGGCGGCTGACGACATAGCGGCCGTTAACAAAGAGGAACTGCTCGCCGCGGGATTTCTTCGCGAAGGCCGGACGCCCGACATACCCGGTGATCGTAATCAGATCGGTTTCCTCCTGCACCGGGAGCAGGGATTCGGCCACACGGTCGCCGTACAGGTAGGAGATGCGACCCGGAAGATCCGCCGGCATCGCGTCATAAATCGTGCTGCCGTCGGAGATGAAGGTCACGCGCACATGCGGATTCGAGAGCACGAAACGCTGCACCGTATCGGTGATGTGCCGGTATTCCGTCGCGTTGGATTTGAGAAACTGCCGTCGGGCGGGTGTGTTGTAAAAAAGATTGCGCACGCTGATTGATGTACCGACGGGACCTTCGGTCTTGTCCGGCGGATCGATGCTTCCTCCTTCGATCCGCAGCAGTGTTGCGACTTCCTGATCCGCTGTGCGTGTGCGCAGCTCGACCTTCGCCACCGAGGAAATCGATGGCAGCGCTTCGCCGCGAAATCCGAAGGTCATGATGCGCTCGAGATCCTCGAGGCTGCGAATTTTGCTCGTGGCGTGGCGCTCGAATGCCGTGTGCGCGTCTTCTTCAGTCATCCCGCAGCCATCGTCGATAACCTGGATCAGCGTCTTTCCGGCGTTGCCGATGACGACGGTCACGTGTTCGGCGCCGGCGTCGATGGCATTCTCCATGAGTTCCTTTACCACGGACTCCGGACGCTGCACGACTTCACCCGCCGCAATCTGATTCGCCAGGTGCTGGGGGAGTTTCTGAATGGATGTCACGTTATCGCCGGGCATGAAAGTCACTGCAGATAGCTGTACAACAGGTACACGAGAATGAACATGATGATAAGAATGATGAACGGTCTGTGGCCTTTGCGGCGCGGAGGACGCTCGAAACGGAAGCGCCGACGTCGGCGCTCGGCTTCATCCTTGCTTGGATCATAGTACCGCGGCGTATATTCGAACCGCCGGTTCTGCGGCTTGCGCATGAACATGATGCGTCCTCCTGCATCAGCTTTCGGGAACATCTTCTTCAACCGTGATCTCGTCGTCCGTGCGAAGGCTGCCGAACAGCGCCTGCACGAACGCATCCTCATCGAACACCTGAAGATCGTCGATCTTCTCGCCAACACCAATGTACTTCACGGGAATGGACATCTCACTGCTGATCCCGATCACCACGCCGCCCTTGGCAGTGCCGTCGAGTTTGGTGACGGCCATCCCCGTTACACCCACCGCATCGGTGAAGATCTTTGCCTGCTGAATGGCATTCTGTCCCGTTGTCGCGTCGAGTACGAGCAGCACTTCATGCGGTGCGTCGGGCATAAGCTTCGCCATCACGCGCTTGATTTTCTTGAGCTCTTCCATCAGGTTCGACTTCGTATGCAGGCGTCCCGCCGTGTCAACGATCACGACGTCCGACTTGCGCGAGAGTGCCGACTGCAGCGTATCGAAGGCGACGGCTGCGGGATCGGAGCCATGTTTCTGCTGAATGATGTCGACGCCCGCGCGCTGCGCCCAGACCTCCAGCTGCTCGTTTGCGGCGGCGCGGAAGGTGTCGGCTGCTCCGATGATGACACTCTTTCCCGCGGTGCGGTAATTGTATGCCAGCTTGCCGATGGTCGTGGTCTTCCCCACACCGTTGACGCCGACGACCATGATGACATAGGGCGACACATCTTTCGGGATCTCGATGGCGACACCGTCGGTCTCGATTTCGTGTCCCTGGAACAGTGCCGAGATTTCATCGCGCAGCAGACGATGCAGTTCGGAGGCATCCTCGTAGCGCTCGCGCCGCACGCGCTCGCGGAGGTTGTCGATGATACGCGAAGTGGTGGCGACGCCGACATCACCGAGAATCAGCACCTCTTCGATTTCATCGAGCAGTTCATCGTCGATTTTCCGCTTTGCCTTGATAACGCGCGTTACTTTCCCCATGACGGATTCGCGCGTTTTTGTCAGGCCTTCCTTGAGGCGGGAGAACTTCAGCTTGTCGAGAAAACCCATAGTGTTCGTGTTCCAGGTCGATGATTGATGAATGAATCAGCGGAACATCACTGTCCGCCTGTTTGTGAGATGCGTCCGCGGACGGAAAGGATCGCAGCAGCGATCCCGCAGAACGCTCCGCGGTCACGCGCGCTTTTTTCCGTGCGCCCGCAGCAGTTTGACATAGCGCTCGCCGTACATGTAGAGCGAGGCGACGATGAGTCCGAGACTGATCAGCATCAGCATGGTGAAGAGCGTGTCTCGCCCACCGTCACTGAAAATGGCCGCCATCAGCACCAGCCCGATGGAGACCACCGTTGCCTTGCCCAGCATGTTGCTCTGCACGGTAATGCCCGTGCGGCTGCGCAGATGCAGTCCGCCGAACAAAATGATCACATCGCGCGCCACGACGACGAGGACGAACCACAACGGCAGCAGGTGTTCCGCGACCATTATGACCACCGCGACGATGATGAAGATCTTGTCGGCGAGCGGATCGATGATGCGACCAAGTTTCGATTCACCTTCGAATGTCCGTGCGATCCAGCCATCGAGCAGATCCGTTGCGTAGGCGATCAGGGCGATCGCGCCGAGCAGGAGCTGGTTTTGATGCACATCCTGAAGGAGCAGCGCAAATGGAATCACGAGAAGCACACGCAGGAAGCTGAGCATGTTCGAGGGCGTCCAGATGCGGTCCGGGAGCTGTGCCTTCGATGAAGCCTTCTTTTTTGCCATGATGGTTTACCGAATGATTGCGAATTTTCCGATCACTGCCTCGACGTCGCGTCCCTCCGCGTCGGTACCGCTTGCACGATATACGTAGACGCCCGCCGGCACGCGCTGCCCTTTCCTGTCACGCAGATCCCAGGGGGTACCGCCGTTGCCGTCCTTCTCCTCCACCTCGGCGACGAACAGCCCTGAAAGCGTGTAGATGCGGATCGTGGCGCGCGGGGTGAGATTGGCAAAGGTGATAAAATCCTGTGCGTGCTCGGGCTTGAGCGGACTCGGATACACGAACACGTCATCGAGCGTCTGGCGGTTGAGAATGACCCCGGCCGTGCTTCCGGGACCGTCGCCGATGATGGCTCCGGATTCGCAGCGCACCCCGCGTACCTGCAGCACGTACTCCTGTCCGAGCGCACCCACCGGCGTGTCGTCGGTGATGAAGATGCTGACGCGGCGCGGCTCCTCGCTGTCGGGACGCGCCTCGGCCACCGTGCCGGCGGGCAGAAAGGTGTAGTTGGCGGCCGTTCCGGCGCTGGCGGCCTCCACAGCCGCACTGAACCAGACATCGAACCGCCGCGGCGGGATATATTCAACGCGTTCGATGTAACATTCGTTGATGACCGGCGCGCGCACTTCGACCGGACCGTAACTGCGCCGGGCAAACGGGATTCCTTCGCCGTCGCGCAGTCCCTCAACCGTGAGTCCGTAATCCCCGTCCTCCAGCGTCCCGAAAGAGAGCAGCAGCGTTCGTTCATCGAGCAGGGCAACACTTTCCGGCTCACGCTGACTCTCCAGAAGGAACGATCGCTTCCCGGGTATCCGGGTGCCCATGTCCTGCGAGACAAAGACACGGAACTGCGCTTCCTGGGCATACGCGATACTGTCGACAACCGGCTCCGCATGGGGACGAAGCACGCGCGTGAACACGAGCGGGCTCTCCGCAGGCGTCCGTGTCGTATCGCGAGAACTGACCGCGTACTGATAGCGCCTGCCGGGCTCCAGCGAAGGATCGGACAGCGAGATCGATGCCGCGAAGCTGCCCATCAATTCGAGCGGACCACCGTCCACCGCGCGATAAAGGCGATACTCCGGCGACGGCGCGCCAATGCTCCATTCGAGCTGCACCGTCTCCGCATCCCGGTATTCGACGGAAATCGCGCGCGGCGGTTCGGGACCGGTGTACGGGAGATCACGTTCGAAGAACACGATGCTGTCGGGCGTGGCGACGGCGAGTTCCGGGATGCCGTTACCGTCGAAGTCAGCGATGACAGTCGCATCGGTGTTGACCAGCGGATACTGCCAGATGGTGCCGAATTCCTGTTGTCCGGCATCATAATCGATGACATACAGCTCCGGGAAGGATGTGATCACCAGCTCGTCAGCCGCGTCGCCATCGAGATTGCCCGCGGCGATGCTGTTTTGAATGCGCGTGAACGATCCGTACTGGGCGCTTTCGGTCACGCCGTGAAACTGCATACTCCAGAGCACCTCGAGTTCGTTGCGTGCATCAAGCTGAAATATCCCGAAATACCAGAACGGCACGACGTCGTCAGACAGCGTGCGGAAGCCGAGTGCGAACTCATCCCGCCCGTCCCCGTCGAAATCACCCGAAGCGACGAACTCGCTCCCGAGTGTAAACGCATTCTCCGTGCCCCAGATGAAATCGTACGTCCCGTTCGGCTGATGCTCGCCGATGAAGAAGTCGCCGTCGCCATCGCCGAGCAGAATGTCGGGACGGCCGTTGGCGTTGAAATCACCGAAGGCGGCCCGCGGAGCGCTGAAGGTGTTCCGCGGTCCGTTGTCGACACCCGTGGAATTGACGAGGCGCGCTTCCTCCACCATGTCGCTGCCATTCCAAGAGAACACACCGAAGGTGGAATCATCGATCACCGCGAGCACCTCGCGTTTGCCGTCACCGTCCACGTCGTGGATGTCGACGGACCAGAAATCGCCGTCGACGGTGTCGGACCAGATTTTCTCTTCGGGAAATCCTCCCGCTCGCCCTCTGTAGAGAAATCCATTCCGCACGAAGGATGTCAGCAACTCGGGCGCGCCATCCCCGTCGAGATCGCCCGAACCCCGCGGGAACTCCTGTCCCTGCTTTCCCTCATCCACGCGGATGAAGCCGTTTCCGTTGAACTCCCAGGCGTTGAAGGCGTTGTCGTCTTCGAGACTGTTGGCCAGAAGTTCCGGCCGACCGTTGCCGTTGAGATCCGGCGTCCCGCGGGCGAGGCGGCTCAGCGGCAGACCGTATGGTTTGATGCTGAAGCCGAAAGCGCTCACCGGTGATGGGATGCTGATCGTGAAATTGCTACCGTCGGTTTCGCGGGCGACGGACTCAAGCCCCACGGCATTCTCCGCACTGATATAGAATTCATAGCCGCGTCCCGTGCGGAAATATTTCGGTCCCATGTAGATGTGATGGGACGTACCGATGAACAGATTGTTCTCCGTCTCCCCCTCCGCCGACACCCAGCGCCAGGGCGCCGAAGAACCCTCCTCGCGATACCACACCTTGCCCAGTGTAGGTTCGTCCGTCGTGAATCCAACGGCGATCCCGTACGCGGCACCTTCCAGCGCTGGCACAAGCGCCGCGCCGAGAATACGCGGCGGCGTGCGGTCGATATGCAGCACGACACGGTCGTCGATCGACGTGCCGCGATTGCTTTCGGCGGCGAGTCGGAGCGTATAAGTTGTGTCGGGGAGATCCATGATATCCCACACGGCCAGCGTATCCGCCACGGCCTGCGCGGCCACGAATCCGGTGATATCCCGCCAGCTGCGGGGATTCTCACCGATGCCGTACTGCAGGCGGAACCCGTTCATCACCGGCGATGCCGCCGTTCCGGTCACCACGATGCGCTCGGCGTTGGTGGCGAAATCCGTGCGCGGAGCGGTAATGCGCACCACGGAGGGATTGTCGAGGCGGACGGACCGGTCGACGCGCAGCAGTCCGGCGCCGTAGCGGTCATCCCATCCCTGCGTTCCGAGATCCTCCGCGCCGGCGAGCAGGATGCCGCGGACATCTTCTGGCGTGAAATCGGGATGGCGCGAGAGGATCAGTGCCGCGGCTCCTGCCACAAACGGTGCAGCCGCCGACGTGCCGTAGAAGCGCGTGTAGCGTCCCTCGGTGTCGGTCGTGAGGATATCGGCGCCGGGTGCGGCCAGATCGATGGTGGGACCGAAATTGGAAAAACCGGCGAGGATGTCATTGGACGCCGTGGCACTCACGGAAATCGTTTCATCGTACGCGCTGGGATAGTGCAGGCGCGAGGACTGCGAATTTCCTGCGGAAGTCACGAGCACGACGCCGCGGGCATACGCATAGCGGATGACATCGCGCAGCACACGCGAATAGACGACGTCGCCGAAGCTCATGTTCACCACGCGCACCCCCTGAGAAACGGCATAGGCCAGGGCGCGGGCGACATCGCTCTCCGCGCCGACACCGCGCGCGTCGAAGGCGCGCAATGTCATGATGCGGCAGTCCGGTGCGACACCCGCAATACCTGCGTCGTTATCGGTCGCCGCTCCGAGGATGCCGGCAACGCTGCTGCCGTGTCCCATTTCATCGTACGGGACAGGATCCTGCTCGAAGTAGTCGCCGCCAGCCGCGTTGCTGACCTGTGGCTGATCCACGAAGTCGTATCCCACCACGTCGTCAACGAAGCCGTTGCCGTCGTCATCGATGCCGTCGAGATCGCCCGCGAGGCCGCCGCGCATTTCATCCGACGGCCACGGCTGAAAATATCCGTCGCCGTTGCGGTCTTCAGCGGCGTTAATCCAGTGCTGGCTGCGCAGGTCCTCGTGATCGAAATCAATGCCGGTATCGATCACACCGATGATCACATCCGTGGAACCACGGGTGATATCCCACGATTCCTCCATGCCGATACGCCGCGTTCCCCACTGTTCGCTCCATGCGGAATCATTCGGCACGAAATGCAGACGCAGATAACGCTCGCGCCATACCGCCGTGACGCCGGGCAGTGCCGCCAGTTCTCCGGTCACGCGATCCGCGTCGCTCTCCGCGGCTGGTGTGAGCAGGAGCGTACGCGAGAGCGGCATCTCCTGAGAGGCTGCGGCTTTTGCGAACATGCCCGACGCAGCATGCAGGGATTGCACGTATGCGATACCCAGCCGGTCGAAGGCCGACTGCAGCGCGGAATCGGGCATCCGCATCCCCCGGCTGTCGACCGTCGCACTTACGTCGCCGGACATCTGCAGCAGAATGCGGCCGGTATACTCGGGCTGTTCCGCCGATGCTGACCGGGATGCAGGCGACTGCGCATTGAGCGATGTCGCCAGGAGCAGAGCGGAGCAGGCGAGCGTCAGGGTCCATATGGCTCTGTGAATTCGGAGCATCAGGTCTCGTGTTCATCCTTGCGCATGTTTTCCTCCACGGGCACGGGATACTTCCCGGTGAAACATCCGGTGCAGTACCCACGTTTGCCCTCATGACTGACGGTACTGAGCAGTTTATCCACCGAAAGATAGGCCAGCGTATCGGCGCCGATTTCCTCGCGGATTTTCTCCACGTCACCACCGTTCTGATGCGCGATGAGCGCTTCGCGGTCGGGGAAATCCATGCCGTAGGGACAGCCGCTGACGATGGGCGGCGAACTGATGCGCACGTGGATTTCGCGCGGATTCGCCTCCCGGATGAGATTGATCAGCAAACGACTCGTCGTGCCGCGCACGATGGAGTCGTCGATGATCACAACCTTTCGTCCTTCGATCACGCCCTTGACCGTGTTGAATTTCATGCGGACCTTCACCTCACGCTTTTCCTGTCCGGGCTGGATGAAGGTGCGTCCGATGTAGTGATTCCGGATGAGACCGATTTCGTAGCGCGCGTCGATTCCCTGCTTGACGCTGCTGCGCACAAAACCCACCGCCGCGGTGTTGGAGCTGTCGGGCACCGACATGATGAATACCGGGTCGTCCTCGTCGCCCTGCACGGGACTTTCCTCCGCCAGGGCCTTCCCGAGACGGCGGCGGATCTTGTCGACGTTCTCTTCGAAAATGCGCGAGTCGGGCCGCGAGAAATAGATGTATTCGAAAATGCAGTGGTGGTACTGCTCGGGCTGATGCGTCAACCAGCGCTGTACCGGCTCGCCGTTGCGATCCATGCGGCGGTCGAAGAACAGCACTTCGCCGGGAGCGACGTCGCGCACGTATTCCGCCTGCATGATATCGAGCGCGCAGGTCTCGGAGGCTACCACCCAGGCGTCGCCCCGGCGGCCGAGACACAGCGGCCGGAACCCGTGCGGATCCCGCGCGGCGATCAGCGTGTCACCGTGCATCATGACGAGCGAATACGCACCGCGCACGCTATTGAGGGCATCCATGATGCGGTCCTCGGGTGTGCTGGCTTTGCTGCGGGCGGTCAGATGCAGGAAGACCTCGGTATCGGTCGACGTCTGGAAAATCGTCCCTTCATCCTGCAACTCCCTGCGAAGCGACCGGGTGTTGGTAAGATTTCCGTTGTGTGCCACGGCCAGCTGTCCGTCACGGTAATTGACCATGAACGGCTGAATATTCTCAAGATTGTCGGATCCCGTGGTGGAATAACGGTTGTGCCCGATAGCGACATCCCCGGTGAGCAGATCGGTGAGGATTTCCTGGTCGGAGAATACTTCGGTGACGAGACCCGGTCCCTTGTAGATTCGCAGCTTGGACGCGGCGTGCGTTTCGGAAGCGCTTGTGCAGGAAACGATGCCCGTGGCTTCCTGTCCGCGATGCTGCAGGGCGTGCAGTCCGTAATACGTGAGTGTCGAAGCGGCGGTATCGCCGTAGACACCGACGAGGGCGCAGTTGGATCGCGGCTTGTCGATTTCTTCGAACGGGGGATGTGTGGAGTTGATCATGCGATACACTGTTGATGATATGCGGCACGGCCGTTTCAGCAGCGGCCGTCCCTGTTTCCGATGCGTATGTGATTGGAATAAATCCAGCCTCTGTCTTCGATCCAGGCCTCGAGGCGCCAGGCGCCCGGTTCGCGCACGGCGTGTGTCAGCTCCCGCGTGTGCGCCTCTTTTTCCACCTCGCCGTTGCGGAGCAGCCGCAGCTGCGCCTCGGCCGGCAGTTCCGCATGCAGGGCCAGTTTTCCCTCGCCGGGAAATTCAATGAAATCTCCTTGCTGCCAGGTTTCCGTGGCGGAGGTCGCGTAGAACGCGAATCCGCGGGCGTCGCCATAGTAGGAATTCGCGATGAAACAGCGTCCCCGGCGGAGGGCTTCGTATATGCGGCGGCTGTCCTCGACGAAATGCTCCTCATCCATCTTGCGCAGGGGTTCGTCGAGCAATACATGCGTGTGGACGGATTTGAACATCACCTTGTACGGAAACACCTCGACATCGAAAAAGCCCATGACGTCGGCCTTGTGTGCGTGCGCGTCCGTGCCGCCGATACCCACGACCCGCCGCGTGCGATTGAGCGCATCCCAGCGCGCGAGGGTTTTGGACGGGGGCGCCGTAATCGAACGCAGGGGATGGATGAAACGGTTGAACTTGTTCTCCTCGGTAAGGCCTTCCATCCACTCGCTCATGTGATTCCAGATTTCGATCCCGTCGAAATCCTCGCTGTCCCATGCATTCCAGGGATACGGCGGATGCTCGGGCATGCTGCTGCGCTCTTCGTCGGGATGCGCGATGAAGCCGACGCCGCCCCGCTCGCGGACCCGACGCACGTATTCCTGCGCCGGGATGCGCACGCCGACGGTTTTGTCGAGTCCGAAGGCGAGATAGTGATTTTCATCCGCGCGATCATTGATTTCATAACCGATAAGCACCATGACATTATCGTACCACCCCTCCCAGCCGTCCTTTTTTGGACGCAGCGTGTTGTGATCCGTCATCATGATGAAATCCAGTCCGACCTCGGACGCGGCCCGGATGATGTCCGGAAATGTCCCCGTACCGTCGGAGTATTTCGAGTGGATATGAACGGCGCCGATGTATTCGTGCATTGTAGAATTGCCAAACAATAGCAAAACAAAAATGTACGACTGACCGCCTGAAAATACAAGGCGGGACGCCATGACCTGCGACCTCCTAACTCTCTGTATTTCCGTACATTACCACGATCCAACTCATCAATTTTCTGCCGGCCGGCTTGCATTTCAGCCAAAAAAGCCGCACATTCGATTTAACCATGGTTAAAATTTTTTTTAGGGTCGGTTAAAATGGCCACACGATCTGCGGAGCAGTATCTGAAAGTCCTTCTGGCATTCGAAGGCAGTGAAAACGTCACCATGACACAGATCGCCCAGCGGCTCGGAGTGTCATCGGCGTCCGTGACCGGCATGGCGAAGCGGCTGTCGTCGAAGGGACTGCTGCGTCACCAGCCGTACGGGGGGATCGAGCTGACACCCGAGGGACGCGATATCGCCGTTCGCCTGCTGCGACGGCATCGCATCGCGGAACTGTATCTGTTTGAAAAGCTCTCGTATCCGCTGTACCTCGTGCATGATGAAGCGGACGCTCTCGAGCATCACATGTCGGATTATCTCGAAGAGCGCATGTCCGAGGCACTCGAGAATCCGGTGTATGATCCCCACGGTCATCCCATTCCCGGCGTCGACGGGCAGTTGCCGGAAGTTGCGGGACGCTCCCTGCCCGAGGCTCCCCTCGAAGAGACCTTCCACGTTGCGTCGGTTCCCGACAGCGATCCGCTCTTTCTGCGGCACCTTGTGGATATCGGCTGCGTTCCGGGTGCGCAGCTCCAGGTGACCTATGCGAGTCCGGAGACCTCCACCGTCAGCTTCCGTATCAGAGACAACATTCACAGTGTCTCAGAAGACAAAGCAGGTGATATCCTGCTCTGTTCCCCCGGCGAGCAGCAGTCCCGCTGCTTCGATGATTTCCTTTCACATATGAAATCCCTCGGTGATTGACATGCAGCAACGCAGGAACGCTCTATCCATCATATTCGTCCTCATACTCCTGGCGGGGACCGCTTCCCACGCCCAGCAGGTCGAACCCCTCGTGACCGATCGTCCCGACCAGACGGAGTCCGCTTCCATTGTCCCCGCGGGCTGGCTGCAGATCGAGGCGGGTTACCTGCAGGAGTCCCTCGCGCAGCGGGCCCATGCACTTGACGGCACGCCGCACGACAATGCCGTCTCCGGCACGAGCATGCAGATCCCCGGCATACTGCTGCGCTTCGGTGTGACCGACGTCATGGAATTGCGTGTGGGGACTGCGTATATGCGCGAGGAATTCGATCGCGATCCCGCGATATTCGACCCGACGAACCGGGGCGACATCGCCGAAACGATCGAACTCGGCGGTCTGTCGCCGCTGTCTCTCGGACTTAAAGCGCTGCTCCTTGCCGAGCGCGGGTGGATCCCGCAGACCGCGGTGCTCGCCTCAGTCACCGTTCCCGGCACCGGCAGCGAAGACTTCGATCAGAATTACCTCGCACAGGAATTCCGTCTCGCGTTTGCGCACACACTCAGTGAGCGCCTGTCACTCGGCTACAATCTCGGCGTCAGCAACGACGAGAGCGCAGTCGCGCATACCGGATTCTATTCTCTCGCACTCGGTGCGGGTGTCACGGATGCGCTCGGGCTGTTTGTCGAAATCTTTGGCGACCTTCCCGGCGACGCTCCTCCCGTGCACAAATTCGACGCGGGAGCGACCTGGCTGCTCTCGCCCGACCTGCAGCTCGACGCCTCGGGAGGAATGACATTCGCGGAGGATGAGAACGGCACCCATCTCCGCATGGAGCACTTCATCAGCGCGGGCGTTTCCTGGCGTTTCCGCCTCCGCGACTGATCGCTGCGACTTCCGCGGATTGCAGCGATTCTTCACGGTTTTCAGCGATTCATCACGATTTTCAGCAATTCATCACGATTTTCGGGATTCCGACGTATGCGTTTTCATCTTCCTATCGTATTTCTGGGATTCATGTTCATCGCGCATCCCCTCGCGGCGCAGCAGGACTACGCACCGGATCGCCCGGGCAGAACCATCCCGACGACGATCGTACCGGAAGGATCAGTCGCCTTCGAGGCAGGATTCTCCTGGAGCCGGGCCGAATTCACGCCGCGGGCACCGGAGCGCTTCCAGTCCGAGGTTCCCATCTACCGGCATGACATATGGCTGCTGCCGGCGGGACTGATGCGCGTCGGACTCGGTGAGGGGTTTGAGCTGCGCCTGTCATCCTCTCATACGCGCTGGCTGTGGGAATACGATCCGGACTACTTCGACGGCGACAACGTCGATGATCCCTGGCTGGAGGGAAGCGATCCCGGCGTGGCCCCGCTGCACGTGGCGATAAAGTCGGCACTGCTCACCGAGCGCGGATGGATTCCGAACGCCACCATGGTGGCCGGTCTGTCCGTCCCTCTCACCGGCACCCCGGCCTACCAGGTAACCTATCTCGCCCCGGATTTCGCGCTCGCGTTTTCCCACACACTTTCACCCTCCCTCACACTGGGATATCACGTCGGCGTGCGCTGGGACGGCGAAATCGTCAATCCCATCGGTTACTACGCCGCGTCATTCGGTGTGGCGGTATCCGAGGATCTGTCGGTGTTCGTCGAGGCCTTCGGCGACCTGCCGGGTTACGCGCCGCCGCAGCACGCCGTTGACGCCGGCATCGCATGGAACGCGGTCGGGGATCTAACCGTCGACGCCGCATTCGGACTCGGGGCCACCGATCCGGAGGAGACCTCCTCGAATCCCCGATGGTTGTCCATTTACACGATGGATTATTTCGCCGAGGTGGGGGTGTCGTGGCGGCTCATGCTCTGGTGAAAAAATGAACCCCGCCGCACTTCGACAGGCTCTGTGTGACGGGGTTGTTTGCTCAGTGTGACGCGGTGATTCGCTCGGTGCACCGCGCAATCCTCCCTATGCGAAGGTTGATCCGCCCGGTGTGACGGCGACTGTCAGCGCAGCGAGTTCGCCTACTTGAACTGCTGATTGACCCACTTCCAGTTGACGACATCCCAGAATCCCTCAATGAATTTCGGACGGGCATTGCGATAATCGATGTAGTACGCATGCTCCCAGACATCAATCGTGAACAGTGCCGTCTTGTTGTGATGCAGTGGCGTGTCTGCGTTGGAAAGCGGGAGAATTTCCAGTTTTTCCTCCGCATTGTAGGCAAGCCATGCCCATCCGCTTCCGAACAGTGTAGCCGCCGCCTGGCTGAACTGCTCTTTGAATTCCTTGAATCCCCCGAAATCGCGCTCAATGAGCGTCGCGATGCGTCCATCGGGCTCACCGCCGCCGTCAGGCGACATGCAGTTCCAGAAAAAACTGTGATTCCAGTGCTGCGCCGTATTGTTGAACAGTCCGGTGTTGCCCTGCGCCGCTGCGCGCGTGATCACCTCTTCGAGCGGCATGCCGTCGTAATCAGTGTTCTCGATCAGGTTGTTGGCCTTAGTGACATACGCAGCATGATGTTTGCCGTGATGGTAGTCGAAGGTTTCCTCGCTGAGGAAGGGTTTGAGTGCATCTTTGGTGTAGGGGAGATCGGGGAGTGAAAATGGCATAGTGCCTCCGTGAAAAAAATTGGAGAATCAGTGTTGAATCGGAATAAGAGATATCACACGTGTATTCTCCAATCTAGGGAATTCGTCGCCAAAGGCAAGCGGCGGGATACTCCCTCCCCCGACCTGAGGATTCAGTTCTTAATTTCCACTCCTCCCAGAATCGCCTGACCGCGAAGGATGAGCCTTTTCTTCCCCGCGTCGCGGGGATGCGTCTTGTTTTCGAAACCGCCGAGCAATGCGGTGCCTTCCAGCACGACCGTCCACTCCTGCGAAATCCGCAGTTCAACGCCGCCCATGAAGGCGAACACCTCGAGCACGGCATCCTCCCCTTCCGGAATATCGGCTTCACGCAGATCAACGGAGTGCCCGCCGAGCACGGCGCTGATCGATCCTCCGCGGAAATGCTTCGTGGTGCAGGTCTGTTCCATGCCGCCGAGTACGGCGGTGCCGCTGACCACATCCGTGGCGTCGGCATCGGCGGGGACCGTGCTCCCGGAGGTTGTCCGGAGGACAATCGCCGCTCCGGCGGCAATCAACAGCAGCGGCCACAGTGCCCAGAATTCGATGTTCACAATGTCCATGCGGTTCAGCAGCATGAATATTCCGATTACCGCGACAGTGCCGCCGATCAGACGTCCGTCGCTGCCGCCGGGCTGGACGGCTTTCAGTCCGCCAAACAGCACGAGCAGCGCCGGCCAGTAACGCAGAATCCGGGCGGCATCGAACACAGCGAAATTATCGAGCAGAAACAGCACGCCAACAAGCAGCAGGACGACGCCGATAACGGTCCGGGATGTCAGGGAATAGGTCTTATCACTCATCGCAATGCTCCAGTGTCGTCATAGATGCAGAAATCACTGTCGAGGGATACGCATGGAAGCGGTGCGGGTTGCACGCAGCCCGCAATTCGAGAGTCGAACAGAGATTTTGTCGATCAGGAATCCCTGAAAACGGAGGAAGACCGCCCCCGGAGAAGAGGACGGTCTTCCGGAATGTGTGTGATATGTCAGTTATTCTGCTGAAACAGGTGCACGTCGGTCTGCGGGAAGGGAATGGAAATGCCTTCCTCGTCGAAACGCAGTTTCATGCGCTCCATGATGTCCCAGTACACACTCCAGTAATCAGCGGTTTTCACCCAGGGACGCACGGCGAAGTTGACGCTGCTGTCAGCGAGCTCGAGCACGCCGATCGTCGGTGCGGGATCCTTGAGCACGCGCTCGTCGCTGCTGATGACCTCGGTCATGATTTCCTTCGCCTTCTTGATGTCGTCTCCGTATCCGATGCCGAACACAAAGTCAATGCGGCGCTTCTGCTCAACGGAGTAATTCGTGATACTGCCCCCGGTCACCTGACCGTTCGGCAGAATGATGATCTTGTTGTCGGGTGTTCGCAGTGTGGTCGTAAAGACCGATACCTCCTCGACCGTACCGGCAACGCCCCCGGCCTCGACATAATGCCCGGCCACGAACGGTTTGAAAATAATGATCATCACGCCGGAGGCGAAGTTCGACAGCGATCCCTGCAGGGCGAGACCGACAGCGAGACCGGCAGCACCGATAATGGCCACAAGCGAGGTGGTGTCCACCCCGAGCTGACCGATCGCGGCGATGAACACGACGGCCATCAGCAGCGCATACACGATATTGGACATGAAACGCGAAAGTGTCTCATCGACACCGCGCTTTTTCAGGACTTTACCGAACACGCTTCGGATACCCTTGACTACCCACCGTCCGAGTATGATGATGAGAAGTGCAATGACGATATCCAGCGCATAGAGCTGAATCGCGTCTTCGAGATAGTTGATGAGCGTCTGCATATTCCTCCTCTGAGATGTGAATATTTGATTCAATCCGGAATGTTTCCGTGAATAAACAATTGCTCGTCAGGATTTCGCCCCATTCTTCCGCAGTCTGCTGCGTTTCTGCACGGAGAGAAAACGCGAGCGAAATTCCCGTATGGCCTGCGGGTCGCCGATGACCGTGAGCCGGTCACCCTCCTCCACAACGGTGCTGCCGCGCGGCACGATGATGTCGTCACCGCGACGGAGCCATGTCACCAGACACCCCTCCGGGAATTCCATCTCCCGGAGAGCATGTCCAATCATTTCTCCGGTCTTCTGCTCCCTCTGCACGAGCACCGACAGCGATCGCTCGTCCTGGAGCAGTGTTTCCTTCAATTCTTCGGTGCTCTTCGCGGATTCCCAGGAAGGAATGAAACTATCGTCATCGACCCTTCCGGCGATCTGTGCGAGAATGCGGAGGTGCTGTCCGGGATCGCGTTCAGGACTGACAAGAAAGAAAGTCGCTGTCACTTCCTCCTCCTCTTCCCTTCCGGTCAGGGGATTGTTGAAGCAGATATGAATCCCCTTCCGGCCGCGGACGAGGATCATTTCCGCCTGATCGAGTCCGTCAACGCGCATATGCGGCAGCGCGACGCCGTGCGTGACGGGCGTGGCGCCGATGCGCGTGCCCTCCATGATCTGCTGGCTGATTTCCGCGGGTGAGTGCGGCACCGTGCGGGAAAGCCACCCGGACACCTGGTCCACGACATCGGTGAATTCCACATGATCCCTGAGGTCGATAACCATGCTGCGCGCGACGATCTGGTCGAAGGGATCCTCCTCGCGCAATCCCTTCTCCTTCATGATACCGCGGAGTTCGTAGTCGAGTCCGTCGTACCGCTGCCTTCCCAGGCGCTCGAATACATGGTAGATCGCGCCGGTCCGGCCGATCTGTCCCTTTGCATAGTATGCGTACCAGAGCAGAGCGGCCGCTACGAGTCCGACCGTGAAAAGAATGGACATCATTCCCATCGTCATGATCAGCACCAGCGGAGCGACGATGCCCAGGATCTGCATCCACGGATACAGCGGCGATTTGTATCCGGGATCGTACGACTCGATATGGCTTTCGCGCATGACGATAACGGCGAGTGACACGAGGGCGAACATCAGGAGCTGAAAGGAGCTGGCGAGCTTCGCGATGCCGGCCGGATCGAAAATGAGCAGAATGGCAACGATGACACCGAGCGTAATGAGAATGGACACCATTGGCGTGCCTTTCCTCGTCAGGCGGTAGAACACCCGCGGCATGAGATGGTCGCGCGCCATGGCGAGCGGATATCGTGATGCGCTGAGCATACCCGCATTCGAAACGGATACAAAGGCAGCCAGTGCCGCAAGCGACACGAGCACTGCCCCCGTTCTGCCGAGCGACCGTTCCGCTGCGGTGGCGACCGGCGTGAGATCGCCGGCGAGTTCCTCCATCGGCAGCACGCCGACCAAGACGACGGTGCCCAGCACATAAATCACGAGAGCACTGCCAAGCGCGAGGAACACTCCGAGAGGAAGGTTGCGCTCGGGATTCTGCACTTCCTCGGACAGGCTGGCGACTTTTGTGACCCCGATGTAGCTGATGTAGACAAGCCCCGAGGTGGAAAGCAGCGCGGTGGTGCCCGCATCGAAAAAGCCTTCGAAATGCGCGGCGTGAAGATGGCTTGTACCGTCACCGATGAAAACGGCAAGTATGGCCAGCAGGACGGTAACGAGCACGACCTGGAATCGGCCGCTCGTTCCGGCTCCGACGATGTTGAGCCCGGCGAGCGCGACAGCGATGGCGACGGCAATGGGCACCATCGGCACTTCCGGAAAAAACAGCGCAATGTAGGCGCCCATGCCCACGAGCGCGAACGAGACCTTCAGCACCAACGCGAGCCATGTGCCGATGCCGCCGATCATGCCGGTGACCGGACCGAGGGTACGGTCGAGGAAATAATACACGCCTCCGGCGCGCGGCATTGCCGTGCCGAGCTCAACGATGCTGAACATGGCGGGGATGAGCGGGATCGCGGCGATCATGTAGGCGAGAATCATTGCCGGTCCCGCCTGCGCGGCGGCGATGCCGGGCAGGAGAAAAAAGCCCGCACTCAGCGTCGTGCCAGCGCCAATGGCGAACACGTCGATGAGGCGCAGTTCCTTTTTCAGTCGTCGCTGTTTCCGGACTTCTCGCACACCAACTCCCGGTTCATGGAGATGCTCTGTGGAACACAAACTGTCCGGAATCAGACAGCTTGCGTGGAACACGTCGTGTTTGCTCCCTTCATTATTGGCATTTGGGGGCTAAAAAGCAATACGCGCCGCAGCACAGCGGCAGCTCAGCGCTCTGCCTTCTCGTCTCCGAGACAGGTGCCGACACCACGCGCGCTCTGTATCCATGGGTGATCGAGCGGCACGCTTTTCCGGTTCCCCACAATGTCTTTCAGCGGCACCGCTTCCACATCCTCTCCCCTGGCGGCAACCATGACACCGTACTGTCCCTCGCGGACGAAATCCGCGCAGGCGTTCCCGATGCGCGTCGCCAGCAGGCGGTCGTATGCCGTCGGCGCGCCACCGCGCTGCAGGTGGCCGAGAATGGTGACGCGGGATTCCAGTCCGGTACGCTCCTCCAGCTCACGCGCGAGCCGCATGGTGTGACCGTCGCCTGACGGTTCTGAGCCATCGCGTCCGTTCTGCTGTTTTTTCCCCTTTGCGGCAATTTCATCCGGATCGCGTGGCTGCGCTCCCTCCGCGACGACAATGATGCTGAAGTTCTTTCCCCCGCGGCTGCGCCGGAGAATGGAATCGGACACGTACCCGACTTCGTAAGGGATTTCCGGGATGAGGATCACGTCGGCGCCGCCGGCCACGCCGGATCCGAGGGCAAGCCAGCCGGTGTTGTGTCCCATGACCTCGAGCACGATAATGCGGTGATGACTGTGGGCCGTGCTGTGCAGCCGGTCGATCGCCTCCGTCGCGATGCCGAGTGCCGTATCGAATCCGATCGTCGTATCGGTACCCGCGAGATCGTTGTCAATGGTTTTCGGCAGGGTGATGATGTTGAGTCCTTTTTCGAGCAGACGAAACGCGTTTTTATGCGTCCCACCGCCCCCGATGCAGACGAGTGCGTCGAGGTGATGCTTGTGATAATTCTCGACGATCACATCGGTCATGTCAAGCGTCTTGCCGCCCACGGGCATGCGATGCGGCTTTTCGCGGCTGGTGCCAAGCATGGTACCGCCCATGGTCAGGATTCCCGACAGGTTGTCCCTGTTCAGACGGATAATGCGATTTTCCACCAGTCCGCGAAATCCGTCACGGAAACCGATGACATTCATCCCGTATTTGCCGATCGCGGCTTTGCCGAGCGCACGGATCGCCGCGTTCAGGCCGGGACTGTCGCCGCCTGCGGTAAGTACTCCAACTGCTTTGGTCATGTCTGTGCCGGATTGAATTCTGGGTGCGTGGGTCGGTCGTGCACTGCAAGATACGGCCTCAGCCGGTCGAGGGCAACGACCGGGAGCCTATCCGCCTCCGCTGCGCTACGACGGACCTTCGACAGTTCGGAACCCACGGCCGCTGCGGGACGAACGGGATCAGCGCTCCTCGGCCGCCCGTCCGCGGTTCTGTTCGAGCAGGATGCGGTTCTTCGTGTTCCGCGTTTCCCCGACTGCCGTGACATAGATGGCCGGCGCACCTTTGACGGGACACGCATAGGTGCAGGCACCGCAGCCCACGCAGAGCGCGGGATCCACATGCGGACGCTTCAGATACAGATATTCGCCCTCGCGCGTGATCACTTCCGCCTCTTCGAAATAGATCGCTTTCGGTGTGGTCGGACACCATTCCTCGCAGACGATGCATTCCTTCCCCATTGCCCAGGGCAGACAGCGGCCGAAATCATAGAACGCCGTGCCGATGCGCAGTGGCGGACCCGCCGTTTCCTCCTTCCCCGCGGGCGGCACCCAGTTCTTTTCTTCCTCGGTGAGCTCATCGATGGCGCCGGTCGGACACACCTGCGAGCAGAGCACGCAGGTCGGCTCGCAATACCCGATACGCGGCATGAGCATCGGCGACCAGATGCCCTCCGCACCCGCCTGCATCAGCGTCGGATGCAACGCGTTATTGGGACAGACATTCATGCACTCCCCGCAGCGGATACAGCGCGAGAGGAATTCCCGCTCCGGCAGCGATCCCGGTGGACGCACAAGCGATGGATCGGGCGTGCGGTCGGGATTGGTGGCCGCGCGCAGCAGCGGAACCGTGAGCACACCCGCACCGGCCGTGGTCAGCACCGCGCGGCGCGTGAGGCTGACCTTCTGCGTCGTCTCTTCCCGCTTCGGGAAAAACGTGAAGTCGATGCCGGATTCCGGACAGCTCGCCACGCAGTTCATGCATAGATGGCAGTCGGTCTGATGCCAGGTCAGCCCGGGCTGCGGGTTGTCGCCACCCTGGCAGTGCATTGCGCAGCGATTGCAGTCGGTGCATAGCGAAGCACGCTTCTCGAGTCCGAGGATCGACGTCTTTGAAAACACGCCGAGCAGAGCTCCCAGCGGACAGAGGCCGCGGCACCAGAAGCGCGTGATGAAACGGTTCGCAAGCAGGATTCCAATGAAAATCAATAGAATCAGAAAGGTCTGCTCGAAGACAACCGTCTCCGCGCGAATGAGCACGGCATGCACGACCCAGGCGATGGGTGTGAGAAGAATGGAAAACGGTCCGAGATCCGCGTACAGGCTCCAGCTGTAGAGATCATGCGTGAGCACGTTGTACGCAGGTAGCACGACCAGCGCCATCGATCGCGTCAGCAGTGCGATCGGATCGAGAAAACCGATTAGCAGCGATCCGAAAAGCGCCGCGCCGAGCACGAAGGCGAGGATCCCGTATTTCCAGTTCTGATATGATTTCCATCGGTTGCTCTCCAGCCGCTGCCTCCCTTTCAACCTGCCCGAACGCATCGAGGCGATCATCTGGTTGATCGTGCCCATCGGACACATCCAGCCGCAGAAAAAGCGTCCGAGGAAGAGCGTTCCGACGATGATGATGACCGCGAGAAAGAGGTTGCGGTACAGTGAATGCGTGGCAATCACCGTGCTGACGGCAACGAGCGGATCGAGTTCGAGGAACAGCTCGACGGGCGCCGAGATCTCCGGGACCTCGTCGGGACTGTCGAGCGCGTCGATATTCGTCTGGAGGAGGAGATAGAAAAACAACAGGAGAAAAAAGCCCTGCGAGATGCGGCGCATCCATCGCAGGCGGCGGTAGCGTTGGAACGATGACGGCATGAATCGCTGGTCGCTTCGTTACACGGTGATTTCTTCGGTCGGAATGTCGCGCCATACGGAGGTGCCGAGTCCACGGCGTTCCGCCAGCCCGAGCCAGGGCATTTCGTCGGGTGTCATGTCGAAAAACAGCTCTCCCGCGCATGCGTCGATCGCGGTCTGCTCGGTGGAGGCAAGCAGCATCTTCCGCTCTTCGACGTCGGCGAGGCTCCCTCCCTGGGGACCGTTTCGCAGCAGCACCCGCCAGGCGTCGACGATCACGAGCGTCGGACGCAGAAACGCGGCGAGATCCACGAGGCTGTGGTGAATTTCCTGATGCAGGCGGCTTCGATTGCCCCCGAGGATGCCGTAGAGATTCTTCATGCCGAGCGTGGCACGTGTGAGTCCGTGATGTTTCGCGATGGGAAGGTTGATAAAGCGGTCGGCTTCGAGGTAGATGTCATAGACATCCTGGCGTCCGAGCATCTCCCCTCCCATGTTCACTTCCCGGAAACGTGCCTCCTGCGGCAGCTGCACTTCCGCGCCGGCCTCGCGCGCGGCCGCGGCGATTCCGCTGCGGTTGAAACAGCGTTTCGGGTCGTTGCAGGTGATATCGGTGACGACGACGCGCTCTGCGCCGGCTTCCACGCACTGGCGCACAACCTCCGCGACCACGCCGGGATTGGTGTTCGCTGCCTGCTCGGGACGACGGTCCCAGCCGATATTCGGCTTGACGACGACCGTCTCACCCGGCTGCACGAACGTGCTCATCCCGCCAAAGGCGGTGATCGCCGCGGCCGCCATTTTCGCAGGGTCTTCACCCCGGACGATCATCAGGCGATCTTCGACTCCGGCGACGCGCAGGTCGCGGGACACCGGCGCATCGTCCTTCCGGTCAAACGGTCTGCGTACGGGTTCGTGCAGCATCCATGCACCGCCGACGGCGAACGCGGCGAAACCGGCCGCCTTGCCGGTGCGCTCCATGAAATCTCTTCTGCTGATCTTGTCGTATGGCATGGGACCTCCTTACAGGACCATAAGATAGGGATTTCTTTTTTCATCGCAAGGGCTGCTGCGTCCGCCGGCGGCTGACGGGATGCGTACCCTCCGACGGAGGGAAGCGCGGAATGCGGGAACAGTCTGTGCTCAGGACGGTCGCTGGACGAAGCGCGCGACAAGTTCCTGCAGCTGTTTGACGCGGAACGGTTTCGGCAGGTATTCGCTGCATCCTGCCTCGAGACTGCGGCGGCGATCATCGGCGAAGGCGTGCGCCGTCACGGCGATGATCGGGATATCGGGGACACGGGAATGCTGACGAATGCGCCGGGTGAGCTGCAGACCGTCCTCCTCACCGCGGAGCGAAATATCCATGAGAATGAGATCGAAACGCTCGCTGGCGAGAATCTCCCACGCCTCCTCCGCGCTCTCGGCAAACTTCAGGGAACACGACGCATGCAGAATGAGCCTGAGAAATTTCTGTGTCTCGTGATCATCTTCCACGACGAGCAGCACGGGACGATGGTCATCGGCATTGCTTTCCCCGGGAGGTTCCGCTGCCACCTGTTCCTCCCCGGCGTGATCCAGCAGCGGAAGAGACAGTGTGAAGGTCGTTCCGACGCCCTTGCGACTCTTCACCGAAACAGTGCCGCCGTTGACCTCGATATAGCGCTTGGTCAGCGTCAGTCCGAGACCGAGTCCGTCATAGGGACGTGTGTACCCACCTTCCTCCTGGGAAAACGACTGGTACAGCCGCTGTATGTACTGGTCCGTCATTCCGATGCCGGAATCCTCGACCACGAGGGCCACCTGATTTTCCTGCTCCCGCACGGAAACGGTGATATCGCCGCTGTCGGTGAACTTCACCGCGTTGTCGAGGATGTTCCGGAGGGATTGTGCGACGGAATACCGGTCGATCGTCGTACGCAGATCCGCATTACCGGGACGCAGTTCAAGCTGCAGGTCCTTTTCCCTTGCCAGCGGACGCAGTTCCTCCACCACTTCGAAGGCCAGATCATAGAGCACGCATTCTTCCTTGCTGATTGAATACGTTCCGGCTTCGAGGATGGAGAGATTGAGGATCTGGTCGACCGTTCGAAGCAGCCGCCGCACAGCGAGGTCGACCTTGGTGAAATGATCGGTTTCTTCGGCTGTGAGACGATCACGCAGATCGGTTTGCAGCAGTCCGAAATACCCCATGATGATATTCAGCGGCGTCCGGATCTCGTGGGAAATGTTCGTCAGGAATGCGTGCTTGAGACTGTCGGCCTGTTCCGCCAGTTCCTTGGACTCGATCAGCTCGCGCTCAATGCGTTTCCAGTTCGTGATGTCAAGCATGAAGCCGAGGCCGTACGGGGCGACATCCGGTCCGTATTCCAGCGGAGCCGCGCGGATGGCCACGTCCACTTCCTTCTCACTCGTGCTGACAACATACTCGCCCTCGTACGAGCCCACTTCCCCCTGCAGTGCGGCCTGCAATGAGGGCAGAATGCGGCGGTCCCTGATCAGGTGAAGATCCAACCCTTCGAGTTTTTCGCGAGACGAACCGAGAATTTCAATGAACGCTTCGTTGAACTGCAGCAGTCTCATGTCGCTGTCATAGAGAAAGACTCCAACCGGCAGGCGCTCGAACAGCAGGCGGTACTTTTCCTCGGATCGCGCCAGCTCGTGATTGAGATCACTGAGCTGAAGATTCATTTCGCGGATTTCCTCGTTTTTCGACTCGAGAGAGCGGTTGGCCCGCGCCTTGAGGCGCAGCAGCGACAACGCGATGAGAGACACGATACCGAGAAGAATCGCGACGATGAGGACAAAAATGATGAAGTCCTGGCTGCGGGAGTGTTCGTAGTCTTGCCGCACCTGGTCCTGCTTCTGCTGCCCGTACAGCATCCCCGCCTCGCGCAGAAACCGCGGGGTGACGAGTGCGCGCAGAGAGTCGCGGATGCGTACCGCGGAGCGATAGTGCGCCAGTGCAGTTTCTGCCTGTCCGCGACGATCCGCGAGCAGTGACAGTTCCTCGAGGACGTCCGCGACCAGCGCAGCATTCTGCATATCACGCGCGATGCTGCGTGCGCGCTCCAGCACCTCGCGGGCCCTGTCGAGCCTGCCCAGTAAGCGATTGGCAGCACCGATATTCCTGCTGACCGCAGCGATCAGTCCGCGATCGCCGACCTCTTCGGCTACGTTCAGCGCTTCCTCGAAATACTCGAGTGCGCGCGTATTCTCATTCCGCAGGAGATGCACGCTGCCGATGTCGTTAAGCGATTCAGCGACGGGTCGTGTAAGCAGGCCGAGCCGTTTCTGCTGTGCGAGTGATTTCTGATAGACGGTCAGTGCGGAATCGAGAGCACCCCGTCGGACATACATGTCGCCGATGCTGTTGTAGGATTCGGCGATCCCCGGGCGATGCTCTTCCCGGAGCCGGAGATCCAGCGCGCGCTGATGCATCTGCCATGCCTCCGCCGTCTCGCCGAGCGCATGCAATACCTCCGCCACATCATGCAGCGCCTGCGCCTTTCCCACATCGTTCCCGAGTGAATCGAACAGCGCGGCCGCGCGCAGATGAATTTTCAATGCACGATCATAGCGATGAAGGGCTGCAAGCGCTGTTCCGATACCGTTATGGAGTCGCGCCCGCAGTTGCGGATCCTTCAGTCTCACCGCCATCGGCATGGCACGCCAATATGTACGCAGCGCCGCATCATGTTTCCCGGCCTGCTGATAGGCCTGCGCAAGTAATTCCTCTGCGCTGATATGCCGCCGGTCATCCCCCGCCACGCTCGCCGCGCGCGCGGCCAGCGCAGCGGCCGCTTCCGGATCCGCATCGATGAGCACCCGTGCGCTGTCGACGAGCACGCGGAAGGAATCCTGCTGCGCAGCGGCATGGGTTCCGCTTCCCACCACCGCAAGCAGCAGGAATCCGGGAATCAAACGCAGAACCGCAGAACTGATGAAGGACACTGGTGGCGAATCCATTGTGAAGCGTGAAATATGCCAATGTTTCATTTCTGCGTCAAGGGCGTCACAGCCCCGCGCTCCATTTCATTCGAAACGGAAATCGACGTACATTTTACAGATTCATCCGGCGCATTTCCACGCTGCAGGGCAACGCGGCATGCGCCTTCTCCACGCATCCTGAAGACAATACACGCTCATGGTTGACAACATCCCCCTGAAGAATCTTCCGCAGGACACCGGCTGGATCGAAGTCGTCTGCGGAAGCATGTTCAGCGGCAAGACCGAAGAACTGATCCGGCGGCTGCGCCGCGCCCAGATCGCGAAACAGCGCGTCGCCATTTTCAAACCCGCAATCGACACGCGCTACGCCGAAGACCGCATTGTTTCGCACAGCGGCGTTTCTCTCCCTTCCGTTACCGTCTCCAGCGCCGCGGAGATCCTCGAGAAAGCCGGCGACGTAGACGTGGTCGGCATTGACGAGGCCCAGTTTTTCGACCTTGACCTGGTGCGGGTCTGCGAAGAGCTTGCTGACAAAGGACACCGGGTGATCGTGGCCGGGCTCGACCAGGATTATCTCGCCCAGCCGTTCGAACCGATGCCGCAGCTGCTCGCCATCGCCGAATACATCACCAAGACCCTCGCCATCTGCATGGTCTGCGGCAATCCCGCCAATCGCACACAGCGCGTGACCAGGCGCTCTGAACGGGTACTCGTCGGCGCGGCCGACTCTTACGAAGCACGCTGCCGCAACTGTTTCACCACCGACCTCGAACAGGTCAGCAGGGCCGAATGATCGAGAGCATCGGACGCGGCATACTCGGCATGATGCTCATCCTGGGCATCGCGGTGCTCTTCTCCCGGAGCAGAAGGAGCATCAACTGGCCGCTTGTCGTAAAAGGCCTGTCGATTCAGCTCTTCTTCGGCATCCTCGTTATCAAGGGCGCTGCTCTCGGCTCGATCTGGGCGCCGCTCGGCTGGCCAAAGGTCGCCTTTGACTTTCTGAGCCGCGCCTTCGTCAAGCTGCTCTCCTTCACCACGCAGGGCGCCTCGTTCATCTTCGGTGACCTGGCGTACAGTCCGGGCGAACCCGCCTCGCTCGGCTTCTTCTTCGCCTTCCAGGTGCTGCCCACCATCATTTTCTTCGCCTCTCTGATGTCGGTCATGTACTATCTCGGCATCATGCAGAAAGTGGTGCAGGGCATGGCCTGGATCATGGTCAAGCTGCTCGGCACCAGCGGCGCGGAATCGCTCTCGAATACGGCCAACGTCTTTGTCGGCCAGACCGAAGCGCCGCTTATGATCCGTCCATTCCTGAAGGATCTCACCGAGTCGGAACTGCTGACGGTCATGGTCGGCGGACTCGCCACCATCGCCGGCGGCGTGATGGCCGCATACGTTCAGATGCTCGGATTCGCCTACGCTGAACTGCACGGCGTCACCATCACAGAGGCGCAGGTCGGCTTCGCCGCACAGCTGCTCGGCGCCAGCATCATGGCCGCGCCGGCGGGGCTCGTACTGAGTAAAGTCCTGCTGCCGGAAACCGGCAATCCGGTCACGCTCGGTCATGTTCGGGTTCCCAAAGAGAAGAATGCCTCCAACCTGATCGATGCGGCCGCGACCGGGGCTTCGGAGGGACTGCAGCTTGCGCTCAACATCGCGGCCATGCTGCTCGCCTTCATCGCGCTGATCGCCCTGTCGAATTACCTGCTCGGTCTCGTCGGACGCATCGGTGATCTGAACACCTTTCTCATCTCGGTATTCGGCAAACCCCTCAGCCTCGAACTGTTGTTCGGCATCGTCCTGCAATACATCGCCTTCGGCATCGGCTTCCCCTGGGCGGAATCCTTCCAGGTCGGAAGCCTGATGGGTACCAAGCTCGTGCTCAACGAATTCGTCGCCTACTTTGAAATGTCGGAAATGCTCAAGGCGGGCACACTGTATTCCGACAAGGCCATTACCATGGCGGCCTTCGCGCTCTGCGGTTTCGCCAATTTTTCATCCATCGCCATTCTCATGGGCGGGCTCGGTCCGCTCGCCCCGTCACGGCGCAAAGACATCTCCCGCCTCGGCGTCCGCGCTCTGCTCGGCGGCACGCTCGCCACGATGATGACCGCGACCATCGCCGGCATTCTCACGGGATTCTGATGCAGCACGCCGACGCGACAATTCCCGCCCCCCTGCGCGCCGCGCTGGAGAATTTCACCGGCGGCAGCGTGGATGCCGCGATCATTCTTGGATCGGGTCTCGGGGATTTCGCCTCACGGCTCGACTGCCAGCGCAGCATTTCGACGCAGGAGCTGCCGGGGTATCCGCGTTCCACCGTACCCGGACATGCTGGGAAACTTCACCTCTGCCGCAGCGGTAACGAACGGCTGCTGCTTTTTCAGGGACGCGTTCATGGTTATGAAGGATACACGCCTGAAGAAACCATCCTCCCCGTGCGCATCGCTGCCGCGCTCGGAGCCCGGCGCCTGCTGGTGACCAACGCCGCCGGAGGACTTCATCCCTCATTCGATGCTGGCGATCTGATGCTGATCAGAGACGTACTGCCGCTTCCCGTCTCGCAGCTGCTTCCGCTTGAGCGGCTCTTCCCTTCGGAACACGGACCGCGGCACACACCGTTGCTCAGTTCATCCCTCATGAACACTGCCCGTTCCGCGTCGGATGCATCGGGAGTCGCGCTGCGGGAGGGTGTGTACGCGTATGCTGCGGGGCCGAGTTATGAAACCCCCGCCGAGATCGCCTTTTACCGACTCGCCGGAGCAGACGCCGTCGGCATGTCAACCGTGCCGGAACTCTTCGCCGCACGTCATGCCGGACTGCAGACGCTCGGCATCTCCTGTATTACGAACAAGTCCGTTACCGTCCGCCAGCGCGTCTCACACGACGAGGTGACCTCCGTCGCGGCACGCGTCTCGGAAGATTTCTCGCGCCTCGTCCTCAGCATTCTTTCCCGCTGGTGATTCCGATGTCACGTATCCCCGTCATGCTGCTGCTTCTCCTGCTGTGCGGCCTTTCCGCGCTGGCACAGGACACCACGTCGATCGACCTGCGCGGGCGCGCGGCGTTTCGCACGGGCGACGACGATGTCTGGCGCAGCAAATTCATCGACGAGGAGCAGGGATGGAATTTCATCCGCGTCCCGGGCGCATGGGAGCGCAACGGCTTTCCGCTCACCGACGGATTCGCCTGGTACCGCTTCCGCTTCCGCATCCCGGAAGAAATGCGCGACGATTCGCTGCTCCTTGTCATGAGCGGTGTGGACGACGCGGATGAGACCTTCCTGAACGGCGTGATGGTCGGGAAAACCGGCGCCTTTCCACCTGATGTGCGATCCGAGCTGCACTCCCTGCGCGTCTATCCCCTTCCCCGATTCATTCGCGAGGAATACAATCTCCTTGCCGTGCGGGTGTTCGACATGGGAAACGAGGGCGGAATCACGGGATCGATCGTCCGCATCATTCGTGCGGATTCGATGCATCGCGTTCTCGATGAGATCGTCGATGCGCCACCTGTCGCGCCCCCGCGTTTCATATCCAGCGGCACGATGGCTTCCGCCATCGATCCCGATAGCGGCACTGTGCGCTGGACCCATCCCCACCTGTTCTCCGCCATGACCGGCGAGCTCGAGACGTCAACGATCCTGAGCGGACTCGCACTGGACATTGATGACCGCAATGGGGCACGGCCGTTCATCCCGTTGGAAGCAGGCTATGTCGACGGCACCGGAATCTATCATGCGCGCAACGCTGACGGGACGGACGTGTACTGGTATCATCCGCTCAGCGTGAAGGAGCGCGTCCTTGTTACCGCGGTGCGACCACCGTCCGGTTATGAGGGCGACATTGCGCTGCGTTTCGTCATGGAGCGTCCGTACTGGCGTTACGAGGAACGCCGACACGATGAGGCCGGCACGGAGATCACCTATCACATCCTCGTCTACAATTCCTGCTGTACGGAACTGGTGGATAGAGACATGGAGGAATTCCTCGGGAATGGCACACGTGGCTATACGATCGAGGCGCAGATGAAGGCGTGGCAGGATCTGCTCGTGAGCGCCCGTTTCCTGCCGGATATTCTCACCGAGAACGAACGACGTGTGTACCGCCGCTCCGTCGCCACGCTGCTACAGGCACAGGTGCGGGAAAACGGCATCGGCGCCGGACAGATCGTCACGGCGCTTCGTCCCCCGGGCAGCGCCGTGGCCGTGCCGGCTAATCAGCTGCTCGCCGCCGAAGCGCTCGCCGCCGCAGGACTGCATGACGCCGCGGAGGATGCAATCGCCTTCTTCAGCCGCGCCGAGCACGGTGCGTACACCCTGTATGACGTCCTCGGCGAGGAGCACGGCGTCGGTTACCCGTATCTTGTGAGTCCGGCGCGGTATTACGGAAATGGCATGGAATGGCACTGGCAGCGTCCCGATGATGCCGTGCTGCGTTACGACGGCATGCCTCGCTACATTCTCGCGGTGGAAGCGCTGCGCGCCGAGCGATCCGCACGCGCCATCACCGAGGGATGGACGTTTTCCGACAGCGCATTTATCGCACCGTTCTGGCCCGCACTCTCCGCCCGTGTTGCGGATGTGATCATGTATCGCCTCGACAGCAGCGGTCTGATCATCCAGGACGACAGTCCCTGGGGCGCCGGTCTCTCGGACCTCCCCGGCGCCTACGCCACCGTGCTGGCGGCACGCTCGCTGGGCATCGCGCGGGATTACGCCTCGTTGATGGGAGATGATTTGAAGGGATATCTGTACGGCGAGGCTGCTCGACGCGCGGTGGCGGGACTGCGCCGTCTCGCCCGCGGGCTGATCGAACAGGAGTCGGCCGAAGAGCTCACTGCCCTGCAGCAGCGGATGTTTCATCCGCTCATCGCCGATGCCGTATCGCTCGGCGTGTTCGAACCGGGCAGCGCCGAGGCCGCGCTGGCTCTCGACATCGTCGAGCGCGGTTTTGCAATCGAGGATTCACCCTTCATGTACCGCGCCGAGCCGGGTGGAGACTGGTTCGCGCGCCAGGCACGGCCGCAGCTCGCCCTCCGTCTCGCACGCGCCTTTGCCGCCGCCGGCGAACTCGAGCGAGCCGAACGGCTGTTCGCCGCCGTCACCGCACGGGCCGCGCGGCACGACGGACTCCTTCCGGAACTCGTCGAACCGGTATCGGGCAACTGGTACGGCGGCATCCCCCATATACCCACCGCGGCGGACTATATCCTCACCGCCGAACGCATCGCACTGGAACGGATCGAGCGACGCTGAGCTCTCGTGCGTTCGGCAGCGGATGAATTCTTCATCACTTGTCATGCGAACGCGTAATACCGTATATTCCGTGCACCGCCGCGCGCGGTGTGTCTTGTCCTACAGCACATTCAGTCGTATGCAATCTGACAGAGAGCGCCGTTTTCTGTTTCGCCGGTTCATTGGGGACTTTCGTCCCGTCCCGCATTTCCGTCCCCTCGCGGACTTCCGTCCCGCAATCCTGATTCTCACGCTTCTCCTGCTGCAGTTCCTGCGGCCCGTGTCGCTGTCGGCGCAGGAAGACGCCAGCCGCACCACTCCCCGCTCGGCGTTCCGCACCTTCCTGGTGAACATGATAGTTTACAGCAGTGATACGACGGAGGCGGCGAAGGAGAAGGCGATCCGCACCGCGATCGAGGCACTGGATCTGAGCGACATCCCCCCCAGCCTGCGGGAGGACCAGGGCGTTGATCTGGCGCGTGATCTCAAGAGCTTTCTCGACCGTTACGAACTTGTCGATCTCGATGAAATTCCCGACGAATACGGCGCGGATCGCTACGTATGGCGCAAGCCGATGAAGGATACGGAGATCGCACTCGTGCGAGACGACGACAGCCTCTGGACGTTCTCGCGGAAAACCGTGCTTTCTCTCCCTGCGCTGCTGGAGATGGTACAGGGTCGCGAGGTAGTCGAGGGCGTTGAAGCGACAATCCGGCCCGACACCTTCCCCGACTGGCTGCGGAGCAAGCTGCCGGAATCCCTGCTGAACAAGACCGTGTACTTCGAAAACTGGCAGTGGATCGGACTGATCATCGTCGTGCTGCTCGGTGTCATCGTCGAGCGCATCGTGGTCAACATTTTCAGCCGCTGGATCATTCGCTTCATCAATCAGAGCAAGGCCCGAGCGGATTTCAAGCTCAACACGCAGCTGATCAAGCCACTGGGGATATTTGCCATGTCACTGGTCTGGTCGCTGCTGCTGCATCCGCTCGACCTCCCACTGCAGGCGAACACGATTCTCTTCTTCGCGGTGCAGCTCGTCATCGTGGCAAGCGGTGTCTGGGCGGTGTACCGGCTGGTGGATTTAATCGCCAGCTACTTCGAGAGTCTCGCCAAGCGCACCGAGTCGAAATTCGATGATCTGCTCGTACCGATGATCCGCCGCGCGATGAAAATCATCGTCGTGGCCTTCGGACTGCTGTTTATCGCCGACAACTTCAATATCGACATCACCAGCCTGCTGGCAGGACTCGGCATCGGCGGTATCGCCTTCGCCCTGGCCGCGAAGGACACGGTGGAAAACGTGTTCGGCTCACTGACCGTCATGTTCGACAAGCCCTTCGAAATCGGCGACTGGATCAAGATCAACGATCTCGAGGGCACGGTCGAGGAGGTCGGTTTCCGCTCGACGCGCATCCGAACGTTCTACAATTCACAGATCACCATCCCGAACTCGAATCTCGTCAGCACAGCCGTCGACAACCTCGGCCGGCGGCGGTACCGGCGCCTGTCCACAAAGCTCGGCGTGCAGTATGACACACCGCCGGAGAAAATCGACGCGTTCTGTGAAGGCGTGCGTGAGATCATCCGCCGGCACCCGTACACCCGCAAGGATTTCTACATGGTGTACTTCAACGAGTTCGCGGATTTCTCGCTGAACATCCTGCTGTACGTATTTCACGAGACACCCGACTGGGCCACCGAGCTGCGTGAGCGCCACCGGCTTCTGCGCGACATCATCCGTCTTGCGAAGCGTCTCGGTGTGGAATTCGCATTCCCGACACAGACACTGCATGTGTCGAGTCTCCCTCAGCCCATGCACATCACCAACGAGCCTCCTCGTCCCGCATCGGTATCCCGGTCAACGGAGGAAGCCATGGTCATCGGGCGCCGCGAGGCCGAAGCGCTGCTCGCGGAGGATATCGACGAAACCGTCCCGCCCCCGGTCGCATTCGGCGAACCGGAAAGCATGCTGGCGGATTTTCATAGAGGATCGAAGTCTGAACAGTAACAGCCGGTCACTCTGATGCGCTACACGAGCAACATTCAGCAGCTTCAGCATGACAGCCGCTACAAGGCGGCATCCGGACTGATGGAGCGCCTGCTGCACGGCGAGCTTCCGGAGATGTCGCTGCTGATCGAACTCTACGGTGTGCAGCCCGCGCAGATCCTGCACCGCGTATTCGCGCGTTTCCTCGAACAGCACGCCGAATCGTTCGGTCCCCCGCGGGAGCATGCCCATCACGCCTCCACGGAAATTTCCGCAGCCCGCAGCCAGATCGAGGAATCCACCGACTTCCAGAAACTCCAGTTCCGCATCCTGCACCGGGAGGTGCCGGAAGTCGAGGAGCTCGAGCCATTTTACGGCGCATACTCGGAACAGGTACGCACCATTCTGCAGCTGTTCATGGAACACCGTCTGCAGCGCAAGTGCGGCATCACCTCGGCGGCGCATCTCAACCGCGTCGGCGTCGTGGTCGGGAAAATCGGGATGGACAGTCCCAGCGAGCACCTCTACGCGACCGTCGGTGTCATGCACGACGCACTCGAGGATCTGCTCGACGAGGTGCGCGACGCGCATGGCAACATTTATACCGTCAATGAGTACCAGACCTTCCTCGACCGCTACGCCTCGCCCGAACTGCACGAGCACGTGCGGCTGATCACGAATTTCTACGACCTCCTGCTCTCGGAAATCCGTGCGCGCCTCAGTCAGGAAGATCATGCGATGAGCAAGAGCAACCTCATGTGGGCGCTCGAGGACATGTATCGCCACGAACGGGTGGAAATCCATCCCTACCTCGAAAAGATGCACTATATCCTGGAAGGCGCGTCACTGGACGGCGACGTGTACGCGAAGGCGAAGTGGATCTGTTACAGCGAACTCTATATCCGTGAGATGGCCATATACACGCATTCACGGGGGGATTATCGCACGTTTGAAATCAAGGCCATCGATCTGTCGGACAACGGGCACGGACGCGAAGCACTCGCGCTGGATTCCCGCATCAAGAACCTGCTCAAGCAGCAGATTTACGCGACGTACGGGTCAAGGCTGCAGTCCACCTGGCACGGTGTCAACAACCGCGTCGCCGAACTGCAGGAAGATGCGCTCGTACACGCCGAGCACATCATCATCCGGGATTTCCTGCAGCAGCAGTCCTTTCTCGACTTCGCGATGTCCACCCTGCTCAAAATCATTTCACTCAGGCCGATCCTCTTCACCGAGCGGCCACGCTGACAGCAACCTTCCACCGCCGGCCCGGAGCCCATCCGCCTTCGCTGCGCTACGGCGGACCATCGGCAGCCCGGAGCCAGTCTTACTGCCTGACGATGCGCCGGGTATGCACCGTGGCGCCCGCCTGCACGCGCAGCAGGTACACTCCGCGCGGCACCTGCGAGAGATCGATGCTGCGAGTGACCGTGCCGTGCGCGTGCGGTTCGCTGATGTCCGCGACCGGCTGACCCAGAATGTTCAGCACTGTGATGCGCAGCGAGGCGACCTCGGGCAGCTCCGTCGACACCGTCACACGTCCGTGATTCGGATCGGGCCATGCCTCGATGCTGAACTCCCGCGCCAGAGAACGCACGCTGACGACGATCACCTCCATCGGATCAGACGCGCGCCAACATCCCGCCTCGTTGAACACGACGACGTGATAGTCTCCGTTGATCCGTGCGATATGTGTCTGGCGCGTCTCGCCGGCGAGCGCGATGCCATCGCGGTACCACTGATAGGCATGCGCGGAAGACGCGGTGAGTACATCGCCCTGCCGCGTGACAATCGGTTTGTCCGGACGCGGCAGTACGACGACATCCAGCGTGTCGGACGTCCCGCTGCACCCCTCGTTCGTGTACACCGTGACCGCGTAGCGTCCTTCCCGGCGCACGACGATGCGGCCGACCGTCTCTCCGGAGTTCCAGTAATAATCCCTGTAACCTGGCGGCGCGCGCAGCACCACGCTGTCGCCTTCGCAGAGCGAGAGCGAACCGTCAATGTCGACCACGGGATCAATTTCGGGGCGTACAACAAGCGTCACGGTATCCGAACGCAGCACGCATCCGCCCGCGTCGGTGACATCCACCCAGTAGTCCCCGCTCGCGTCGGCTTCGAGCATGCGTGTCGTATCCCCGGTACTCCAGGAATAGGCCGCGAATCCCGCGCCCGCATCGAAATCGAAGGTCTCGCCGAAGCAGACCACCTGCACCCCGGAGGGCTGCACGGAGGGACGCGGCGTGGTGACAATCTCAACGCTGTCGGGGACGGACGTGCAGCCGTTCGAGCCGGTGACCTTCAACCAGACCGTACCTGTCTGACGGACGAACACCTGGCGCGTCGTGGCGCCGGTGGACCACTCATAGCCGGCGAATCCGGCCGGAGCCTCGAGCAGCAGCGAGTCGCCCGGACAGAGAATCGGCAGTCCCTGCAGCATGATCGCGGCCTGCGGTCGAGGCCGCAGCGTCACCGTGACAGAATCCGACCAGGCCGTACAGCCGGCGAGATTCGTGGCCATCACGGTGTAGCGGCCGGGCTGTGTCACGACGGCGATCCTTCCCGATACGCCATGCGACCAGCGATAGGATGCAAACCCCGCATCCGCCTCGAGCATCAGCGTGTCCCCCGCACAGAGATCCACCGTGCCGGACGGCGTCACCGTCACTACCGGATCATCGAGCACCACGACAAGCGTATCGGAAAGCCCCGAGCAGCCGTTGGCGTCGATCACATCCACGAAATAACTGCCGGCATTCGTGACGGTGATTGTCGCGGTTGTGTCCCCTGTGGACCAGTGATACCGCTGGAACGGTTCCGTCGTCCCGAGCACGGCGTCCTTCCCCGCGCAAAGCGACAGCGTATCGGTCGCGGTGAGCTTCGGCGCAGCACCGGGGTACACCTCCACCAGGAACGGTGGAGACACAGCGGTGCGTCCGGCGTAATCCATCACCTCCACCGCATAGGCGCCATCATTGCGCACGGTGATGCTGCGAGTCGTATCGCCGGTCGTCCATTTATAGCTGTCATATTCCTCCGTCACGCGCAGCGTCACCGAATCATCCGGACAGATGGATGCCGGTCCCAGCGCTTCCACAACCGGCCGCGGCGGAATAATGATGCGGATTTCGGTCGAATGCAGGCGCGGCACGATACAGCCCTTGTCCGCCTGTGTACTGATCTGCGAAATCGTTGTGACAATCGAATCCTGTCTGTCCTGAACCGCGAAACGCAGTGTGAAAAACGGTGAGGCCGGATTGACGAACACCGCGTCCGTGGAACTGATCAGGAAATTGCTACCGAAGGGAATCAGATTGACCGGCGTATTCTGCAGCGGGGATGCCTGCGGAATTTCCAGCGACCGCAGCTGGAGATGCGACTTGTTGAAATAAAATGCCAGATCGAATGGCTGCAGCACTTTCGTCCCCATGAACTGGGATTTGTTGATGAACATGATATCGACCGTCGCGCCCGCCTCCACAATCAGGCTGTCGGGACCGAAGATGTCGAGATCATACTGATTCGTGGGGATGGCCGGCCGCAGCACGTCGATGGAATCCTTTGCGCTGCCCCCGCAGACATTGTTCACGGTGAGCATGGCTTTGTGGTAGGCACCGTCGGGACAGTCCACCTGGTACACCAGCTCACACTCCCGGAATCCATCCGAAATGAATTCGAATATTTCGCGATAGGTCTTCGGCAGATCGAGTGTGTCGTTGACCAGATGGAATCGTCCGCCGGTCGAATCGGCGATACGCTGCAGCGGTGCGGGATTGACCGCCGTTCCGATGGCGATGGTGATCACGCGAACGAAGTTGCTGCGGGCGAGCGCGATGATGTCATCGGGAGTTTTCGTGCTGGCATTGTCCGCTCCATCGGTCATTACCACAACGGCCCTGCATGGATTCCCGCCATTACTGATCGCCTGATCGACGCCGGCATAGGCGGCGTCATAGACTGCCGTCCCGCCCGCCGGGGAATAACTGCTGAACGCGTTGTACAGCTGCTGTTTCTGCGTCGTCATCGGTACCTGCACCGTGACGGTCTGGTTGAAGAACAGGATCGCCGCCTCATCCGTGGTTCCGTTCATTTTGTCGATGAACGCCGTTCCGGCGCGCTGCGTGGCGATCATCCATTTCGACAGCATGCTGCCGCTCATGTCGAAGACCAGCGAGGTGGACATCGCACAGTGCACCGTCGTGTCGGGACAGTTCTGCGAAAACGACTGCACGGGAAGACCGTCCTCGGTAAGTGTCAGATCAGCCGAGGAGTGCGACGGACTGAACACGCCGCCGCAGCGGATGTCATAGAACAGGTGCACGTTCGGCCACTGCACCACCGCGCGCTTGGCATCCAGCACGGGCTGGGCCGCCGCGCCCACGGAGAGCAGGACGGTCAGTACGAGAAGGAACGGTAGAAATCGGCGCATGAGGCACCCCCGGAATATGTCAGAGTTACATGATTTCAGAAACAGGCGTTTTCAGGCTATCAGGATACGGAAAAAACACATCACGAGCCATTTTGTTACCACACGTTGACGCGTGTGGTTACCGCTTGATGTCTGCGGATGGCGGCAGCCACACCCGTCAGGGTGTGGATGACGCGGGCTTCACGAACTCCCACACGCTGACGCGTGCGGTTCCCGCCGATGTCTGCGGATGGCGGCAGCCACACCCGTCAGGGTGTGGATGACGCGGGCTTCACGAACCCCCACACGCTGACGCGTGTGGTTCCCGCCGATGTCTGCGGATGGCGGTAGCCACACCCGTCAGGGTGTGGATGACGCGGGCTTCACGAACTCCCACACGCTGACGCGTGTGGTTCCCGCATCCCGTCAGCGGCGTACCCTGGACCCACGCGTGAGCGTGGGATTGACGCGGCCGTCCCCTTTACAATTTTGCAATAATGGTACGGCCTCCACCGCTCCCTCCCGCGTCACATGCAGCAGCAGTGACCTTCCCGACGGGAAACGCAGCACGTAAGGGATATCTTTCCCCTGCCAGTGCAGCAGCACGGGCACATCCGTTGCGCGCGCATCATCGGCGAGCCCATAGCGCAGCGGATACCGCAGTCCCTCCGCAAGCGGATGCGCGAAAAAGATCCACGCCTCCCCGTCCTCCACGCGGCACCAGAAATCCGGGATATCCTCTCCCCGCACGAGCGCGGTCTGATCGAGCAGCTCGGCGTCATCCGTCCGCACCGCCGGCAGCGCTGTGAGCGCCCGGTATTCTTCCGTCCATCCATCCTGCCGCGTCCTGCCCGGCGGCCGCGGCGTCCTGACGATATACACCGGAAATCCCTCCTCAGCTGCGCGTCGCATGGCGCCTATCGTCTCGACATCCAGGAAACGTGCATCCACATACAGTGCGCTGAATACCGCCTCGCCGACATACAGGCGTCCGTCTCGCACCCGCGCGCGCCGGAGCGATGCCGCATTGATCCACAGCGGCTGACGGCCCTTCAGCTTTTCCGGCACGCGCTGATAGCGCAGCTCGTAAGCGCCCCAGGCCCAGGGGAATTTCAGCGAATCCGGCAGTTCCACGTCCATCCACGCATCCTCCAGCGGAAGGTACACCGCCACGTCGCTGTACGGGCGTCCCCTGCGCATTTCCTCCGACACCCGCGCGAGGTAGCCGTTGAACGCCCGCAGATGCGGAGCGAGCGCGGACCGCGGCGCGACATGCACGGAGGCGTAGAACATGGCGTTGCGTCCCGGGGGATTGTACGGCGTGCCGTGCCAGATTACGTGGTTCACGCCGTGTGCGAACAGCGCGTCGGCGAGCAGCCGCAGGTCACCGATGCGCTCCTCGCCCTGATGGGGACCCGGTCCCGGCCATCCCTTCCAGCCATAGATGCAGGTGAAGGTTTCGGATGAAACCAGCGGTTTGCCTCCGAGGGCCGCGGCGCTGGCCGGAATGCGTGCGAACGCCGGTTCGAAGAGGATGGCCTCGCTTTCGGGGATGTCGACCCGTGCGTATGCCTCGAGCAGATCGGTGGGCGATCCGCAGCACTGCGCCCGCGTGTAGGCGCCGCGCCGGTGCGCGGATGCGGTGAACGGCGTGTAGAAATTGTCGAGTACCAGGCGCGAGACCAGCTTCATGTAGTCGTAATGCGCGCCCTCGAAGCCCGGTGCGTAGAGACTGTCCATGATCGGACGAATGTCATACCCGTAATCCGCGAGGAAAAGCGAATCGAAGCCGCGCGTCCAGATGCGGCGCGTTTCCACCTCCCAGGAGTCGCAGAACAGTCCGCGCGGCGCGCCCACCTTCGATCCGGAGCGCAGCGCCGGATCCAGCGCGTCGTACATGCGGCCGGCGTAGCGCAGGAAGGCGCCGCGGTCGAGGTGGTTGATGACCCGTCCGCGCGCCGGATGTTCCCAGGTCAGCCGCATCCGGGCGGGAGAAATGCTGTCGCCGTACGTCAGCGCGCCGTCGCGCGGCGGAACGCGGCTGTCGCCGAAGGGCCAGAGCGTACCGAACGTAAAATCGCAGCCCAGCTGCAGGCTGTCGCAGATCGAGGCGGTTTCCGTGACGATGCGGCTCCATTCCGCGGAGAGCCACGGCTGCCGGGCGGTTGCAGTATCGCCGCCGAGCGGATACACCCAGGCGATCTCCACGCCGCCGAATCCCTGCTCACGCAGCCAGGCAAGCTGTACGCGTACATCCTCCCGTTTGATCACATCCGCGAACCACCACCACCGCGTCCAGGGACGCGCGGAAATCGCGTCCGTCAGTCCCTTCGCGCCGCCGCGCGGCCCCTTGAAATCCTTCAGCGCATACAGCGTGATGGCGGCGACGATCACCAGCGTCATCAGCGGAAAAAACAGGCGGAATCTCATCATGATGCTGCTCCGGAATACTTCGAATCACGTTTTAATGTAGCCAATTATGGGGTATCGGCCGCGTTCGATCCACACGCTTACGCGTGTGGCTGCCACGATCCTCCCGATCCTCTCGATTCTCCCTTGACAAAACCGATTCCACATATTACATTGAGGTTAGACATTTGACTAACCACTGAAGCACCATGTACCAGGAGAGTCTTTTCACCGAGAAGGAAACGCGTCTGCTGCCGCCGCGCAGCCTGTGGAAGCTGCGGCAGAAGGGCGTGTTTCTGGGGACCAGCGGGTATTCGTACGAGGACTGGATCGGTCCGTTTTACCCCTGGGGCACGAAAAAACCGCAGATGCTGGAGTATTATCAGCATTTTTTCCCCGCGACGGAGCTGAATTACACGTATTACAGCATGCCGCGTCCCAGCACGCTGTTCCAGATCCGAAACAAGGCGCCGCACATGCAGTTCAGCGTGAAGGCGCATCAGAGCATGACGCACGAGCGGAAGACGCTGCGGCAGAACTGGCAGGATTTCGCCGACGCCATGATGGTGCTCGCGGACGCGGATCAGCTGGGCTGTCTGCTCTTCCAGTTCCCCTACAGCTTCAAGTGCACCAGCGACAATTTCGACTACCTCGACGAGATCGCCGAGTACTTCCACACCTTCCCGATCGTGCTTGAGCTGCGGCACGCAAGCTGGCACCATGATACGACTTACGAGTACACGCGAAAGCGCGGCATCACCCTCTGTTCGGTGGATGCGCCGCGGCTTCCCGGACTGACCAGCAACGTCGTCTATCCCGGGAAGGATCTCGCCTACTACCGGCTGCACGGCCGCAACGCGCCGAACTGGTTCGACGGCGACAACACCACGCGCTACGACTACCGCTACTCGAACGAAGAAATTCAGGAAATCGTCAGAAACATCATCGCATTAATCGAGGCATCGAGCAATGTTTTTCTCTTTGCAAACAATCATCCGCGCGCTCAGGCAGTGGAAACCGTCTGTCAAATCGCCCAGGTACTGGATGCAAGCCCTGCGCTGGAAGCACTTTAACGCGATCCGTTCAAGAAGGACGGTGCTGCCGGGGTAGAGACAGAAAAGTCAAAAGTCCCATACTTTTCCCATTTTTTAAATTTGAAATATACTGAGGCGTAGCCTTTCCTCATGTAGCTTTGTGACGAGACGGAATTGCAGCTCCGAACGGTGGAACTGGCTGTAGGTTCAAGTCCTGCCCCCGCTACAATAACCATTATTAACAGGGACTTAGCAAAAGTCAGTTAACAAATGGTTAACAAAAACAGAAAAAACGCGCATCGAATCCGGTGCGCGTTTTGCGTTAGCGGGCTTAGAATCAAGTGTGGTGATACAGGATTACGAAACAAACCCCTCCGGCACCAGCTTCAGTTCATTGATGCTTTCGTTCACGAACTGCAGTGATTCGTGGACCTTCAAGATTTCTTCATAGTCCCAATACCGCAGTTTTTCTTTCAGGTCAGGAACACCAATGGTGTGCTTGCGAATCTTCTCAATCTGGTCCTTGTCTGAAACCGCAACGACTCCTTGTACGGCAGGATTGTTCAAGGATTTGAGGAGGTTCAAAATCAGGCTGTCGATACTCCCTTTTGTCTGGACTTCAAAGACGTAGATCACGCGCCCCATGTTCCCGATTGTAGCCTCCCAGATTGTGTCAACTCGAGATCCGTCGGCGATGTTCTGCTCAATGTCTGCGTTGAAACCGAGCCAGCGGCCAATATCGCTGAGCTTATCCCGGACATCGTTATGGATGAACTTCTGTTCGGTTTTTGTCATCACCTCTGGCTTAATCTGATCAGTACCCGAATTTTTCCCGATCTTGCTCAGGTTCGGCTCTACCTGCAGATCCTCCCAGAAAAAATAATCGACTTCCAGGAGCGTGGGCTTATCCACCCCTTTGGACTCCATGAACGCTGCGATCTGCTTAGTTCGCTCACAAAGGAGGGAATAACGTTCACCAGTCATCTGGTAATCATACCTGGGAAGGTCCTTCACACCGAGATAGTCAAGCGCGACGAGTGCGCGTCGATTCCAGAGGAGGTGATCATTTGGATGCGTGCGGCAAAGTAACTCGCTTATGATGCCGTTTCCAAAGCCCTTGACGTCGGATTTGAATGTATCCCACCGCTCCTCCAGCGGATCGCTGCTCCATAGCAGATATTCAAGCTGCTTCTTGAGCTTTGTGATCCCATTCTGCTCGATCATCTTATCGATTGCGTACTGCTTGTTACCCCAGATGCGCATGGCCCAGAGCGGTGAGATGTATGCATACAGGCCGGCTTCATCCAATCCTGACAACACCTCCCGTGTATACGAGCGATACTTCGCAACAATCTCCACTCGTTCAGCCAAATCGGTTTGGTACTGAACAGGATCTTTTGTGATTCGCTGGATGTAAACGTCAACCGCCTGCGATAATCGTTCCTTGTTCATTTGATTGCCTACCCTATGATGGATTGCTTGTTAACGCAATAAGCTCTATAAGATACATGGCGTTACGTGGACTGTTTTGCGCTCTGGTTGTATGCGGCCGTGACCGCATCGAGCAAATCATTGGTTATTTCATATGTCGACGTGCCTTGTCCCAGTACTGAGGGCCGTAGAGCCGCCTCTACACGGGATACGAGGTTCGGTGCCGCACGTTGAATTACACTCCGCCACATCTGGAATGAGGGTGGAGATTCTTTCCTGAAATACAAAGTGACCATGCCTGCATCCTCATCACTGAGATAAGGTAGAAGCGTCGTGTAGAACTTCCCGGTGTACGTGAAGAGACGTGCTGATCCTGACGCTTCAAGGGCTTCGGCCCATTGAACAAGGTTGAGATATGCCTGTTGATGCTCTCCACCTTCCGATTCTATTTTCGCCCGAAATGTTTCGCTGCCCTTGTACCAGCGAGTTTCGACATCGGGAGGCTCTTCGGAACCTTGCGCCTCTCTGCCAGGATCAATCCTCTGCGGCATGAGAACCGTTTTGCCTTCAACAGAATAGGCCGACACGACGATAAGATCAACCTGTATTTTCTCAGTAATGTCCTCGAGATACCCAACCAGACGGATCAGCTCGGCCGGGGCATCATCCAGGACGAAGACAATCCGGAAATCACCATTCTCCAGAGACCGATCGAAAGACTTCTCGAATGCCTCTCGATCGATTTTTCCAACCTGCAGCGTGTTCTCGACATGTTCCGCTACAGTTTCGGCCCCGTGCGAGTTCAGGTACTTCCGAATCACCTTTTTCTCCAACGTCACACGATCCATACCCTTCAGGAAAGCGGCGTAGTACAGCACCTGAGATACAATAGCCTTCTTGGCTTCGCTATTCTTCGAAAGTTTGACCTCGAGGACGGCAATCTGTCCTTTTGTATCTACGAGTAGAAGATCCATGGCGCCATTCCCCACTGCCACTTCGCGTCCGATCACCACCATCTGCGGCTGCCCGGACAACGGAAGGACCGTAGGGGCTCTTTCTACGAGGTCATGAAGCTTTTCCTCCAGCTCGAAACCACGCGGTTGAAGCAGTCTCCATTCACCCTGTTCATCTTCAGTCCACATTGCGGTCATGATTACCCCTCTGTTTTACGGATGAAGACAGATCGTCGTACAGTCACGGTCAGGTGGTGAATTCGAATCGAAGCCAGTTTCTCTCAGATACCCCGCGGTATACCCGGGTGCATGTGATGAGTCCTGTATCCCGAGCGATTCTGACAACGATCGCGTAGCCAGTGCAATCGGGATAGGAACTGGTGAATGATTTGAGCCAGGCCACATCAGATTGATTTGCAACCGTGGAACCATATTTCCATTCCAGTATGGCCATTGGTGCAACGGTTGGGTCGCCGTCGGAATCCCAGCACGTCATCGCAGGTTCGGGCCAGAGGACAAGGTCCTTGCATACCTGCCTTTTCTGTCGAGCACCAGAGCGAATTTGAGGAACCGGGACTTCAATTCCCATCTGACCAGGAGAATGAAAAATGCTGTCAGCCTTTACAACTGGGAGTAAATGTTCGAAAGCATAGAGACTCACAGCCTCTCGTTCCCTCCGCCCACTCCATCCTCCAGCATCGAGGAATTTACTGAAGCTGGCCAGGGATTCCTGGATTAGGTCATCAATTTCATTCATGTCATGCAAGAAAAGCTGTTCGATAGTGGAAGCTAAGCGTTTACCAGGAAGCTTTCAAGCATTTCACCTCGTTTATCCGTACTTTCGGGCATGCCAATGACTGATCGCATCCCAGAAGCGCAGGTGTCCCTCTTCTTGGCCCTCTGGCTGATCGAACAGGGCATAGCGCAGGACACCGTATCCGTCTCCATCGATGGGGCCATGGTCAGAGTGCATGGAACGGAAATCTTTGATCCGGTGTCTTCCCTCGCAGAACGGGGATGGAGACGAGAAAAGCTGGATAGGAAATGGTCAGGCATTTACTTCAGTGAACAATACGACGCCACGATAGAGATACATTCCCGGCCCGGTGAAGGGGATGTATCGACGGTAATGCCGGATGGCAACCGTTTCATCGCGGAATGCAAGAAAGGGAAATCCGCGCCGTCAAGGAGCAATCCGGAGTACCCTCTTATCCGTGAGGCTCTGGGGCAGATTCTTACGAAAGAATCGGTTGGAGAAAACGATATTCATGCCATTGCTGTCCCGAGCAATCTGAAATCCGTGCAAATCGCGCATCGCTGGCGAAGAGCGCCGTTGGTGAAGCGGACAGGGATCAAGATTCTCACCGTAGACACTGAAGGAAATGTCGTTGGATTCGATGTTTGATGCATCGGGAGAAAATCGAGGGGTGGAGAATCGAGTATTACGAGCGTCGCCCGCACAGCTCTCTGGGCGACCGGACGCCGGAAGAATTTGCCAAATCGGCAATGTTACAAGGCCGAAAAATTCACTATTTGGCTGGTACAGTTTAAGGGGAGCCCTCAATCCCAAAAGAACGAACATATCCGAAGTAGAGTGTGCAGGGATCCACTATCGCCGAATCAGTTAAGATGAGAAGATCAAAAGCTGTGATACTTGTTGGGGATATGTGTGTCTTTGTTGCAACACCGAATAAAACAAGCGCTGTTCTAATGACGTTATATCACCCGTACATATAGCGCATACAGTAATGCTATCATACCAAAAAATAACGATGCTAACTTTGAATAATATAAATTTTTAACTGTTTTTCTGATTTTTTTTGGAGTTCTTACAACCGTATCCTCAGTCAGTTTATCACCATTAGCCTTCGCCTCTTCCCCTATTCGCTCAATATGATCCTCATATACCTTTGCACCAATCGCATAATGTGCCAAGTCAAGTCCCAGCGCGATAATAAAGCCAATAAGCGGCAAAATCATATCACGAGGGATCATAAGTTCATCCTTCGTAATAACACAGAACACCCACACGATTCCTATTCCCGAGAATGATACGTTCCTGATTCCGGCGCTTGTGGCTTCGGTATAATAGTAATACGCATCAGTAACTTGCTTCAGTTTCATGAAACTACTACTCCATTAGTTAGCTAGTCATATCTTGGCCCTGTGATCAAATCATCATCATCTTCTTCATCTTCATCATCGTATGGCGGCAATTCAAATTCATCGGATGGCCTAGGTGGCTTTTTCAGCAATGTTATGAGTGCGGCTCTCTGCTTCTTTGGCAAATGCACCCTCATTCCCCTCCCCTTCATCTCTGCCGCTTTAACTACTTTAGCTTTAAGAACGCGGCCAGGTTTTATCTCAAGGACGATCCGCTTACTCCCGATTTCGACCTCGGTCCACTTCTTCTTCACTGCTGTCCTCTTCGGTGCCGCCTTCTTCGCAGTAGCCTTTTTCGGCGTACCTTTCTTGACAGCCTTCTTCGGTGCCGCCTTTTTCGCAGCAGCTTTTTTCGGCGTACCTTTCTTGACAGCCTTTTTCTGTGCCGCCTTCTTCGCAGCAACCTTTTTCGGCGCGGCTTTCTTCGCGACTTTTTTCGGTGCGGTTTTGCTAGACGCGTTTTTTTTCGCCATGGATCATACTCCTTCAATTAGAACGCAGAAACAACTATTGATGCAATATGCCAGTCACCACTACCATCAGATGTATATACGCACAACTGATTGGCGCTCATTCGGATCAAGAAAAGCGTAGACTACTCTTTACTTCCACACATATAAGCTTCGCCCTTCGCCATAATACGCCTCATACACATGGTCGTAAACCGCTAAGCAAGTCCTCTCGTACATCTCTTTCGTATAGGCCACGGGTAACGAATTATCGAGCTCGCGCTTAATCGTGACACGCACAGCCGCACGATATTGCTGGTACTTTCGCCAGTCAAGAACGAGTTTTTCCTCCTTGAGCAGAGCGAGCATGTCGCGGACAGCGGCCTTGATCTTCTTTTTATCCGTCGCGGTGAGTTTCACCTCCGGCTTTATGAGCAGGTCGTAGATGGCCAGTTCCTCCTCACTGAGGTCCTCTCGCACGTGCCGCTGCTTTTCCTCCTGTAACGCCTGGGCGAGCTTCATCAGCTCGGCAAAGAAATCCTCAACATTTCTGCTGCCCGCGTTATACTCCGCGACCAGTTCCTCAAAGCGCTTGAGGTAGTCCATGCGCTCCTGGTTCTGCTTTACCATGACGCCGAGTGTGCGGTCAATGGCGTTGCGCAGGCGGGTGGTCATCGTGTTCTTTTTGCCCTTCTCAAACTTCTCGCGCAGGGTGTCAAAATCGATTCCCGATAGATCCACACGTTTGGGTTCATCGCCCTCAGCCACACCGGGAATGGTGAATCCCTTCGGCGAGATCGAGTGGTCCAAGAGCTCCTCGATACTGCGCAGAACATCGGTGATGTCGCGTTCGTCGACTTCCCCGCTTTCCATCCGCATCATTTTTCGTATTTCGAGGATGGCGCCCACGACTGGGGCCACATCATTCGCACGGGGATCGGGCAGGAAGGACTTGAAGATGAGCCGCAAATCGCCCGAGAGCGTATAGTATTCTTTCTTCGTGTCGTCAGAGGCGAGCAGCATCTCAGTAGCGGATTTCAGCAGCGGCAGCTTGGCCATACCCTCAGCCCGCACGACCTCATAGATGTCGAAACCGCGATCTGCGGTGAATGTCTCTACTCGTTCAATGCCCGCGAGCAGATCCTGGTAAAGCGCGTCCTTGTCCTTGATGGGACGATCGCCGCCTTTGGGACCACCGCCGTAAACCGCAAGAGCCTTCTCAAGGTTGCGGAAAACGCCGACGTAATCGACAATGATGCCGCTCTTTTTCTCACCCCATACCCGGTTGGCCCGGGCAATTGTCTGCATCAGCGTGTGGTTGCGCATGGGCTTGTCGAGGTAGATCGTTGAGCATGACGGCACGTCAAATCCCGTCATCCACATTGCGCAGACAAACACGAGTCGGAGGGGATCGTCGGGATCCTTGAATTTCGTGGCGAGGTCCTCGTCGTTCATGCGCTTTCGGTGTTGTGCGATGTCAACGCCCTTCTCCTTCATCTCTGCTATTTCGTTCTGGCCCTGCGATACCACGACGGCCATGTCCGTCTCCTTCATGTAGCTCACCAGCTCGGACTTGCGCACATACTCCTCATCCTTCGCCGCATTCATTCGCGCCGTCTGCGAGGACAGTTCCAGCTCCCAATAGCGGTGCACCTTGTCATACATCTTCACTGCAGTCGCCTTGTCGATGCAGACGACCATGCCCTTGCCCTTGAAACCCCGTCCCACGAAATGCTGCACGATGTCCCGGGCGACCGTGTCCAGACGGTCTTCCCGCGTGATGATGTGATACTCCCGGGCGAACTCCCGCTCGAGCTTTTTCTCCTGCTCGTCGTTCAGCTCGGCTTCCTCAAGCAACCGCTCCATATCCTCGTTCAGGTTCTCGTTGCCCACCTCCATCTCGGGGATACGGTTTTCATAGAACAGCGGCACCGTGGCATTGTCTTCAATGCTCTGGCGGAAATTGTAGACGCTGACGTAATCGCCGAACACCTCGCGCGTGCGCTCCTCGCCGACAATGAGCGGTGTGCCCGTGAATGCAATGAATGATGCATTAGGAAGAGCAGTGCGCATGTTCATCGCCAGCGTATCGTACTGGCTGCGGTGAGCCTCGTCGGTAATGACAATGATGTCGTCACGCTCGGAGAGTACGGGATGCGGGCCGTTGTCCGTGCGGAACTTGTGAATGATGGTGAATATGTAGCGGTGGTCCTCCTTCAGCAGTTCTCGGAGATGAGCACCGCTCTTCGCGTGCGTTTCCTTCTCGCCCACGACGCCAGCCGCCTGAAAATTGCGGTAGATCTGGTCATCCAGCTCAAGGCGGTCGGTGACGATCACAAATGTCCAGTTACCCGTCAGTTTGCGCATGACCTTCTGGGCGAAGAAAATCATGGACATGCTCTTTCCGCTGCCCTGCGTATGCCAGAAGACACCGAGGCGGCCTTTCTGGTGTCGTATGTCTCGTACCTTCTCGATCGCATTGGTGACGCCGAGGTACTGGTGGTTCTTCGCCACGATTTTCGCCGTTCCGCCGCGGATGGCCTGAAACAATGTGAAGTTCTCCACGATGTCGAGTAGGCGGCGTTTTTCGCAGACACCGCGAATCATCGTCTCCAGCGACACGACCCCTGCTTCCTCCTCGTCACTGATCTTTTTCCACTCGGCGAAGTGCTCCCATTCCGATGTCATGCTCCCGACGAGGCTGTCAATCCCGTTTGACAGGATGATAACGGCGTTGTACCAGAAGAGCTGGGGGATGGTGTCCTTGTAGTCCTTGAGGTTGCCAGTGTACGCATGGGTGATGTCGACATGCGGCGCCTTCAGTTCGACGAGCACCAGCGGAATGCCGTTGACGAATCCGATGAGGTCAGGACGTCGGGTATAGTTCTCGCCCGTGATCCACATCTGCGCACAGAGCAGGAAGTCGTTGTTCTCGGGATTATCCCAGTCGATGATGCGCACGGTTTCGATGGTCTCCCCACCGTCGTCTTCCGAGCGGAGCGTGACACGCACACCGTCTTTGATGAGGTCGTAGACATCCTGATTCGCCTTCTCCAAGCTCATCGCGCTGCGCCCCTCTGTGAGGCTCTCAATGGCTTCCTGGAGAGCTTCCGCGGGCAGATCGGGATTCAGCTGTTGAAGCGCGGGCAAGAGATGTGAAACGAGGATGACGTCGCCCTTCTCCTCGCGTCCAAGCGGACTGCCTCCCGGGACCTCGAACTCGTTGTAGCAGTCCATGACTGCCCACCCAAGAGCGGCGAATTCATCGATGGCGGGTTTCTCGACGAGAGAGTCTTCCGTGTAGCCGACAGGGGTCATGCTTCACCTATATATGGATTCTACGAAATGCGCCGCAGGAGCTCGCCCTCCCGCTGCAGGATACCCCGGCGGATGGCCGTGCGTATCGCGCCCTTCATCGCCTCCTCAGCATGCGAAGTGAGACGTTGGAAGCCAAGATGCACCAGCACCTCGCGCATGAGGTCCTCGTCCGTTGTGACGCCGTTCTTGCGCATGCAGGACGTGATGGATGCGATCAGCACCTCGCGGTCGTGGGACTGGAGGTTGGGAGCGGTGAGCCACAGGGAGCCGTCACGATCCTCCAGAACACCGCGGCGGATTGCCGCATTGACACCGCCCGTGATGGCCTTCGCCACGCGCTTGCCCAGGCGGGTGTATCCCAGCTCAACCGAGGTCGCCTTCATGAGGTCCTCGCGGTCCAGTCTCATGGCCGCACCGAAAGCCTGGCGGATGGCGGCGATGATGGCCTCGGTGGTGATGTCCGTGGGCGGGGTATCCTTCGTCGTCAGTTGCGGCAGCTTGGGCTCCGCGCGTACACTCACTTTCGGCGGCGTCACCCTTGGTTCGCTGACCGGCGGCGGTGGAGGCGCGGGGAGCACGTCTGCCTCGGGCACCTCGATGTCCAGCTCACTCACATCCAGCTCACCGGAGATGAGGCGCGGGAGAAGGAGGTCGCGAGTTCGGCGAAGGTTCTCATTTTGGCGTTCTAGGTTCAGCCGCATCTCATTCAATTTCACTGCGTAACTGTCGTACGCATTGAGAATGAAATCCGCGGGTCTAAGAACGTTCAGCGTGTAGGCCTGCCGCCGACTTAGGCCAGGAACAGCTGCATCGCTATTGATAAAGTGCAAACCGTTGAGAGTGTGAAAAACGTAGGTGAGGGGGAGATCGGTTTCCACATAGTAGACGGTGTCAATAGGAAAAAAATCCACATCTGAATAATGAACAGCACCCACATTACCTTTCCTCCCAAGAATGATTGCGGGACCGTCGACGAGTGCTTCATTGTGATAACCGACTATGCCACTTGATCCATAGACAGGTACATCACCAGGCTGCCGGTCCTCTGATTTTAATGCCTTGCCGTATGCCAAGGTTATGACATTTTCAAATTTCACCACCTCCCACCCCTCCGGTATCGGTCCCAGCGGGGAGTCCACCATGCGCACGTTCTCATGACCGGGGAAGCGGAAATGCACGAACCACTCGCGGTAAAGGCGCTGGGCTATCTCCTCGAGGATCTTGATGCGGCGGAGGTTGTTCTCGATCAGGTCGTCGTAGGCGCTGAGGATGGCGGCGATTTTGCGCTGGGTGGGGAGAGGGGGTGCCGAGATCCACATTTTCCTTTGATTTGAAAGGCTGACATAGTCGGCCATATCGGTCAACCCTTTGATCTGTTCCAACTGGCCAAGGCACTCATCTCCCTGCATCCAGTAGTACAGAAATCTGTTATGTAGAACCGAGTTATTGTGCACTCTCCAGTAGCATAATTGCGGAGAATACACAAAGGGCGGCGTCCATGGTTGCACAAAGGCGAATCGACCGAATGTGCCCTTCGAGGTGAAAGTTACGTCACCGGGAACAGATAACTTATCTCCTGCTTTGGCAACACTTTCCGCACTGAGTATGTCGGCATCATCAAAATGGAATCCATTGTTGATATTCCCCGCTCGGGCAAACGGTAAGCCGCCCTCACCCATCTCAGAGTTTTTCGCACGATAGCCATCGCCAATTGATAAATGACCTTGTTTGATAAGGTCGCCTGCGTGCCAGTACGTCCAGCCCTTGATTTTAACCGATGGGACACTCATAGAATGCGACCAAAGTTTTCAGTGAGCCTTCGCTCCAAGTCATGTGCCTCATCAGTCAAGCTCTCGAATTCTTCATGCAAATCAACTATCCGTTCTTGAAACTCCACCTGGTCAATTTTCTCCCCTGGTGCCACGCCCACGTACCTTCCGGGATTCAGTGAATAGCCTTGGGTCTCGACATCAGCAACCGTCACCACCTTGCACAGCCCGGGTAAGTCCGCGTACTTCAGGTCCTTAAAAACCTCGCGTGTCTTCTCCAGTCCGCCGTACAGGTCGTCAGGCTCCTCACCGCGGTACAGTCGTACGATATTCGCGATGAACTCGCCCTGTGCTGGCGTGAAGTCCCTGTGCGCCCGGTCGAGCTGACTGTAGATGTTGCGGGCGTCGATGAAGAGCACCGTTTTCTCCCGCGGTGTGCCCTTCTTGCCCTTGTCCAAGAACCACAGTGTGCACGGCAGGCTGACAGTGTAGAAAAACTTACTCCCGATGGACACCATGACATCCACCAGCCCGTCCTCGATCATCTGGCGGCGCACCTCTAGATCAGAGGCTCGCGCATCCGCCGCGGAGTTGGCCATGACAAAGCCCGCCCGCCCGTGTGCGCTCAGTGAGCTGGCAAAGATCTGGATCCATAGGTAATTCGCATTGTCCGTGCGCGGGAGGCCGTAGGGGAAGCGCGGATCGTCGACGAGGCGATCCTTCTCCACCTTGCTCACGTTGAAGGGTGGGTTGGCCATGACGAAGTCGAACTTGCCCACGCTCTTGTGCAGATCCTCGTAGTAGGTATTCCCCTGCCGTATATCTCCCGAGAGCCCATGGACCGCGAGGTTCATCTTACATAGGCGCACGGTGGAATCCACACGCTCCTGTCCATAAACGCTCAGCGTGCCTCGCTTCTTGTGCTCGTCACGGAACCGGGCGCTCTGAACGAACATACCACCACTGCCAGATGCCGGGTCGTAGATCTTTCCCTTATACGGCTCGATGATGTCGACGATGAGTTTCACTATCGACGTCGGCGTGAAGAACTCGCCACCCTTCGCCCCTTCGGTTGCCGCAAACTTGGCGAGAAAGTATTCGTAGATCTTCCCAAAGGCGTCACCCTCGATGTCCATGGGGATGGATGACATGATCTTGAACATCTCCTTAAGCGTCCGGTTTTCCATTTTGTTGAAAACCTTTGGAAGAACGTCCTTCAGGTCCGGATTTTGCTGCTCGATGGCCGTCATAGCATCACTCACTGCTTTGGCCAAGTTGCTTCCTTCGGGCAACGTGAGCAGGTAATGGAAACGCGCCGTTTCGGGCAGGAACAGTACGCCGGCGTCAAGAAAGTCATCGCGCTCTATGCCGGATCGACGACCAGTACTTTTCACCTGCAGTTCCTCCTTGGCCTGCGTGAACACATGATCGGCGTATCGGAGGAAGATGAGTCCCAGCACCGGGGCCTCAAATTCTGCGGGTTTGAGCTTGGCGCTCGCCCACAGCGTATTGGCGGCTTCCCAGAGCTTCCGCTCGAGCTCGCCATTGGAGTTGGGGGATTTTTCAGTCCAGTGCATGGCGTCCTTTCTATCAGCGAGATTTGTCTTGATGTACCGACGCAGGAAGTAGTTCAATGTCAGCGGGATCCGCAAGCTTCGACTGGTCCATGTGCTTCAGCAATGTGTAGCGTCCGACGAGGCGCAGCATTCCCTTTTTTCCGTGGTCGGAGACGCAGTTGTAGTAAAGCAGGCACAGCTCCGCGTTGGACATGTGCGCGCGGATGATGTTGGTGTATTTCTTCTTGGAATTGACTGCGGAGTCGTCCACCGTGGCGAGCAGATGATAGAGGCTGCGGAAATAAGGGCCGAGGATGTATTCTTTCTTGCTGTAGAACTGATCGTAGGTCTCCGCGATTGATAAAGGCGATTCCCTCGCAAGGAGGTGACTCTTCAGCTTTTGGAAAAGGAAGCTCATGGCTTCTCTACCATCCTTTCGCGGGGAATTGGGATCGGATGTTATGGGTACTGAGACATCATGAACTAGCCGAAGGTGGATATTGAGCATATTGAAAAATAGGGTTTCGAACCGCAGCGCATTGGTTTCCTCTTGCTGTTGTCCAAGGTCATGTTGCTGCTGGACCAAGGAGTAGATAATGACAATGAACGCAAGTCCAGAGAAAAGTGCCTCAGCGAATCCAAACATGCTGCCAAAGTCACCCGGTGCCGATGAAGCTGAAGGCCAACCATAGTAGTAAGGGATGGCCCAATGACTTACGATCAGCGTCAGAAGGACGACTAGAGTACCTACCAGTACGAATCTACCTCGTTTGCCCATGACACCTATCTCCGTATTTTTCATGCTGCGAGCAATCGTCGCTCCCCATATTTGCCCAGCTTGAGCAGCGTTTGCCAGCCTTAATGGTTGCCTTGCATCGTTCGGAATCGGGCACAATCTGATGTTGCCAGCAGTAGCCACTCAACTCCTTCGTCCTCCGCGTGAAATGTGTCCCTTTCTTCGTTGCCGTCTTGCACTGTGTTCGTTCCTGCGTACGCGATGCCGTGGCTGTCTCGTGCCAATGCTCAGGCTCAATACTCTGGGCAACAGAATGGATTACTTGCGATTCATGAATTGCTAGGGTCTTCGAATAATGATTCGTGCCGTCTGAGCCAGGGACTGGACTCTCCGCTCTCATCAATGGAGACAAGATCAGAAAGCAAGTAACAAGAACGAAGCGATACCAAAGAATGTCCGCCCAGCGTGCCCGCATGTGCCACCTCATGTGCTGGAAGCTGTACTATCAGGATAGACCCTGCCTCCAAAGAAGATCACCAAATCTGCAAATAAACACAAGGGGCTCCTGTGCTGCAGGAGTAGGAGCTTGACCTCAGGAAGTTTTCTACCCTTTGAAAACCGAGACCACGATCTCGATCACTATTCCCGTAACGTGGAGTGTCTTCCGAAAAAATCTAGTCCATGCAATCACTCTTGATTTTATTATTGATATATAAATATTATCGGTAGTAATAGGAGGCCAAAATGGACCAGATTCAGCCATCCCCTGAAACCCTTGCTACCCTCTTCCAAACGGCTCAGGATTTCGCCCGCGAGGCCATCCCTGAGAACACCAAGCGCGCCTATGCCTCAGACTGGGAGGGATTTACCGCATGGTGCCAGGAGCACGACCGCTCGCCACTCCCTACCACGACTGAGACTGTCGTCCTGTTTGTCACCTCTCTAGCCTCCACCCATCGCATCACCACGATCCGCAGAAGGGTTGCCGCGATCTCCACAGCACATCAGATGGCTGGACATGAGTCTCCCACTCGGCACGCGGCACTGCGTACCTGCCTTCGAGGCATCGCACGGCAGCAGGCAGCGGAAGGTAAGAGTCGGAAGTACGCGCAGCCCCTGCTCACTGATGACATCCTTGCCATGGTCCGCCACACGGGCGATACCCTCCTCGGTCAGCGGGATGCTGCGCTCATCCTTGTTGGCTTCGCCGGAGCGTTCCGTCGCTCCGAACTGGTGGGTCTCAACGTGGAAGACATCACATGGACGAAGGAAGGCGCACTAATGCGCCTGCGTCGGAGCAAAACCGATCAGACAGGTGAATCCCCGGAGAAAGCGATCTTCAGAGGCTCCAAGGCCGCACGGTGTCCTGTACGTCAGCTGCGCAGGTGGCTTGAGTCTACTGGGATCGAATCCGGGCCAGTGTTCCGGCGCATTCGAAAAGGAGACCTTATTACCGATGAGCGGCTAACGGCACAAAGCGTGAGCCTGGTGCTGCGGCGGTATGCGGAGAAGGCGGGGATCGAAAACGAGCGAGTGTCGGGACACAGCCTCAGAGCGGGATTTGTCACCCAGTCGTTGATCTCCGGCGCAAGCTACCCTGAGATTCAGCGACAGACAGGACATCGTGCCATCTCTACGGTCACGGGGTACGATCGTGGACGTTCTCGTTTCAGTGGGAATGCAGCGCAGAAGCTGGGACTGTGAGCCTCCTCTGCACGCATTAGAGTTGCGTTTCACCTCGCCACATCGTACCATTCCCACAGTCACCCATACTTTGCTGTAGACATACTTGTCGTAATAGACAGCTCCATGCCTTCTACTGGACTCAGGTGAGAAACCCTCCCCTATTTGGGGGAAGCGATAGATCGATCGTCGTCTCAAGAGCCACCGCAAGAGGAGAAGACCATGAAGGCCACCATCCATTCACTCGCCGTCTGCCTGACGGTTATGGGAGTGCTGTGTTTATTCAGCCAATCCAACGTCATCGCACAGGTAAGCACCGATTTTCTTGCTGATGCTGGAATTATCAGGGATAGCCCCGCTGGAGCGGAGAGAGTAAGAGAAACACCGCCCCCTGCTCTCGAAGTGCGGACCATCAGCTTCGAGGCCATCGATGATTTCTCCAAGCTGCAGGTGGAACTGGATTCGATCCGTGTGGTTGGAGGCGGAGCCTCTCTCACCCTTGACACCATGCTCGTGGGTACAGCGGTGCTGGTGCTGGACATCGCCACAGGCATTGATGCTGTGCCACGTGCGGATGGCTTCCAGCTCTCGGGTAATTTCTCCAATCCATTTAATGATCAGACACAGTTCGTGGTCTTCTCGGCTACAGGGGGAGACGTGACGATCAGTCTCTATGACCTGAATGGGAAGCGGGTCATTTCCTCTCAGATGTCAGTAAATCAGGGTTCCTCCCGTTTCGTGATACATGGCGCAGGATTACCGCCAGGGATATACCTGCTGGAAGCACGGAATCAGAACGGGACAAGAAGGACCTCCAAAGTGATGAAAGCAGGAAGCCGTGGTGCCGGGAGCGTGCGGATTGAATACGGCGGATCAGTCAGCGGCCTGGATGCCGCGTTCGGAAAGATCGCAGAGCAATTGAACCTGCAGGTGACCGGGTATGCGGATCGGTATGTTGAAAAAATGCTGGACGTTCAAATTGCGGCTGACACTACCATCACGTTCCAGTTTTCAAGGGCAGAGGAAGCTCCAGTCATCACGCAGTTCGATGCGAATCCCAAATCCTTGTACGCAGGCGACAAGACACAGTTCACGGTCATCTGCACCGATTGGGATGCCGATCTGAAGGCGATGAGCATTGACAGGGAAGACGACGGCACCTACGATACTACGGTCTCGCTTACTGGTGATGCAGCCAACGAGGTGATTGAGGTGGCATTTGAACGCCTTGGGAGCTACCTGTCTCGTCTGAAAGTGGAAGATGTCTTCGGTCACAGCAGCGAAGCCATTCTGTCTTCCCCCATCATTGTGACGGAGAAGCCGGAGAATACCCCGCCGTTCTTCGTTTCCTTCACCGCTGATCGCACAACAGCAGCTCTTGAAGATACCGTGACATTCTCGGTTCTGATCCGGGACCGCGATGATGATCTGCTGAGCCTCAAGATCGATTTTCATGGCGACGGGATTTGGGAGGACAGTGTATCCGTTTCCGGAGGTGAGTATGCAGGGGTGTTCAAAGCCCTCTACGGACAGGAAGGCACCTTCTCTCCGACGGCGCGGGTGACCGATGTTCCCGGCAATTATTCGGATACATCCCTGACTGACGCAATCACGGTGACGGACCTCGGCAAACCGCCTGAAATCCTCTCCTTCACATCCGACCATCAGATTCGTGCAAGGAATCTCCTAACCACCTTCGTCGCCTTTGTTCGCGACGCTGATGATGATCATTACATGGCGTATTTCGATGCAGACGGCGACGGCGCAGACGACGACTCTCTACTGATCAGCGGCTTTGCCGAGACGGATACGCTACGCTTCGTGTGGGAGTATTCCTCTCCGGGAACATTCAATCCTGAGATCACGGTAACCGATCTCCTCGGCAACAAGACCTTAAGGCAGCTCGCAAGCCCTGTGGAAGTCCGGGAGGCGGTGGTACGTCCGGATGTACTGGTGATTCTGAAAGAGGAGATCGCAGCGCAGGGCATCACCTTTGATTCTACGTGGGTCTTCGTGGTACCCACGGCAGCAGCGACGCAATACGGCTTCCGTACCGGACATATCGTCGTGAGCGACACGGGCATGGGCTTTCAGCGACGTGTCACCGATGTAGCGACGGAATCACACGGCGTGCGTCTCACGACTGGTCCCGCGTCAGCAACAGAAATATTCGAGCAGGTTGCATTCACATTCAGCACAAGGCTGACATCAGGAATAGTGCAGTCGTTCGACCATGGTCACGCTTCATCATTTACCAAGGCATCGCTTGCGGACTCAAGCTTGTCACTGGACATGGACAACTTTGTTCTCTACGACCACGATGGCAGCGGTGACACGGAAGGCGATCGCATCAGCATCGATGGTTCCATCGAGATCAGTCCCGACATCACGTACGAGTTTGAAATCGATCAGCCCGCTGGATCATCTGCACCCATGGTAACAAAGGCGAATACGTCTGTTGCATTCTCCATCCTTCCGGAATTCAGCGTGGCGTACGGTGTTTCTGATACCGCCGTGGCATTGGAGCAAGTGATAGAAACCATCCCCTTTACACCTTTCCCCATCTTCGTTGAAGGCGTACCGATCGTTCTTACTCCTCAGATGAATACGTACGCAGGTGTTCGTGGGCGAACAGCCGCAGGTTCTGTGGTCCAAACCACACTTGAAAGTGAACTCACCGTCGGCGTTGCGTACGACAGCGAATCGTGGACAACGGTTGAGGATTACTCGCAGAACTTCAGTGCTGAACCACCGGAGTTCTCCGGGGGTATGCAGGCCGAGGGTTATGTCGAAGAGCGATTCCTCCTCTTCGCCAATGGCATCGTTGGTTCATCCCTCAGCGCAGCATTAACCGGAGAGCTTGATGCAGACTTGTCACGCAAGCCGATTGCTGAGGTCTATGGTGGTCTCCTGGCCGGGGCTGAAGTCACCCCTGATTTCCTCGGAGACACACTGATGAGATACCGGGAGGATGACATCCTGGATGTACGAGTCAAACTGTATGACAGCGGCGCATGGGAAATGCCAACAATCAGTTCTATTAATCCAACTGAACTGCGTCCGGGGATGGAAGTGGTCGTATCCGGCATGAACTTTGGTCTGATGCAAGCCGGGGGCAAAGTGTTCTTCCACGGAAGTGGTGCAAAGCCATCATACACGCTTGAAGCACAGGATGTACTGCATTGGTCAGATGGTGAAATCAGGGTTAACGTCCCCGCCGGGATCAATTCCGATGGCATTGTTTTTATCAATATCGATGGCCGTAAAAGCAATGCTGTACCATTTACCTACCGCGACTGGTTCTACGTCCGTGGTCAGATTACTGACGCTGGCTCTGGCTTCGACCTCAGTGGGATAACAGTCACAGTTGGGAACAAATCAGCACTGACTGAGTCTGATGGGACGTTTGAGGTATCGGGCGTTCCTGCAGGTTCACACGCTGTCATACCAACAAAGACATGTTTAATATTCACACCTGATAGCATTGAAATATCTATCAACGGTAATGATGTTGAAAACCTGCAGTTCTTTGCATCGGGTGATGCATCGTGCGTACCAATACTGACAACGACACCAGTAAGTGAAATCTCCTGGGCGACAGCAACGAGCGGGGGGAATATCACTTCCGATGGAGGCTTCCCTGTAGTAGAACGTGGAGTTTGCTGGAGTACGATGCCTTCACCAACCATTAACGACTCCAAAACGACGGACGGTCCGGGACTGGGCAGTTTCACCAGCTCACTCACAGGTCTTTCCCCTACTACAACATATTACGTGCGCGCATATGCTAACAACAGCATAAACACTGGATACGGTAATGAACTGTCCTTCACGACTGATAAGCCCAGTAGCGGAACGGTGACTGACATAGATGGAAATGTGTACAACACCGTCACGATTGGCTCACAGGTATGGATGGTAGAAAATCTGAAGACGACAAGACTAAATGATGGGACACCGATTCCACTCATCACGGATAGCCTCGTGTGGTCAAATTTGACCACCCCTGGATACACGTTCTATTACAACAACGCATCATTCAAAGGCTTATATGGAGCCTTGTATAATTGGTTCGCCGTCAACACGGGGAAGCTGGCTCCAGCAGGCTGGCATGTACCAACAAAGACTGATTGGGAAACACTGATAGCGTATTTAGGCGGGGAGAATGTCGCCGGAGGGAAAATGAAAGAGGCAGGTACGACGCATTGGATGAGTCCGAACACAGGTGCTGACAATTCTTCCGGCTTCACTGGCATCCCTGGCGGACACCGCAGTCAGGGTATCGGTCCCGGTCAATGCCTCTATATGGATGAGAGCGGCTGGTGGTGGGCATCCACCGAGTACTCCGGCGAGCGTGCGTGGGACATCGCTTTGTTCTATGATCATGGAAAAGGTGAAGTTGGGAAATCAAGAAAAGAGCTTGGATTTTCGGTGCGCTGCGTTAAGGATTAGCAACGCAGAATGATCGTGGCAATGCAGGAATAACAAGTATTGGCTGAATGCATGGTATACCTTCGCCAAGTGGACGCTCCGCTGCCCAACATGTGGCTACGCGGCATCAGACATCACCGAGGCCGAGGGCGGCGTAGCGGAGATCGTCCGCAGCGACGAATACCAGGCACTACTGCAGGATGACGTTCTACCCGACATGGCACGGACATTCATAACCGAGTCCTACTTCCAGGAGCGGCTCGACGACCTAAAGGGAGCCGTGTGGGCGGCGATCCACGCCGTATGGGAGTGATGACGAGGGAGACGGAGATCACGCCGCAGAGGCTCGCTCTGAAGCTCTGCGGCTCATCTATAAGGCGGTCAGTGAGGGATTTTCCTACGCGCCTGACGAAACCTTGGCACGTGCGATTCAGATCGACCTGCTCCGTCGGGCTGGACAGTACGAGGAAGCCGTAGAGCTGCTCGATTTGCCAGTGGCAACAACAAACGATGTGCTGCTGTCGGTGATGAGCTTCGAGAGTCACCTCTTTCGTGAGCAGGACGCGGGGTGCTACACGACGCAGAATGCCCTGGATTTCGCGCAACCAGCACAACCATAGTTCGACGAAATAGAATCTGAGTCAGCATTCCGGCGGTCTTGCCAGGGAGACCGCCTTTCCGATTACCGGCTCACCGCCCAGAGTGTCAGCCTCGTGCTTCGGCGGTATGCCGAGAAAGCAGGAATCGATGTGGAGCGGGTATCCGGGCACAGTCTTCGGGCGGGCTTCGTGACGCAAGCGCTCATCTCCGGTGCCTCCTACCCTGAGATTCAGCGGCAGACGGGACACCGGAGCATCACCACAGTTACGGGATACGACCGAGGGCGGTCACGATTCAGCGGGAATGCGGCGCGGAATTTGGGACTTTAAGTCCTCGATGGCTAAATCCGAACTCGGCTCATCGTATTTTGCAGAATTTTCACTCCGTTTATTGATATTTAAACCCGTCTCGGTTACCTTCTTATAGCGTCATCCCGACATCATCATCCCCAACCGAAAGCCCCACGAGGGCTTTCCGTCGTGCGCACGTAATCTCCTTCTCATAGATGCCCCACGGAGGAAACACCATGAAACCGATCAGCTGGATTCTGCCCGCAGCGACTCTCATCCCACTCCTAATTTTCCTTACGAAACCAGTGACAGGCCAATGGTCCAGCGATCCCACAGTGAATACCCCAGTTTGCACGGCAACTGGAGATCAGTATGAATTTGACGTGTGCCCAGATGGAAGCGGAGGGGTAATAGCGGTGTGGCGAGATCAGCGATCTGACGGAGGTGACATTTATACGCAGCGATTCGACGCCTCCGGACACATGCAATGGACCTTAGATGGAGTGGTAGTCTGTGCAACCACAAGGAGCCAGTCTGATCCATGCATCTGCCCGGACGGAAACGGGGGGGCAATTGTTGTGTGGGAGGATGATCGTGATAATTCGACTACTATGGATGACGTATATGCCCAAAAAATCAACGCGAGCGGTGTTGTACAGTGGACCACTCACGGTGTTCCAATTTCTACCGCAGCAGGCAACCAAGGCGGCGCAATGATTATCAGTGATGGCAGTGGAGGCGCATTCATCGCTTGGTGTAATACCGCAGGTTCTGGTAACTACGCCCAGCGCATTAATGCTTCCGGGGTAGTCCAATGGGGCGCGTCTGGTATCCAAATTGCAAAATATCCTGGGGGTCGACAGTTTACACCACAGATGGTAGTTGATGGATTGGGCGGATGTCTTATGATATGGGTTGATGGGCGTGGAGGTGACCGTAACCTGTACGCCCAACATGTTGCCGGTGATGGAACAGTACAACTTAATCCGGGGGGAGTCGCACTCACCACAAACGACGAAAGTAATTGGATCAGGATGGTTAGTGATGGAAATGGCGGCGCATTCTTCTGTACACATACTGGTATGAATCCCTATGAGTCATTCGTTGGACGCGTAAACTCCAGTGGTGTCGTACAATGGCTAACGCAATGCTCGAACTCCTATTCTCAAGAGACACCACAGGTCATCGCGGATGGTAGTGGAGGTGTTATTGTCGTTTATGAGGAGAGAAGCCCATCCAACGAGTTCAATATTTATGGCCAACGGATTGATGGTTTTGGTAATTTGCAATGGGGATCTGGTGGAATTCCTATTTGCACACATTCGAAGAATCAATGGTACATGACTATGATCAGTGATGATAGTGGCGGAGCCATCGTCGCTTGGGAGGATACCCGTTCAGGAACATCAGATATATACGCCCAGAGAATTTCAAGTGCTGGTCAGAGGATGTGGACTGCGACCGCTGTACCGGTTTGCACGGCACCAGATGAGCAAAGAAAAGCAAGTATTGTATCAGCTGGCAATGCACAAACAATTCTCTCGTGGAGAGACGTGCGCAATGGGAATCGAGACATTTTTGCATCAAAGCTCGATGCTAACGGACAGCTTCTCGGTACTCCCGTTCTACCCCCTGATCCTCCCACGAATCTCACCGCTACGGCTCTCACACCAACAGAAGTCCAACTCAACTGGGAAGATAACGCAGACAACGAAAACCGCTTCATCATTGAGTACAAACGCGGCAACGGATCCTGGGAATCTCTCGCGACGGTGCCTGCCAACACGGAGACACACACAGCCGACAACCTTGATCCCGGGACGGAGCACAGCTTCCGCGTTCAGTCGGCGAATTCCAAGTACGAATCCGCCTGGTCAAACGTCGCCACGGCCACAACCCCAGCATTCAATCCACCGAGCAACCTCACCGCTACGGCTCATTCATCGGTTGAAATCAAGTTGGAATGGCAGGATGTCACAAACGGCGAAGATGGTTTCGTCATCGAATTCAGAGAAACCGGACAGATGTGGATAATCGCAGACTCGGTTTCTGCAAGATCAGAAGAATACCTGATGGGTGGCTTGAGCCCAAACACGTTGTATGAATTCCGCCTCCATGCCTACGTGGGAAGCATTAACTCGGCGCACTCCAACACAGCGCAGGCAACGACCTTGATGTTCCTCAAAGCCCCCACGAACCTCGACGGTATACTGATCTCTGAGACGCAGGTTGCGTTGTCCTGGGAGGACAATGCGGACGGTGAAGACGGCTACGAAATCGAGCAAAACGAAGACAGCCAGGGCTGGACACTCATGCACACCACGGCAGAGGATGTGACGAGTTACGATACGCAGGGGCTCACACCGAATACGGCAAATGCATTCCGCGTGCGTGCGGTGGGACCAAACGCCGCATCCGGATATTCCAACGTCTACTCGGTCCTCACCCGCATGAAACCCGCAGCTCCGAAAAATCTCCTCGCAGCGGCGGTGAACCATACCTCTGTCCGCGTCACCTGGGAGCGGGGATCCGAGAACGAGGACGGGTATGAAGTCGAACGCAAAGCACCAGGCGGAGATTGGACAATTCTGACGACCACCGGACCGGGCGACGGCGACATCCTCGATGAAAACCTGGAAATGACGACCGAGTACTGCTATCGGGTGCGCGCTCAGAATGACCTGGGGTATTCCGACTGGTCGGATGAGGCTTGTGCCACAACGACGGACATCCCCATCCCGGGGGCACCCTTCGGACTGCGAGCCGAAGCGGCAGGACCTACCTCGATTACACTGAACTGGGTAGCCCCCTCTCCTTCCTATGCGGAATCCTTCGAGATCGAGCAGTCGCTCACGGGCAATGAGGGAGATTTCTCTCGCGTCACGCCTGATGCAGATGGCAAAGTTCGAACGCATACGGTTAACGACCTTGATCCTCAAACCGAATATTACTTCCGTATCCGTGGGGTAAACCGATCAGGGGCATCGGATTACAGCAATATCGCCAGCGCGACGACACAAAATTCGGATGATCCCATCCGCCCACGCAACCTCGCAGCTCGCGCACTCAGCGAATCGCAGATCGAGATCACCTGGGAAATGCCCGATCCTTCGAACGAAGACGGCTTCGACCTGCAACGCTCACTGACAGGCAGCGAAGGAGACTTCACCTCCCTTTCACCGGCTCCCGGCCAGGGCATCCGGAAGTACACCGACGACGGACTCTCAGCCAACACGACCTACTGGTACCGCATGCGGTCGTACAACAGTTTCGGTGAATCCGCATGGACCGACACCGTCAGCGCAAAGACCCTGAAAGGCGGCATCAGTCCCGAGCTCCTCACCGCGATAGACAATAAGGAGCAGGTCATCGCCGAGGTCGAAGAAATCATTCCCGAAGGCAGCCAGGACATGGGAACGCTGCGCTCCTTGCTGGGTGAATATACCCGGGGATATGATGAAACTTCAGCGACGACGCTTATCGCGGATTGGAAATCCGAGGGACCGGACGACGCAGCTCAGGCCACTGAAGCGATGAAACGCTTCACCCTCTTCGAAGAAGCCATGCGTGATACCTGGGGCGACGAGAATGCCACGCCTGCGATTCCAGGAGCAGTTGATGTCGCCATGCAGGCAGGGCGCGCTCCGGCCATCGTCACGAAGGATCTGATCGCCCTCGCGCTCGCCTGGAAACAGGAGCGGGATTATCTGCCTGCGGAACATCCGTGGATCGATGCTGCCATGGCAGATGTGATTCTCTCCCTCGATGACAACACGCAGATGCTGCTGGCACTAATGGGCACCGCTCGTGATGGTGACCGCTCGGCATTCAGCGAGAATGTGCTCAAACAGCGTGGAGACGTCGAGGATCTTTCTGCCGCGCTTATGCTGCCGTCACTCGCATACTGGCAGGAGCGTATGCTCGGACGGCTGTACCTGCCTGCAACGCAGCCGCTGATAGCCCAGTACGCCTCACAGACCGAACTCATGGATTACGATGGTACGGAAGGCGAGGCCAAGACGAAGCGAGACATATATCTCTCCGATCTTCGCTCAGAGGTTGATGCCCTGAGCACAGATTTCAGCGATTACGGCAATATCTGCTACGGACTCGATGCTGCGTACTCGATCGGGCAGACGGCAGGGACCGATGCAGAAATCTTTCTGCTTCGGCTCAAAGCTCTGCGTCCGCGCCTGGTCGATGGGATGCATGACGCGATTGCGAACGCGGAGATCCCTGTGGCACGTGTTCTGTACCTCACTTCCCCGACAGAAATCGCTGGTCTTGGTTCAATCCCTGCTTCGTTACAGGCTGCCGGATCGGCGATCTTTGATCCGGTAAATGGGGTGCCATCGTTTGATGGCGATGGGCAAATGGTAAATTCCATCTCAGCAGGAGCTATTAACCCGATTGAACACGGATCGGCACCTAAAATTCTCATCGACGAGAGTATTTCCGCAGACAGGGATTTCCTCGTCGAGCTGCGCGGGAAGGTCCTGGACGAGGATACGGATTACATCACCGCACAATTTGATGTATTGCGGCGCAGCGGGCAGGACATGATCGCAGAGGTAACAACGACTGAGCGCCCGCTCCTCGGCATCCCTCCTGCCGCCATGTACGCGCAGGAGACCGAACGTGACGATTACTACGGCGTTCTCGCGCGTGCACAGCTGCTCAAAACCCGGCGTGCAGTGTTGTCGGTGGCAATGGCGGAATATGCGCTGAGTCCGACCGCACAGAAACAGACAGAACTGGTTGCTGAGATTGATTCGATCATTGGCCCTCTCGATGGTGCGATCGATGATCTTGCAAATATGGTGACTGATGCCACGAGCATGATTACTCTGCCTGTACTTTCCCTCGTGGACGCTGACATCGTGCGCGACGAAGCGGTTGGCAACGACCGCTGCCGTATCCGATTTACAGTGAAAAATGTCGGCGGTGCGGAGGCGAGCACCACGAACGCAGCCATTGAAGTCCTTACGTCAGGTGTGACCGTTGTCGGTAATAATGAGTTCGACCTCGGTACCCTTCTCTCCGCCGCCTCCACCCGCGACAGCATGAATGTCGACATTGCGCAAGGCATCACGCATGTGACGATCAGCGCCGTGCTTGAAACCGGTGGCCGGAGCTTCATCAACCGGAGAACCATCCCAGTTCCGCAAAGCACCACGGGAATCCATGAAGCCCCTATGCCTCCAGCAGCCTGCGTCTTGCGTCAGAACTACCCGAATCCATTCAATCCATTGACCGTGATTGAGTATGGGATCCCAGCAGACGGCGAGGTTCGGCTTCGTGTCTTCGACCTGTTCGGACGCGAGGTCACCCAAATGGTGGATGCGTTCAAGCTTGCGGGGTCGTATAGCGTCAGTTTCGATGGAGCGAAGCTTCCTTCTGGTGTGTACGTGTACCGACTTGAATGGAACGGGAAGGTCATCTCACGAAGAATGACCCTTCTTAAGTGATCTGAGGCAACAACGAACCTTGGAGGGGGCGCAAGCCCCCTTCGTTTTGCCCTCAATAATCCCCGTAGAGCGCCAAACACGTAGTAATCGGCCTTGGACCCGGAGTTAGACATTTGGACACCGTAGTGGCGATCTATGGCGGTCTAGGAAGATATACCGCCATGGTCCAAGTCCGCCGAGATCGGATTCACGGGATTGAGTCCGACAATCTGAGACGTGTACAGAGTTTTCCCTTGCGGAAATGTCCAGAATTCGCGATTTATTCTTTAGAAACCCACTTCCAAGGATTGGCTATAGCTTCGTAGGTACCACGAATCGACCTCATCACTCGTCGCCAAGCTTTGGCGATGCTGCTCTTTCGACCGGAGGCCGTCATGTACCTGCACATTTTTCTCTCGCTCTTTGCCTCCCTCACGCTCACGAGTCCTGCCTGGTCCCAATCCCCCAGCCCGCCTGAGTGCTATGATGATCTGTATTTTCGCTACGACCTAGTACTCCCCCGCCCACCTGATACATTGTGGATCTTCGACGCCACGCCGGACGGAAACCTGGTGTACCGGTATCTCTATGCGAAAAACCAGCTCGAGTGGATCACCATTTTCGACTTCGCGTCGGACGCGGACAAGACCCGCTGGGGCTATCGGAGATCGATGTTCTCTGATGCCGCTGAGTACAAGCCGCGAATCTTCCACGTTCCGGTTGGTGAGAGGCTGTGGAACCTTGCCCGGGATCGGAAGGAAATTCTCGAACATGCGAAAATACAATCGCTGCTCCCTAAGCGTGCGACAGACGCCAATCAGGACGGCGGGTACTCTGAGTAAGGAGGACACTATGAAAAGCCATCTGATTGTTCTGGTGTTCGCGCTCCTCGCAGTCGCCTGCGCAGGACTACACGAAGCCCCGGAACCTGAGGCCCTACCTGAAGCGGAATCAGAGCCGGCCAAGCTCGACCTTCCAATTATCAGCTCATACACTGCCGAAGACGGCACGACGTTCGTCACGTATGACTTCGGGCAGGCATGTAAAGCCTGGATCGACAGCATGGAACGGGTGGATTCAACCTATTTTTATTTGAAGTGAACCACGAGTAACCGAAATATCACAACTGGGCGTATCGTAAGACACTCTCCGCATGCCGCCGCTAACTCCTCAACGCACCCATCCGGACATCGAGAAAAGTCAAGGTATGTCAACACACAACACCCTGCATATACTTTGTCTATATTATTTAGCCATCTATATAGGCTATCGAGACAAAATGCTTGAAGGTATCGTACGGTATCGTATCATCATGATGGCCAGATCAGAAACTGGTTGAAAACCTGGCTAAACACTCTCAGGGTTTATCTGTCTTTGAGAAACTTACCCCGACAGAAAATCCTGCTTTCGGGACATCACCCGGAGTTGAATTACTGCATATCCTCAATCCCCTCTGGCTGAGAATTGGCTTCGATGAGCCGATTGATGACAAGTTTGCTCTCGTTCCAGATCGCTATTAATTCGCGGCATTGGGTTGGTGCAAGTTTCGGTGCAATATCATCGAGGATTGCTACCATCCGGTTTAATGCCGCACGTTGTCGCAGTAGGAGATCAACCAAAGAACCATTCTCAATTGCTTTCATGGGATTTTTCATCGACTGGCCTCTTCTTGATCCCGGGATCCTTCACTTCTGCAAAGGACAGCGTCTTCCGATCCAGATTCACTGGGATCTCGCCTAAACCCCCGCGCCGATTCTTCAGAATCGCTAGGGTCATTGACAGCTTCCGCTTATTCTCATCCTTTTTCTTACGCCACAAGCCGAGAACGAAGTCAGCCGCCTCTGCGATCGCTCCACTATCGCGTCCGGAATCAAGCGCTAATTCATCGCTGATACCGTGTGCCTTCGTCACCTGCGATAGAAATATCACTGGGACATTTCGCGCCTTGGCAAGATCTTTGATCGAGCGAGCGATACGTGTTGTTTTCAAATATTCGTCGTGGTAATCGCGCTCTCCACGCACAAGGCTGAGGTAGTCGATGAGCACCAACCCTGTTCTCTTGCCGTAGACATGCTCTTCGCAATGGCGGATAGCTGCGGAAATTACTGAGAGGGTGAGACCACTCTCGGGTATAAAGTACAAGGTGGGCAGTCTCCCAAACAGAACATCGATCCGCCGCTTTACCTCCGCCTCATCCACCCGAAACTGTTCTTCAACCTCATAGCCCGCGATGTCCATCTCCAGCTGGTAGGTGCGTTCGTAGATCGCCTGTAGGGGCATCTCAAGCGAGAAGAACAGCACCGGCTGCCCGCTGGTGCGTGCGAAGTTCCGTGCCATACTCAGTGCGAGCGCAGTCTTTCCATTCGACGTCTTTGCGACGAGCGCCAGCACTTCTCCTGGTAAGATGCCGCGCGTTTTCTCATCCAATCGCTGAAAGCCGAGTTGCACCCGCCGCTGTTTGAGTTCCTTGACGTGCTGCGCATACGCCTCACCTGCCTGACGCAGATCATATACCTGAGGGATTGTGTCCTTCTTTGCATACCGTCTGTGTGCCCGTTCGACGAGTGTGGTAAGTTCCTCCTCACCGAGGGATGGCGTGTTGCGCTCATTCCAGAGACGAAGAATCTCCAAAGTGCCGCTACGGTCCACGTTCTTTGCGAGAAGTAGCCCGGCGAGACGTATGGCCGCATTATTGCGTTCACCCTCGTTCTTGCCTTGGAGCATGCCGACGAGATCGCTGCGGCTTCTCTTTTTTGTTGGAGTTGGGATCGTCAGTTTGCTCCGAAAATGGTTGTTCCATTGTTCCCACATTTCCTCAAGCACCGGGACGGGACTGATTTCTGAAATCGGCAGTACCTCAATTTTCCGCGGCTCTTTCGCTAACCCCTGTATCTTTTCGACCGCCAAATCGGCCAATTCATCGAACGTCAGGGGTATCTTGTACAACCCCGATTTTCCGTGCTTCGTGTTCATCAGCCGGAAAAGTCGCCGAGGTTCGTAAATGCTCCTGTCGAGGTGTGCGAATCCATCGCAAAGCTCGAGGGCCATCGCCTTATATGCCTGCCAGAAATCGGGGTGAGCACGGGGATCCTCAGAAATAAGACTGAACGGTAGGACAAAATGGAATCCCTTTTGACCGCTGAATGCGAGACGCACAGCGTCGCGGGGTACTTCATGCAGTGCCTCGATATGCAGGACGAACTTCTCGACCTCGGCACGAACAGCATCGAGGTCCTCGCCGTCGAAATCGAACAGGAGCGCGTCAGCGGTGTGTGGACCGACGAATCCTGAGACGGAACCGGTACGCTTGACCCAAGCCGCAAGAGTTTCACCGAAAAGAAACACCGACCGAAAACAATCGGTGTCGTTCCCGTTGAGATGGAAATCACCGCTACGATGTATACGGTTCCGGTTCTGCACACCACCGATAGCGTACTCGGCATACTCGAACGCAGACATCACCAATTCCTCCAGATGAATCGGGTCAGAATTTTCAGAATCATCCGGAATCGTATTGCTGGTGGGCACGCGAGCCAAATCCAGAATGTGTCGGCCAACGTAATTTTGTACCTTTTCATGTTATCCGTCCAGAAAATTCGGTGTCTTGCTGGAGATTTCTTTTAATTCAGGCGCCCACCCTTCTTTAGCGCTCCTACCCTTTTTCGCTCGACGCACAGCTTCAAGTATTGCGGAAAACTTGTCCCGACCGTCATTCAACGTGCCACGGAGTCCCTTTGGCGAGCGGAGATTGTCTCGCCAAAAATCGACGTGCTGGAATCCTTCGACGACCTCTCTGATGTCACCCTCGGTCCTGTTGTCCCTCTCTCGCATGAGTCGGAAATCCTCAGCCCACTTCATCAAATTTGAATTTTTTTTCGCTCCCTTCGCATAATCAGGTGCTATCTCCTCGACCACGGACCACATCGCTTTGGCGAAATCGAGGTCGGTGTCTGTGTACCGATGAATATTCTTCTTATCTCTTTCTCCATCTCCATCTCCATCGGTTGATTTCTGTTCAACACGGATCTGGCCTCCGTTCAACTCAAGCTGAACGGACGTTGAACTGGCGTTGGTCTCGTGCTCATCGTCAGCGTCCTTAGTAACCCCTGTGGTTTGCTGCTGAGTTTGACGTTTCGCAGCGCTCGCTTTCCCAGCCTTGCTCGCCTGCTTCCGTCTCGCCTCGACCTTTTCCCGGAGTTCGGCGAGCCGGTCGATCAGTGACTGGGAATAGTATCCGTCGTCGTCTTCCTGCAACAGCCCAACAGAAATCATTGTCTCGACCATGGCGACGAGGTCTGGCGCATCCATATGAAGATCAAATGCGAGAGTATCGAGATCCGTCTTCGCGAGATGGTTGTTGTCCGACTCGGCGAGTGATTCACAGACACACCACCAGGCACCGTATCCGACCATGCCGTGCTTGTTTCGCAGTCTGAGGATTTTTGTGTCGTGCCGGGCATCAAAGTCATGCCGGAACCACAGAGGTGATACTAATCGCTTGGAGCAGGACATCAATTTTCTTCCCGATCCTCGTCGGCACTTAGTGGAAACCTCGATGCCATCGAAGATGTGGACGATCCCTTCTGGAGAAGCCGCTGCACCTGGCTCCATTTGAATCGCATTCGACCATTTAGGTACCCGTCGGGCTGTAACCGACCTTCCGCAATCATTCGGTAGACAGTGCGTCTCGATATACAGATCAGCTCAGCCACACGTGCGGCTGACAGGAAAGGATCAAGACTGCGGCGATTTATTTCTCGATGCATGATCTTCCTCTACCATGTTACACAGCATGGCGCGAACATGTACGCCAATGAGCAACATGCTAATACAACAGCAGGCCAAAATCTGTGAGCAATGTTGGTGCTTTTTCTCCCTTCTCTCAACAAAGCTGGAGCAGAGATAAGATACTGTTATTGCTGAGGATAGACACGATACAACCTGCTCAGGCCGACCTGCGCGCCCCAAATGTCACAGGTTAGCCTAGACACCAGATTATTGTTGAGCTATCAAGAACGATACGTCTTGTCAATATGGTTTACCAGGAAATTCTTGCATTGCGCTAGCGTCCAACCACCCTGCTTTGAGAAGCGCCATCGATAGTATTCATGTTCAATTTCAAAGAGGTACCTTGGCGGCTGAAATTCGTCCAGGCCAAATTCTTTAATCAGATGCTCACAGAACATTCGTTTGTTCCCACGCCACTCGCCGCGTCGCTTCCGCACCCAATGCTTTTTCCATGCGAACGAATGTCGTGCCACAGTTTTGCGGAAGAATGGAGTGTTCCAATCAGCAAAATCCACAGGGAACGTGTATTCGCAGAAAGTCTCAAGACTTTGTTGGAACAATTCCTTTCGAGCTTTGGGAAGCTGACGAAAATCCTCCATTAAATCGTACCTCAGGCAAATCTGAAGGATCCGGGCGAACAGAAATCCAGCACGTGGATCATTCCTGCGAATCCCTTTGTACAACTCATCCGGATCATAATGAAAGGTCGGGATCCCCGATGGCGGTATCCTGATTAGACTCTCCTGCAACGAATCCCAGTCCAGCTGATGTGTAAACAGGTGCTCTTTGATTGCGGTTGCGAGCAGATACATAAGCAATCGTCCCGCTTCGAGCTTTACGGATCCGAGCCTCGGCCACACGAGGTGTGCGCTCGCCTGGGTGAACGCATGGTCAGAGAGAAACTCATGGAGGTGAGCCAGCTCGAAGGACCGCTTTCCACCGCACCGTTTTTTCAGAGTCTTGAGCGCCCGGGCTTCAAACTCGTCTCGCCAAAGGGAAAGGACCCTGGTCTTTTCAGTACGGTCAAGAAGAACCGGGAATTCGGGCGACACGTCCTCTGCCGGTTTATTGTAGATACGTGTAGGAATGGCTTGCCCTCTCTCCCGTGCACGTTTCTCCCGCTGCCTCCGTGCAACAGCGAGGTTGCGTATCTCCGTATGCTCCCACCAGTCAGGGAGAGCGAGTGTGAGGAGCACAATCATCCTCTGCCGGCCGGAATCCGCTATTTCATTCCTCTGATTACCACTGATAGCCATCAGCGTCTCCTATGTGTGGAAGAATTGAACTTTCGCCTCGCAATGAAAAATGGAATCCTGGGGAAATTCGAGATGAGAAAAAAATGCACTCGGTGTGAGTATAACGCCTAAAATGGGGTGGTTCAATGTGAATCCGAATCATTATATGTACTGACCAGCTACAGCGAAACCCATGCAAACCCCGAAAACAGCCGCGAAGTGGATCTGTCGTACAACACCGACCTAAAGGAACAGTGTCTCAGCAAACATCCCAGACCACAGCGATCTGGTACTTCCTGGTCATTTGTCGATGACTAGCATCTTGAGGGGGACACTCTTACTTTAAAGCCAACGTTGTCCCATACTGCAAGTTCATTCAGGCGCCTACCCGTGGCTTGAACGCAGACCGTTAGGAGAGACACTGGTGCGACAACCACAAATTCGCTTCAAATCGGGTGCGTGGAGAGCAATTTTCTACAATCCCTTTTATCGAAATGGAAAACTGCGCTACCGCGAAGAATGGGTGACGCTTAAGGATCCCAAGGGGAATCGCATCACAAATCCTGATTCCAGCACTGCGGCAAATAAAGCCTTGCGGTACCTTGACCGGGAACGTGCCGCGAACAAATTGCCGATACGAGGTGAGGATCTTACCGTGGACGAGGCGTGCACCACCTTCTTGGATGCAAGGGCTGGGACACTGAAGGATCAAACCCTGCGCACCTACCGCGCAGCGTTCGCGCTCCTGCTGCCTGATTTCGGAATGATGCGCGTTTCTGCAATGACCAAAGGGGACATTGACGCATACCAGTCTTCCCTCATCCGGACTGGTTACGAAAAAAGTACGGTTCGCAGTTACGTCAAAGCAGTTACAACCCTCTTCAGCTGGCTGGCGAACGCCGGTTTGATTTCAGAGAGCAGTGCCCCCCGATTCCGACCGGTGCGACCCGAGGAGAAAAAACGGACCTATCTTCCTTGGACGGATGCTCCGCGATTGCTTGCTGCCGTCGATTCCCCTGAATATCGCGCCGGAGTCGGGCTGGCAATTTACGCGGGTCTCCGACGCGGCGAGGTGCTGGCCCTATCTTGGAAGAACATCGATTTTGAAGCCGGAGTAATCCACATCCAGAACGATGCCGACTGGTCGACGAAAACCGGACGCAACCGTGAAACCGTCATCCTGCCTGATCTGCGACCACTGCTTGAATCGTTGCCGCGACGGGGACCGTTCGTTGTTCTCGATCCGCGTCACAGACAGACTAAGACTGCTCGCGAGCAGGCACTGATCCGCGCATTCGAACGCGCACGCGATACTGCCGGATTTGCTGAAACACTGCGCTTCCATGATCTCCGCGGAAGCTTCGCAACCGAACTCCTTCAGCGTTTCCCTCCCGCCGTCGTGCAGCAGATTCTTGGCCACGCCGATGTGCAGACGACCATGCGCTATTACTCGCGGATCGACCCGCAGCGGGCGGTGGAAATTGTCAGGAAAACAATGGTCGGCGACTCCTAGTTGTCCCATAGTTTTTCCCATACAATTTGGCGCAACCCCTCACTCCATGGCACTCACAAAGAATCGAGGCACATTAGCAGTCTTGCTATAATTGGCTGTATTTAGACAATTTAGCGGTGTTCCGAATGGGGATCGGGTTGAGGCCACCTACCCATATTTTTTTCTCTTTGCAAACAATCATCCGCGCGCTCAGGCAGTGGAAACCGTCTGTCAAATCGCCCAGGTACTGGATGCA
>CAJXVM010000007.1 GCA_913061095.1 uncultured Ignavibacteria bacterium
CGGCGCTGTAGCTTCGGCGGGCAGGCGGTGTATTGATTTCCTGGCACCCCCAGGCTTACGCCTGGGGCTACCGCATCGTGCTCGTGCTCCTGCTCGCCTAATCCATGATCTTCCGCAGGAAGGCTGGCCGGTCGGGATTGGATTTCTCGATGCGCTGGCCGCTGGAATCCTCCTGCTGGCCTTCCTCTTCGTCGTCGCGGGTTGATGCGAGGGAGAGGCCCTTGCGGATGAACGCGGGCTCGTCGAGCTCGCGGATTTCGTTGATGCCGGTCGGAATGTGACTGGCACGCTGCGGCTGACGCTGCTGCGTCGCGGCCGGACGATTGGCGCCGCGGGCGCGCTTGTTGAAACCGGTGGCGATGACTGTCACCATGAGACGGTTCTCCAGCGTCTCGTCGATGACGGATCCGAAGATGACGTTGGCATCCTCGCCCGCCGCCTCGGTGATGATGGAGACGGCTTCGTCGATCTCCACGAGGGAAAGATCCGCGCCGCCGGTGATGTTGACCAGCACGCCCTGCGCGCCGGCAATGGAGATCCCGTCGAGCAGCGGACTTGAAATAGCGTTGTGTGCCGCCTCGACGGCCCGATTCTCACCTTCGGCAATGCCGCTGCCCATCAGCGCGTCACCCATATCGCGCATGATGGTGCGGACATCCGCAAAATCGACGTTCACCAGTCCCGGCACGGCGATGATCTCGGCGATGCCGCGCGTGGCGTTGTACAAAACTTCATTGGCCAGCTGGAAGGCATCGGCGAGCGATGTTCCTTTGTCCACCAGCGACAACAGCTTCTGGTTGGGGATGACGATGAGGGTATCGACATGCTTGCGCAGCTCCTCGATGCCTTCCTCGGCCTGCGCCATGCGGCGCTTGCCTTCGAAATGGAACGGCTTGGTGACGATGCCGACCACCAGCGCGCCGGTGCCCTTGGCGAGATTCGCCACGACGGGACTGCCGCCCGTGCCGGTACCGCCGCCCATGCCCGAGGTCACGAACACCATGTCGCTGCCCGAGAGAATCGAGGCGATCTCCTCCTTGTCCTCCTCCACGGCGCGATAGCCCACCGACGGATCCGCGCCGGCACCGAGTCCGCGTGTCAGGTTCTTGCCGGCCTGAATGCGGTAATTCGATGCGCTGCGGTCAAGCGCCTGTGCGTCGGTGTTCACCGCGATGAACTCCACGTTCTCCATGCCGCGGTTGATCATGTCATCGACCGCGTTTCCTCCGCCGCCGCCAACACCGACGACACGGATCTTTGCCCGCGTGTCCATGCTGTTGTCATATACGATAGCCATATGGCCCTCCTCAGTGTGTGGGTGATGAGTATTGTTGTATGTAATCACTGTTTCAAGTTGTCCGTTGTCGGTTTTTGGTCTTTGGTTCGGTTGTTCTACAGCTCATTGAACCAGTCGATGATGCGCTTGACGATGTTGGGCTTGCCCTCGCTCATGCCACTCTCGTAGCCGGTGGAGCCGATGCTCTTCATACCATGTAGGACGAGTCCCACGCAGGTGCTGTATATCGGGTTCTCCACTTCGTCGACGAAGCCGCCGCTGAAGCCCGAGGGGATGCCGATCTTGACCGGCATGCCGAGCACTTCGCGGGCCAGCGCGGCCGTACCCTTGATCAGGGATCCGCCCCCGGTGAGGATGACGCCGGAATGAAGATGCTTCGAGTAGCCGGAACGCTTGATTTCCAGCGCGACGATCTCAAGCACTTCCTCCATCCGTGGCTGGATGATCTGGCAGAGCAGGCTGCGGCTGATCTGCATTTCGTCGCGGCTGCCGATGCGAGGCAGCATGATCGGCGTGTCGTCGACGATCTCGGGGAGGTAGGCGTAGCCGTGCTCGCGCTTCAGCTTTTCCGCCTGGTCGTTGAGAATGCCGAGTCCCTTGCGCACATCCTCAGTCACTTTCTTTCCCGCGATGGCCAGCACGGCCGAGTGACGAATCGTCCGCTCCTCGAAAATCGCGATGTCGGTAGTGCCGCCGCCGATGTCGACGAGCACGATGCCGACTTCCTTCTCTTCCTCACTCATCACACTGTTGGCCGATGCCAGCGGCTCCAGCACGAGATCGTTCACCTCGAGTCCGGCCCGCTCCACGCACTTGTAGATGTTCTGGACCGCCGTGATGCCGCCGGTGATAATGTGCACGTTGGCTTCCATGCGCACGCCGGCCATACCGACGGGATCGTAGATGCCGTCCTGTCCGTCGACGATGAATTCCTGCGGGATCACATGGATGATGCGCCGGTCAGACGGCAGGGCCACCCGCTTGGTGTCCTGCAGCAGACGCTCGACATCCTTGCGCGTGATCTCGTTCTCGGGATTGCTGATGGCGATCACGCCGCGGCTCTGGAAGCTCTGGATGTGATCACCGGCGATGCCCACGTTGACGGCGCGGACCTTGATGCCGGACTGCCGCTCGGCATCGCTGACGGCCTGCTGGATGGCGCGCACGGTCTTCTCGATGTGCGTCACGGTGCCGCGCGCCATGCCCTCGTTCTCGGCCCGGCCGATCCCGAGGATGTTGATGCGCTCATCAGCATCCTTCGCCGCGATCATCGCGCAGACTTTTGTCGTGCCGATGTCAAGACCGACCACGATGTGATCTGCGATGCCTGTGCCCTGGTAGCGTGTTTTCATATGCGGTACTTCAGCATGTATGAGTGTTATTCCTGTTCCATCGTATTGTCGGCCAACGTCGCGGAACTGTCGGCCTCCGTTTCCTGCCGCGGAGCCGCCGGATCGGGCGCCGCACCCGTATTGCGCCAGCGCGTGACCACCTGCTGACGCCAGCGGAGATCCACGTACTCGAGCGATGCGGGATCATATTTCATCGCGACGTTTTCCCAGAAGGCGCGGAACGAGCGCAGCTTCTCCTCCACGCGCGTGTGCGGACCGAACAACACCGGCACGCCCCCTTCGAGCGTGTACAGCACGAGATCGCGCCGCTGGGAAAGATTGATCTCCGAAAAGAGCCGGAGCAGTTCGCGGTCCACATGGCTCGCATATTTCAGCACCTGCAATGCCTTCTGCACCCGCGCTTCGACGACGCGCACACCGGGCTTGAGTTCCTGAATCCCCTCCGCCCCCGTGAGCACGGGGAGATCATGCACGGTGGCCGAACGGGCGGCCGGCAGCACGTAGCCGTCCTCGTCGATCAACCAGTCGCGCATCTGTACGTTGAGTAGAACCGCAATGGGCGTGCGCTCGGTCACATCGATGCGCAGCACGCGCGGAGGATCACGGGTGACTTCGGCATCCTTGATAAACGGATTCTCGAGAACGGTGCGCCGGATCTCCAGCAGGTCCAGCTCGGCGAGCACGGATGTATCAGTCACACCGGCCGCCCGGCGAATCTGTTCCTCGCTGGTGATGTCGATACCGCTCACCGCCAGTTCCACACCGACGACGCTCTCACGCCACTGCGCGGCGAGGACGGCCAGTCCGGCGATCCCGGCGAGGACGAAGAACGTCATGATTCCGACGGACCGGTACCGCATGGGCTTGACTGTTTTCTTGCGCCTCATGATGTGACTCCATGCAGCGGGGTGATGACATCATCCGCAAACCCGATAAGCTGGATTTCCGGTTCGAGTTCCACACCGGTCTTTGCGTACACTTCGCGGCGAATGACGTTGATCGCCTCGATTACGTCGGCCGCGCGCGCACCACCGGTGTTGACAATGAAATTCGCATGCCGCTCCGAGATCAGGGCAGCACCGAAACGGCGGCCCTTGAGCCCGCATTCCTCGATGAGCTTCGCGGCAAAGGTGCCTTCGGGATTCTTGAAAATACTGCCGGCGTTGGGACGGTCGACCGGCTGCGCGGCATTGCGCTTGATCAGCAGCTCCTTGCGCCGCGCGCGCAGCTGCTCTTCGTCGCCTTCCGGCAGACGGAATCGCGCCGCAAGCACTATATCATCCCACAGATCGGAATTCCGGTAGCGGAAACCGCATTCCTCCGCGTTGAGCCTGCGCACCTCCCCTTCACGCAATACGGTCACGTCGATCATGGAATCCGAAATCTCGCCGCCATAGGCGCCGGCGTTCATGATCACGGCCCCGCCGAGCGTGCCCGGAATGCCCGCCAGCATCTCCGTTCCCGCGAATCCGTGGCGCACGCAGAAGTCCACGAACTTGCTGAGACGCACCCCCGCGCCGGCCGTCACGATGCCCTGATCGAGTGACACATCGGAGAAGTGCTTTTCGATGTTGAGCACCACGCCGCGGAAGCCCTCGTCACTTATCAGGATATTGCTTCCGTTGCCGAGCACGATGTAGCGCACATCCGTCTTGCGCAGGTACCCGATGAGCGCAACCAGCTCATCCGTATTCTGCGGTTCGATGTAGATGTCCACCGGACCGCCGATGCGGAAGGATGTCATCGGCGCGAGCGGCTCTGAAATAAGGATCTCGCCGCTGCAGATGTTCCGTATGTGCTCAAGTGACAGCATGTGTCAGGAAGCGTTCTCCAGTGTATCGATGTATTTCGCGCCGTACTGGTAGATGTCGCCGGCGCCCATGGTGATGACGATGTCGCCCTCGCGCGCGATCTCGGTGAGACGGCCGGGCACATCTTCCTTGTCAGGGATGTAATGCACGTTCTTGTGGCCGAACTGCTGCGCGGCTTCGGCGATCAGTTCACCGGTGACGCCCTGGATCGGACGTTCCCGCGCGGGATAGACGTCCGTGATTACCAGTACGTCGGCATTCATGAATGCGCGGCCGAAGTCCTTGTAGAAATCCCGCGTCCGCGAGTAGGTATGCGGCTGAAACACGCAGACCACGCGACGGCGCCATCCCGCCTTGATGCCGCGAAGCGTCACCTTGACCTCGGTGGGATGATGCGCGTAATCGTCGATGACGAGGATGCCGCCGATGTCGGCCTTGACCTCGAAACGCCGGAACGCGCCGGTAAAGGAATCCAGCGCCGCCTTGATGTTCTCGAAGGGGATGCCGAGTTCGAGACTGACGGCCACGGCCGCGAGCGCATTCTGCACGTTGTGCTCGCCGGGCACGCCGAGCGCGATTTCCCCGAGTTCCTTTCCAAAGGACAGCACGGTGAACACCGCGCGGTTTTCGTTCTGCTTCAACTCCACGGCCTGCACGTCGGCCTGCGAGCTGAATCCGTACGTGATCACTTTGCGCTTTATCTGCGGAAGGATTTCCTGCAGCGCGGGCTCGTCGAGGCAGAGCGTGACGAAGCCGTAGAAAGGGATCTTGTTGGCGAACTCGACGAAGGCATTTTTCAGATCCTCGAGACTTGCGTAGATGTCAAGGTGCTCGGCTTCCAGTGTCGTGAGCACGGCGATGGAGGGATTCAGCCGGAGGAAGGAGCGATCGTACTCGTCCGCTTCCACAACCATGAATTCACCGCTGCCCAGGCGCGCATTCGTGCCGCCGAAGGCATGCAGCTTGCCGCCCACGATCACCGTCGGATCCTGTCCGCCCTCGATGAGCACGAGTCCGAGCATGGAGGTCGTGGTGGTCTTCCCGTGCGTGCCCGCAATCGCGATGCCATGATGCAGGCGCATGACCTCGGCGAGCATTTCCGCACGGCGGATGACGGGGATTTTGCGCGCGACGGCCGCTTCCACCTCAGGATTGTCCATCGCCACGGCGGAGGAATACACGAGTACATCGACGTCCTTCAGCTGCGCGGGATCATGTCCCTCGTACACCGTTGCGCCCACATCCTGCAGATGCCGCGTGACGTCCGTCCGCGCCAGGTCGGAGCCCGAGACTTCGAAGCCCTGGTTGAGCAGGATTTCGGCGATGCCGCTCATTCCGATTCCGCCAATGCCGACGAAGTAGATATGTCTGATGTTCGCGAATTTCAAGGCTGAGGCCGGTTTTGGTTATTACTTGTTGGTTGTGGGTTACTGGTTTTTGGTTGATCGTCAGGCCGAGTAGGTCACCCTGAGCCTGTCGAAGGGCGACCGTATCGAGGGCCATGTATGTTCATTCTTCTTTCTTGATCTCATGCTGGAGTTTTTTCAGCAGCTGATACAATTCCTTTTCATGCTCGTAGTTGGCGACGCGGATGCGAAGAACGCGGCGCCGGTCGGCGACATGCAGCTTTATGACGGCGAACGTTCCGTCGTTGGGCTTGCGGCGGTCACGCTTGAGTGTGATGCGTTCGATGTCGGTGTAGGGGATGTTGCGCGCACCGAAACGGGAGCGGAAAATCATGCTGTCACCGGTAAGGACCAGACGGCGGTTGCGCACCATGTTGATCAGCAGCATGACGAGCGCGTGAACGATGAAGATCCCGATGATGTACACGACAGGATCGCGGAAACCGAACATCAGCGTGCCGTCGGTGATCGTGCCGGTGACGAGGATATACAGCACAAGAAACGCCACGTACACCAGCAGCGTGATATAGAAAAAATCGTAGCGACGCTTGAAGATGTGTTCCTGCGCGTTCATCGATTTTCCTCCTGAACTTCAGCGAGACGAATGACCGCCCTGGCGATATCGAATGCGGCGCCCGGCCGTCCCAGTTTTGCCGACGCACCCGCCATGCGCTCGAGCGCCTTGTCATCATCCAGCAGCGCAAACAGCTCCGCCTCGAGGCGGTCGAGTTCGCTGTCACGCAGAACGCGGGCGGCGCCCTGGGCAGCCACCGCCGCGGCGTTCTTGTATTGATGATCGGCCGCCGCATGCGGATACGGTACGAGTATCGCCGGCATCCCCAGCGCGGTCAGTTCCGCCACCGAGGTCGCGCCGGCGCGACAGAGCACAAGGTCCGCGGCAGAATAGGCAAGATCCATTTCGTCGATGAACGGACGGACGACCACCTGTCCCTGGTACAGCGCACCGAGACTGCGGTACTCCTCGATGTCGCGCGCGCCGGTCTGCCAGATGAGCTGGTACTCCTCGCGCACGAGACGCGGCACCAGCGAACGCAGGGCACGGTTCACGGCCGAGGCCCCGAGACTGCCGCCGAAGACAAACAGTGTTCGACGGGCCGGATGCAGGCCGAAATGCACCCGCGCGTCACCGGCATCGTGGCGCTGCAGGCTGAGACGCACGGGATTGCCGCTTTCGACAATGCGCCGGGCATCGGGCAGCATACGCGCGGACGACGGGAAGGTCACATGCACTTCATTCGCCAGCGGTGCCAGCTTGCGCGTGGTCACGCCGGGATATTCGTTCTGCTCATGAATGAGTGTGCGCCGGCCGGTTTTTGCCGCGACATACAGCAGCGGACCACTCGCAAAGCCACCCGTCCCGACGACCACATGCGGTTTCCGTCGTCGCAGAATGTTCCAGGACTGGATGAGCGATACGAACAGCTTAAGCGGCAGCAGCGCAGTGGCGAATGAGAAGCTGCGGCGCAGACCGGAGATCCATACCGCGTCGAATTCGTACCCCCGTTCCGGAACCACGCGCGCTTCGATGCGATTGCCGGAACCCACGAAACTGACGCGGCTGTCGGGTCGCAGCTGCAGCAGCGCTTCGGCCACGGCGATCCCCGGGAAGAGATGTCCCCCCGTACCGCCTCCGGCGAATATGACGCGCAACGCACGGTTCACTGGTACAGCTCCCCGACCCGCGGACCGGCGGGTTCTTCCTGTTTCAGAACGATATCACGCGGACGAATGCGCGTGAACATCGAAATGTTCAGCAGCACCCCCAGCGCATACGCGGTGAATATGATCGTCGTGCCGCCATAACTGAGCAGCGGCATCGGCAGACCCGTTGTCGGGACGAGTCCGGTCGTGACCATCGCGTTGACGATTGCATAGACCGTGACAGTGCAGGTGATGCCCACGGCGAGGAAGCGGCCGAGGTCGTCGGTGGCGCGCTTGGCGATCTTCATCCCGCGCACCATGATGATGGTGAACAGCGCGAGAATGATCACGGCACCGATGAACCCGTATTCCTCACCAACGATGGCAAAGATGAAATCCGTGTACGACTCCGGCAGAAAGAGTTCGCGCTGCTTGCTCATGCCAAGGCCAACACCGAATATGCCGCCGCTGCCGAGCCCGATGATCGCCTGGTTGACCTGGTAATTCCCCGCCGCGGCTCCTCCGTCTTCCGTGAAATGCGCCATGATGCGATTCCAGCGGTAGGTCGCCGATACCGCATAGATGAAGATGACCGGGATCCCCGCCAGCGCCACGCCCGCGAGATGCATGATCTTCACGCGACCGACGAACAGCACCATGAAACTGATCCCGAGCAGGATCGCACCGGTGCTGAAATTCGGCTGGAGGAACACCAGCCCGACCACTGCCATAATCCAGAACAGCAGCGGCAGGAAACTGTCGCGGAACATGTGGATATATCGCTGTTTCGCCGCGAGCAGAACCGCGAGATGAATGACGAGCGCGAATTTCGCGAACTCCGAGGGCTGAAAACGCACGGGACCGAGAGATACCCAGCGCTGCGCGCCTTTCACCACCGTCCCGCCGATAAGCGTATACGCGAGCAGCAGCAGTGCGATGATCAGCAGGTACTTGCTGATGCGCCGGTAAAAATGATAGTTCACGAACATGCCGATAAACAGAGCGGCGATGCCCATGATCACTCTGATGGTATGATTCCGAACCAGGTAGTTGAAATCACCGTCATGCCGGATGCCGGAAATTGACACCGACGCGCTGTACACGACCCCGACGCTGAACATCATCAGCGCGAGCACGCTCAGGAAGACCCAGAGATCGATATGTCCCGTACGCTGCTTCATGCGACCATCGGCTCCCGGCAGAAGGTGCGAACACACTCCTTGAACACACGGCCACGGTGTTCGAAGTTATCGTACATGTCGAAGCTGGCGCAGGCGGGTGATAGCATGGCGATGTCGCCGGGCTGCGCGGCCATGCGCGCGATGTTCACCGCCTCGAGCATGTCGCGGGCACGCGTGACGCGTGTGACTTTCGAGAACTCCGCCTCCATGCGCTCGGCGGATTCCCCGATGAGCACCATGGCGCGGACGCGGTCCTTGACGATTTCCAGCAGCGGCTCGTACAGGGCATCCTTGTCGCGGCCGCCGGCGATAAGCACGACCGGATTCTTGTAACTCTGCAGCGCGATAACCACGGAGTCGATGTTGGTGGCCTTCGAGTCATTGATCCACGTGATGCCATCGACCTCACACACGTACTCGAGCCGATGCTCCACACCGCGGAATTCCAGTACGGCCCTGCGGATGACATCGATGCTCACACCTTCCAGACGTGTGGCAAGCGCCGCCATCAGCACGTTCATATGATTATGCCGCCCGTGCACCTGCAGATCGTCGACACGCGCAACGATTTCCTTTCCTTCTCCCGCGTCGATAACCAGTGTGCCGTTCTCTCGCCAGCCGCCGCGTGAAAGCCGCTGAAGCGAACTGACCGGGAACAGGTCGGCACTCGCCGTCTTCACCGCATCCACTACAACGGGATCGTCATAGTTGTACACGAGATGATCCCCGGCGCTCATATTCATGAAGATGCGCTGCTTCGAGGCGACATATTCACGGAAGTCACCGTGATAGCGATTCAGGTGATCCGGTGTGATGGTGGTGATCACCGCCGTTGTAGGATGGAAAGACGCACAGGTATCGAGCTGGAAGCTGCTGATCTCCAGCACGGCCAGGTTCACCGGTCCCTCGTTGTGGAGGATCGCGTCGGTGAACGCCAGTCCAATGTTGCCGGCGACCAGCGTCCGCTCCTCCGCTGCGGCACCGATGTCGCCCGCCAGTGTGGTGGTGGTGGTCTTGCCGTTGGTGCCGGTCACGGCGATGATCGGACAGTCGAGGAACATCGCCCCGACCTCGATCTCGCTGATGATCGGCATGCTGATCTGCTCGGCCCTGTGCAGCACCGGCGCATCGGAGGGGACGCCCGGACTCACGACGAAGAGGTCCGCGTCGAACACGCGGTCACTGTGCCCGCCGAATTCGTGCGGGATGTCCTCCGCACGCATGATGCGCGCGGCTTCCTCGTATTTCTGTTCCGGTGAAAGCTCGGTGAGAAAAACGGTGACGCCTTTCCGCTTGAGCAGGCGTGCCGCCGCCAGACCGCTGCGGGCGGCTCCGATGACGGTGACCTTGAGACTCGCGATATCGAAAGCGCGTTGCATGATTAACGAACCTTGAACGTTGCCAGACTGAGAATTGCGAGAATGATCGCCACGATGTAGAACCGTGAAACGATTTTCGGCTCGGGCCAGCCGAGCAGCTCGAAGTGATGATGAATGGGCGCCATGCGGAACACCCGCTTGCCCTGGCCGTACTTGCGCTTGGTGTATTTGAAGTAGGCCTTCTGGACCAGCACGGACACGGTTTCCGCAAAAAAGATGCCGCCCAGAATCGGAAGCAGAAGCTCTTTCTTGATCATCACCATGAGCACACCCATCGCGCCGCCGAGGGCCAGTGACCCTGTGTCGCCCATGAAGACCTGCGCGGGATAGGCGTTGTACCAGAGAAAACCGAGCCCCGCCCCGAGCACCGCGGCGCTGAACACGGCCAGTTCACCGCTGCCCGGGAGATAGATAATGTTGAGGTAGTCGGAGAAGTCGACGCGGCCTCCGGCGTAGCTGATGAAGGCAATCGCGATGAATGCGATGGAAATCGTACCTACAGCCAGGCCGTCGAGTCCGTCAGTGAGATTGACGGCATTCGACGTGGCCACGATCACGAAAATGATCATCGGGATGTAAAAGAAGGAGAAATCCAGCACCAGGTTCTTGAAAAACGGAACGGTGGTGACGGAATTGTAGTCCTGAAACTGCGGCGAAAAATACAGCACACCGCCGACGATGAGACCGACGATGACCTGCCCCACGATCTTGTACTCGCCGATCAGTCCTTTGGGGAAACGACGGACGACTTTCAGATAATCATCGACGAAGCCGACCGCCCCCATCATCGCCGTGGCCAGCAGGATGAGCCAAACGTATGTGTTATCCAGCTGGCCCCAGAGCAGCACGGGCACCAGCACGGAGGTCAGAATGATCAGTCCGCCCATGGTCGGCGTCCCCGCCTTCACCAGATGTGTCTCCGGTGCTTCAAGCTTCGCCGCCTCACCAATCTGGCGGCGCCGAAGGAGCGCGATGATGCGCGGTCCGACAACCCAGCTGATGAGCAGGGCCGTGATGGCCGCGGCCGCCGCTCGGAACGTGATGAATCGAAACACATCGAATCCGGGAGGATTCAGGACGTCGTTGATGTACTCGAACAGGTAGTAGAACATAACTATGCCCGTTCCTCCTCGCTGGTTGAACGGCGGAGGAATCCGTCGACGATTTCCTCCATTTTCATGCTGCGGGATCCTTTGATCAGAACGGCATCACCGGCATCGAGCAGGGCGGCGAGTTCGTCGACGAGCCGCTGCTTGTCGGTAAAATGCCGCGAGACTGCCGCCATGCTTCTGGCGGCACTGCTGATGGCGCGCGAACGCGTGCCATAGGTCATGACATACGGTATGTCAGCCGCCACGAGCGCGGCGCCGATCGCCTCGTGCTCCTGTCGTGATACTGTCCCGAGCTCGAGCATATCACCCAGCACAACACAGCGCCGTCCAGGAATGTCGAGCTGCTGCAGCAGGTCGAGCGCTGCAAGCACAGAATCCGGATTCGCATTGTAGGTGTCATTGATCACCGTGATGCCCGCTGCATCGCTGATCTGCATGCGTTTGTCATAACTGGCCACGTGTTCCACCGCGCGCTTCATCGCACGGATGCCGCAGCCGAATGCGAATCCCGCGGCCAGCGCTGCGGCCGCGTTGTACGCGGCGTGCCGGCCCACGGCCTGCAGGCGCAGCATTACGGGACGACGGACGAACCGCGGTGCCTCGATGCGCACCCGCGCGCGACCGGCACGATCCAGGGTTACGTCGGTGATGCGGATATCGCTGCCTGCCCGGGTGCCGTACGTGATGCGGCGAACGCCCCGCGGCACCGTCCCGCGCAGCAGCGGTTCATCGGCATTGACGAGTGCCAGATCCTGCGGCGACAGGGCGGCAAACAGCGCGGCTTTCTCCTGCGCGATGCCTTCACGTGAGCGCAGCTTCTCGATATGCGCGCGGCCGATATTCGTGATCAATCCATGCGTGGGCTGCGCGATTGTGCACAGGTAGGCGATATCGCCCGGCTGGTTGGTGCCCATCTCCGCCACGACAACGTCGTGCGCATCGGTCAGTTCCAGCAGCGTCGCCGGCAGTCCGATGTGATTGTTGAAGTTTCCGGCGTTCTGCAGTACCCGATATTTCGTGCGCAGCACCGCCGCGATCATTTCCTTCGTCGTCGTCTTGCCGTTGCTTCCCGTCACCGCGAGCACCGGCACGGTGAAGCGTTCGCGGTGCAGACGCGCGATATCGCCATAGGCGCGCATCGTATCGCGCACCACGAGCAGCGGCAGCTCCGTGATCTCGGCGGCATGCTTCCGGTACCAGCGGTTTTCAACCACACAGAGCAGTACACCGCGTGCGCACAGTTCCGCAACGAAGTCGTGCGCATCGACCCGGGCACCGCGAAACGCGACGAACACATCGCCCTGCTTCGCTTCACGCGAATCGGTCACCACGCGACCGAGCGCATGCGCGGCCAGATGCTCGCAGTTCTTCGCGAACACATGCGGGATGCGCAGCAGGTCGGTCACGGTGCCAATCATGGTTTGACTCCTCCGCGCCGGTCGTCGAAATAGCGACGCACCACTTCGCGGTCGTCGAAGTGACGGCGGGTTCCGCCAATGATCTGGTAATTCTCGTGTCCCTTGCCAGAGACAATGACGATGTCACCCGCGCGCGCGATTTTCAGCGCGTGATGAATTGCGGCCCGCCGCTGGATGCGCGACAGCACGCGCGCGCCCTCGACCGCACCGGCGAGAATATCGTCGATGATGGCGCGAGGATCCTCCGATCGCGGATTGTCGGATGTTACGATTGTCACATCGCTCAGACGCGTGGCCACCGCGCCCATGACAGGACGCTTGGCCTGGTCACGGTCTCCGCCACAGCCGAACACTGAAATCACCCTGCCGTCACGGGCGATGTCGCGCGCGGTTTCAAGCGCTTTCTCCAGTGAATCCGGCGTGTGCGAATAGTCGACGATGGCGGTCACGCCATCCACCGAATCGATGCGTTCGAATCGTCCCGGAATCGTGCGCAGACTTTGAATCCCGCGTATCACGGTCGGGGGTGTGATCCCCATCTCCACACCGGCGGCAAACGCCGCGGTGATGTTCCATGCGTTGAACCGTCCGATCAGACTCGACTCGATGCGATGAGAGACACCGGCATGGTCGATGGTCAGCGCCGTCCCCGTGGATGTGGCCTCGATATCACGGATCCGGTACGCACTGCGCGGACGCGTTCCGAAGGTGCGCCGGCGGCGTCCGAGCTTTTTCCCCATGACGGATGCGGCCGCGTCGTCAGCGTTTATCAGGGCTGTCCCTCGGGTGTACTCACCGAACAGGCGCGCCTTGGCTTCGCTGTACCGCTCCATCGTACCGTGGAAATCGAGATGATCCTGCGTCAGGTTCATGAACACGCTGACGTCAAAATCGATACCGTGCACGCGTGACAGCGCCAGGGCGTGCGACGACACTTCCATGAGCACTGCCGCGCAGCCCGCATCGCGCATGTCGGCGAGCAGAGCATGCAGATGTTCCGCCGGGGGCGTCGTGAATGTCGCGGGATGGATTTCGCTGCCGATGCGGTACTCGACGGTACCGATCAAACCGGAACGGATGCCAGCCGCCTCGAGAACAGAAGAGAGCAGATAGGTGAAGGTGGTTTTGCCGTTCGTGCCGGTGACCCCGATCATGGTCATGTTCCGTGCCGGCGAACCGTGGAAACGATCCGCAAGTACGGCCGCTGCGATACGGGTGTCATGCACGACCACAACGGCGGTGCCGTTGTGCTGGCAGTAGGCTGGTGTGAGCAGTTGGTGGAGATATGCTTCGTACTGAGGAAGTTGTACGACGACACAGCTGGCACCGCGTTCCATGGCCGACTGAACGAACCGGTGTCCGTCCGTATGTTCCCCCTCGGTCGCGACAAACATCCACCCGGGCTGCACCGCACGCGAATCCGTGGTGATGCCCGCGATCTCGACATTATGCGGACCGACCACCTGCACGACCGTGAGATCGTTCATCAGGCCCGACAGCCGCACGGCCGAAGGATGGGACTGGATATTTGTGGCCACCTGGTTGAACATCATATCAGTAGAGATTTGCCGTGATGATGCGCGCATCCGCGTCGAGCGTGCAGCGCGTGCCTTTCGGAACCAGCGCGCCGGCCTCGGGATACTGCCTGCGGACAACACCGCTCCCGGCCGGACTCGGTTCGAGATTCATGCTCTGTATAAAATTCATGGCCTGTCGAAGCGACATGCCCACGACGTCGGGGACCCGGATCTGTCCGCCTGTCGTGTCGCGTTTCATGTCGACCAGCTCCACGTTGACGACCGATCGCCGGGCGACCAGCGTGTTCTCATCGGGGAACTGCTCGGCCACGAGCCCTCCCTCGCCGCGGGCATCCATATTGAACCCGTGCGCCTTCAGCACGTCCCGCGCAACCTCCCGCTGCATCCCCTTCACATTGGGCACGCGGATGCGGTCGTCACCCTTGAAGGACGCATACAGCGGCTCGGGTTTCTTTGCGAACGCACTCGACGAATTGATGATGCGCATGGCGATGCGGCGAAAAATCGGACCGGCCGTCGAGCCGCCGTAATACCCGTGCTTCGGCGCATCGAGAATGACAAGAATCAGGATCTCCGGATCCTCGACCGGGAAAAATCCGACGAATGACGCCACGTGCGAGGTGTTGGAATAGGATCCGTTCACAAGCCGCTGCGAGGTACCGGTCTTGCCGCCGATGCTCACTCCTTCGATGCGCGCCTGCCGCGCCGTGCCGCTGTCGACCACACCCTGCATGAAGCGGCGCATGATGCGTGAAGTCTCGGATGACACCACGCGGCGCACGACCTGCGGCACCGTTTCGTCAATGATGTTCCGCTCCTGGTCAAGCAGCCACTTCCGGATAAACGGCCGCATCAGCACGCCATCGTTGGCGATCGCCGCGTAGGCACATGCGATCTGCAGCGGCGTCACCGCGAGCCCGTATCCGAATGCGAGGTAATTCAGCGTCGTTCCATCCCAGTCCAGCGGTTTGCGCAGGTCCCCGCTCAGCTCACCGGGCAGCTCGATGCCGGTCTTGACACCGAAACCGAAATTCCGCGCATACTTGTAGAAGCGTTCGTCGCCCAGTTCGTTCGCCAGTTTCGCCGAAACGATATTGGAGCTGTGTTCGAAGGCGCCGCGAAGTGTCAGCGACGCATAGGGATGGTCATCCACGATCGGCTTCAGATCGGGATGGTATTTCCACTGACCGTTTTCCGCGTCGATGCGATCATCCGGTCCGTGCAGCTCCTCGTTGAGCGCCGCGCTCATGGCCACGATCTTGAACGTGGAGCCCGGCTCGTAGAGGTCAGTGACCGAGCGGTTCCGCGCTTTCTCGGGCGAGTATTCGTACAGATTGTTGGGATTGATGCTCGGTGCATTGGCCATCGCCAGCACCTCGCCCGTATGCGGATTGAGGATAATGCAGCGACCGGATTCCGCATCGTGCAGTTGCACACCGCGGCTCAGCTCCTCCTCGGCGATGGACTGATAAACCTGGTCGATCGTCAGAACGACATTCCTGCCGTTGACCGGCTCCACCCGCGGATAGTCCACTTCCGGACGACGACTCCCGCGAGCATTGCGCTGGTAGACGATGTAGCCTTCCCTGCCGGAAAGCTCCCGGTTCATTTCAAGTTCGATTCCGCTCTGGCCCACATTGTCGATGTTGGTATAGCCGATCACCGGTCCGGCAAGCGAATTGAAATTGTACTTTCGGCGCGGCACCGGTTCCAGACGCACACCGTAGCAGGACCAGTCATCAAAATGCGCGGCCACGTCTTCACGGAGACGCTTCTCGATGATGATATACTGCTGTGTCGTGTCGCGGAAATGCTTGTACACGCTGCGGTACGGCATGCGCAGCGCGTTCGCGATGACGCGCGCCACGGTGTCGGGCCGTTCGATCACCGAAGGATCCACCGACAGCGTGTACTCGGTGATATTGGAAGCCAGGATGGAAAGATGCCGATCGAGAATGAGGCCGCGCATCGGACGAATGATCTCGCGGCTCTCGTACTGGATGCGCGCCATTTCCTGCAGTTTCTCCGCATCGCGCACCTGGATGACAAACAGCTTGACGATAATGGCAAAGAAGCCCGTCATGAACAGCACCATCAGCAGGTACATGCGCACGGAAGTCTGCTGACGCTGATGCACGCGCAGATCGTCATTTCGTCCCGGTCTGTAGTCGTAAGATTCCAACGGCACCTTGATCGATTATTGTCCGGTCTGCTTCTCTGCGAGATCGAACACCGTCAGGGAGAACGGCTGCTGGTCGGCATGGACCAGACCGAGATCCTCGACGGCAATCCGCTGTATGCGGTTATAGCTTGAGAGCGTGTTGATTTCAGCACGCAGGTTTTCGCGCTCCTGCAGAAGCGTCTGCTCCTGCCGGTCAAGTTCGATCGCCTCCATCATGAGACTGTCCACCCTGACCACATTGGAGATGTAGAAGGTGATGAGCACGGCAAAAACCATCAGCATCATGACGATGTTGAACGTGGTCAGCCCTTTCACACGCCGGCGGCGCGGCGCGGACTGCACGTACTCCAGCGGCACATCCTGCGCGAGCGCATTCATGGCCGGCTGCACGCGCTTACGCGTGAATCTTTTCACCTGCCCGAAGGCGGGCGCTTCGGGCTCTTGGATTTCGACGTATCTCGCTCTCATCTGCCTCTCTGTGCTTGCTTGAGAGAATCTTCATTCGGGCGGTTTTTCCGCAGGTGCAGACCGGAGCCTGCGGCGGACATATGCAGGGGGCGGCCTCATACCGCATGAACCGTTTGACCAGCCGGTCCTCCAGCGAGTGGTAGGAGATCACCACCAGCCGGCCTCCGATCTTCAATGCGGCAAACGCGTGGTCGAGCGTCTCCTCGAGCACGCGCAGTTCGTCGTTGACCGCAATGCGCAGCGCCTGGAAAATCCGGGCGAGCGTTTTCTTCCGATGCGCCGGTGACGTCGCCGTTGCGATGATATCCGCGAGTGCCCCGGTCGTCGTGATTGGCTGTTCCTCGCGGGCGTGAACGATGGCACGTGCGATGCGGCGGCTGTGCCGCTCTTCTCCGTAGGTGAAGAAGATCCGCGCGAGCTCCTCCTCGCTTTCGCGTGCGATGATATCCGCGGCGCTGACGCTATGTCTGTGGTCCATACGCATGTCAAGAGGACCGTCGTGGCGGAAACTGAATCCTCTCTCCGGAACATCTATCTGATGTGATGAGACCCCGAGATCAAGCAGGATCCCATCGATCATGGGAATATCATGTTGCGTTAGTGCGTCGCTCAGATGGACCACGTTGCTGTGTACGAGCGTCATTCTGCGCTCGTCCTGAAACAGCTGCTGTGCATGGGCGATGGCGTCTGCGTCCTGGTCAAAACCGAGGACACGCGCCTGATCGCCTACTCTCTCAAGGAGCCGGAGGCTGTGCCCGCCGCCGCCCAGCGTTCCGTCGACATAGACGCCGTCGGCGTCGCCGACAAGGTATTCGATGGCGGTTTCGAGAAGCACCGGTATGTGATATCCGCCTGTCTCATCCTGCATCACATGCCTCCCATCACGCGCGCTGCGACGGATTCGTAGGTCTGGTCGGCATTGCGCTCGTGATAGCTCCGGAAGCTTTCGGGACTCCAGATTTCGATCTTTTCCAGCGCACCGATAATGATTACCTTATCCGTGACCCCGGCGAACTCCATGAGTTCCTGGGGGATCATGATCCGTGACTGCCGGTCGAGCGTCACTTCCTGCGCCCACATCATGAGCGTGCGGAGAAAGAGACGATCCTCCTCGCGGTGTTTATTCAGCTTGCTGCGAAGCTCGTCTTCCAGCTGACTCCATACATCCATCGGAAAGAGGTCGAGACTGAATTCATAGCCGCGTGTAATGACAAAGGAATCGTTGGCCTCAGGCGAAAGATTCTTGCGCAGCTTCGACGGGAGGCTGACGCGCCCCTTGTCGTCTACTGCGTGTTCATATTTGCCTTTGAATCCTGTCATTTCCTCTGTCAATCAAGTTGCACCACTATCCCCCACTTCTACCCACTTTCTCCCAAAATTAAGCTTTTGAAGCTCAGAGTCAAGCGTTTTCTCCCACGGAAGGAATTATTTTTCCGACTGCCGCAAACAGCCCTGAATCAGGGGTTTTATTGAATTTAGGCGTACCCGGAATAATCATCACCGGGTCACATCACCGGGATCTCCCGTTCTTCCTCGATTTCCCTTTCTCCCACCCCTCTCCCACCATTGAATACCATTACCCACTTTCTCCCCTCCCCTCCACCGCTCTTCCCAATCCTGTCGATCCTCACGCTCCTCACGATCCTCACGCTTGCTGCATCCGGGGAATTTCGCGATTTTGTGATCCATGGAATTCCTGCCGCATATTCTCGTCATGGGTATCACCGTCATCGGACTCTGGAAAGGAGCCGAGTGGGTCGTCATTTCCGCCGCGCACATTTCCCGCAAACTGGGCCTCTCGGAAATGGTGATCGGACTGACCATCGTCGCCATCGGGACATCGGCACCGGAGTTCGCCGTGAGCATTACTGCGGCGATCAGGGGACAGGCCGACATTTCTGTCGGCAACATCGTCGGCTCCAACATCTTCAATCTCGGGTTCATCCTCGGAGGCGTCGCGCTCTTCGGTACCTGCGCGACGAACCGCCGCACCGTCCTGCGTGACGGCAGCATGCTTATCGGGGCCGGATTCCTGCTGCTGATTTTTCTTGCGGACGAAGTACTGCGTGCCTGGGAAGGTGTCGTGCTCGCCGGACTCCTGGTGTCTTACGTGCTCTACCTCTTCATCCAGAAGGAACCGCTGGAGGAGGAGATTCCGGAAGGAGGATTCCGCTGGTGGGACGTGCCGAAAATCATCCTCGGCATCGTGACGATCGTCGTCAGCGGAACCTTCCTGGTGGATTCAGCGTCAGCGGTCGCGCGCCTGGCGGGAGTTTCGGAATGGCTGATCGGTGTGACCATCGTTGCGATCGGGACGTCCATGCCGGAGTTCGCAACGTCATTCATCGCCGTACTTAAAGGACATCACGGCATCTCGGTGGGAAATCTCGTGGGGAGCGACCTGTTCAACATTCTCGGGGTGCTGGGACTCGCCGCCATCATCCGTCCCCTGCACCTCACGCCGGGCACGTATATCAACATCGTCCTGCTCGCCGTGTTCATGGTCGTCGTCGTCGTCACCATGCGCACCGGCTGGCGCGTGTCACGCGCGGAAGGAGTGCTGCTGCTCGTGCTGACGATCGTGCGCTGGATCATCAATATGAATTGAATGTGGGCTGGGGGCTCCTGAGAACGTCTTTTCATCGCGCGACAACCACACGCTCACGCGTGCGGATAACGCAGCCGACCCGCGGTCGTATCGTTATAACGGACCTGCGGCGGCGAATAGCCAACGGCTAGATTCTGTCTCGGATTTCGCTGATTTCGTGCGGCAGCACGACGCGCTTGTACGTGGAAAAATATTCGAGAAGGGTGTCAAGCATGGCAGTGGCAGGTTCGCGCATGGGATCGAGCGCAGGCAGACCGGTGCGCCGATACAGATCGTTGATTGTAAGCCGATAATCCTCTTTGTTGAGGTCCATCGAGTTCAACCCGATCGCCACCACACCCGCCTGCTTGAAAATGAGCATGATGTCTTCGTGCAGTTTGATGCTGGTTTCCACCGACGGCAGCGGCAACCCGTAGCCGTCGGATTCACGAGCAGGCTGATGACAGAGAATCATCGCGTCGGGCATGGCTCCGTGCAGAAGACCAAGCGCAATCGGTGAATTGCCGCAGTTGGTCACTGCACCCTGTCCCTCGACGATCACGTACTCGTATCCCTCATTCGCGGCCTTGTCGATCTCGAACTCGATCGCGCCGTTGATAAAATCACTGGGGATGTCTTCAGCCGAAACGCCGCGGCCGGCGATCAGAATACCGGTCGGCCCCGTTCCGATCATCGCTGCTTTCATTCCTCGCCGCTGCATTTCGCGGTACAGCATCAGCGCGGTTGTCATCTTTCCCGTGTTCGAATCCGTGCCCACCGTGAGAATGGTGTTCACATCGCGCCGGCGCCAGCTGCCCTGCGCGCGAATCTGATGACTCTTCGAAACATGATGCAGGTCATGAATGCGCAGGCCCTTGCGCTCGGCCAGCGCCGCAAACTCCGGATCACGCCCGAGACGCTGCTTCAGCCCGCTCACCACGTGCAGACCCGAGTCAAGCGCCTTGTGAATCATCGCACGCCAGGTGTCGGGCAGCACACCGCCGAGCGGCGTGATGCCGATGAGCATCGAATCGGGACGAAACTGCATCGCCTCTTCGAGCGAATGCACGATGGGCGTCTCCCCGCCGAAGCCGATAGCTTCCTGCGTGGTCTTCTGCTCCTTCGTACTGTCAATGACGGCGACGATGCGCTCGGGAACGTAGAGCAGCGCGGCGATTACCATGCGCAGACCGATGGAGCTGAGCCGTCCCTCGGCCAGCAGCACCATCCGTTCGGTATGCGCTTCGGTCATCACCATGTCGCTGTCGTCACCACCGGGGTTCGTTTCCGGGAAAGAGAATCTGTGTGCGTTCAGGACCGACGGACGCACAGGCGACGCGCACGCCGATGATATCCTCCACCGCCGCGATATAGCTGCGTGCGGCGGCGGGCATATCGTCGAAGGAGGAAACGCTGGAAAGATCTTCCTCCCATCCGGGGAAGGTCTCGTACACCGGCTGCATGTGCTCGAGTCGCCTGAGGTTCGTCTGGAAGCGGTCACTGCGCTTTCCTTCGTATTCGTACCCGACACAGATGCGAATTTCTTCCAGACCGCTGAGCACATCGAGTTTCGTCATGCCGCAGGAAGTAATGCCGTTGAGCATCGCGGAATAGCGCATGGCCACCGCGTCGAACCAGCCGCAGCGCCGCGGCCGCCCGGTCGTGGACCCGAACTCCTGCCCCTTCTCGCGCAGGTGCTCGCCGATGGCGTCGTCGAGCTCTGTCGGAAAAGGCCCCAGTCCGACACGCGTCGTGTATGCCTTCATCACGCCCACCACGGAGGAAATCGCCGTGGGCGGGATGCCGAGGCCGATTGTCGCGCCGCCGCTGACGGGATTCGAAGATGTGACGTACGGGTACGTGCCGTGATCGATATCGAGCAGCGCACCCTGGGCACCCTCGGCGAGCACAGCCTTGCCGTCACGGATCGCGTCGTTGAGGAAATGCGCCGTATCGGTGACGTACTCGTCGATCAGCGTGTCGAAGCGCATGTACTCCTCGAGGATATGCTCGACGTCGAGTTCCTCTTCTTCGTAGATCTTCCGGATGATCTGGTTCTTGTCTTCGATATTCCGCCGGATGCGGGCCTCGAGAATATTGTGATCCAGCAGGTCCACGATGCGGATGCCGACGCGGGCAGCCTTGTCGTAATAGGCCGGACCGATGCCCCGTCCGGTCGTGCCGATCGGCCGCTTCCCCTTCTCATAGAGGGAATCCAGCAGCTTGTGATACGGCATGATCAGGTGCGCGTTGTGGCTGATTTTCAGCCGGCCCTTGAGCGAAACACCCTGGCTTTCGAGGAAGCGAATCTCCTCCATGAGCGCAACGGGATCGATCACCACACCGTTGCCGATGACGGTGATGATATGTTCGTTGAAAATCCCTGAGGGAATGAGATGGAGAATATACTTCTGGTCACCGATCTCGATCGTGTGTCCCGCATTGGCGCCGCCCTGGTAGCGCGCCACGATGTCAACGTCCCTGCTCAGAATGTCGACCAGCTTTCCCTTCCCCTCGTCACCCCACTGGGCACCGACAACCACGCGCACAGCCATTACGCATTCTCCGAACTCTCATGAAACAGGTTGCATCTGGCCTCCCCCGAAATCCCCGGGAGGCCGTATCGTTGTTTTGTCGCGCCGTCAGGAAGCAAAGCTTGCGACGGCCTCGTCCACGGTCTGATACGGAGTGAAGATCGTGTGCAGCTTCGTGATCTCGATCAGCTTCCGCACGTTCTCGCCGAGGCAGGCGAGCTTGAGCTCGCCACCGTTGTTCTTCAGCGTTGTGTATCCCCCGATCAGCATGCCGAGACCGGAGCTGTTCATCAGGGTGACTTTCGACAGTTCGAGAACGATCTGCTTCTTGCCATCGTCGAGCAGTCGATGGAGTTCCTCGTTGAGGGCGTTGGCTTCCGGACCGCCGAGGATGGACCCCTGCAGTTCGAGAATGGTCACGCCGTTCTTCTCTGAGGATGGGATCTGCATGCGAACCTCTTAGAAGGTGATTTTAGCGTTCCGGCTCTTGGTCCAGTCAAGTGTCAGCGCACTCGCGACAAAAATACTTGAGTACGTACCCGTCAGCACGCCGATGGACATCGCAAACGCGAAACCGCGCGTAGGCTCGCCGCCGAAAAACAGCAGCGCAAGCATGGTGATCAGCGTGGTAATACTGGTCAGCACCGTGCGGCTCATGGTCGTGTTGATGCTCTTGTTCAGCACCGGCTCGAAGGCGCTGGATTTGAACAGCTTCAGGTTCTCACGTACGCGGTCGAAGACGACCACGGTGTCGTTGACCGAGAAACCGACCAGTGTCAGGAACGCGGCCACCATCGCCTGGTCAAATTCCAGGTTCAGCCCCGGGATCAATCCGGTGAATATGGATATCAGTCCGAGCGTCAGCAGCACGTCATGGAACAGCGCCACGACCGCGCCGATAGCGAAAATGAACTTGAAGCGGAATCCGATATAGATCAGGATGCCGATCAGCGCGAAGAAAATCGCCACGACGGAATCCCGCCGCATCTCCGACCCGATCTTCGCCTCCACGCGGTTTTCCTGCAGCAGCGTGATGCCCTGATCGGGAAAATGATTCGTCAGCACTTCCTTAATACGATCCGAAACGGCCGTGCCGACACCCTTCTGATCGGTGCGGATGATCCAGTCGGTGTCGGTGCCGAACGACTTGATTTCGATGCTGCCCATGTCGGCTTCGTTCATCCAGCTACGCAGCTCGTTGATCTCCAGTGGACGCGGGAAGCGGACGACCACTTCCGTGCCGCCCTTGAAATCGAGACCGAATTCAATGCCCTTGAGGAAGAGTGACGCAAATCCGGCCACAAGCACGATGGCGGAGAGCATGTAAAAACTCTTCCTCTTCCCCATGAAATCGATGTTCAGTTCTTTGAAGATTTTCATTGTACTCTATTGTCTCCTGAGTCACTTGCTATTTAAGGGGCGTTCCGATCAGCCGAACTTGACGACGTTCGGTGCGTTGTCGACCGTGAGTTCAAAAATGACGCGCGTCATGATGATGGCGGTAAACAGTGAACAGATGATACCGATCATCAGGGTGAGCGCAAAGCCCTGTACCGGACCGGAGCCGAACTGGTACAGGATGATGCTCGTCAGCAGCGTCGTCAGGTTCGAGTCGATGATGGCCGGGAAGGCCCTCGCATACCCGGCATCGATGGCCGCGCGCAGTGTCTTGCCCGCCGTCGTCTCCTCCCGGATACGTTCGTTGATCAGCACGTTGGCATCGACCGCCATACCCACGGTGAGCAGGATACCGGCGATGCCCGGCAGCGTCAGCGTGCCCTGGAATCCCGCCAGGATGGCGAGAATGAAAATGACGTTGAAAACAACCGCGATGTCGGCCGGTACGCCGCCGTACTGGTAGTAGACGACCATGAAGACCAGCACGAACACCAGGCCGATGCCGAAGGAAAACACGCCCTTGTTGATGGAGTCCTCACCGAGCGACGGACCGACTGTGCGCTCCTCGATGATTTCTACCGGCGCGGGCAGGGCGCCGGCCTTGAGCACGATCTCGAGCAGCCGGGCTTCGTCCATGTCTTCCATACCCTCGATCTGCGAATTCCCGCCGATGATTTTCTGACGGACGTTCGGGGCCGAGAACACGGCATTGTCGAGCACGATGGCGATGCGCTTGTTGACGTTCGCACCCGTGACACGCGCCCACTCGCGCGCGCCCTCGGCGTCCATCTGCATGGTCACCACCGCCCCGCCGAAGCCCTGCTGATCCATCTGCGCCTGTGCATTGGTGATCACTTCACCGGTAAGCTCGGGCTTGCTCTTCAGCATGTAAAATTCATACATCTCGGCGCCGTCGTTGAACGTCACCGGCTTGGCCGCCCATGCGAAGGAAATGCCCTCGGGGATGGCGCGGCGGATGTCATCGCGATCGAGGATGTTGTCGATGCGGTCGCGCTGATCATCCGATGCGAAAAGACCATACTCGGTGGGAATGAAAAGACCGAGGAAGGGATTTTCCTCCTTCCACTTTTCGAACTGCTCCTCTTCCGTCAGTGTCTCGTCTTCGACGGCGTCACCCGTGAGGGAGTCCAGCGCATCGGCGGCGGCCACGTCGGAAGTGTCTTCCCCGGTTTCGCCTTCCGCGATCGCCTCGTCACCGGATTCATCGGCCACGACCGTGGTGTCTTCCGTCGCCGTGGTGTCTTCGATCGGCTTGCCGGTGAGCACACGGTTGAAATTCTCGATGGCCTGCAGCTGCAGGTTTTCGCTGGCAAACAGTTTGAACTCGAGCTGTGCGGTCTCCTGAATCAGGCTGCGCACTTCGCGCTCGTCGCTCACGCCCGGCAGCTCGAGGATGATGCGGCGGCTGCCGCTGCGCGTGATCGCGACCTCGGAGACGCCGTACTGGTCGATACGGTTGCGGATAATTTCCAGCGCGCGCTCGACGGCCTTCTCGGTTTCATCCTGCAGCTTGCTCATGACATCGGAGTTGGAATCACGAATACTGCCGTAATACCGGCTCAGCCGCATGTTGCGCTCCTCGAAGCGCCTGCGGAAGATATCGAGCACGGGTTCGTCACTCGTGAGTGATTCCTCCTTCGTGGCGGCGAGGATTTCCCGGAGATTCTCGTCCTCGTTTTTGGCCAGCTTGGACAGCAACTCCACGATGTCAACTTCCATCGTGACATACATGCCGCCCTGCAGGTCGAGACCCAGCTTCAGGCGTTTTTCGCGGGCACTGCGGATATCTCCTTCGTTTTCATCGAAATATGCCGTGCTGTCTTCCCCGGAAAGGTTCTCCAGCTTACCCTCGTGTACCGTATCCATGTAGGTCGGGTACAGAAGATATCCGGAGAGGAGGATGAAAGCGACAATCAGGATGATCCGGAATAAGTATTTCTTCACGGCCGATCAGACCTCCAGCGTCAATATGTATGAGAACTTCACAAACATTTCGTCAAAAATGGCTCAGAGAGATAAATATATTACGGCATTCGAATAAAATCAAAGCCGAATCGACGGTTCCCCGAGGAACCGGAACATCCCGCAAGATACCACTTCCGGGAGCGCCGTCAAAGCTGGAAAAGTTTCCGGATGTGAGCGCGGACGCGCGGATTATCTTCCTCAGCGAGACGGTCGCGCAGGATGCGGCGCGCCTCCTCACGGCCGAACAGCTGCAGGGCCGAAACAGCGTACATGCGGAATTCCGGACGCGGCTCGTCGAGCATGCGCAGAACGAGGCCGCGGATGATTTCCGGCCCGGTGCGCAGCTCCAGCAGCGTTTCAAAGGCCTTTGCACGCAGTGCGGGACCATGTCCCGGGCCGGCCAGTTCGATCACGATTTCCTGCAGCTCAATCAGCCGGTGGCGGCGCACCCAGTCCAGCGACGCGAGCGCCAGCACATCGCCGTAGGAATCCGACAGCAGGCGCTCCCGCACGACATCCGTGCTGCCGGTGGAATCCAGCGTCAGCAGGCCGTTCATCGCGGAGGCCTCCACGTAATAACTTGAATCCTCGAGCATCGCGCGGAACACGGGAATCAGCGCCGGATCCCGGAAATTATTCAATCCGTTGCATGCCGTTGCGCGCACACCCGAAGCCGCATCCTCGCGCAGTTTCAGAAGAACTTCCCGCAGGTCGTCATCCCATTCGATCTGCCCCGGATGCTGTTCCGCAAGCGTCGTCGCGGCGGCCTTTCGCACGGCGGGAACGGGATCGCCCATGGCCACGCCGAACAGCACCGCGCGGATATCCTCGTCACCCATCGCCGCCGCATCCTCGGCAAGACGTTCGGCGAGCAGCACCCGCCAGGGGGCGGGGACAACCGCAGCAGCGCCGGCATCCTCCCTGCTCACAGGCGCCATCTCTGAATCGTGTGCAAGCTTCAGAATCGCGGCGCTCTCCTCCGCGCTGTAATCCACCCACACCAGGCCGCAGATCACCCGCTCCGGATCGAACAGCAGCAGCGGTCCGCTGCCCGTCTGTGTTATCGTATCCGCCGTTTCAGCACCGTCGATCCATGTCGTGTGCACACGCAGCGCTTCTCCGGCGCCCGTCGGCAGTACCCACGTCGTGACCGGAATGCGGAAATATCCGCAGAGCGAATCGGTCTCCTGCATCTGCCGGAATACAATCCGTGTACTCCCATCACCGAGCGCTTCCCGCGTGACTTCGATCTCGGGATACCCGGCCCCGTACAGCCACTGGTCGAAGAACCACTGCAGGGGACGCCCCGTGACATCCTCGATCGTGCGTTTGAAATCATTTGTTTCCACGCTGCCGAAAGCGTGCCGCTCGAGCCAGGCGTGCATGACGCGGCGGAAATCCCGCTCGCCGATCAGGTCCGCAAGCATGTGCAGCACCGCGGCGCCTTTCGAATAGGTATTGGCCGAGGATGTCGACGTACGATACACCACGGGCAGCCGTCCTGCGCGGTCGGTCCAGTCGATGTAGCTGCGGATGCCGTCGAAGCGCTGCAGCCGCATATCCTCCACCCCGAAGCGTTCGCGCGTCCATATCTGCTGCAGAAAAGTCGCGAAGCCCTCGTTGAGCCACTCGTTGCGCCAGTCGATGTAGGTCACGCAGTCACCCACCCACTGATGCGCCAGTTCATGCGCGATCAGCGGCTGGGGATCGTAATCCAGCGCCGCCCGCGCATCGACCACCAGCCGCGTGTCGGCCATGATGGTCGCCGTCGTATTCTCCATGCCACCGTAAAGAAAATGCGCCACGGGAATCTGTGCGTACTTGCTCCACGGATAGCGCACACCCAGGTAGTCCGAGAAGAACGCGACCATCGCGTCGGTGTCTTCGAACGTGCGCTGCACGTCGGCGGGATCGTCGCTGTCATAATGGTACGAGCGCACCGGAATGCCGTCCCACTGCTCTTCGAAGACGCCGTAGCGTCCGGCAGCGAGCATGATCAGGTAGCTGCTGTGCGGATGCTCAAGCGACCAGTGCCAGGTGGCCGTGCCGTCGCCGTTCTCGCGCCGCGCGACGAGGCGTCCGTTGCTCACGCACTGCAGCGCCGTGTCGATGGTGATGCGCGTTTCGCTCGTGGCCTTGTCGTTGGGATAGTCGTAGGAGGGAATCCAGTACCGGTTGTCCTCGCCCTGTCCCTGCGTCCAGATCTGCCGCGGATCTTCGGGATAACTGGCATCGGGCCGGATGAAGTACAGTCCTTTTTGCGGACGGCAGGAATAGCGCACGCGCACGGTGACGGTGTCGGATGGAGAAAGGGGATGCTCCGCTCCGCGGAACTGCAGGGAAAGATGGGTGGAATCGTACCCCCAGGCGCCCTCGAGCATGCCGGCGCTGCGCGACGGGGCGCTGATCGACAAGGCGCGCGGCAGGATGCCTGCGTCCGCGTCGATGCCGCGTCCCGTGTTCCACGACACGTCGGTGATGGACATGTTCACCGCGTCCAGCACGGCGTCTCCGCTCCACGCCTCATGCGGCGGATGCGAGGCGCGCAGTCCCCGCAGCGTGATGCGCACGTCGCCGTGCACGGTCTGCTCCGCTTCATCCAGCCGCACGCGGATGTCGTAATGCAGCACGTCGTAGCTGCGCTCACGCCGGTCGAAATCCTGCGCCGCCGCATCCCAGCGCGGCATCAGAAGCAGCGCGATGATCACGACGCATAACCGCGACAGGACTGCAGGGATTGGGCGTCCGGTAAACCCGCCGCCGGGAATCAAACGGAAACGGGCGCCCCGGGCGCCCATTTCGCTGCGAAACTGATTATTCATCTTGCGTTGCATACCGCATTGATACAATCCATCATCTCATTTTCGGCCGTACACACCGAGTTCCGCGGTTCCACACGCCGACCCGTTGGTTTCTCCGGTCCGACCCGCCGACCCGTTGGGTTCTCCGGTCCGACTCGCCGACCCGTTGGGTCCTCCGGTTCGACTCGCCGATCCGTTGGGTCCTCCGGTTCGACTCGCCGACCCGTTGGGTCCTCCGGTCCGACCCGCCGACCCGTTGGGTCCTCCGGTTCGACTCGCCGACCCGTTGGGTCGGCGTTACCTTCCAACATCCAACGGAGTTCATTCGGATAACGACCGATCCTCTTCGTTCCTCCAGATTATTTGACCAGCACCATGCGGTGCATGCGTACGGTGGTGGCGCTGCGGAGGCGCGCGATGTAGGTGCCGCTCGGCAGACCGTCGGCGTCGAAGGACTGCCGGTACACGCCGCCCGGACGTACATCGTCGACCAGCATGCGCACCACGCGGCCGTAAGCGTCGATCACGTCGAGGCGCACTTCATGGCGTCCGTCGGGCACGCGGTACTCGATGATGGTGCCGGGATTGAAGGGATTCGGATAGTTGCCGGTGATGTCGAATGCGCGAAGCGCGGCCGGATCATCGGCAATGCCCGTCGGATCGCGCACGAAGAACGACCACACCTGCTCGACCGCCTCGCCGCCGCCGACGGTGCAGGGATCGTAAATCTCCACCTTCACCTCGTGCATGCCGACGGCATCGAAGGTCCAGGAGAAGTGCGTCGTATCCTCTCCCTGCTGGTTACCGTCGACATACCATACATATCGAACAAAACCTGTTGAACGATCCCAGACATCGACACTGAAATCGATCTGATTATCCTTGTCCGTCGTGTCGAGGACCGCCGGCATGAAATCAGTGATCTCAGGTGGCAGGTTCGTTTTCGGAAGCACGATGACACTGGTCACACAGGACTGCGACGGAGTGTTGTCGACGACGAGTCGGACACAGATGTCCAGGGTATCCGCTTCGCAGTCCGAGAGATACATCCCGGTCTTTTCCGCCTTGAACTCCGCCTCGACCGAATCTCCGGCGGCAATCGTCCCGAGATCGCGGCCGACCGGTTCGCCCATAGGTGGGGCGAATCCTAGTGGCCACAGCGCTTCAATATGCACGTCTTCCGCATCCCCGGTTCCTGTGTTGCGCACGAGATACGTCACAGTCATCTGGGACATCATCGTATCCAGCACCACCGGATCCACGACTCCCGTAACTTCAAGGTTCGGCGCCGTCAGCTCCGGCACGGACAGTGTCACCCGGCAGGTGTCGTCGGGATAGCCCGAAGCACTGCCGACGAGGAGGATGGTGTAATCCGCGGTTGCCGAGGGATACTCGACTGACCATGTCAGTGTTTCGGAATTACCCGGCGCCATCGAGGCGAAGGACTGTGTCGCATCGCCGCTCTCTAGCGTCAGCTCCGGCGGCAGGACGATTGTCACATCACCTGCAGGACCATCGGCCGTCCCCGCAGCGGTGACCACTGCGCGCACTTCAGCCGGATCTGGCGTGTAGGCGCTGCCGCTGACGGTTATTTCATCGGCCTCGCAGTCAAGCGCGAATGCGGATTCCGCGGCCTTGATGTTCACGAACAGGCGCTGCGTGGCCGTGGCACCCTCGTCGGATTCCACCGTGGCTTCCACCTGTGCGGTAGTCTCGGAGGACTGCGGCAGGATCTGCACGTACCAGGTCGCCGTGCCCTTCTTGCCCGGCTCCAGCGACGACGGCATCACCTGCACGGTCGGACTCCCGCCGTAAGCGATGCGCAGCTCCGGCGTCTCGGCGAGCGTCGCGGTCAGATTGGATACCGGGAGGTCGCCGTCGTTCGTGACTTCCACGGTCAGCACACCGGGATGCGGCGTATAGCGCTTGGCTCCGCTGTCCCAGTTGAACACCACCGGCTGGGCCGTGGTGCTGATGGATGCCTGTTTCGGGATCACCGAGAGCGTCGCGGTGGGATAGGCGCGTTCGAGACAGCTGCCACTCTGTCCGGTAAGCGTATCGATATCGACCGTCGCCGGTGTGACGTCCTGCACACTGCCCCCGGTGAATTCCAGCATCATCAGCGTTCCACTGCCTTCGAGCTGGGCGGTACCGAAGAGTGTGACCATCGCGCCATTCGCATTCATCATTGCCGACGCTTGCATGCCTTCGGCCAGATAGCCGTCGGTGGTCACATCGGTCAGTTGCAGCAGCGACGTGTCGAATCGGAGGAGCAGTTCGCCGCCGAGAAGGCGCTGGCCCGGCACCGCCGGGGAGAGCAGCAGCGGGACGTCCGTCGGGAGTCCGGCCGTGACCGTCGCGGAGTCGACCGTGATAGTCACCGGCACGCGGTCGGCGGGATCGGCGGCCATAGCGAACGCATGCGTCACCGACGCGCTGTCGTTGTTCTTCCGCACACGGATGTCGAGCTGCCGGTCAACACCGCTGCGGCAGAGATGATCGGTCGTGTATTCGAGCGTGCAGTACGGCGGCGTGCCGTTGAGATTGTCGACAAGCTCCTGCACGGTCTGGTCGGCATTGTCGAAATACTTCCCGCCGGTCTGTGCGGCGAGATCGCGCATATCCTGATCGCTGCCCACGGCACTGATGCCGAGACAGTACACGGGGATCTTCGCAAGTTTGGCGAGCTGCACCACATCGTTGAAATTCTTGCTGCCGCCGTCCCCCTTGCCGTTCGAGAGGATCAGCACACCACGCGATACCCGGTTCCCGTCATTCGCGCAGTAACGAACACCCTCGTACACACCGTCCCAGAAATAATTCCCGCGTCCGGTGCCGGTGATGGCGTCGATGCCCTGCTGAAGCACGATGGGAATATGCGTGAACGCGGCCTGCAGATTGACGTTGTCGTCATACGTGATGACGGCCACCTCGTCACTGATACCGTTCATGCGGCTCACGATGCGCGACGCGACCCCCTTCGCGAAGCTGATATCGCCCGCCGACATCGTCGAGCCGATACCGATGACAATGGAGAGCGAAAAGCTTTCCGTCGCCCCGGGACAGCTGAAATGCAGCGGTTCCTGCACGAATCCGTCTTCGACGAGACGGAAATGTGAGCTGTCGACGTCACGCGTGATCACGTTGCTGAATCGGGTAATCACGTTGACCTTGATATTCGGGTATTCATCCGTCAGCACGGTATCGACAGAGAGATCGTACTGCGCAAAGGCCGACGGCACAAACAGCGCGGCCAGCAGCAGCATCGCGGCAAAACCCTTCAAACGCATCATGAAACATCCGATGTTGGTGTACAGAGAAGGTGAGTGAAGTATTAAAGATAGCCAACACGCGGATAAATCCAATGTCAATCCCCCGAACCTCACACTCCTCCCGATCCTTACGATCCTCCCGATCCTGTCGATCCTCACAACCTTGCAGTATGCCATATCGATCGGTATCTTGGAACGATTGTTCATCATCAACGGACACCCGCATGATCAAGCCCGAAACCCTCTTCTCGGAGGAAGACAAAAAACGCATTGCCGAAGCCGTCAAGGAGGCGGAGACCCGCACGTCGGGAGAAATTGTGCCCTATGTCGTGGGACGCTCGGACAGCTATCCCGAAGCCTGGCTGCGCGGCGGCTCTCTGTTCGGTTTCCTGGTGCTGTTCGTGTTCTCCGTCATCAATATCGGAACGGACTGGTGGCTGCCCTTCGGCATCGCCGAGATCGGCGCAATGACAGTCGTCGCATTCGGTATCGGCGCGGCCCTCGCCGCCTGGGTGCCGACGATGCGTCGCGCGTTCATCCCCGATGCCACCGAGCAGCAGCGCGTCGATGAGCGCGCCGCCATGGCCTTCCTCGACGAGGAAGTCTTCCTGACGCGTGATCGCACCGGTATCCTCATCTTCCTTTCGCTCTTCGAGCGCCGCGTGCGCATTCTCGGTGACACCGGCATCAACGAACTGGTGAAGAAAGAAGAGTGGGATGAGATCGTCCAGATCATCGTGCAGGCCATGAAGGGCGGCACGCCCGCGGACGGCATGCTCGAGGCCATCTGGAAATGCGGCCATCTGCTCGAACGGCGCGGCGTGGAAATCCGCCCCGACGACACCAACGAACTCGACAACCGCGTCCGCTTCAGCGACAAGTGACGGAGTGCTCATGAAACGTTTTCTCCTACCGGTCATCCTGTGCGCGCTTCTGCTTGGCTCGGCGATCGCGTGGGCGCTGGATGTGCCCTACCTTTCGGGACACGTCAACGACACCGCGCAGATGCTCAGCTCCGAGGCCGTGATGGATCTCGAAGCCAGGCTTACCGCCTACGAAGACAGCACCGGCAATCAGCTTGTGGTGCTCACCATTGCTTCACTTGAGGGAGAAGTTCTGGAGGATTACGCCCTGCGCGTCGCTGAAACCTGGAAGCTCGGCCAGGAGGGTGCCGACAACGGTATTCTCCTGCTCATCGCCCGCGATGAGCGGAAAATGCGCATCGAAGTAGGCTACGGACTCGAACCCTCCGTCACCGATGCCGTGTCTCATTACGTCATCAACGACGTCATCCGTCCCCTCTTCCGTCAGGGCGAGTTCGAGGCCGGCATCAGCGAGGGGATGGAAGCGCTGATGCAGGCGGCCGACGGTGATCTCTCCCCCGATGTGGTGCGCAGCGCCTCACAGGGCGACGGCACGGAAATGCTGCTCTTCTCCCTGTTCTGGCTGGGCATCGTGGGCGTGTTCACGCTGATCGGACTCGCCACGCAGGGCTGCATGGGCTGGTTCCTCTACGCCTTCCTCATTCCCTTTTACGCCGTGCCCGCGGCCTTTCTCAATATTGGCGGTTTTCCCCTGGGCGCGGTCATTCTCGTCATCTACCTCGTCGGATATCCCCTCCTGAAAATCCTGCTGCCGAAAACGGATTTCGGCAAGAAGATGCAGGAGAAAATGAAAAAAATGAACACCTCCCGCGGCGGCGCATGGAGCAGCGGTGGCTGGGCATCCGGCGGAGGCTGGTCGTCGGGCGGCGGCGGATTTTCATCGGGAGGATTCAGCGGCGGCGGCGGCAGCTTCGGCGGCGGCGGATCCTCTGGGGGATGGTAGAAAAAAAAACGGACGCACAAATGTGCGTCCGTTTTTTTTTCGGGGAGGAACATCGATCAATACATGCCTTCCATACCGCCGCCGGGCATCTGCGGCATCGGAGGAGTCTCCTCTTCCTTCTCCACGATGGTGCACTCGGTGGTGATAAGCAGGGAGGAAACCGAGGCCGCGTTCTCCAGCGCGATGCGGGAGACCTTGGTCGGATCGATCACGCCGGCTTCGACGAGGTTTTCAAAAACCTCCGTGGCGGCGTTAAATCCGAAGTCGTCCTTTCCTTCCTTGACCTGCTGCAGAATGACCGAGCCCTCGAGACCGGCATTGTTGACGATCTGACGCAGGGGCTCTTCGAGCGCGCGGCGCACGATCTCGATACCCACGTTCTGATCCTCGTTGTCGGCGGTCATGCCGTCGAGCTTGGCAAGGGCGCGCACGAACGCGACGCCGCCGCCGGGCACGATACCCTCTTCGACGGCCGCGCGGGTCGCATGCAGTGCGTCCTCGACGCGGGCCTTCTTTTCCTTCATTTCCACTTCCGTCGCGGCGCCGATCTTCAGCACGGCGACACCGCCGGAAAGCTTGGCCAGGCGCTCCTGCAGCTTCTCACGGTCGTAGTCGGAGGTGGTGTTCTCGATCTGCACCTTGATTTCGCTGATGCGCTGCTTGATGGCATCGGCTTCGCCGGCACCCTCGACGATGGTCGTGTTGTCCTTGTCGATTTCCACGCGCTTCGCGCTGCCGAGATAGCTGATCGTGGCATTCTCGAGTTTGTATCCCTTCTCCTCGCTGATGACGGTACCGTTCGTAAGCACGGCGATGTCTTCAAGCATGGCCTTGCGGCGGTCACCGAAGCCGGGCGCCTTGACGGCGGCGACCTTCAGGGTGCCGCGCAGCTTGTTGACCACGAGCGTGGCGAGCGCCTCGCCTTCAATGTCTTCGGCGATGATGAGAATGGGGCGGCCCTGCTGCGCGCTCTTCTCGAGAATCGGCAGCAGATCCTTCATGGTGCTGATCTTCTTGTCGTGGATGAGAATCAGGGGATTCTCAAGCTCGGTCTTCATCGATTCGGTGTTGGTGACGAAGTACGGGCTGAGATACCCGCGGTCGAACTGCATGCCTTCGACGACGTCGAGCAGCGTGTCCATGCCCTTCGCGTCCTCGACGGTGATCACGCCGTCCTTGCCGACCTTTTCCATGGCATCGCTGATGAGCTTGCCGATGGTCATGTCATTGTTGGCGGAGATGGCGCCGACGCTGGCAATCGACTCCTTCTTGTCGCCGATCTCCTGGCTCATTTCACGCAGGCCATCGACGACCTTCAGCACGGCCTGGTCGATGCCGCGCTTGATGTCCATCGGATTGGCACCGGCGGTCACGTTCTTGAGTCCCTCGCGCACGATGGCCTGTGCGAGCACGGTGGCGGTGGTGGTGCCGTCGCCGGCGACGTCGCTGGTCTTGGAAGCGACTTCACGCACCATCTGCGCGCCCATGTTCTCGACGGGATCCTCGAGTTCGATTTCCTTGGCTACGGTCACGCCATCCTTTGTGACGGTCGGTGCGCCGAATTTCTTGTCGATGACAACGTTGCGGCCTTTCGGACCGAGCGTCACCTTGACGGCATTCGCAAGCTGATCGACGCCGCGCTTCAGCGCGGTCCGCGCGTCAACGTTATAGTCGATGATTTTGGCTGCCATATGCAGTTACTCCTTGTGTATCGATGAATGATGAATTGTAAATGTTCGAAACTGTCTGAGTGATACCGGCGGAATGAATGTACGCGGAGAGGGACACATGGTCAGGCAATCCGCGTGGCTGTTATCCCGCGAGGGCCTTATCCCACGATGGCGAAAATGTCGTTCTCACGCATGATGAGAAAATCCTCGCCGCCGCTGGTGACTTCCGTGCCGGAGTATTTTCCGTACAGCACCTTGTCGCCGACCTTGACTTCCATCGGAATATTCTTTCCGTCGTCACTGACCTTTCCCGGTCCGACTGCGACAATTTCACCCTGCTGCGGTTTTTCCTTGGCCGTGTCGGGGATGTACAGACCGCCGGCGGTCTTCTCCTCCGCCTCGAGGGGACGAACGATGACCCGGTCCGCCAGAGGTTTCAGATTCATTGCCATAACCGTTTCCTCCAAAAGAATGAACGTAAAATTGTATAGTGGCTGTGAACTTGTTAGCACTCAACTCTACAGAGTGCTAACATAATAACGCCGGGAGGAAAAGTCAAGATGCCGTGAATGAGATGACGGATTTTTTCCCTTTTTGTCGCAGAAACAGGAGTTTTAATGTATCCTAAAATATTTTTTAGGATATATTAAAATAGATTTCCGGCTTCCGGGGCGACTCTGAAATCGAAATATGTGCACCCTGGAGGATGCTGGCTGCTGGAAAAGCGGGCGGCCCGCCTTCGTCCGACTGCAGCGGACTTCGGCAGGCACGGGGGTGTGGAGACTGGCACGCGAACCACACGCTCACGCATGTGGATATTGCATCCTGCTCGTGCTCCTGCGCCTGCGCCTAAAGACGGAGGTCGTGATATAATTCCGCGCGGAGGCTGCGGAAGAGCAGCAGCACCCCGTCGCTGAAACGGATTTCGAAGCGCTCCCCCAGTGCCGTGTTGCAGGTACCCTCCAGATCCCCGAATGAGAGGTCTTCACCGTCGAGCGGATACTGCAGTCCGTCGTAATGCACATCGCGTGCGGTACGCAGCGGGACAACACTGACCCGGTCTCCCGGTTCGGAGCGGAAGCTTCCGGAGGACGTGAGCACATCCATGCGGTAGTCTCGATCGAACATCGCCACGCGAAGCGTATCGACATATCGCAGAAGAATCGAGAAGTTGCCCAGCGTATGATCCAGCAGCTTGCCTGTTAGTCCGAGGATGACGACATGCTTGCAGCCGCGCTCGACAAGGAGTTTCAGTGCCTTCTCGAAATCGGTGTCGTCCTGCCGCTCGAGACGCAGCATTTCCACACCGCGCGCGGAGAAAACCTTCCGGGTCTCATCCGTGATGGAATCAAAATCCCCGATGACCGTGCCGGGAAGGATGTCCGCATCGCGGGCAGCGTTCGCTCCCCCGTCGGCACAGACGATGCTGCGGGCCTGCACGGCGAGATGCCGCAGAACGGCTGTCTCGGGCATCTCGCCGTTGCAGATCAGAAGTGAAAAAGTCATGAACGCTTCCGTGAACGATTACAGGTGCAGCTGCAGGTCCACAAAATAATTCCGTTCGGCGGCAACAAAAAATTGTCCGCCCTCGCCATGCTGCGCGTACAGGCGGTCAAAGATGTTATTGACCGCGAGCCGGATCTCCACTTCGCGGAAGCCCATCACCGGCGGCGTACGGTAGCCGAGCGACGCATTCCAGACGCTGTAGGAATCCACGACATGTCCGCGGCCGTCATATGCGGGAGAATAAAAACTGCCCTCGAGATTGTCGGTATACTGCTCGCCGACATAGCGGAAGGTCAGCACGCCGGTGAAACCGGACTGCCTGTAGGTGAGCTTGACGTTGGCAAGCTGCTCGGGGAAGCCGGCGATGCGGTTGCCGTCAAGCTCAACAGGCACGGCCACACCGTTCTCGTCGGTGTCGTACACGGTGTACTTCTGAAGACGGCTGCGGCTGAGCAGACCGTTCGCGTCGATCTCGAGATTCTGAAGAATGCGGTAATGCGCGACCACTTCCAGACCGAGATGCAGGGTCTGCTCGGCGTTGCCCGTGATCGGCTGGCCGAAGCGGTCGAGTCCGCCGCTCTTTACGATCTCATCCTCGAAATCCATCAGGTAACCGTTGACCAGCAGGCGGTGGCGCTCGCCGATGAAGCCGGTGCCCAGTTCGACGTTGAGCAGCTTCTCGGGTGTGACGAGCGGACTGTCATAGATGTAGCTGCCGTCGGCACGCTGTTCGAACTGCGGTTCGGCGCCCCCGCTGGACTCTGCCGCGTCGTAAAGATTCTTCAGGCGCGGCTCGCGCATGGTCCAGGATACGTTGCCGTAAATGTTCCACGCCGTGCTGAGATTGTAATTGATGCCGAGACGCGGATTGAGGAAATGATAATCCATGTCGAACTCCGTGCCGACGTACTTCTCGTCGAACAGCCTGTAACGGTTGAAGGTGTACTGGAGATTCGCCATGAGATTGATACGCTCGGAGAGACGGTACTGCTCCTGCACGAAGGCCGAGGCGATGTCCTTCCCGCCCTTGTATTCATAGTAATGGCGACTGGGATCGAGCCCCTCGGGCAGTCCCTCGGCCCACTGGATGCGGCCCCAGTGCACGGAGCGGTGGCGGCGCAGTTCGAGTCCGGCCGTAAGCGATCCGCTGCCGTGATCCAGCGTCATGCGAGGCAGCCAGCCGACTTGCCGGTTGTCGACATAGGCGCGGATGATGGGATTCAGCGGATCACCCGCATCCTCGAACCCGAACTCCGGTGTCATCCGGAAATACTCCGCGTTCGTCCAGCCCGTCGCGTCGTAGTCGAAGTACCCCTGTCCGATGACATAGAACAGCGCGCTGTTGAATGTCAGCCGGTCGGAGGCCTTCCACTCGTTGAGCAGCTCGAAATGCGGCTGGTTGAACTTCTCGTGCTCCTGCTTGCGGCGCGGCGAGGTATAAGTGTACGCGCCGTCCTCCGCAGCCCAGTAGTTGTAGTTTTTCCGCCGCTCGTTGCGGTCCTTGACGGCAAATTTCGGGAGACCGTAGTAGGCGAGGCCGTCTTCGAGCGGACCGCCGTACACATTCAGCCGCGTCGTGAAATTCTCATCATAGCGCGTGGCGGCGAAGTAATACGAACTGGCCTTCATGTAGGAATGGTCGCGGTAGCCGTCGGTGGAAATACGCGATAGGCGGCCGAAGAAGGTATACGTGTCGTCCACCAGGCCGGAGCCCACGGCGAGGGCGAAGCGCTGCGTGTTGTAGCTTCCAGCACCGGTGCTGACGGTGATACCCTTGCGGTCGGCGAAATCACCCGTCACGATATTGATGGATCCGCCGATGGCGGGCGGACCGTAGAACGCGCTTCCGGCCCCGCGCTGGATCTGGATCTCCTCAGTGTTGCCGAGCAGGTCCACGAGGTTGATCCAGTAGACGTTGTGATCCTCTGGATCGTTCTGCGGCACGCCGTTGACCATGACTGCGAGACGGCGCTGGTCGAATCCGCGGATGCGCAGGTAATTGTAGCCGATGCCACTGCCGCCTTCGGAATAAAATGTTACAGACGGGAGGTCGGCCAGCATGACGGGGATATCCTGCACGAAGTATTCGTTTTCGATTTCCTCGCGCTGCACGTCGGAGAAGGTCACCGGCGAAAAGCGTTCGCGTGCCTTCATCGCGGAAATCTCGATTTTCGGCCCCGGCATCGGAACGGCCTTCAGATCGAAGGTGAGCATCGTGCCGTCGGTGTCCACCTGGATTTCACGCTCGGCGGTGCGATATCCGACGAAACTCACGCGTACCGCGTATGTCCCCGGAGCGACGTCAGTGAAAGAGAAATGTCCTGCGCGGTCGGTGGCGTCGCCACGTTCCCTGGCGGAAGTATCTCCGCCCGGAATAAGCAGAACGTTCGCGGACGGAAGCGGTGATCCACTGCGGTCGTCGCGGACGATGCCGCTGACGGTTTGTGCTGTCAGGCCCTGGGAAGTATAAACAACTGCCAGGGCGAGTAACCAGAATGTCCTCATGATACAGCTCCTTTCAATTGAGTGATTCTGGAACTCGACCCTTGCGCGGCACGAAGAGAGGAAAGAAAAAGCCGTCGACCGGGGAAATCGGCAACGGCGCTGGAACTTCCTTCCCTACGCCGGCATTATCCGGGTCAGGTTCGACGGGTATGTTCTCAGCTGCCGATTTCTCCCGGCAGCACCCCGAGTACATGAAACTTACGATATCCGCCGGCGGAAGTCAACGTCATTGCGCATGCGGAACGGGGTACCGGCAGGGGCAAGTCGAAGTTGGAACGGATCGCCGGCGGGGACGGATCGCTGGCGGGGACGGATCGCCGGCGGGGACGGATCGCCGGCGGGGACGAAACGTCATTGCATCGCATCACCGCATCGCGCTATTTTGCGCGCATGAATACACGCATCCTCGCTCTGCTTTTTGTCGTTTTCATCTCGGTTCCACCTTCCATTGCCCAGGTCGGCGACTATGCGCCGGAGGCGGAATCCTTCCTGCTGGAAAACGGCCTCGCCGTGACCCTCCACCGCGACACCACCCTGGCCCTCATCGCCGTCAACATGGCTTATCGTGCCGGCTCGGCCCGCGATCCCGAAGGCAAGACCGGGCTGGCGAACATTTGCGGTGAAATGCTGCTGACGGGCACGCGGCGCTTCCCGCGCGGCGAGCTTCTGCAGCTTCGCAGCGAGCACAGTGTCTCCATGGCAGGTCGTACGACGGTGGACTGGTTCTCCATTTCATCGGTGTTCCCGATGCACATGCTGGAGGACGCCCTCATCATCGAGTCCGACCGGCTGCAGCACGCGGAGCAGACGGTCACTGTCGAGGTATTCGACGCGATCATGACCTCGCTGCGTCGCGAGCATCAGCGCCGGCTGCGGCAGCCGCTCGGCACGCTGATGCAGCAGATCTTTCATGAGATGTATCCGTCGGAGCATCCGTACCGTCACAGCACTATCGGAGAGGCCGACGATCTGGATTCCATCACCGTGGAAGATGCGCGGATCTTCGTCAAGCGGTATTTCGCGCCGTCAAACGCCAGCCTGACCATCTCCGGAAATTTTGATCCGGACCGGGTCCGGGCGCTTGTCGAGCGGTATTTTTCTCCGATTCCCGCCGGCATCGTCTCCCGCTGGAAAAACATCCCCGAGGAATTCACGCCGTTCGGACAGTCAGCGTTCATCCGTGAGGACCGGCTGGACTTCAACCAGATGCACCTGATTTTCCCCACGGTGCGGTACGGTCATCCTGACGATGCGGTCCTTCGTGTGTTCGCAAAGCTGCTCAACGGCTCGAAGCATGCCGTGCTTCGCCAGGCCATGGTCAACGACAATCCGGCATTCATCAACGTGGATGTGTACCAGAGTTCGCACGAAATCGACGGGAGTTTCTGGATCACGCTAACGGTGAAACTGGACGCCGATCTCCAGCCGCTGTACAATCAGGTAATGCAGCTGCTCGCATCCATTGCGAAAGACGGTGTCACGGAGGAGGAAATCATTGCTGCGCGGAATCAGGTGGCGCTCGAATTCTACACGCCGCTCGAGGCGTTTTACGGCGTGGGCGGCCGCGGTGACTTGATCAACCTCGGCGTGCTCTACGGCGGAGATCCGCTCTACTCGTTCGCACACTTCGAACGCCAGCAGCGCACCTCTTCCCTGGATATCCGGCGCGTGGTCGATACCTACTTCAATGATGAAAACATGCTGCTGGTCAGCATCGTCCCCGCCGGCAAAACCGACAAGGCCGCCCAGCCCTGAGCCGCTCACAGCCCTGAATCCTCCTGCCGGGTTATCCCATGGAGCGGAACGATCCGCTGTATCGCTCCCTACCATCATCCATCTCCCATCTCCCAGGAGTCCCGCTCATCCTCATCCTCGCGCTCCTGCTCCTGCTCGCGCTCCTGCTCCTGCTCCTGCTCGCGTTCCTGCTCTTCCGATCGTGAAAGTGATTCACAAAAAGTTCACAATTTTCACAGGGATGGAAACATCCCCACCTGAATACGGGCCGTATACAGGGACACAGGGCCCCGTAAACGGTTTGGCACGGTTTTTACATGTATATGGGCAGAGTTGAAAATGAAAGCGAACGAGAGGATTCGCGACAAGGTAAGGAGACATAACAATGAAAAGAACCATAGCCATCATACTTGCGCTGCTGCCGCTCATCGGAACCGCTGCCTACGCGCAGACTGCGAATGAAGGATTGACCATGATCTGCAGAACCAGCGACGGCATGCTGACCATCGATGAGCGCACGGTGCAGCTCGCTGATTACCAGCTGCAGTTTGACAGTTTTGTCACCGACGGTGTCGTCAAATTCGCAGATCCCGAACGAAATGTGTTCGCCGTGCTCGATGCACGTGCTGACGACGGACTCTACCTCGAGGTAGAGGAAAACGGCAAGCTCATGCAGGTCGTAGCTCCGCGTTCCGAAATCCGTTATAGCTTTGACCACGGTACCGGGACTTCGGCACCGGCCTGGTCTGCCGTTATCGGACTCTTCAAGCAGAGCAATCACACAGGCCGCAAATAATTCAGCTTATAAAAGAAACTCAGAATGTATCAGGCCACACCCCTGATCAATGACCAAAACAGCGTAGCACCTATGACGTATTGACGTTCTCATTGCATAATACCTCCGTGCAACAAACCTGCCCCCACTCGCGTGCCATCCCGGGGGCAGGTTTTTTTACGTGGCTTTGAGCAATGGGCCGCCGAAGGTCCGCCGCAGCGGATCGAAGGCGGATTGGGCGTTGGGCGTTGGGCGTTGGGCGTTGGTCGTTGGGCGTTGGTCGTTGGGCGTTGGGCGTTGGGCGTTGGCCGTTGGGTGTTGGCCGTTGGGCGTTGGCTGTTGGCCGTGGGCCATGGACCGTTAGCTGACACAAAATAGAACTGAGTGAGACGGAGCCTCCGGCATCCCCACCCTCACGGGTGGGGCTACCCCCGCCGGCAACAGCATGCGGCACCCACACGCGTCTTGATGTGAATGCACATAGCCCTCAGCCCCACAAAAAAAATCCCGCCCCGCATTGAGCGCGGGACGGGATTCGTAATTTAATTACGCTGGTGCGTAGGTTACTCGCCTATCAGCGGCTGAGCACCATCTTCTTGACTGCAGCGTAGGGAGCCGAACCATCAACCGGCATCGCTTCCATGCGGTAGAGATACATGCCGCTGGAAACCGTCTGGCCGTAGTTGTTCGTGGCGTCCCAGGTCGTGATGTAGTTGCCTGCGCTCTGGAAACCGTCGACGAGTGTCGCAATCTGGCGTCCGAGGAGGTCATACACGCGGATGCTCACGTTCGCATCGGCCGGAACATTGAAGGCAATGTTCGTGGTCGGGTTGAATGGATTCGGGTAGTTCTGCGTGATCTCGAAGTTGTGCGGATTGCTGATCTCTTCGTAGCGACGCTCGGCCGGACGGCTGTCCTTGACAAGCAGGTTCACCACGGAGAGGCTTCCGATGCGCTCTGCAACGACGCGCATGTCTTCGCTGCGCGTCACGACGACCGAATTCTGCGGGTTGCGCAGATTCGCAGGCTCGGTGTCCGCCTGCTGCACGCGCTGGTAGAACTGCGCGATGCGGTCGGTCTTCTGTCCCTTACCCAGCGAAATCATCTGCGCATTCGGATCAGCAAGCATTGCCAGTGCAGGATTCAGCGCCGGCACCTGAAGATCATGCACGACCGGCTTGGTCATGACGCGATCCATCATCTCGGTTTCCTTGGTGTTGGCCATCTGTGCAAACAGGTCGGTAAGCACGTTCGCCTTGTGTTCCGGAAGAATGGCGAAGTCGCCGCCGTTCTTCACGTACTCGCGGGCGTTGACGGCATCCGCCTTGCTCAGCTCGCCAACCCACAGAACCTTGCCGTTCTCGGGGAAGGTCACGTCACCGAGGTTGCGGTCGATGAACTCGACATCCACACCCTGCTGGGCATAGGCGGTGATGATCTCGTTCTTCACTTCGTTGCTGATCGCGCCCGGGGTCAGGACGGCCATCGGAGCAAAGGGAACGTTCAGCTGACGGCTGTACTCGTTGTTGATCAGGTTCTCATCGTCCGGACGCTCGATCACCACACGAATCGTGTAGTTGCCGGAGCTGAGGGACGGGAAGTTGTAGACCTGCGTATCCTGGAAGGGTGCCTGGTTCAGGAACACACGCTTCTCCTGATAGCCGACCACATTGTTCGTCGCATTGTCGATCACCCAGACCTTGCCGAAGGTCACCTGATTGGGCAGGTAGGAGTAGTGCGCATAGGCGGCGAAATCGACCGTGACTTCCAGACCGCTGAAGCCGTTGACCGGATAGATGGCCACGACACCGACGTCGGAAAGCTGCACGAAGTTCGGACGAATCATCTTCGTCGTGAATGTGCGGAAGAACTCATCGAACCAGGTCATGCCGCCGTCGATGGAGAACTGCTCAACACCGAATCCGAAGTAACGGCCCAGGAAACCGAGCGGCTCGAAGGGGCTGCCGGCCTGGTCCATGCCCACGCCCGGACCCGAGGAACCCGGATCAACGGTAGCCATGCAGAAACCGACACGATATTCACCGGTAGGCAGGCTGACCGGCGGGGAGAAGGGATAGGAAACCCACTTCTCGCCCTGCGGCGGCGGCATCACGGGACCGGTCGTGGCAACGATCGTGTTGCTGTTCGCGTCCCATACATTGACTTCCATCATCGTCATCGTGGGATCCGGCTCAAGCTCCACGGTGCTTCCCTGCCAGATGTCGACACTCGTGATCGTCTGCGGAGCATAGATCGTATAGATGTTGGCGTTGCACTCGCCGGCGACCGGCGAAAGCAGCTGCTGCGGCATGCCGTTGTCAAAGGCCAGAGAACCCGGAGTCACATCGAGCGCGACGTCAACGGCATTGTCGGAACGCGACATGTACAGGTCACCGCGCATCATCATATCGATGTTGGCGACATGCGTGCCTTTCTGGCCCTGCAGGTCGAACATGGCCTGTATGGGGTATGCGTTCTCGCCGGGGATAACGGCGTCGAGGTCAGCGACGAGCGAGGTGCTGTTACCGGGATACGTATGCTTGAGCGTCAGATTCAGAACGCCCGGCGTCTGGGAATTCTGGATCAGGCCGCGCGCCAACACCATGTCGTCAAGCGGACGATGGCCCTGAACCGTGTACGGCGGAATCGGCGTGATGTCGTCGACCAGACCGACCGGGTTCAGCGTCGTGTTGCCGAGGAAGTTGAGGTCACCACCGATGCGGATGTCACGGTAGTTGTCGTAACGATTGAAAATCAGGCCCCAACGAACAAGCGTGCCACCGTCACCGGGCAGATTGTCGGTCACTTCAAGCGTCCAGAGACCGGTGGGATTTCCGGCGGTCGGCAGCGTGCTCTCCGGTGTGTATACACCACGGAAATATGCAGTCACGTTGCCGGGATCATTGATCGCGACACCGGGCACCGCCGTACCGGGATTGCTGTCGAAAATGGTGTTTTCATAATTCGCGCCGGCGGATCCGTTCGCCGTCGACAGCGTATAGGAACCGGTCGGTCCGGAAAGAGTGATCGTAAGGTCAGCAGCCGCAGGATGATCGATGTCGACCAGCACGGAAAGCGTGGAGATCTTGAAGACATCGGGGACATCGATCGAACTGGAGGTGGTGCTGAAGTCAGCGATGGGTGCGTTCGGTGTCTTGAAATACTCGAATTCCCTGGGGAGCTGCGCTTCAGCAGTCAGAGAACTCAAAAACACGAGCGCCACCAACGCTGCGGATAGCCTAGCAACTTTCATTGATTCCTCCGTTGGGGTTATGAATGATGAACAGGTTGAATAGCTCGAAGAATATGTTCCTAATGATTGATGTGCAAACTACCATTTACCGCTTGGAAAGTCAAGCAAATGGCACCCTGCCGGAACCTGTCACCGAGACGGCGAAGGGCGCTGTCGACAGTGCAGTCTGTAGAGTCGTATTCCCGTATTGCTCCATGAAAATGGATATCAATCCGTGACAGAATAGCACTCCGGGGCATGAATGTCAACACTGGGACAAAAAAAAGAACAATACCTCTCTTGCTCCGTGTCCGCTACCATGACTTGCAATTCCTGCCGTCGATAGGCATTTTTAAATGATATGCCTGTCGATGACAGTTCCATAGCACCCCTGTATTTCCTCTCCGATGTCCATCTCGGCGTCGGAGACGAAGATGCCGAACGCCGCAAGCTCTCACGTCTCCTCGCGCTGCTCGAGCAGCTTCGCGGCGAGGCTGCCGCGCTCTATATCGTCGGCGATCTGTTCGACTTCTGGTACGAATACCGCTCCGTGGTGCCGCGTGGCTATCACCGGCTGTACGCCCAGCTCGAACTGCTCGTCTCTTCAGGCGTCACGGTCACCTATCTCGCGGGCAATCACGACTTCGCCATCGGGGATTTCTTTTCACGTGACCTCGGCGTGCGCGTGGAACGGGATCATGTGGGATTCACGTATGGCGTGAGGCGCTTCCACGTGTTTCACGGCGACGGACTCGCCGTGCGCGACGGCGGCTACCGCATGCTCAAACGCGTTCTGCGTTCACCGCTTTCCCAGTCCCTTTTCCGTCTGCTGCATCCCGACCTCGGCTTTGGCATCGCGCGGCGCTTCTCCCACAGCAGCCGCGATTACACCGCCACCAAACAGTACGGGGAAACCGACGGCATGCGTCTCGAAGCCGAACGCCGTATCCGCGAAGGCGCGGATATCGTCATCATGGGACATCGACACGTCCCCCGGCGTGAGGAACTCGATGGCGGCGTGTACGTAAACCTCGGAGACTGGATTCGCTATTTTACCTACGCCGTTTTCCGTGACGGCGACATCACGCTTCACACCATGATCAACGGAACACAGGAGCTGTACCAGGCATGACGATCACGCCACGACGATTCTGGTCCATCGCACTTCCCGTCATCATCATCATCGGCGGCGGCTGGATGTTTCTCTCACATCTGACCGATGGACTCCCCTCGCTCGAAGAGCTTGAGAATCCACGCCCGCCATTCGCGACCCGCGTCTTCTCTGCCGATGGTGTCGTCATCGACCGGTTTTTCGAGGAAAACCGTTCGCGTATCACGTCGCTGGACAGCGTGCCGAATGCCTTTCTCGAGGCCTTGCTTGCCACCGAAGACCGGCGCTTTTTCGGACACTGGGGCGTTGATCTCCGCGGCGTGGCGCGTGTCATCGTTGAACGCGCCCTGAATCTCACCCTTCGCGGTCCCGGCGCGAGCACCATCACGCAGCAGCTCGCCCGGCTTCTTTACCTGACGCGCGAGGTAACCATCACACGCAAGCTCCGTGAAATGCTGACAGCCGTGCAGATCGAGCGGCGCTATACTAAAAATGAAATCCTCATCATGTATCTCAACGTCGCGCCATTCGGGCGCGGCGCGTATGGCCTGCAGTCCGCAGCCAATGTGTACTTCGGCAAACAGCCACAGCACCTGACCACTTCCGAATGCGCCTTTCTCGTCGGTGCCCTCGCGAATCCCACGCGGTATGATCCGCGGCGCAGCTACCAGCGCGCGGTGTACCGGCGAAATACCGTGCTGCTGAACATGGTGGACGAAGGCTATCTCAGCGATTCCGAGTACTCCGGTATCCGCAAGGATTCAATCATCACCCGCTCCCGTGAGCGCTCCGCCGGCATCGCTCCGCATTTCGTGGAATATGTCCGCCAGCAGCTCCGCGAGAAAGCGGAAAAATACGGATTCAACCTGTATCGGGACGGACTCTCCGTCTACACGACGATCGACAGCCGCATGCAGGAACATGCGAATCGCGCGGTGCGCGAGCATCTTGAACCCTTCCAGGATCAGTTCGACAACCGCTGGAGCTGGAACACACCCTCGCGGCGCGCCATTCTCGGTTCGGCGCTCACCGTTGCGATCAAGGCATCGCCAGAATACAAAGCGGCGGGGAGCGCGGATAGACGCGAACTCGTGGCAATACGGCTTCGCACGGACGAAGACTTCGTGGATTCCGTCCGCCAGGCACTCACAACGATTCAGGTGGGCTTTGTCGCAATCAATCCGCAGACCGGTGAGATCAAGGCCATGGTGGGGAACTCCGCGATGGATTTCCGCTACGGACTCAATCACGTCACACAGATCGCACGTCAGCCCGGCTCCACCTTCAAGCCGTTCATCTACACCGTCGCCATTGACAACGGCTACAGTCCCGCCTATCAGATCAGCAACGAGCCGATTTCCATGAAGGACGGCTCGGGCAAACTCTGGGAGCCCCGGAATTTTGGCGGAGAAAGTGGCGGGAAATACACCCTTCGCAACGGACTGAAAAACTCCGTCAACCTCGTCGCCATCCGAACGATTCTCGAGATCGCACCGGCGGAGGAGGTCGTGCGTTACGCCCGTCGCATGGGCATCGAAACGCCACTGCGTCCCGTCCCCTCCCTGGCCATCGGCACATCCGAAGTCGTGCCGCTCGAGCTGATATCCTCCTATGGAGCATTCGCGAATGAGGGGATCTACGCCAATCCCTTCGGCATCCTTCGCATCGAGGACCGCGATGGCCGCGTCATCGAAAACAACACCAGCGAAATCCGCGAAGTGCTCAGCAAGGAGACGGCCTTCATCATGGCGAGCATGCTTCGCTCCGTGATCAACGGCGGCACCGGCTCGGGAACACGGCGGTGGTTCAACGGTCCGGCAGGCGGCAAGACAGGCACCACGCAGGATTATGCCGATGCCTGGTTCATCGGATTCACACCCAATCTCGTCGCGGGTGTCTGGACGGGTTTCGACGACCGCCGCATCACGTTCACCGGATCCTACGGACAGGGAAGCGTGGCCGCCGCCCCGATCTGGGGTCGGTTCATGAAATACACGTATGGGGACAAACGCATTCCCCTCGTGCTGCGGGATTTCATCCAGCCCGAAGGCGTCACGCAGGAAAAAATCTGTCTCGAATCTCAGAACCTGGCGAATCCCTTCTGTCCCAACACGGTCATGGAATACGTGAACGCTAAGTATTTCCCGGGCTACTGCACCATCCACACCAACGCCTCGGCACCCGACAACATCACCGAGCCCCGCGAACGAACCATCGAATACTGAGACGCAATGCAACCGGAAACGGGACCGTCTCTCCACTTGCGCCTCAGCCGGACAAGGGCTACATTTCATTTTTCCGCATGGAATTCAAACACACTCTACTCATCATTCACGGAGAGACGCATGAGGAATACATATTCCATTCTGCTCACCTGTTGCCTGCTCACTGCGTTCATGGTCACCGCCTGTGGTGGCGACGGCGAGCAGAAAAGTGAACTGGACAAACTCGCCGAAGCGGCGGAGAACATGGGGAAAGCTGCGGAGGAAATGGGAAAATCTGCTGAGGAGATGGCGACTGGCGCCACCGCCGACGTGGAACCGCAGCCGGCAGTCAGCTTCCGCGTGCTGATGGATTATCTGCCCGAGGAATTCCATAGCCTCGAGACCGACGGAGCAGAGGGCGAAACAATGACTATGGGCAACTGGAATTACTCACAGGCCAAGATACGCTTCCGCGGCGAACGCGAGCAGGCGAATGTGGACATCTTCGATTATGCCTACATTCCCATGCTGTACTCCTCCTTCCGCATGATGTGGAAGATGAAATACGCCAAGGAAAGCTCAAGCGGTTACGAACGCACCACCGAGATCGAGGGCTTTCCCGCGATTGAGAAATGGAAGGAGTCCAATGAGACTGGCGAGATTACCGTGCTCGTGGGCGACCGCTTCATCGTGACGGTCAAGACATCATGGATCGGTGAGGATGCGACGCGGGAGCTGCTCGACAGTATCGATCTCAAATCCCTCGCAAACGAAACCTCGGAAAATCCTGCCTGAAGCACGATGCGGTGAAGACGGCAGAACTGCGAACGCGGCCCCCGGGCCGCGTTTCGCGTTTCAGGGCGAGGGTGAATCGGGCGCCGGTGAATCCGTGCCGCTGATTAACGCACGCAACCGGCGCGCCGCCAGGAAGGCACGGGGTCCGGGACGCAGGAATACGTCGGCATCGACGGCATGCAGCCGTCCATCCTGTACCGCGCGCACGTGCCGCCACTCGGGGAAGCGTTCGATCAGACCATCACGTCGCACGTGCATATCATCGGGGAAAATGATCAGATCGGGATTCATGCGCAGGACGGTCTCCCTGTTCAGGGTCGGATAATTGCCCGGCGCTTCCGCGGCGGCGTTGCGTCCCCCGGCGAGCGCGATGATTTCATTAATGAATGTTCTGCCGCCCGCCGCCATCAGAGGCTGTGTGGATATCAGGACGAGCACGCTGGCCGGCGCAGGCGGGGCAGCTCCACGCAGATCCTCGGCTATCCCGCGAAGAGAATCCGTGAGACGCTTCGCCCGATCCTCGTGTCCCGTGATGCTTCCGAACTGCAGCAGCGATGTCAGCACGCCGTCGAGTGTCCGCGGATTCGATACGAACAGCCGCAGACCCACGCGCTCAAGCGCATCGAAACTCGACTGCGTGTTTCCTTCCACGGAAATGAAAACCAGATCGGGCCGCAGGGCGAGAACACGTTCTGCATCAGGATTCAGCAGATCGCCCACCTCCGGCAGCGTACTGACCGCCGCGGGATAATTGCACGACTGCGTCACACCAACCACGGCGTCACCGGCACCGACGGCGAAGAGCATTTCCGTCAGACTCGGCGCCAGACTGACAATGCGGCGCGGGATGCTGTCGAAGCGCACCTCTCTGCCGAGATCGTCGGTCAGCGTGAACGCCGCCGAGGGAGTCCGTTCAGAGGAATCGCCTGAGCACCCCGCGAGCACATGCAGCGCAAGAAGCGACAGGGCAACGACACGTGCGATTCGTCTCAGCACAGTGTTCTTATTTGTTGATTCCGAAAATCGCCTTCATGACATGCATTGCCATGGACGGATTCTCCTTGAGCCGGCGGGTGGAGTAGGCGTACCACTGGTCACCGAAGGGGACGTACACGCGCAGGCGATGTCCCGTGCCCACGATATCGTCACGGCGCTTTTCACGGACGCCCAGCAGCATCTGGAATTCATATTCCTCGCGCTTGAGATCCATTTCGCCAATCCTGCGCAGCGCGTGCTCGAGCAGCACATCGTCATGGGTGGCGATACCGATGTAAACGTTTTCCCGCAGACCAAGATCCAGGATCTGATTGAAATTCTCCTGCACTTTCTTCCGGTCGCGATATGAAATTTCCACCGGCTCGACATAAATGCCCTTGCAGAGACGGATGTTCGTCTTTCCGTCTGCGATGAGATCCTTCAGATCGTCCTCGGTGCGGTGGAGATACGCCTGCAGCACAACGCCCACGTGATGGCCGTAATCGCGCCGGAGGACCTTGTACATCTCAAGCGTGCTGTCGGTGAAGGGATGATCTTCCATATCGAGACGCACGAAGTTGTCGTACCCGCATGCGATGTCGAGCAGGAAGCGAACGTTTTCTTCGAAAAATGCCGTGTCGATGGCGAGTCCCAGCTGCGTGGGCTTGATGGAAAGATTGGCGTCGAGTTTGTGCTCGTTGATGGCATGAAGCACCTGCTCGCACTGCCGGCGCATGTCGAGGGCCTCCTCGCGGGAATTGACGCTCTCCCCGAGGACGTCCATGGTGGCCATGATGCCTTTTGCATTCAGTTCGCGGACGACGCGCACGCCGTCTTCCAGCGTTTCCCCGGCGATGTAGGGCCGCGCAAAATAGCCCACGATGGGCCGTGGGACGAGGGGGATGGTCGCTGCGATAATTTTTGAGAAGAATGACATGGTGGGATCACTCTGTAAGCGTTGGAAGGGTAGTAAAACTCAGGCCCCGCGGCGAGGCGGCCGCGGAATCCCTGCCGTCAACAAAATTACCGCCGCCAATGAGGAAAACCAAACCTTTTAGTCTTCGAAGGGTCACCCATCGAGGAGTTCGCGGTAGACGGCCATGGTCCGTTCCGCGATGCGTGTGTTGGTGTACTGCTCGAGCACTCGGGCGCGGCCGCGGGGTCCGTACTCGGCGCGCAGATCGGGACTGTTGAGCAGCATCTGCAGCTTTTCCCGCATCTCCTCCCAGTTCCGCTCTTCGAATGTGAATCCGGCGTCACCGATGACGCGCGGGATTTCGGCGTGTGTGGATCCGATCACCGGCACCTCGGATGCCATCGCCTGCACGAGCACCTGTCCGAACTGCTCTTTCCAGTGCGGCACCGTGTAGGACGGCAGTACGAGCAGGTCCATGGCATTGATATGCCGCGGCACGTCGCTGTGCGGGATGGAAATGCACATGCGCATGCGTTCCGCGAGACCGAGTTCCTTCGCGCGCTCGCGCAGCGCCTGCTCTTGCGCACCGCCGCCGATGAACAGCAGCGAGAAGTCACCCTTCAGCTGAGCGGCGGTCTCGAGCAGATTCATCACGCCCTTCTCCGGCACGAACCGTCCGATGAAACCGATGACGGTGCCCCGCAGCCCGAGTTCCTCCCGCAGGGACGCGGCATCCCGCTCCTGAAAGAGCTCCGGGTCCAGCCCGAGCAAAGGCATAACGTGAATTGGCTTTTCGAATCCTTTTTCCCGCAGGATATCCCGCGCGTCGCTGTTGCCGCATATCGCGGCGTCACTGCGGATGAGGTTGAAGCGCTCGAAAAAGGTGAACGGGAAATTGAGCGTTTTTTCGAAGTTCATCCAGGTGAAGAACAGCGTCTTCGCCCGGGGAGCGAACACACGGCGATAGACCAGGGCCTGAAAATAGGAAAACGCGTCGGTCCCCTCCTCGACGTGCAGAATATCAGGCGAAAACGACCGCATGCCGAGATCACCGGAACGGTAAACATGCGCCGCCTCCTTGCCGCTGAACCAGACCGGCAGCGGACGCACGTCGAGTTCGTCGTCGTGATGCTCGTCGGCGCGAATCGTGAAGAGGTAGTCCTTCCACACCGTCGGCACGATGATGCGGAGATCGACGTCGTACATGCGCACGAGCTCACGCCACTTCTCCCGGCCGACGCGGGTGATGTACGTATGGCTGATGACAAGAACCTTCACGGACGCCTCCGGCTGGATGCTGTCATGTCGCTGCGTGCATGCATGTGCGGTGAATGCATGGAACGGCCTGCCGTCACGGGGCGGAAATCATCCATGCGCCGCAATCGCCTTTTCGTACACGTCAACGGTGCGCCGCGCGATTTCGGGCCATGCGAATTCCTGTTCAACTCGTCTGCGCGCGCCTTCCCCGAGCGTCCGGCGCAGCTCGGCATCCTGCAGAAGACGGATGAACTGCGCGGCGAGCTGTTCGGGACTGCGCGGCTCGACGAGCAGTCCGCTCTTGCCGTGCTCGATGATCTCAGGGATGCCGCCGACACGGGTACCGACCAGCGGCAGTCCGCTGGCCATGGCCTCGAGACCGGATATGCTCGTGGCTTCCATCAGCGACGGGAGTGCCGCGACGGATGCAAGCGCGTAAAACTGCGGCATGGCGATGTTCGGAACGTTCCCGGTAAAAAAGACGTCCTGCGCTTCGCCGGCTTCCCGCAGCAGCTGCTCGAAACGCCGCCGTTCCTCGGGAAAACCACCGCCAACGATGAGGAACTGCGCTTCCGGCACCTCGCGGCGCACCAGGGGCACGGCGCGGATGAAATATTCCACACCGTTTTTAGGCTCCAGGCGACGGGGACAGATAACGACCGGGCGCGACGGATCGAGGCCGTAATCCTTGTCGATAACACCGAAGCTGTTTCCCGGATGAAATTTTTTCGCGTCCACCCCGTTCGGGATGTAGAAATTGCGCGCGGGTGCGATGCCCGTGGCGGTGGACTTTTCGTACAGCTCGCGGCTGGGACTGATGATGGCGTCGGCATGACCGAGAAACATGCGGATCTTGCGGCGGCCCGCGGGAGTCTCGTACATCTCCAGGTAATTCGACGTGTGGTTGGTCCACACCAGCGGGATGTCGCGCCGCAGCGTCCAGGTCGTCCAGCAGTTGGGCGTCAGGTCGTGCCAGTGCAGCACCTGGAACCCGTGCTCCCCGTGCAGCTTTCGCACATAGTCGCGCACCCTGCGGATGTATTTCAGATGCTTGATCCGCGGCGTGTCGCTGTCGATGAAGAGGTCATGGACGGTGAATCCCTCCATGTCCCGAACCGCATTCTCGCCACTCCCGTAGACGGGATGGACGAGATGCAGCTGATGGCCGTTCTGCACATGTGCGCGGGCCAGTTCCAGCGCGTGTGTGGCCATGCCGCCGACATTGGGAAGAAAATCAGACGTAAGAAGCAGAATATTCATGGTCAGGTTCCGAGCAGCGCGCGCGCGTCGTCGACCACGCGGCGCAGTCTGTGTATGGCCTGGTGCTCGGCGGTCGCGCGTTCGTGTCCCGCGCGGGCGATGGCCAGGCGTTCGTCTTCATGATCGATATAGTAGCGGATTTTTTCCTTCAGCTCATCCACCGAATCAAAGCAGGCGATTTCTTTTCCTTCAACATAAAGGTCTTCCGACTGCTCACGCGAACGCTGCGTGAGGAGAAAACCTCCGAACCCCGGAATTTCAAGCGTACGTACGTTGTGGGAGTCCCTGTTCTGTTCCCGCAGGAAATTCAGGTGAATTTTCGACACGGCGAACAGCTTGGAAATCTCTTCACCGTACACCGCGTTGCCCTTCCAGTGCGCGCGAAGCGGCTTGGTCTCGGGAACGCGCTCCCACATGTTGCCCCAGACCGAGAGATCGAACTCGGTGATCCTCTCCAGCCACCACTCGCGCATCGGCTCCCAGGTGCCGGCGAATACGACGTCGGTGGCATATTTCGCGCGGTCTTCATCCGAGACCTGCTCCGGGAGCTGCAGCATGGCGGGATCGTAGCAGAATGGCAGGTATTCCACCCGCTGCGCCCCCGACTCACGCAGCGGCGCGATCAGCGATTTCGCGTAGATGTAGTAGATGTCGAACAGCGGGATGCTCGCGATGCTGTCCCGCGTAGCATTGCGGTTTTCAATATTGAAGGGACCGTCGGGATACCACTGCAGCAGCACGGGACCATACTTCTCCTTCACCTCGCGGATGGCGGATTCGTAGATCGTTTCGCCCTTGAGGAAGAAGACCACGTCGGGACGAAAATCCGCGACCGCCTGCACGAAGGCCGCATTCATCCTGCGGCGATTGATGCGCCGCGTCGCTGCGGACACGACGGGGAGTCCCGCTCCGGCGGTGAAAAACGGCTTGCGGAAATCGAAGACTTCGACTTCGCAGCCGAGCTGTTCGAGATAGCCGCGGTAGGACCATCCTCCCGTTCCGTACCAGTATTCGCAGACAAGAAGAAGCTTCATTGCGCCTCGGTGTGATCGCCGCCTTTCATGACGGACCGAATGTACGTTGCATGCTCGATGAGCTGACGTCGCTCCGTGACCAGCTCAAGCAAGGCAAAAATACCAAGGAGATACAGCGCTTCCAAAAGGAACTGCACGATCGGTCCCATCCCGAGCATGCCCGGAGGCAGGAGAAGGAACACACCGGTCGCGACAGCGGCGAAGAGCACGGGCAGGACGAACACGTGCATCCATCGCACCGAGACCTCCCGCCGAACGATGAACAGTGCGCCCAGGACGCCGAGGAAGTAGTTCAGCACGATGGCGAGCGCCGCGCCGCTGATGCCCATCCAGAGCACGAAGCCGTACATGGCGGGGATGAACACGACCAGCTGAGCGATGCGCACGCGCACGATGGCCTCGGGCTTCCCGCGCGCGTACAGCAGCTGCTTCATGTTCTCGAACATCGGTGACAGCAGAGCGCCCGCCGCAAGGATGCGCAGGACAGGGACGGCCTCGAGCCACTGCTCGCCGATGATGCGAATGAACGATTCCGCAAGCACCCCGAAGACGAGGACGAAAGGCATGAGCGCACGGACAAGAAAGTAGAGCACCAGGCTGAATGCACGCGACAGCCGCACGGGGTCTTTCTGTACTTTGGCATATGTCGGCAATGCCACGGTCACCACCGCCGGCGCGACCGTCTGCGGCGCCATTTCCCAGTACTTCAGCGCCCGGCCGTAGCTGCCCTGCAGCCGTGTGCCGAGCAGATGCTCTGTCACAAGTGTGCCGTAGCGCACGAAAATCACCTCCATGCCCCGGGAGAAAATAAGCTTCCACCCCATGGAGAGGAACCACTTTGCGGTCACTGGATTGAGTTTCAATCCCACAGGATACCGGCTGACCAGCGTCATGCCCACGAATGAGACCACGAATGTCGAACAGTATCCCAGCACCATCCCCCATGCGCCGAGTCCGTTTGCAACCAGCACGTACGAAACGACCGGAAAGGCCAGGACTGCCACGAGATTGATGCGCGCGATCTTCTTGTACTCCAGCTGCTTCTCGAGGTAGGAAGAAAACAGGATGGTAAACAGGTTCAGCGTGCTGAACAGGGCCAGCACAAGAAAGGCCTGGATCTTGATCTCCGTTGTATCCCGCAGCTGCAGGATCCACGCCACCAGCAGCGCGGCCAGCAGCATGAGGATGCTCAGGATGATGGTGAGCACGAAGGCCGTTGAATACAGGTCCTCGCGCTCCTCGTCAGACTGGATCACGGAAATATTGAAGGAAACGGCGGCAAGGATGAACAGCAGATCCACAACCGCGAGACCGAACATGTAAATGCCGTTCTCGTCGGGCATGAGTATGCGGTCGCGCACGATACCGAATACGAAGCCGACGCCCATCGCGATGTAATTGAGACCGCTGGTCCACAGCGTGCTCACGATGGCTTTGCGGGCGATGCTCATTTCTCCTCCCCGTCGGGCGCGGCCGCGTCGCGTTCCAGCAGTTCCCTGTACACGTCAATGACCCTGCGTGCGTAGCGGTCCCATGTAAACTCCTGAATGTATTCCTCCCCGGCGCGTCCCATCTGCGCGGCCTCTTCAGGATGATCATGAAACCACTGCAGTTTCTCCGCGATCGCATCGGCACTGCGGATGGGGATGACGAACCCGTGCTCGCCGTCGCGTGCGACGCTGCCCGTGTTCTCGGAGACAAGCAGAGGCAGAGCGCAGGCCATGGCCTCGTACGTTACCAGTGCAGATCCCTCCTGCAGCGATGGCAGCGCGAGCACCGAGGCGCGCGCATACTCACGATGCAGCTGTTCATGTTTCACATGTCCGTGCAGCGTGATGTGTGCTGCGTGTTTTTCAAGCAGCGGACGCATGCCGTCCTCCACCTTGCCGATGAATACCAGCTCGGCATTCGGCAGCGCAAGGCGCTCCCAGGCGTCGAGCAGATAATGGACGCCCTTCTGTATCCCGATGTTCCCGACAAAAAGCACCCGGAACACGTCGTCCGTTTTTTCGCCCCGGTGGAAGTTGTCGGGATTGAACCCGTACGGAATGACCTCCAGTTTTTCCTCCGGCACCCCGTTGGCGATGAAGCTGCGATGGACGAATTCGGAGGGAATGATGACACGGTCAGCAAGCTCGATTTCCCTCAGTCCCTTCTCCAGGATCTGGGGATGCGCCCGCTCGAGCTCGATACCGTAGCGGGCGAACTCCTCGCGGAGAATGGCGTCCTGGAAATGGGGGTGGGTGGATCCGCGTTCGAGCACGACGCGGGCGCCGTGCCGGCGGGCATGGGGGATGGACGCGAGGGCGTAATTCCCCCAGACATGGAAAATGTCACAGGGCGGGATGTACCGTCGCGCGAGTGCGTCGAAGAGGTTGTCTTTCAGCCATGAGTAGTACCCTGCGCGGCGCAGGAACGGAACGCGTCGCACCAGTTCGCCGAGATACTCCGGCGCCGGAATCGCCCGCCAGCGACGGGAGGAAAAGCGCTTGCGCACATACCAGCTCTTGGTCGTGATGATGCGCTCAAGGTACCCGCGCCGGTCGAGTTGTTCAGCGAGCTCAATCGCGTGGAAGCGCCCGCCGACGGAAATGACGACGTTCACGTGTGCAGCTACTCTCCGCTTTGCTCAGAGACCGCCGCGCCCTTGCCCGACTGCATCCGCCGGCGAATGTACATCACCAGGTACGCAAGCAGCACCAGGGCGAGCAGGTAATTGGTCACGGTGGTGACGATCAGTCCCGCTTCGTAGGAGCGGGGTTCATAGTGCATTTCAAGCCGGTGCGCGCCCGCGGGAATGATCACGGCGCGCAGCGTGTAATCGCTGCGCAGAATATCGACGGGCTCCCCGTCGAGCGTCGCCGTCCAGCCGCTGGGATACCAGACCTCGCTGATCTTGAGAATCGCATCCTCGGGGGTCTCGACGTCATAGGCAAAACTGTTGATCCCGAAATGCACGAGTTCGGCCTTCGCATCCGCGAGCACGCTGTCAGACACCGGCTGCAGCTGCACGGGCGGTTCCTCGCTCAGGTACGCGTAGCGCAGCGGTTCGTAATCCGGCACGGAAGTGATGGTGTTGAACATCGTTTCATCGTCGGGAATCACCTTTGAGTCTCCGACGAAAAACGCGCGCGGGAACACGGCATTGTTGCGATACACCGCCTCCTGCTGTCCGAAAAACACCGGCTCGAGGAAGGACGACTGGATTTTCCAGTCGAGCTTGACTACGAGGTATTTCGTATCCAGCATGCTCAGCACTTCCCAGTTCACGGCATCGACATGCTCCCCGCTCTGGAAACTGAACTGATTATACAGGGTGTTGCGGATGTCATCGTAATATTTCAGCTTCGCGGGATGATAGCCCGCGACACTCTGGATGCCGAATGCGGCATACCAGTTGTTGTCGGAATGCTGCCAGGCGGGAAGGATGCGGAACGTCGTGGTGTCCTTCTGCAGGAATTCAACCACGTCGGTGGCAGCAAGCGACTGTTCCTGCTGCTGCATCGGCATCATGTGCATGGGCTGGTAATCGACGATCCACCAGTCGATGACGATCAGCAGCAGCAGTGAGACCTGCAGGGCAGTGAGCGCCATTTTTCCGCGCACAAACGCCCACAGCGCACCGCCCGCCAGCAGCATGAAAAACAGTGCGAGGAAGGCGTCGTTGAGCGCCATGTCGTAGATGGCATCACGCGTAACACGCTGCCACTGCTCGGGGACCTCGCCGAGCCTGCCCATCTGCGCGGCCTGCTCCACCTGCTGCATGGCGCTGTAGCTCTGCGGCTGATTCTCCTGCATCATGTCGGCAACGGTGCTCTTGAATCCACTTTCGGAGACGAGCATCAGCAGCACGAACGCGCCGGCCACAGCCACGGGCACCCAGATGACTTTCGTCAATCGCTTGACCTGCGCCTCCCCTTCTCCGCCCCGCTTCCGATCACGGACCATCTTCACGATGGATGTCAGCCCCACGCCCGCCAGCATGCCCATGCAGAGCGCCATCAGGAAGAGTATCATCGAGGGGATGCGGAAATTGTTGAAGAAGGGCAGGTTATAGTAGAGCAGATCGTACACGGGACTGAAATTTCGGCCGAAGGACACCAGCAGCGCGAACACGCCGAGCGCAACCCAGAGATGCACGAACTTGTCTTTCGGACGCAGCAGGATGCCGAGCAGCGCGAAAAAGCTGACAACGACACCCAGGTAAATCGGCGACTCGGTGAACATCATGCTGCCGAAGTAGGTCGGACTGCCGAAGCCGATGAAGGACGGCACGAAAAACGTGATAATCTCGATGGGAGAAAACGACCAGTTCGTCGCGTAGTCGTAGTCGAGTCCGCCACCCGGTGCCGCATGCCCGGAACCGCCGGAGCCCGCGCCGCGGATGGAGAAATCCTTGTACTCCCAGGTCGCGAAATACGGTCCGGAAAGCATCAGGAAGGCGAAAGCCGCTGCGCCGACGACAAGCACCGACACAAGTGCAACCTCCTTGAATTTCGCTCCGGCGTACCATTTATAGAGCATGTAGAACGCCACGGCCATGAGGCTGTAGACAACCATCTGCACGTGGCCGGAATTGAACGTGAAGTGCAGGGCCACGATGAGCAGCGCCACGCGCAGCAGATTCCGCTTCTCGAACAGCAGATCCACCATGAGCAGAATCGCGGGCAGCCAGGCGAATACCGTGATCTTTGTGTTATGCCCGGCCATGATCCAGTTCAGACTGTAGAGCGAAAACACCACCGAGACCGCCACCAGAAAGGCCACCCAGGGCTCGAATTTCTTTCGTATGCCCAGCAGATAGGTAAACACGCCGAGCAGGAAGAAATTGAATATGTCCCAGAACATCTGAGGCAGGGGCAGAATATTGGCGATGGCCTGCACCCAGCCGTACACCTGCATGATGATCATCGGTTTGAGCGGATCGAGAAACGTGTGCAGGTACAGACCGTGTCCCGGAAGTGATGATCCCCAGGTCGGCATGCCGGAGAATACGTAGGGATTCCAGAATGCGTTCACTCCGGCTTCATCGGCTTCCTTCAGGTATCCTTCCTCCTGGACGATGGATGCGATGTTGTCGGGAACGGCGAAGACATGCCCTTCGAAAAATGCTTCGTGGAAAAAGACCACGAGCAGCAGCGCGATAAGACCGATGAAAATGCCATGCCGGTGCTTCTCGAGAAATGCCGGCTGCGACAATGACGGCCCCTGCGGGGCGGATCGGCGGGATGACTTCTTGGCTGAGGATCGTGTTTTGGCCATGATATTCGGCAGATGGTGACAAAACAGGGTGCGGTAAAACGAAAAAATAGGCAACGGGGCAGGAAGAAACAATGCGAGCGGGGGGACAAAACAGAAACGCCCCATCCCGCGAAGCGGGACGGGGCGCCAGTGTAAATTAGTAAGGAAGAATGGTCAGGCGACGCGCTTGTGACCGCCCTTCTGGTTGGGATTCCGCGCGGCGCGGACAAACACCTCCACCTTGTCAAGGTCAACGCTGACTTCGGCATTGCAGTACGGACAGTACTTCGCCGTCTGAATGTCGAAACTGATGGTGTTCTTGCACATCGGACATTCGGTGATCACCATGCCGATCACCTTACCGGGCTGCTTTACCTTGACGGGCTTGGGTGCGGTTTTATCTGTTGCTTTCATTCTTCACCGTAGATTTGAACAGTCTTCCATTATCCCTTGAATTTACGAATTTTCTTCGCGGGTTTCAACGGATTTCTTTGTGGATTCGCTTTTTCGCCCCTTTTTCGGGAGTGCAATCTCCAGGACCTCGTCCATACGCTCTACCAGGTGGAAGGTTATCTCCTTTCGCACGCTTTCGGGTATCTCCTTGAGGTCATCCTCGTTTCGTTTCGGCATCATGACAGCCTTGAGTCCTGCCCGATGAGCGGCCAGCACTTTTTCCTTGATGCCGCCGATGGGAAGCACCTGCCCGCGCAGCGTGATTTCGCCCGTCATGCCAAGGTCGTTGCGCACGACGCGGCCGGTCAGCAGCGAGGTCAGGGATGTGAGCATGGTCACGCCGGCCGATGGACCATCTTTCGGCACCGCCCCGGCCGGGACGTGAACATGAATATCCAGCGTATCGCGAAAATTCTCCGGGACACCCAGTTCCTTCGCGTTCGCTGAGATATAACTCATCGCCGCCTGCACACTCTCCTTCATCACGTCGCGCACCTGCCCGGTGATCGTCAGGCGGCCTTTCCCCTTCATTTTTGTCGCCTCGATGAAGAGGATGTCGCCCCCCACCGGCGTCCAGGCCAGTCCCGTTGCGATGCCCGGCGATGTGATGCGCTCGGCTACCTCGGGATAATACTTCCGTGAGGAAATGTAATCGGGAAGATCTTCTTTCTTCACCGTCACGCGTTTCGCCTTCCCTTCGGCGATGCGCAGGGCCGCGCCGCGGCAGACGTCGGCGAGCTTGCGTTCGAGGTTTCGCACACCGCTCTCCCGCGTGTACCGGTCAATGATGTCGCTGATCACGTCGTCACTCATGACGAGCTGTTTACCGCTGATGCCGTGTTCTTCACGCTGCTTCGGCAGCAGATGCTGCCGCGCGATGTGTACTTTCTCGTCGAGGATGTAGCTGGGAATTTCGATGATCTCCATGCGATCGCGCAGCGCCGGCTGAATCGTATCAAGCGTATTGGCAGTCGCAATGAAGAGGACGTTTGACAGGTCAAACGGCACTTCGAGATAGTGATCGCTGAAATGCACGTTCTGCTCGGGATCCAGCACTTCGAGCAGCGCCGAAGTCGGGTCACCGCGGAAATCCATGCCGACCTTGTCGATTTCATCGAGCACCATCACGGGATTGTTGCTTCCCGCCTTCTTGATGCTCTGGATCACGCGTCCCGGGAGGGCGCCGATGTAGGTGCGCCGATGCCCGCGAATCTCGGCCTCGTCACGCACACCACCGAGGGAAAAGCGCACGTACTTGCGTCCCATCGCCTCTGCAATGGACCGCCCGAGGGAAGTCTTCCCCACGCCCGGAGGACCGACGAAACAGAGAATCGGTCCGCGCATATCATTTTTGAGCTTGCGCACCGCCAGGAATTCAAGAATCCGGTTCTTGACATTCTCCAACCCGTAATGATCGGTATCCAGCTGCTTCTTTACCGCGCTGATCTCAAGATTGTCTTCTGTGGAGACCTTCCAGGGCATCTCCAGCAGCCAGTCGAGGTAATTGCGTGTCACACCGTATTCGGCCGCTGCCGGACTCATCACGCTGAGACGGTTGAGTTCCTTCTCGGCAACCTCGCGCACCTCCTCGGGCATGTCGATGTCTTCGAGCTTCTTCTTCAGTTCATCGACCTCCAGCTGGTCCTTTTCCTCACCGAGTTCCTTCTTGATCGCGCGAAGCTGCTCGCGGAGAAAATATTCCCGCTGGGCTTTGTTGATGGAATCCTGGACCTCGGCCTGGATTTTCTGGCTGAGCTCCTGTCGCTGGATGATTTTACTGAGTGCCACGACGAGTTTGTTGAGAAACTCCTTCATGTCCATCGTCTCGAGCAGCTCCTGCTTCTCGGGAACGGGCAGATTGAGCATCGCCGCAACCAGGAAGGCGAAGGTTTCGGCTTCCTGCGTATTCATGATGAGATTCAGCTGTTCGGGATTGGAGTCCGGAAGAAGCTGCTCGAGCTTCTTGAGCTGCTGGCGGATGTTCGACACCAGCGCGGAGACCTCGACATCCTCGATAGACGGTATCTCCTCCTCGAGCGGCTGGATATCACCGGTCAGATAGGGCTCTTCGTCTGTCATGCGCAGGAATTCCGCACGGTACTGCCCCTGCACGACAACACTCTTCGAGCCATCGGGCATGGTGTAAATCTTTACAACGCGTACGACAGTTCCCTTTGTATAGAGATCCGCGGTGTGCGGAGAATCGACTGACGAGTCTCGCTGCGTGAGTACGAGCACCGGACGCTGGGCCTGATGTGCTTCCTCGATCAGGCGCACTGAACTCGGACGTCCGACGAAAAGCGGCATGATCTGGCCGGGAAAAAAAACAATATTGCGCAGAGGCAGAATGGGGACGTTCACCTGCCCGGTCTCCCGTGTCATCTGCGAACCCTGCTGTGCCTGATCGTTTTCCTGCATGATTTCCTCTCTTGTTCCGTATTCCGAGTGTTTCCTCGCCCCCGCTGACGAGTCTGCTTCTGCACTGCCCGATCATTCATTTGAACTTGCAGTCCGGGTAATGTACTTTTACAAGAACCATGCCACGCACCGGTTCGATCCCGAAAACTCCGATTCCTGCAACATTGGCATTCATGCCTGCCAGAATGACTGCCATTTTGGCATTCTTCATTCAATTTTCTGCCATATGAAATTCAAATGCACATTCATTCAGGCCTATCTTTTTCGGCATTCGCGGGATGGGGATATTGAGTACCTGCTTCTCCGCAGGGCAAAGGATGAAATCCTGTATCCCGGAATGTGGCAGATGATCACCGGACGCATCGAAGGCGAGGAGACCGCCGTCGACTGTGCGCGACGCGAAATACTCGAGGAAACGGGCATCGAATGTCCGTCGCTCGTGGTTGTGCCTTACGTCGCCTCTTTTTACTTTGCCCCGGATGACTCCATTCATCATGTCCCCGTATTTGCGGCGGAAGTCACCGGCGAGGCCGCGATCCGTCTCTCGGACGAGCATGACGACCACGCATGGCTGCCTTTCGACGAGGCGTGGAAGCAGCTTGTATTTCCCGGTCACCGCGAGGGACTGCGCATCCTGCGCGATTACCTTATTGAAGACGCACGGGCGCGCGAAATGTTCTGATCACTCTGATCTATCGCCTGCCGCAACGCGCATATTCCATCCACCCCGGAGGTTACGCATATGAAATCGCTGCTGCCGCTTCTTTCCCGCAACGCCGCCATCCTGCTTCCCGTACTGCTGCTGGCGCTGCAGGCCTGCGAATTTTCCACCGCGAACATCGAACGCGCCGTAATGGCGCGCAGCGTGAATGACAAGTCTGAGCCGCTCGAGGAAACGTCAACCTTTCACGGTTCGGAACCCCTTCTGCATTGCTCGGTTCTCATGGCGAACACGCCGGCGGATACGCCCGTCAAGGCGGTGTGGTACCAGAAAACGGAGGAGGGGAAAGTCATCCTCGATTCCAGCAAAATCACGATGGATGGCGATGGCTGGATCGACTTTACGCTCACCCTGTCGAACAGTATGTTGCCTTACGGTGAATACGCCGTGGATCTCTCCATTGGCAGCACGTTCGCCCAGACGGTCCCCTTCACCATTGAACCGATGTATCCAGACAGCCCTGTTCGGGAGGCCGTCGTTGCGCGCGCGATCTCCGAGTCCTCTTTCCCGACCGAGCCGACATGGGTATTCGACGCCGGGACGACCACGGTCTATGCGCCGATTTATGTCGCCGGACAGGACGCCGGCACTGTGTTCGCGGCGAAGTGGTATGTGCACGACGCCACGGGAGACCGTACCGAAATCGATACGTATGAACTGCCGTTCGACGAGAAAGGCTGGATCGGTTTCCAGCTCAATCTCCCGGACGGGCTTGCTCCCGGCCGCTACTCGGTGGACATCCTCGTCGACGATATGGTGGAACACACACTGGAATTCCGGGCGGAATAAAACCCCCTTCCCCATCGTCCGTCATCCCGTCCCCGCCGCACGAACGGGGACGGGATTTTTCTTTCTCCCGTAACTGAAATTACATCAATGGTTTAGCACTCCGGGTCATTGAGTGCTACCTTGATTTCCATGCGGGGAGGTTGTATTTTCGTTTCGATGCAAGTGTGAATGCACCGTGCTGTGCTGCGCGGCATCACATACATGCGAAAATGTCCATGGATATTCCAAACTCTGACATACACGATCTGAGCGAGCGGGAACAACAGGTCCTGCTTTCCATCATTCAGCAACATGTGCTGACGGCTTCTCCCGTCGGTTCGCGAACGCTTTCGAAAAGCATGGAGCTGAAGCTGAGTCCCGCATCCATTCGCAATGTCATGGCGGATCTCGAGGAACGGGGCCTGATCGGTCATCCGCACACGTCGGCGGGACGAGTGCCGACGGATCTCGGCTACCGGTATTACGTGGACTCCATCATGGAACAGATTTCCCTGCCGGAGAATGAGCGCCGTCTGATCGAGCAGCGTTTCGAGGCGTCGCTCAACGCGGCCCTGCAGGAGCTGATCCGCAATAGTTCACATATCCTGAGCCAGATTACGCATCAGCTCGCCATCGTCTCGGCGCCTTCTCTCGAAAAAGGCGTGCTGCAACGACTCGAACTCGTGCAGGTCGCCAGCGACAAAATCATGGTGATCCTCTCGATCCGGTCGGGAATTGTGCGCTCCATCATCCTGCACCTCAGAAATACTATCGTGCGTCGGGAGGATCTGGAGAGTATTTCCTCCCTTCTCAACGAACAGCTGGCCGGACTGACGCTGCAGGAAATTCGGGAGACCTTCGCCGACCGCATCCGTGATGCTGGGCATATCGAGGATGGGATCATCCGCCTGTTCATCGAGTCCAGCGACCGTGTGTTTTCGGAGCGGCTCGATCCCGATGCGCTGTGCATCGACGGGATCAACGCCATGACGCGGCAGCCGGAGTTCGGCGATCCCGAGCGCCTGCGCAACATCATCGATCTTATCGAGAATCAGCAGGTCATCGTGCATGTGCTGGATTCGCTCAGCGGCGGACAGGCGGTGACCATACGCATCGGTGACGAAATCCAGGATGAAAAGCTCAGCGATTACAGCATCATCGCGGCCCCGTATCGCGTCGGACAGCTGAACGGTACTGTCAGCATCGTCGGTCCCAAGCGGATGAATTATCCGCGCATGATCGCCATTGTCGATTATCTTTCAAAGCTCATCTCGCAGTGAGCGAAATGAATTCGGATACAACAGCATAGAACAGGAGAATGCATGTCTGACAAGGACCCCAACATGGAAGAGCAGGAACGCCCGCAGCCCGAGGCCGCCGCGGAAGATGCGGATGCCGGGGAGCTGAGTGAAACCGAGGCTCTTCGCGTTGAAGTGGCCCAGCTCAAGGATCAGCTGCTCCGCAAAATTGCGGAATTTGAGAATTTCCGTCGCCGGACGCGCGAGGAAAAGGATACCCTGCTGAAATTCGGCGCGGAAAACATTATCCTCGATCTGCTCCCCGTCATTGACGATTTCGAGCGATCCCTCGCGTACGGGAAGGAACATCCGGATTTCGACTCCTTCTACAAGGGCGTCGAAATCATCTACGGAAAACTTCTGCGCGCGCTCGAGAACCGCGGCCTTGAGCCCCTTGAAGTCGTCGGGAAACCTTTCGACGTCGAATATCATGACGCACTGATGCAGGTGCCGAGCGATGCGCACGAACCGGGCATCGTCATCGACGAAGTCGAAAAGGGATACAAGCTGCACGACAAGGTGATTCGCCACGCAAAGGTCACGGTCGCGCGGGATTCCGATGGAGAGGGAACAGGGAACGGCTCATGAAAAAAGATTATTATGAGGTCCTCGGCGTCGAACGTTCCGCAGACGGGACGACAATCAAGTCAGCATACCGAAAACTCGCGCTGAAGTACCACCCCGACCGCAATCCCGGAGACAAGGACGCGGAAGAAAAATTCAAGGAAGCCGCCGAGGCTTACGAGGTGCTCAGCAACGACGAAAAGCGCCAGCGATATGACCGCTTTGGCCATGACGGACTGCGCGGCCAGGCCGGCGGACCGGGCTTTACCGACATCAATGATATTTTCAGCCATTTCAGCGATATCTTCGGCGGTGGTTTCGGCGGGAGTATTTTTGAAGAAGTCTTCGGCGGCGGCGGGCGTTCGCGTTCCCGTGGCCGGCGCCAGGGCGTTCCCGGCTCCGATCTGAAAATCCAGCTGCCGCTCACCCTCGAGGAAATCGCCACCGGCGTCGAGAAAACCCTGAAAGTCAAACGCCAGTCCGAATGCGAACGCTGTTCCGGGACAGGGGCGAAGGAAGGCACTTCCCTCGAGGAATGCCCCGTCTGCCACGGCAGCGGTGAACTGCAGCAGGTATCGCGTTCACTGTTTGGCCAGTTCGTCAATATCGTGCCCTGCTCCAACTGCGGAGGCGAGGGACGTGTGGTCAAGGAACCCTGCCCTGACTGTCACGGTGACGGACGCCTCCCCGGCGAAAAAACGATCAAGGTAAAGGTGCCTCCCGGTGTCAGCGACGGCAACTATATCCCGCTTCGCGGCCAGGGGAATGCGGGGCGCAAGGGCGGGCCGGCGGGAGATCTCGCTGTCTACATCCGCGAAAAGGAGCATGACGAATTCGAGCGGCAGGACGACGACGTTCTGTACAATCTGGTCATCAGCTTTGCCGATGCGGCGCTCGGAACCGAGGTGGAAGTCCCCACGCTTGGCGGACGCGCGAAACTGCGTATCGACGCCGGCACCCCCGCCGGACAGATCCTCCGCATGCGCGACAAGGGCATTCCCCATCTCAACAGCAGCGGTCGTGGAGATCAGCTGGTGCGAGTCCATGTGTATGTGCCGCGCAAGCTTTCCTCCGAGGAGCGCGCGCTTCTCGCGAACATGAACGAGATGGGTGGTTTTCGCCCGAAAGACAAGGAGGAAAAGAAAAGCTTTTTCAGCCGTATCTTCGACTCTTTCTCCTGACGGGCGCGGTCTGTATCACTTTTATAACTCGCAGGCCTTTCCTATTTTGCATCTGATGTGAACTGAGGCAGTATCCTCAATGTGGAAACGCATCCTTGCTACAGCGCACCGTTTTGGATTCACGCGCAACGAAACGCTCGTTCTGCTGTTCCTGGTCGCTGTTATTTCGGTGGGAAGCCTGATATCAGAATGGCGCCCGGCTGATGCCCGGGGTGCCGTGGATATACGCGCGTCCTATCGCGCATCGGATTCCATTTTTGCGCAGCGGTCCCGGCAAGCACTGACGGAAGCGCGCGACGCTTCGGAATCAGAACCGCGTCCCGCAAGCCCTGCCGGGGACTCCCGTGGCGAAATGGTGAATCTGAACACCGCATCAGCAGCGCAGCTGATGTCGCTTCCCGGTATCGGGCCGGTCACGGCTGAAAGGATTCTGGACTATCGTCAGACGTACGGACCGTTCCAAACCGTCGAAGACCTGGTAAAGGTCAAATCCATCGGCGAGAAAAAACTGCAGCGCATCCGTCAATTCATTACCGTCGAATAAAACGCAGGCTGTCCTGCATACTATCTTTCGGAGGCATTCATGGCACACAAACAGCCGATTGGAATTGTTGACATCATCCTTATTGTCGTGATCCTCGGGCTGACCTATGTTCTCTTCAGAGTAATCAACGATCCGGGGCAGCGGCTCGCCTGGGAGGAAGACATGAAGTGGGAATCCCGCGCGCGCATGTCGGCCCTGCGCACAGCCCAGGTGGAATATTTCAACTACAAGCGCACGTACACCCCGAACGTCGATTCGCTCTTTACCGTCCTCCGCGACAGTATGCCGCAGGACCGCTTCGACAGTCTCTTCACGGAGTCGCAGCTGTATCTGACTGATTTCTCCATCGACTCCGTGCGACATGCACCGAAATCGCTCACACCGTATGATATCGCGGTGGATGACACTTCTGCCGTTCCGCGTTACCGCATTGAGGATCCGGACGGCTTCGGCTACATCAGTTCCCTCTCCGATCCGGATGAACACAACAAGGCATCCTGGGAGCAATAGCGGCACCGCTGCCGCAGGCGGCAGCTGATGAGCGTCTCCCATCATATCGGCCTCGAGATCGCAGAACGTTCATTTCGTTTTGTCGAAATCCAGCAGCAGGATCGTCAGATGACGATCCTGCGTGCTGATGTGTTGGAGACACAGCACGACTACGCTTCCCCGCTCCTGTACGACCTGCCGTTCGATCGCGATCTCGCCCGCAGTTTCATCGCAGACCTGGCCGCGGTCTACCATCGTCATACCGTTTACGCCGGAAGTCTTTCGATCGTTCTTCCGGCGTTGCTGCCGGTCGTATGCACGGTACCGGTCGACAGGGCACTGACCGCTGACGCACGGCGCGAACAGTACGAATGGGAATGCCGCACGCTTGGCGCTTTTCCGGAGGATCTTCCGCTTCATATTCTGTCACACGATCTCGCACCGCTTCAGAACGCCGTGCAGGTGCTGCTGGTCGCCCTCCCGGATCCGCTCGTCCGCTTCCTGACATCGACATGCGAGCATCTGACACTCGAACTGCTTTCCATCGATATCGATCAGTTTGTCATGGAACATGCTGTCCGCCGGCTCTACCCTCACGAGACAGAAAGAAATTACGCGGTCATCGGGCTGCATACCGCCCATTGCTCCGCCGGCCAGTATTCCGGAGCGGATTACCACGGTTGTCGCATGACGTCAATCAGCTACCGGCAGCATTATCCCGCACAGGCGGTGCGTCTGCTGGAAAGTCTCCCCGTCCGCACGGGAGGCAGCACACTGAACCAGGTGTTCCTGTTCGGCGAAGCCGCGGAACATCACACGGTGGATGCCGTCGAAGAAATCCTTCAGACTCCGACCATCCGCACGGTGCCACTCGCAGACACCATCATCCCCGATGCGGTGCAGGAGTCATTCACGCACAACAATGAACGGATGTTCGAGACAGCCGCCGCCGCGGCGATGCTTGGGCTGCCATGAGAATCATTGCCGGAGACATGAAGGGACGCACACTGCATGTGCCCCGTCGGGCATCGTTCCGCCCAACGACCGACCGTGTGAAAGAAGCACTGTTCAATATTCTGAACAGCATGATCGTGTGGGATCAGTGCCATGTCTGCGACCTGTTTGCCGGCAGCGGGAACCTCGGTCTCGAGGCTCTCAGCAGAGGTGCGGCTTCCGCGGTATTCGTGGAGCAGAACCGCGAACACTGCTCGGTGCTGCAGCAAAATATCAGCCGTCTTGGAGTGGCGGATCGAACACAGGTGCGATCCATGCGTGCAGAGCAGTTCTGGTCGAGCGCATCTTCAGCATATGACCTCGTCTGCGCGGATCCTCCCTATGATTATGAGAATTACGAGACGCTGCTTTCAGGCTGTGCACGCCTTGTAAAGCCGGATGGTATCCTGACCGTGGAGCATGCCGCACACACGCAGTTGCCGGAGACGGAACACCTCGTCTCACGCGACCGTCGCATCTACGGCACAACAGCGGTTTCCATTTTTCGATTTCAAGCCGGAGAAAATCCCTCATGAGAATCGCGGTATACCCCGGGTCATTTGATCCCATTACGTATGGGCATATCGATGTCCTCGAGCGCGCAATCGATATTTTTGACAGTGTCATCGTGACCGTAGCGCGGAATTCATCGAAGCAGCCGCTCTTCGACACGGAGACACGTGTTGAACTCATCCGTGGCGCCATCAGCCACCTGTCGAATATCGAAGTCGACACATTCGAAGGTCTGATCGTGGATTACGCGGATCGCCGAAACGCCATTGCTCTGGTCCGCGGTCTGCGGGCGGTCTCGGATTTCGAATACGAGTTTCAGATGGCGCTGATGAATCGCAAACTCGCGCAGAATATCGCGACGGTGTTTCTGATGCCGCATGAGCGCTTCACATACCTGAACTCTTCGATCGTCCGCGAACTCGCACGGCACCGCACCGATGTCTCGGATTTCGTTCCTGAAAATGTCCGTGAAGCACTTGTCCGGCACTTCGGTGAAACGAAACCGGGACACGCGTAAACGCATCTTACAATTTCACTGTTTTTCTTTTTTTCGATACTTGTCTTTCATCCGAGGTTCAGTCCATGCCCACATATGATTACGCCTGCAAGGAATGCGAACATCGCTTTGAAGCATTTCAGTCGATGACTGATCCGGTGCTTACAACCTGTCCGAAATGCGAGCAGGAAACATTGCAGCGCCTGATTGGTGCAGGAGCCGGACTTGTGTTCAAGGGATCCGGGTACTACCTGACCGACTATAAAAAATCTTCTGTTCCCGCAGCAGAGAACGGGAACGGGACACATGCGAAAACCAAGGACACACCCGCGAACGGCACCGGATCCTCTCCGTCAGCAACGGCATCCGACACAACGTCTGCGAAAAAATCGAGCGGAAACGAAACCGCGTAACATCCCTCATGACGGCAGTTTGATATCGCCGTATGAATATATCCCCACTGGAAGGCAGCGCGGCATGCGCTGCTTTTTTCATGCGGGAAGGAGCTCGCGAGCTGCCGCGATGACCGCGGTGGGAGACAGGTCGCGCATGCACTCGAAGGTTTGTATGGGACAGGCATTCCCGCCGTGTATGGCACAGGGCTTGCAGCTGAGCCCTTCGCGCTGAACAATACGATACGGAATGCCATAGGGAGTGAATCCGAATTCCGGCACGGTGGCGCCGAAGATCTCGACAACAGGTGTCCCCATCGCGGAAGCCATATGCACCGGTGCGCTGTCATTGCTGATCAGCAGGGAGGCGCCACCGATCAACGCGGCGGAAGCGGTCAGGGACAGTTTCCCCGCGGTGTTGACCGCGGGCACACCGGCGATCGCGGCAATGCGCGCGCAGCGTTCGCTGTCTTCCGGTCCGCCAACGAAAACGATATCCCAGCGGTCAGCGAGCACTTTTGCGGTCTCGGCAAAGCCCTCCTCCGTCCAGCGCTTTGTTGCCCACACCGATCCCGGCGCAATACAGACATACTGCCGACCGCCTCGTTCCCCGAGCACGTCCACTGCCGCAGCATAGTCCTGTTCCGCCGGATGCAGTGACGGAGTGGCCTCATATTCCGGCTCAAAGCCCACGGCTTCGAGCAGGCGCAGATTGCGCACGACTTCATGCGCCGCGGGATCGTACGGAACACGATGTGTGTACAGGGCTGAGCCCGTCGCACGGTCGAATGCCACGCGAACGGGAGCGCGCGTCGACCGCGCAAGGATGGCACTGCGCAGAGAGCGATGCGGTGACAGACACAGATCGTAGTGCCCGTTGCGCAGCGTGCGCATCAGTGCCGGCAGACCGGGATCCCTTCCTCTCTTGTCATACATGATGGTGCGGCGCACTGCGGGGAGGCCATCCATCAGCGATGCTGTCGTGGGGATACAGAGCACATCGATCCCGGCATCCGGGAAACAGCGCGCAGTTTCCGTGACCAGCGGCGTTGTCAGGATGAGATCGCCGGCAAACGCGGTTTGAATGATCAGTATGTCACGCATCGGCAGGATCCTCGATGAGCACGCTTTCCGAATGCGGGGCGTGCTTCCAACGCTTGTGCTGCCAGAGCCACTGACCGGGATGGGCGGCGACCTGCCGCTCGAGCGCCCGCACATGCCGTCGCGTCAGCTCGCGAATACGTTCTTCCTCCTCCACCCCGAGATCCCGGGTCGAGATTTCTTCCAGTTCGACGTCGTAATTCCCATCGGACGCGCGGACGGCAAATCCTATCACAACCGGCGCACCGGTGCGCAGGGCGAATGCAGCTGGTCCTTCGTATGTGGCCGCGTACCGGCCGAACAGGCGAACGTAATATGCGCCGCTCGGTCCGCTTTGATCGGCAATCATCCCGATGATGCCGCGGGATCTCAGCGTCCGGATGATTTCCCGGATCGATATTCCCATCGGGACGACGCGGCTGCCCCACATCGTCCGCCATGATTCCACCAGTTCATCCACGGCAGGATTATGCAGCGGATGGACAATTGTCGTGACAGAAAATCCAAGAAGGCGGGGGACGCCGATGTTCAGCCATTCCCAGTTCCCGAAATGCCCCGACATCAAAACCAGTCCGCTGCCCCGGCGACGGGCATTCTCCAGTACGTCCGGGTTGCGGATACGCAGGATGTGCTGCAGCAGCTCATCATTGAGACGCGGCGTCCACATCAGTTCGAAAATGGTGGTGACCAGATTGACATAGCTCTCCCGCGCGATCCTGATGATCTCACCTTCCTGCAGATCAGGAAACGCGCGCCGCAGCTGCAGGAGGGTCAGCTTCTTCCGAATGGGGATGACATAGTAGGCGAGCATCGCGAAACCGCGAGCCATGACACGGACCACACCAAGCGGCAGCAGTTGCAGCATGCGTGCGATCCCGGCGAAAAGCATGTATTCGATGGTCGTTTTCACGCGGTCGAAGCGCTAGTAAGTCCCGGCGGTGCGCTCCCAGTCGGGATTGTACACTTCATTGCGCTTGGTGGAATGCACCAGTTCATAGCTGTTGAATCCGCCGCGATCGACAAAGATGAATTCCACGCCGCTCTCGATGTAGTCATAGCGCCAGATCTCGTGCGGCTTCATATCGCTCTCACTGGAACGGCGATCGACGTAGTCGGGTGGTCCGTAGAGGATATACACCCGCCCCCGATCAGATCGCCAGCCTTCACGGAACGACGAACGGAACTGTTCATTCGTAACTGCGATGCGCTGCTGATATTCTTCGTAGAATTCATTGCGCGGCGTGTTGACGTCGGGATCACGGTCGCGCCAGAATTTCGTCATGAATTTCCTCTTGGGTTCCGACCCTTCGAGCGAATCCCAGATATTCTTCTCGTCGCTCGTTGCGATATATTTGGCCATCGCAAACTGATCGTCCAGCTCCGCTTCACCCATGGAGCTGAATTCCGCGGCGATCAGGTCGGCAATCGATGCCGCCACGGTGGTATCCATCGGGATGTCGGGATTGAAGACATAAAATGCCTTGCTCTGCGTGGCGGAGAATGTCCCCGTCGTGTCTCCATACGTGAGAATCAGCGTATAGACACCGGTCGGCAGCGGTCCCAGGTTCAATGACCCGACTTCCACACGTGAATCCATTTTACCCCTGCGCTCATGCCCTTTGCTGACCATTGTCTTCCCGTACGAGCTGACAATCTCGCTCTTCACGACAAACATCTCGTCCTTGGCATGATAGAGCTCTGAGTAGTAGAGGAGATTCGGAAGCTGCTTCCCGTAGAGCAGCGTAGGATTCGGGACGACTTCAAGTGTATTCTTGTAGAAAATATTGGAGGCATCCTCATCGGTTCGCTTGATAGAGGATGCGAGTTCGATGTCGCTGAATACCGTCGAACGAGTCGAAAAATCGCGCACTTCGAACATGACCTCCACACTGTCGCTGACGGCGGGACGCGCTTCATCCCGTGAGATGACGGCAAATTTGTACCGCCCCGGTTCAAGGAGAAAATGTACGCGCCCGATAAGGGTTTTGTTGGTGAGTCCGACCGTGTCCTTCACGGAAACCGGTACGCGCCAGGTTTTCAGGATAGGATCCTGCTCATCATCCTCCCGCCGGATGATCGTGTGAATGACAGCAGCGGCGGTAAACCGGTCTGCCTGTTGTTCGTACGCGAGCCCGGTACGCGGAAGGGAGTAGTACAGTTCAACGAAACTGTTGTCTTTGTCATAGCGGAATGATGCAAGATCAATGCTCATCCGCAGGTCGGGTTCCTGTCCATTCGCAATGATCGGCAGGAACAGCAGGCAGGCGAGGATGAAGCGATGTACCATGAGCAAATCCTGATTTCTGGACAATATGCCTGTGCCGGCACTGTCATATAAAGTAGTAAAGCGGCGAAAGAATACAATGCGATTCTTCGTCACCCCATCAACATGAAGGGCTCCGCAAATGCGGAGCCCTTCGGTCAGACATCGTTCTGAGCCTCAGAAGCCCAGTCCGACGGTAATCACATGATTGCCGTCGAAGGTTTTCATGTTCCGGTAGGCATAGTCTACGATGATGGCAAGGTCACCGGCATCGAAATTCACGCCGGCACCGAATGCCGCATCATATTCATATGCGCTCTCCCCTGCGAAGTCTTCCGTGTCACCACCTGGAAGATTGTAGGAACCACGCAGGAAGAAGAAATTGCGGAACCCGTATTCCAGTCCGACACGGTACTGGTCCGCAAGGAAGTTGTTGTTTTCAAAGGCGCCGGACACCGTGAGATTATGCAGATCCTGGAAACTCTTCGTGTAGGCCATCCCGAGCTCCAGAGAGGTCGGCATGCTGAAGCCGGCAGCCTCGATCCGCAGGAGCTGCGGATCACGCTTGCTGTCGAGCTCGTCGACGCGGCGCGTCAGACCGGCACCCTCGTACTGCATATTGCCTCCGAGATGACGGAGGGTCACGCCAAGCGAGAGACCGCGCAGCCCGGCGAGGCCCTGGTACTGCACACCGATGTCGAATGCAGTATTCGAGGCCGAAACACGGTACTGATCCTCACTGATGAGATATGCAGACACACCGGCACGGATGCGATCGGTGAGAGCACGGGAGTATGTCAGACCAAGGGCAATGAAGTTCGGTGACCACGTCGCCCCGGTTCCGTCAGGATTGCGTTCGTCGGTGAGTTCGATGTCACCGAACGAGAGGGATTTCACAGAGAAGGCCAGATACCCGAAGCCCGAGAACTGTGCTCCGACAGCCGCATAATCCACACCGATATCGCCGAATGACTGTGTGTGCGAGAACATGGCTTCCGCCGTATGCTTGCTCGCCGCCAGACCTGCGGGATTGTAGTAGATCGCATTGAGCCCTGAAATCCCGGCGCTGTAGGCACTTCCGAGCGCGATGCCCTGGGCGCCCACCGGGACCAGCAGCTGATCAGCACCAGCTGTCCCTGAGCGACCGCCACCCTGGGCCATCGCAGCGGAGCCCAGCACAACGAGCGCCATCGCGAATGCCAAGATAGATGAAAGCGTAGTACGCATAATATATCTCCTTAATGATGTACCTGATTCACAACTGTTGTTCATCGTCATCGTTCAGCAGACAGCATCACATCAGATGCGATCGAGATACTGCGCCTCAGTGACCACACCGAGCTTGAGTACCTTCTCCGTGTCGAGATCAGGCAGTTCGATGTGGATGATGTACATCCCGCTGGCGACAGGGAGCCCGTTGTCGTTCTGGAGATCCCAGGTGGCGAGCTGTGTGTTGTCATTCTTCTCGAAGGAGCGGACCAGCGTACCCGACACCGAGTAGATGCGGAAGTTGGCACGCGGCGGAAGATGATTGAACGTCACAAATCGCTGATACTTGTTCAGCTCCTGCTCGTTCGATCCGAGATACGGGTTGGGGAAGACCTGGATGTCGGTGATGTCTTCCGCCGCGACCGCATCGGAATATGTCGCCTCGGTTGTTGTGAATGTGAATACATCATTGTCCTTGAAGGGGACATTCGGAATGACGGTGATTGTGTATCCGTCATCCCACGGATACTTGACCGGACCTTCTGCAATGTTGAGCGGCCACCATGCATAGACAATCGGAATCGCATTCGAGATGGCCGCGTTGTAGAAGGAAAATTCCGGACCGGTGTAACTGGAATTCGGAGTTTCGCTGTAGGGTTCGTTAACGACGAAGAAATATTCGCGATCACCGGGATTGCCGGTCGGTGCGAACGTGGCGTCCTGAGCGGCACCCTCGCGCTGCTCCACGAGCATCCACGACAGCTGCTTCTCATTATTCGGATCGGTAACATCCCAGACAGAAACGGGCGAATCGGAGTATGAACCGAACCCGTAGTTGACGTTGACCGTATCGTCGGACTGGTTGCGGAGATACACATAGCCCTTCGACGTATTGTTGCGATCGAAGCGGATCTCCACAATCTGGTTCACTTCATACGGCATGATACTGCTTCCGAAGAAGTCCCACCCGACAAGGAAGAACCCGGCGTATGCATCATACACCTGTGGTCCACCGGTGTGAGTGATGTCGAGGATCTCCGCGCCGGTCTGATAAATGCCGTTACCGATAATACCGACCTGGAATCCGTCCATGATGTAGCCGGCCTGAAGACCGCCGTACACCTCGGAATTGGTCACCAGCTGCTCGTTGTCATCGATATCTCTGAGATTCCAGCCGAAGTAGTCGAACTCCAGCGGATCGCCGTGGAAATCGACAGTCCGCTTCCCGAGGGATGCAAAGGTCACTTCATAGTTGTGACCGGTCAGCGCGTTGGGGTCGATGACCTTGACCTGCACCTCACCGGTGGCGATACCGGAAGTATGCATGACCTGGAGCATCTCGCCGACCTCGGCGCCGGCACGATAGCCGGGATCGAGGGTCTTGGGACGCAGTTCGATGATCACAGGTGTCGACTCCAGCTGGCGCGGTGTCGCTTCCGGATCGGGATTGTATGAATAGGCGGTCACCGCAAAATAATACGGCTGATTGTTGACCAGCGGGCGATCGGTGATCGCGTCATTCTTCAGTTCGATCAGACGTTCGATGCCAGAGTCGGTCCCGAACTGCACCGGCAGCGTCACGACCGCACCGGTCTTCGGATCGATGACTTCGTCGAAAATCGTCGCCACGTTGTCGATCACGTCAAATGTGGCGATGCGCACCGCGTCGTCGATGGTCGAACTCGACGAAGGGAACTGATAAACATTGTATCCCTGGAACGCGAAGCCCTCATCTTCGAAGCTCTCTGTCCGGTTGACTCCTTCGAAATCACCCCATGTCAGGATGATGGTGTTATCCTGCAGCGAAGATACCACCTGCGGTGACGGGGGCGCCTGTGGGAGGTCGAAGTTGTTGTCGAAGGCCAGCTGTGCAAAGCGATCGTAGTAGCGCAGCACCTGCAGGCTGGAAATGCGGTCGGAACCGCGGCCGACGATGCGGGAGACCACCACTTCCTGCGTGTTGATTTCTCCGTTTTCCAGGTCCGTGCTGCTGTTGAGCGTGAACGGTCCCGTGGTCATCAGGAAACGCCGGTCATCGGGTGCATTGACGATACCGTCGATCCAGCCGGTCTTCGTAACGGGGTCACCCGCGAGCGTGACGGCCACTTCCTGACCCGTTGTAGGATCCACGAACGGCTGGCCGTCATACAGCTTCGACTGCAGGTAATTGTACATCTGTATCGCGCCTTCCGCGGTACCGAGGTCGGGATCCGCATAGACGGCGTCCGAGTTGATATAGAAAGCGAAGGAGGAGACCTCGAGGTTCTTCCACCCTTCGAGCGTGCCAAAGTTGTAGATGGCCTCGTCACCTTCCTCACCGGGGACCACCGGTCCCTGGAAGAAGTCGTATCCGGCCGCGGGCGGAATGCCGTACACGTCGTCCTGGGCGAGACCGTTGTAGACGTATCCCAGCGAGAGCGTCGTGTCGATACCGACGAGATCATCACCGGCATCGCCGAGATCGGGATCCGACCACTGTGCGAAATAGGCTTCCTCGAGGTCCTGTCCGCCCTTGTTGATGACGGTGTACTTGGTGAACACCATGTTGCCGAGCGGACCGGTCTGATTGTAGCCCCAGACGAGTGTCTGAACCTCTACTCCGATCGGGGAGGTACCGTACAGATTACTTGTCCGTGCCGGATCAAGATCGTTCGAGACAAACCAGAGCACCTCATCACCGATCAGGAACGGCGTATCGACGTTCTCATCTCCATCGAGATAGTTATCGAAATTCGGATTGTAGGTACCGGAGTTGTCATTGTCGTAGTACGGGGCGCCAAACTCATCGGGCCACTCCATGAAGTCGGTACGCAGACGTTCCTGCTCTGCGGTTGTCAGGAGCTCGAATGCCGCACGGGTGGCTTTCCGGACCTTGAAAATCCGATGCCGGGGATCGTTCGGATCTGCTGTGCCGTCAGGCTTGATGTTCCCGGCCTGAAGGCCCTGACTGTATGTTGATCCGCCGATGCGAATCTCACCCTGGATCTTTCCGCCCCAGACGAGCCCATCCTGGAAAATCGCATATTTCGCGCTTCCGGTCGGCCACTCGAGGCCGGAACCATCCGTCTGCGGGTTATGCGAGGTGGATCCGTTGTTGGAAATCCACATCAGGATGTTGTTGATCGAGATAAAATCATAGACATCGTTATCCGACGTCTTTTGGATTCTGCCTTTGTCCTTGCCGCCTTCATGCTCTCCAGCCTGCATCATGCCGGCACAACAGAGCAGAGCGAGCGACAGGAACAGCCTTCCAATCAAGTTCATGCTCAGTCTCCTTGTATTACTTCTACGAAAATTCATGGAAATCATGCCTGCCAGAGAAACTAGAAGTTCAACCGCAGACCGAGACGCACCTGCCGCGGAGGACCATACAGGTTCGCATTCATCAGAACGGTCTGATAGTAGTAGTCTCTGTACAGATCAGCAAACACATTGCCAAATTCCTGGTAGGTTTGCAGCTGCTGTTTTCCTGCGATCGTGGAGAGATATCCGTCGTCGCTGGCGCTGCCAGACTGCATGAAGACGTCCTCCACATTTTTCGTGTCGAGCAGGTTGATCACCCAGATGTAGAAGTTGACATCGAGACCGGCGATGGAAACAGTTTTGTCAAGGCGCGCATCAAGCTGGAACATCCATGGTGTGCGCGACTCGTTGAGCACTTCCACCGGCTGACGGCGATTCTCGTAACTGTTCTCATCCACGCGGGTATAGGGATGTCCGCTATTGAACTTGAACAGAATATTCAGTCCAAGACGCTCGAGTGGGTGCATGCCACCAAGCATCGGACCGTCATCGCGACCGAACCGGTAATCGATATTGATCGTGCCACGATGCGTCTGATCGAAATCAAGCGCGGTGGTGTATTTCGGCAGAAACGGTGTTTCCGTCGGGGAAAGCCAAATGGCGCGGAAGGCGGTCGACGGAGCCGAACCTGTTCCTCTCGCATCCGAGTAGGTGTAGTCGACGGAAGCCTGAACGCGTTCGACTCGCCGCAGATTGATCTTGAGCGAAACTCCCGAGGTCGTCGCAAAATCGCCGTTCGTCCACACGTAGTACGCGAGATGCTGCGCACCGGAAGCGGCAAGAATCTGCTGCTGCTGAATCTGGTCGCGAATATCCTTGTAGAACGCGCCGATGTCGAATGCGAGGTTATCCCCGATCTGCTGGCGGAAACCAAAGTCGTACTGAATGGTAGTTTCGGGTCTGACACCAAAGCCGACCGGATTCTGGATCGCGTATCCACCACGAATGTTATCGGCGGCAAGGGCGTTGCCCAGGTACACGTCACGCAGACGGGACTGCTGAACAAACTTTCCGTACTGGGCGTAAAAAACGGTTTGATCGGTCACCGGGAAGGAGAAACCGATACGGGGACTGAAGGTAGAGCTGATCTCCACATCCTTCAGATTGCTGGGATCCTGAAGAATCATCCCCTCGTCGTCGAACTGGACATTGTTCGGATTGACGAATTCCTTGGTGTCCGTATCAATGTAATCCCAGCGAAGACCGAGATTGATCACGAGATCCTCAAGCTCGATCTTGTCAAGGGCGTAGACAGACGCAAAGACCGGGTTCTTCGGACCGTTCGGCCCGTCGTCGAGTGAGGCGCCCCACTGATCATAACCGAAGTAATTGGTTCGGGAGTTCACCGCCTGCTGAGTGGGCGTGGCATCCGGATTCGCCCGGGAGAAGCTTTTCAGTGTGAATGCAGCAATGTCGAACTGCCGGATATCATACTGCGACGCCTCACCACCAACCTTGATCTCATGGGTTCGACCAATCTGATGGACAAAATTCAGCTTGGCACTGATCGAAGAGTAGCGGTCCTTCTGATATGCATAACCACGGGCAGGTGAACCGTAGACTTCATACTGGTCGCCGAACAGCTGAATCGGGAGGGGGGCAACGCCATCACCACGAAAATCATAGCCCAGGGCGGAGTTCGCAATGGAGTCGCCATAGGCGAAGATGTCATGCTGATGCTCCGCGTCCATCGCCAGGTTGAAATTCCCGAAGTAATTGATGAACAGTTCATAGAACGTATTCTGGCTGAGCAGATGCGTAAGTTTCAGGTTCGCGCTCCAGTCCTCGTTCTCGATGCTGAGCGAGCGATGCTGATTCCCGTAGGTGATTGTTCCGACCGGGTCGTACTCCCATTGATTGGTCGCTTCATTGAACGATGCCGTGCGTCCAACCTGATAGCCGCGCTGGATTGGTCCGTCGGACGGGACCGGATTCACCGTTCCGACGGTGTAATCCCCGTCTCGACCGGCAGAATATCCGTACGTACCGCCGATGCGGATATTGATGGGATTCAGGTCGATCGTCATGTTCCCGTTGATGGCGTAGGCCTCAACGGCGTTGTTGTAAATGAGTCCACCCGGATAGGTGTAATCAATCTTCCGTGCACTCGAACCGAGGCGCGGATCGAAAATACCTACCTTCTCCTGCTCTTCAGGGGCAAGTAATGCGTGCGCATCCGTGGCCCTGAGCAGCATATCATAATCATCCGCAAGTGTCATAGGATTGCGATATGTGGCCGGCGTGCGAGAGAATGTATTCTGTCCCGCAACGAAGAAACGGACCGGACCGTAAATGGGACCGCCGGCGGTGAGGACATACTGGCTGTAGCCATAATTGTACGAACCGAGAAAATTCTCATCTCCCGGATCGTTCCAGCTGTCGGTAATCGCCTCGAATCCGAACTGCAGTTTCCGACTGCCCGTCCGCGTGGTGGTCATGATCAGTCCGCCGTTGGCGCCGCCAAACTCAGCGGAATATCCACCGGCCTGAAAATTGATCTCCTTGATGGCGTTGTTGATCACCGTAAGCGAGCGACCACCGTACACGGGATCATTTGCGTTCACGCCGTCAACGACATAGGCGGTTGCATCCCCGCGGCTGCCGCGAACATAGATTTCACCGTCCTGGCTGACAATACCGGCCTGGAGTGCAACGATTCCGTCCACACCGCGCACAGGAAGATTCTCAATCTGTTCCTGTGTGACCGTTGACTTGTTGTTCGTCACGTTCTTGTCGACCAGCGGTTTTTCCGCGATGATTTCCACCTCGCCGACCTTGAAGGCCTCGCTGGGAAGCTGGAAATCCACCGTCCTGGTCTCGTTGGACTTGATAAGCACGTCACGGATCGTTATCTGCTGGTAGCCGATATAGCTGGCGACAAGCGTCACCTCACCGATCGGCACGTTCAGAATGACGTACTCCCCGTTGATATTCGTGGCCGCGCCGCGATCCGTCCCCTCAATGACGACGTTCGCGCCGATCAGCGGCTCACCTGTCTCGCGGTCCGTGACCTTTCCGGCGATCTTACCTGTCTGTGCCATGACAGCAACCGGAAAGAGCATGCAGAGGACCGCAATCAGTATCCGTTTATGCATAATATCCTCCTTCAGAACTTGAGAAATCGTTGCTTACTCGTTCATCCTCCTGAAGCTCCGCTGCAATTGGGACAGTCCTTCCATTGTTCCACCAATCCTGCCCCGAGCGGAAACACTGATCATTGATCAGGGAGTGTCGTCCGTAAGGCGTAGAACATCAAGCTCCTCCTGTTCACCCGTGCCGACGATGATGAAGGAGTAGCGGAAGCCTGCCTGGAAATCGTAATCAAACTGCGAAGCGGTGATCACGGTGCCGCCCTCACGGCTGATAAAACAGGTCGCGCTCTGCGCCGGGATGATTTCATAGGCGGACAGCCATCCCGCGGGGACAGGGTCGACGAGCGACTCGAAATTGTTCCCCTCGACACTTTTCGCGATGCCGTAATCAATACCGTCGAAATTCAGGTTGATCACCTTGAGCGCCGCTTCGGAGCTGTCTGCGAGCGGCGTCGTCTCATCGGCGTACGTAAAGCGCTCCTGCGTGCTCATCAGTTCGATGTCATCGACATTCTGGAAGAATGCCATCGTGATCTTGGTCAGCGAACGGACACTCACGAGACGCCGGAATACCGACTGCGACGTGTCTGCGCCCGCGGGCACCACACGAAGGAACCTGTTTCCGGAATTGATGGTCAGGTAGTCGGAATTGTCCTTGTAGCTGACACCACTGAGCACCTTTTCATCGTCCACCCAGATATCGACGGCGGGTGCGTCAGATACCGCATGGACGAATCGGACCTCCGAGATAATACGGTCCAGAACTGGCGGGTTGGGTTCATCGATGCATCCGTTGAACATCGCTCCTGATGCCAGAAGCACGATAACCAGCAACCCTGCTTTGCGTAGCAGCTTTTGTTGCATAGGTCCTCCTGTAAAGGTTGAGTAATGCATGAAGAAAGATCTGTCTATCCGATCTGTTATCTGCGAACGGGGAATTACAGCGCAATCGCGCTGCGTTCCGAATACGATCTATGGGCAATCTGTGGAATACGCGGGCTCAAGTATGATTCACCACGAAAGATGGTGAGAAGAGGCGTGTGTCAATCAGTACGGGAAAACATACGATTGAAGCGCAAAAAAAGCAACCTCGATCTCATTCACAAGCGCTTTCAGTAGCTCCCGTCCGGATGTGCCGGAGTCTGCTTGAACTGCCGATCTCCCGGCGGCCACGGCAACGCCCCAATATATGACATTTTTCTCTCGAATCACGATCTCCACGGCGAATTTGAAGAAAAAATATCCCGCCATTTTCTCTGCGGAAACACTTGACATTCCCTTCCCTGAAACATATTTTTATTATCTCCATATTCCTCGGTAGCTCAATGGTAGAGCATGCGGCTGTTAACCGCAGGGTTGCAAGTTCGAGTCTTGCCCGGGGAGCACACAGAAACAGGGCGAAGGAACGCCCATCAGCATGTTTGAAGCCCCTTCGGTCGGCCCGTTGGGGCTTTCCCGTATGTGATATCAACAACACACGAACGCCGCATGACAGAGTATCATCCAGCAGACTGGGTACCGCAATCCCTGTTTCCGTTTGAAAATCGCTTCGTCGAGCTGGACGGACACCGTATCCATTACGTCGACGAAGGCACGGGCCCTGTGCTCCTGCTGCTGCATGGCAATCCGACCTGGTCGTTCCTCTATCGCGATATCATTCTCCGGCTTCGAAACAGCTTCCGATGCATCGCGCCTGATTACCCCGGCTTCGGACTCTCACATCCTGCCCCGGGATACGATTTCCTGCCATCGAGCCACGCCCGCATCATAGAGACTTTCGCCGATAGCCTCGCTCTCGACAATGTCACGATCATGATGCAGGACTGGGGCGGCCCGATCGGACTTCGCTTCGCGGGGAAGCACCCGGGCAGGGTTGCCGGCCTGGTGATCGGTAATACCTGGGGCTGGCCGATCGACGGCGATCCGCATTTCGAGCGTTTTTCCAGCCTGATGGGCGGCCGGGTCGGGCGCGTCTTCATCCGTCGCTTCAATGCCTTTGTCAATGTGATGATTCCGATGAACGTCAAACGACACCGCGTTCCATCCGAGGTCATGAAGGCGTATCGCAATCCCTTCCCCACACCGGATTCGCGTGAGCCGACCTGGATCTTTCCGCGGGAAATCCGCGGAAGCTCGGCATTTCTTGCCCAGGTTGAGGCCGGCCTCGGCAGCCTCACCGGGAAACCCGCCCTGATTGTCTGGGGTGACCGGGATATCGCATTCAAAGAAAAGGAGCGGCAACATTTCGAAGAAATCTTCAAAGCACACAACACCGTCATTCTTCATGGCGCGGGTCATTATATTCAGGAAGATGCTCCGGATGAGATTGCCGCAGCGATTACATCATGGTGGAAGGAGAAGATGACATGATATTTCACGCAGTCGAAGCAGGTCCCGTCGATACGATGGGCTACGTCGTCGCGGACGAACGGTCACGGGAAGCGCTCATCATCGATGTTCCTCTCGAATCCCGCGATGCACTGCTCGCTCTCGTACGTGATCATGACCTGCGCGTCGTGCAGATTATCCTCACGCACGGACATTTCGATCATGTCGGCGATGTGCGCGCGCTGTCGGATGCGCTGCAGTCTCCGGTGGCCGTTGGCAGGGAAGATGGGTCGATGGTCGAACAGCCCGGCAGCATTCTCCCAGGCTTCGGGCTGCAGATTGAGGGTGTCACCCCGGGTGTCCGACTTGAAGACGGGGATATCATCGCCTGCGGAGATCTTCATTTCCAGGTCATCCATGCACCGGGACATACACCCGGGCATATTGTCCTTCATGAAGGCAGAGAACACATTCTTTTCGCCGGTGACGTGCTCTTTCACAGCAGTATCGGACGCACGGATCTGCCAGGTGGCGACTACGATACGCTCATGCGAAGTATCGTGGAACGGCTGCTGACCCTTCCCGATGAGACGGTCGTGTATCCCGGACACGGCCCCTCGACGACCATCGGCTTCGAGCGCATGCATAATCCGTTCATCCTGGAATATCTCGAGCATTTCTAGACCGGGAGCGACATGCTCCGCTTGCCGGCACGACGGTTCGAGGGCACGGCGGTCTTTGCCTGCTGTCGAAACTTTTGTATATTTGAACTTGCATCTTTTGCGGGCGGCCCTGCATGAAAGCTCCCGCAATTCGCTGAACAATCATGCGCCTGTAGCTCAATCGGATAGAGCGTTGGCCTCCGGAGCCAAAGGTTGAGGGTTCGACTCCCCCCAGGCGTACCAGACATGTTTCACGACATCGTGTAAGCCGGAGATCATCTGTGTTAACCGCCAAGAAAAAAATTTCCACTCGCGATGCCATTCCGACATCGAAAAGCGCCGATTTTCTGTATCGTGCACAGGAATGGTTCACGTCCAACTCGAAAATCGTGGGCGGTGTCGCCCTCGGCATTGCAGCCCTTGTCATCATCGGCTATCTGTATTCTTCAGGCCAGGCTGCCGACGATATCGCCGCCAATCGTGAGCTGCGCAGAGTGCAGGAATTCTACCAGCAGCAGCAGTACAAGATCGCGATCGCCGGTGATCCCGCACAGGGTATCATGGGGCTGGAGGAAATCACGGAAAAGTACAGCGGTACGCCGACTGCCGAGATCGCAATGATCTATCTCGGCAATGCCTACCTCTACTCCGGCGATCTGGAAAAGGCCATGGCGACATTTGAAGATGCCTCGCCAGGTACGGAAATGCTCGAAGCCGCAGCGCTTGCGGGACAGGCCGCGGTGCTCGAAGCCCGCGAGCAGTACGCGGACGCAGCCGAACTGTTCGAGCGGGCCGCGCGTACGTTTGACAACGAAGTGCTGAAGAACGAACGCATGCTCGCCGCCGGGCGCGACTACGCACTTGCCGGTGATATGGAACGTGCCCGCGAGATGCTCGAAGCAGTCAGCGAAAGCAAGAATCAGCAGTACAAGCAGGATGCCGATCAGCTGATGGCGCAGTTCGGGCTCAACTGATTTCCGCCGGAAGAAACGGCGATAGAGCCCCGTCCCTCTCCAGGGGACGGGGTTTTTGTTTCCCCTCTCCCTCCCCCTTTCCCACACTGTCCACTTTTTGACACAGTATCGCGCTCGATGGTGCACGCGGATGAAGACGTCGTCTGTCAGAACCTGCGCGTATACCGTGAATTTCGGCTCCGTCAATTCTGGCATTGGATTTGCATGCTTCAGAGCAGCACACAGTTATGGAGCTGAGAAAATGAAACATCGTTCACTGTTCATCCTCTTCCCGCTATTCATCATCCTTCTCCTCACCGGCTGTCACGACGATTGTGAAGATATCGTCTACATCGACGATGTCCCGCCCCTGCCGCCGGTGGGGATCCTTTCCGTATCACTGGATAATGCCGTGGAACTGCAGTGGTATGAAAACCAGGAACCCGATCTCGCCGGCTACAATGTCTATGTGAGCGACCGCTACAACGGGACGTACGAATTCATCGGCACATCGCGCACGGCGACCTTCCTCGACCGCGGCGCCACCAACGGTGTGACCAACTACTACGCCGTCACCGCCTATGACGTCAACGGGAATGAAAGCGACCTCAGCCGGGATGTCGCCTACGACACGCCGCGTCCTGAAGGACGGGGCGTGGCACTCTCAGACCGCTTCCTCAATCCCGGACGCTCCGGATACGATTTTTCCGAGTACGCCGTGCTGCATTTCGACACCGATTTCACCGATCTGTTTTTCGAGATCACCGACACCGGCATCCCCCTTCTTGTCGTGTGGGATGACTCCGAAATCCAGGACATGGGCTATACCAGCAGTATCGACGAGATCTCCAGCGCGCCCGCTGACGGATGGAATCCGACCGGTGACGCGATGGCCGTCCGCGGACATACATTCGTCATCCGCACGTTCGACAATCACTATGCGAAGGTGCGCGTCATCGACGTCACCGCCGGCGGCGTCGTCTTCGACTGGGCCTACCAGGTGGCACAGGGCAATCCCGAGCTCGTGGCGGGACGCGGCAATACGCTGAGCAAGCGCAGCCGCACCGGCGCGCGGCGGCACTGATACGCACGACAACACACAATTTCCCATCACCCGAAATCCGAAACGGAGGCAGGTCATGAAACGCTTACTGATTATCCTCGCTGTCTGCCTGGCACTGATGCCGCTGCTCAAATCCAATGCCTGGGGCGCTCCCGTCTCCGATATCGGACCGGTCGTGCATCGCGATCACAACCTCAGCGTCGATCTCTGGACCGACCGGATGCAGGACGAAGTCTACGGCATCGGCGACCAGATGGAGGTCTACTTTCGCGCAAACAGTGACTGCTATGTCACCATATACAGCATCGACACCGACGGCAACGTCGACATACTCTTCCCACAGTATCCCGATGACGGCTACGTCTTCGGAGGGATGACGTATCGGCTGCCGGATTATTATGACGCGATGGACCTCCGGCTGCGCGGTCCCCGCGGCGTCGGGTATCTCCATGCGGCCGCCTCGCGGCGTCCGAATGCCTTTCGCCTCGGGGTGTACCGCGGGCGCTACCATCTCGATGTTGCACCGATCGCGGGAGATCCGTTTCTCGCCATCAACAGCATCAACACGCGCCTGATCGGCGGCAGTCATCTTCATGCGGTTGCGACAGTTTCCTTCTTTGTGGGCAGCCGCGTGTGGTACCCCCGCTACATGTGCTATGACTGCCATGGACGCACCGTTCATTTCGATCCGTACCGTGATGCATGCGCGCGCTACAGCGTACGCCTGACGCGGCAGTATGATTACTGGTGGGGTTATAACTACTATCCGGCATCCGCGCGATTTTCCTACGTCGGTCCCTTCTGGCGATTCGAACTGCGGACGATACCAGCCTACCGTCACCGACGGATCCGCTACATCGACTGCGCGTTCGGTTTCGGCAACTATTATCCCGTGCGCCCGATCACGCGTCCGGTACGGCATGTCGTCTACCGTCCCACCCACACCAGAGCGCTGTATACACGGAATTTCAGGCCGGTCACATATCGGGATACGCGTATCCGTCGCAGTGGGACCATCCGTGCCGGCAGCACCGCGACCGGTGGATCACGCGGCTCGATTTCACGCAGCAGCGAACGCAGCATCGACCGAAGCAGGTCGAGCACCGGCGGTACAAGCGGCGTCAGCCGAAGCAGGTCGAGCACCGGCGGCACGAGCAGCATCGACCGGAGCAGGTCGCGCAACGGCACCACAAGCGGCGTCAGCCGGAGCCGGTCGAGCACCGGCAGCTCCAGTTCTGTCGGCACCCGCGGACGCACCGGCAGCACCTCCGGTTACTCGAGGTCGGCAGGCGATTCACGTTCACGCGGACTTTCCCGGACGCAGCCGTCGGCCTCCCCTGACAGAACTTCAACGCGCAGCAGCCGGAGCACACCGGCACTGCGATCCTCATCGCCTTCATCGAGCCCGAACCGATCCAGGAGCGTGACGCCATCCTCCTCATCCTCCCGGTCGCGGCCAACGACACGGTCCACTTCCCCATCCTCCCGCCGCGGCAGTTCCGTCTCCCGGGATCGGTCGGGCAGCGATGACCGGCGCATGAGCATCGGCGGCCGTTCCGGCGGAGACCGCTCCCGCGCAACCCGTTCCGGCGAGAGCAGATCATCCGCCGGGGGACGCACGCGCTCCCGATGAGTGTGTGGACACGCCGAGCCCAGACGATTCATCACCGAGGCACCCGGTTGCTTTCCGGGTGCTTTCAAATTATGTTCGTACACATGCTGATTCCAGAACACACCGGCACCCTGTCCGCCGCCGCGCGGCCTGCCACGGACCGCGTCGCTGCATCAGATCCGCGACCGCCGCTGCGAAATATCCGTGCCGGCACATCCCGTGCGCACCCGCTGCTGGTCAGCCTCCTCATCGTCACCCTGCTTCTGCCAGTCACCGTGTCCGGAACGGACGCTGCTCCGGGCGCGATCTCCGGAAACAGGGCGCCGGCGGCGGTCTCACAGACCGGGGACGAACAGGAATCCGAACGCGATGCGCGCGAGCTGCTTCTGAACGCGAAGGATGCGCTTTCCTCCGGCAATATCCGCTATCTCCGGGCACGGCTGGGCGGGAAGGTGTACCTGAATCTCTTCACCGGAATCAACGGCTACTACAGTGCCGAACAGGCGTACCTGATTCTTGAATCGTTTTTCTCCACGTATACGCCGATCAGTTTTTCATTCAGCAGCCGGAATTTCTCCATACGCAACCCGTACGGCTTCGGACCTCTCACCTACGAACGGCGGGGACGACGCGGCAGCGCGGAGATATTCATCAGCCTCGCACAGGTCGGCAACCGCTGGGTGATCAATCAGATTACCGTGGCGACACGCTGATCGGCGTCCGGGTCTGATACCATGGACGACCGTGTGACATGGCTGAGGCGCGAGCAGCGCTGGATGTATGTAACGGCGATGCTGCTGTTACTGCTCTCGCTGGTATTCGCCGGCAGGGAGTATTTTCTCCGTCATGTCAATCAGAACTGGGAGAATCTGAACGCGGAAGTCAACCGCGGGCAGGCAGAGCTTATCGAACGCCGGTTGCAGGATCTTCTCCGGGCACTCGAGGAACAGAGCGCCGCGCTGCACGCTGAACGCCCGGAGGATCTCTACGGCGGGGAAGACGATCCCCGCCGCCGGGCGGATGCCGCACGACGTCTGAAGGAAACCGTCCCGAGCCAGCGCTGGTCGTTCGAACTTCGGGATCCCGCCGGCAGGCTTCGCGCCTTCAGCGGAGAACCCATGACAGCCGCCCCGCGCCGGTCCGATCATTCCCCCGGCACATCACCATCCGCATTCACCGTCATCCAGCGCCTGCCCTACGTGTTCCTGACACACACGTCTGCCATTGTCAGCGGCACCGGCGATACACTCGGATCCCTGCGCGTCGGGACACCGCTCAGTACAACGGTTCCCATCAACCGCCGATTCATCGCGGAAGAAGGATCCATCGGGGACCTGGGACGCGAACTCGACCTGGATCTCAGTTTCCACAGAGATGCGCGCACCGCGGGCCGCAGCCTCATGCTGCTGCCGTTTTCCGCAGCAGACGACACGCTCGGCTGGGTGACATTCCACACCGCAGATCGTGAAACCTATCTGCAGCAGATCATCCTGCAATTCGACCGCGTGATCGGCGTGCTGCTGATGGCTGTCTTCCTCGTGGTCTCTGTTCCCGTTTTCCGGATCTATTTCAATCTGCATCCCCTGACAGCGGCCCTGTGCATCGCCGTGCACATATGGCTGATCCGCTATCTGCTGCTGTTTCTTGACGTCGGGACGAATCTCCTCCCCGGCCCGCTGAGCGATCCCGCCTGGTTCGCCTCCACGTTCGGAGGGGGTATCACAAGCTCCCCGGGAGAACTCCTGTTCTCTCTGCTCGCGCTCGTTCTGACCATGATGTTCGTCTACCGGGTCATCCTCGGCGATCGCGGCCGCGATGTACGTCTCCTCGTGGCGCTGCTGATCTTTGTCGCGGTGTTCGCCCTCCTGCCCTTCGTGCTGAGGGGATACACCGCCTCGCTGCGCAGTTTCGTGATCGATTCGACATTCAACTACGACGACATCGCCGGCTTCCTCGAGCGCCCGATGTTTCTTCTCATGATCGCGAACGCGTTCCTGCTGTCGCTCGCACTGGGATTCGGACTGCTCGGCATGTACCTGCTGGCCAAGAAAGCGGTATCCGCCATCGCTCCTCCCCGCCTGCGCCTGCCGCTGCTGGCGGGGGGCGTACTCCTGGGCATCGTCCTCCTTCTCGCGACAACCCACGCGCTGCTCCTTCCGCTGTGGACATACATCCTGATCGGGATGCTCTTCTGCGTTCCGCTGGTCGTTCGGGTCCCGCCGATTCACGGGTGGTCTGAATCCCTCGTCGCTCCGTTCGCCGTCACGACCGTCGTCGGTTCGGTGCTGACCATCGCTCTGTTCGGGCATTTCATGGAAGTCAAACGCAGCAGCGAAATCGAAGCAATCGCCATCGATCTCTCCCGGCCGGTGGACGGCTGGTCACAGGTACTGATGGAACAGACGCTGCAATACGTCTCGCGCAGCAGAATCGACGAACTGCCCGGCGGCAATGATCGTGATGGTCCTGACTATGAGGCGGCATTCCGCATCTGGGCGGGCTCGCCGCTGAGCCGCCGTCAGAACAACTCCGCCATTCTCCTGCTCGACTCCAGCCGCACACTCGTCTCGCGATTCGCCGTCGGCAACGATCCCTTCCTTCTTTCGGTGCAGACCCTGTCTTCCACGATCGAAAGCACCGAGGGCATCGTGCAATCCACCTACCGCTGGCAGGAGACACGCGGGCGCCGTTACCTTCGCGCCTACACCGACATTCCGACCGGCCGCCTTGGCACACTGACCGCGGTGGTGGTGCTCGAAGCGCTCGATCCCATGCAGATGACCCGCCAGTCCATCGATCTTCTCCGCAACACCGCATCGAATGTCAGCCTGGCACCGGAAGACAACTTCATCATCAGCCGTTTTCGCGACGGACGCGTGATCCAGACCACCGACCGCCGTCTGGAACGCAGCATCCGCCTGCCGCAGAAGGTCCGCGCGTCATTCGCGGGCGGACGGCAGACGGCCTGGAGCACACTCCCTGTCGAGGGTGACTCGCTCGATAGCTACTTCATGGCCGTCTCGGATCCGCACACCGAAGTGCTATCCATCACGCGCGGGAAATCCGTCCTGATTCTGTCGATTTATCGCGGACTCCGCATCGCCATGCTGTACCTGCTGTTCAGCAGTCTCATCCTCGTCGCCGTTGCCCTGCTCACCGGCCGTTTCCGCCGGCTGTCGCGGCTCACCTTCGCACGGAAACTGCAGCTCGCTCTGCTCGCCGTCGCGGCAATCCCGCTGCTGCTGATCTGGATCACCGGACGGGATTTTGTCCGTGACACCACCCGCCGGGAGATTGAGCAGCAGGTTGTCGAGGATCTGGACGTCCTGCGCGCGAACCTGCTCGAACGCCTGCCCGACAGCGTGTCGGTTACCGCCCTGCCGGCTTTCGTCAGCGACCAGATCTGCCAGGAAATCCGCATCCGCTCGGGACGCGACATCAATGTGTACAGCGGGCCCGAGCTGACGGCGACGAGCAAGCCTGAACTCTACAAAGTCGGGCTGCTCAGCAATCGTCTGAACCCGCAGGCATACGTGAACATCGTTCTGCTCGGCCGCGACGTTCATTTCGCGGCGGAACAGATCGCGGATTTCTCCTATTACGTCGGCTATCGTGCGCTGCGCGATCCCGACGGCCTGCTTTCAGCGGTGATCTCGACCCCGACACTTTTTCAGCGGGGACAGATGGAAAGCGGATACGTGCGTGCCTCCGCCACGATTTTCCTCTGGATCACGATCATGGCGCTGCTTGTGTTCGCGGTGAGCAGCACGCTGGCCCGGCAGATCTCGCGTCCCCTCAAGGAGCTGCTGCGCGCCACGCGGGATATCACCGCGGGGGATCTCAACCGGCGCGTGCAGGTGCACGGTTCGGCGGAGATCGTGGATCTGATGGATTCCTTCAACACGATGACCACGCGTCTGCGCCAGAGCCAGGAGGAACTCGCCGCCGCCGAGCGTGAACTTGCATGGAAGGAAATGGCCAAACAGGTCGCGCATGAGATCCGCAATCCCCTGACACCCATGAAGCTGGCCGTGCAGCATCTCCAGCGCGCATGGCACGACGGCGCGGCCCAGCTCGGGGATATCATCGACAAGGTCACACGGACACTGGTGGATCAGATCGAAAGCCTCTCGCGCATCAGCGACGAGTTCTCGCGCTTCGCGCGGATGCCGAGACGTTCGACATCGGCGGTGGATGTCGCCGCGACGCTCACCGAGTCAGTCGCCCTCTTCCACAGTCACGACGAGATCATCTTCGAGACGCAGATCGACAACAATCTCCCTTCCGTACTCACGGATCGCGAGGAGCTCGCCCGCGCCTTCACGAACATCCTTCGGAACGCGGTTCAGGCCATGCCGGAGGGTGGCCGCGTGCAGGTGAAAGCCGAACGCAGCCGGAATACGATTCTCATCACCGTCGCTGACAGTGGCAGCGGTATTCCCCCGGAGCTGCTTTCGCGGATTTTCGAACCGAATTTTTCCACAAAAACCGAGGGCATGGGCCTCGGGCTCGCCATCGTCAAGAAAATCATCGACGATGCGGGCGGAAGCATCGCCATCGACAGTACACCCGGCGAAGGAACGACCGTACGCATCAGCCTGCCCGGCGCCGAGTGATCGGGATCCGGGAGTTCCGCCTTGCTTCTCAGCGCCTCCGTCGCTAATTTTCCTAATTGAAACCAGAGACGTTGTCCATGTCATTTCTCGTTACCGCAAGAAAATACCGGCCCTCCACCTTCCAGGAAGTTGTCGCTCAGGGACATGTCGTCAACACCCTTCTCAATTCAATCACCCTTGACCGGATCGCGCATGCCTATCTGTTCACGGGTCCCCGTGGTGTCGGCAAGACCACGACGGCGCGAATTTTTGCCAAAGCGCTGAACTGTCCGAACGCGGAAAAGGGTGAGCCCTGCAATACCTGCGACACCTGCGTGGAGATTTCCCAGGGACGAAGCATGGACGTTATCGAAATTGACGGTGCGTCGAACAACAGCGTCGACCAGATTCGCGCCATCCGCGATGCGGTGCGCTATACGCCGACGCGTGACAAGTATAAAATGTACATCATCGATGAGATCCACATGCTGTCGAAGAGCGCCTTCAACGCGCTGCTGAAGACTCTCGAGGAACCGCCGGCACATGCGATCTTCATCTTCGCCACCACGGAACCGCACAAGCTGCTTCCCACCGTGATCTCACGCTGCCAGCGGTATGATTTCCGGCGCATTGCGACGGATGACATTGTCGAACAGCTCAGGCACATCTGCACAGCGGAAGAAATCGAGGCCGAGGATGCGGCGCTGTTCGCCATCGCTCGCCGTGGTGACGGCTCCATGCGCGATGCCGAAAGTATTTTTGACCAGGTCGTCGCATTCAGCGGCACATCCCTGACGTACGATGACGTCCGCCAGGTGCTGCATTTCGTCGATCAGGATACATTTTTTCACCTGACAGATCTGATCGTCACGAACAACAGCAGCGGGGGATTCGCCCTTGCCGAACAGGTCGTGATGAGCGGGTACGATATTCAGGATTTTCTGCAGGGTCTCGAGGAACATTTCCGCAATATGCTCGTGGTACGGTCCACGGGCGATGTGCGACTGATCGAGGCCCCGGCTGATGTGCGTGAGCGCTACATGCAGCTCGCCGAGCACTTCAGCGAAGGCGATCTTCTGCGTCTGCTGAAGATTACCGCCCAGGCCATGCAGGCCGTGCGCTACAGTCCGCAGCCTCGTCTCAAGTTCGAGGTCGCGCTGATTGACATGATCAAGATGGACAGTACCATCGAGATCAGCACCCTGCTCTCAAACCTCGGCTCGGGCGGATCTCCGCAGATCCTGCACGCAGGCGGCACGGATGGCGCGGGCAATGCCGCATCCAACCGTTCAGCCGCATCCGCTGGCACCGCCTCCGGCGCTGCCGCCTCCGGTGCTGCCGCATCCGGTACCGCCCCGGACAGGCGCGGGAATTCCCGTTCGGCCGACGCATCCGACGCGTCGGATGCCACCGAGCCCCTGCGCAGGGCCGAGAAGCGCTTCAAACAGGCGCTGCACTCCGCCTCGCTCTCCGCGGTCGCTCCGTACGGTCCTCCGCCACCGTCGCCGGAACCGCCGCAGCAGTCCCTTGGACGGGAACAGGCCGACACGCAGAACAATACGGATGCCCCCGTGGCGTCGCCTCCTCCTATCGTACAGATGCTCATCAATGACCTCGGTGCCGTCCTCATCAAGGGATCATAAGACACACGGCCCGGCCGAAGGCTCCGCTCTTCCAGAGCAACTGAATCTGCATTTTCACAAGAGATTATCACATGTTCATCAGCAGTATTTCCGGTGCGGTCACCGACCTCACCCCGAACAACCAGACCCGCTTCCAGTGCACGGTCACCCTTTCCGTCCCACAGGAAGAATTCACGGCAATCGAACCCGGACGCCTGATCGCGGCGGAAAACGTCTACCACGCTGCACGTTCCAAGCGCTACACGATTCTGCAGATCGTGGACGTGTTCCCAACCCCGGATGAGCAGAAGACAGCGAAGAAAACCCACATTTCGCTGCGCTGCACCGCCACGCCGATCGGCCAGGAGCTGCGCTACAAAAACGCCCGCACCGGACCGGAGATCTACAGTGAAGACACCTTCCCCGCCTACGACGGGAAGATCGAGGTGCTCGATGACGACATGACCCGTGCCGTCATCCATCACATCGCGCCGGAAAGCCGCCTGCAGGAAAACGGCTCACGCATCGACATCGGTCATTACCGCAGTAATCCCGAGGTCAATGTCGGACTCGACGCGGTCACACTGCTGCGCGGCAACGCCGCTGTACTCAGTGCCCGCCCGCGGGCCCGCACGACGATCGTCAATACGCTCATCCAGTCACTGCTTCAGGATACTGAACATCCGGTGCATATCGTCTACTGCGATGTCAACAACCTCGGCACGCTCTCCCTCGCCCCGCTCATCTCGAACTTTGAGCGCGCGGGCATTCTCGGACTGAACGACAAATTCATTCCGTCGAGCGTGTTCAATTCCATGCGCAATCCGGGCGACCGCTCGGCGCACAAGCGCGCCGTGCTGGATTACCTCGACATGATGATCCTGCCCTCCGTGCTCGAACAGCGCCGCCATGACTTCAGCTATGCCATCTCCAGCTGGCTGCGCGATCACCGCATCGCGATCTTCCGGCCGCATGAGCAGAAGGTGGACGAGTTCATCAATGAAATCCGTGTCGATATTCTCGACGGCGTCGAGGAGGATGCGGAGGAATACATATCCGAGCTCATGCAGGGCATCGCCGAGACCTACCGCGGGGAGCGCTTTACCGAGAAAAACACGCGCGACATGCTCGACATGGTCGATGAATTCAGCCAGGAATCGAAAAGTCATTCCGCGCGGCGGACGCTCTACGATCTCAAGGCGGAAATCGAGTCCGTGTACGAAACCTACTCGAAAGACATCCCCGCCGCGGCGCGAAAATCCATCCCGGACATCGTCTCCCAGCTCAACGACGACAGCAGTTCCAGTCTGCTCGTCGTGCAGGGCCAGAAGACCACCGATATTCTGCGATTCATCGGCACACTTTCGCAGACCCTGATCGAGGAACGTCTCAAGCGCCTGAAAATTCGCGTACCCGTCCTGTTCATCTTCAACAACGTCGACGACTACGTGGGACGCAACGGTGCGGCAACACGCGAGCCCGGCTCCGACCGGTTCAACGACACCATTCAGACGCTGCTGACAAACGGACGGCGACACGGACTCGGATTCTGTCTGACACTGGAAAACGCGGTGTCTCTCGATCGCATGCTCGCCAGCCGTGTCCAGAACTACTTTATCGGCCCGATTACGTTCGTCAACGAGCCCGCCCGCATTGCCGATCTGCTGAACCTCTCCGAGGAGCTGCTGCATCCGGCCGTGCGCTACGAGGATGGAGATTTCCTCTTCACCTCCGCTGAATCGCCCTATCACCGCCGCGTTCCGCTGCCGGTGGTGGCGCAGAAGAACAGCGAAGTAATCCATCAGTTCCTCGATGAACTCCGTGTCGAGCAGGAACGACGACGCCAGGAATACATGGCGCAGGAGGAAGAGCGGCGCAAGCGTCAGGAGGAAGAACGCAAGCGCCAGGAGGAGGAACGCAAGCGTCAGGAGGAAGAGCGGAAGCGTCAGGAGGAGGAACGCAAGCGCCAGGAGGATGAGCGCAAGAAGGAAGAGGCGGCCAAAGCGGAATCCCCCGATGATGCGGATGAGCAGGGAGAGGATACGGCCGAGGAAAGCAGGGAAAAGGAAAAACCGACGACGCGCACGCGCAGAAAGCGCGGGGGACGCCGCTCGAAGTCCACTTCGAAAGATACTGCCGAGGCGAAGGACGTCAGCGAGAAAGACACACCGGAAGAATCCTCCGGGAAGGCTGATGACGCATCTGACGGGAACGCGGAACATGTCGAGGCACAGGGTGTGGACGATGCCAAAAAGGAGCAGGAAGAGAAGGATACCAAGAAACCCGCCGCACGCAAGACCTCCCGTGGCCGCCGTGGGGGCCGGGGACGCAAATCCCCCGCGAAGTCGGACAACAGCTCGACTGATGATTCCGGCAAGAACGATCCCCAGCAGGGAACGGCATCCGCCGGCAAAGATGATGCGGAATCCGGCCTGAAGATCGAGGAATTCGATCCGAATGCTGGAAAGAGCAATTCAGACAAGGACAAAAAAGACGATGACGGCAATCCGCCCGCAAATGCCAAAGCCGCGGACACAGATCCGGAAAAGAAGCCCCGCCGCTCAACTCGACGCCGCAGCACCCGTTCGAAAAAATCCTCATCGACGAAAAAGAAAGGAGAGGAATAGCGCATGCGTCTTGTTTCGTGGAATGTCAACGGCATTCGCGCCATCGCAAAGAAGAATTTTTTCGACTATCTCGAGGACGAATCCCCTGACATTCTCTGCCTGCAGGAGACCAAGGCGCACGAGGATCAGCTTGACGAAACCCTGCTGACGCCGCCGGGATACTTCACGCACTGGCATTCCGGCGAGCGCCGGGGGTACAGCAGTGTGGCGACGTTTTCGAAAAAGCGTCCGACCGCGGTGCGCAGGGGAACGGACATCATTCCGATGGACACCGAGGGACGCGTGCTTCGCACGGATTTCCCGCAGTTCGCGCTGTACAATATTTACTTCCCAAACGGGGGACGGGGCGAGGAGCGTCTGCGTTTCAAATTGGATTTCTACGACCAGATCCTCGAACACTTCGAGGAGGAGCGCAAAAAGGAGCTCCCGCTGATCATCTGCGGCGACGTCAACACCGCCCATCACGAAATCGATCTCAAGAACCCGAAGCAGAACGAGAAGACCTCCGGGTTCATGCCCATCGAGCGCGCCTGGCTCGACCGCATCACCGATCTGGGATACATCGACACGTTCCGCCATTTCCATCCCGATGCGGCGGATCAGTATTCCTGGTGGGACATGCGCACGCGGGCGCGCGATCGCAACGCCGGCTGGCGCATCGATTACTTCATCGTCACCCCCGACCTGATCGATTACTGCAGGGACGCCTCCATCCAGATGGATGTCATGGGATCGGATCACGCACCCGTCATCCTCGATCTCAAGCGCACCCTCCCGAAACGGATGTAACTGCCGGTTTCGATGAATCCAGCGAACCGGGACAGGGCCGAGCCAATGGCTCGGCCCTGCTGATTATGGCGGGTTCCGGAACCAGGCCGAGCCGCTGGCTCGGCCCTACAGTCGATCCTATTCGATTCTCGTTACGCCGGGGAAACGCATGAGATTGCGGGCGGGCGAGGAATGGATCTCCTCCCGCGCACGCACGCGTACCGTTCCCGGACTCAGAATCTTCACGAAATATCCTTTCCCCGCGACAAACATGCCGTCGGCGGGATACAGATACCCGTATACGGGATCGAATTCATAGGGATTGGTGAACATGCCTGACGGAGCTTCAACGACTTCGGATACCGGGCAGGGACCGCTTGGCATGCCAAAGAGGTTCCAGCCGGTTTCATCAGCGCCGTATGTGACGACAATGTCGCGAATCATGACGCCGTCGAGCACGACGCTGTCGCGTTTCGCGAATTTGATCCAGTACGCCGTCGCGCCCTTCACCGATGAGCGCATGACATACCCGGAATCCGAATCCCAGGCATAGGCCGGCGGAATCGCATCCGGAAACAACGTCTGCAGGTCGTTCTCGTCGGGATCCAGCGGAATGGACACCAGGTTCCATCCCTCGTGATAGCGGAACATCAGGCTGCGTCGGCGCAGCGTCAGCGTGAAATCCGCACCGATCTCGAAATTGTTGAGCGGACGAAAAGCCCTCTGCGCGGGATCGCTGCGGTAATAGTAGCTCGCGGGCATGATGTCGTAATCGCCCGAAGGTAGATACTCGAGCGCGTACTTCCCGTCCTGTCCGCTTTCTGCGGTAACCTCCGCCTCGCCGAAGGAACGCACGGGAATCCAGCCGACAGGCGCACCCGTCGGATCACGCAGCGTACCCGAGACGGAATACACCCGCTGAGCCGTGATCGTCAGTTCCACCGGAATTTTCATCCCGGCATTTTCGGCGTTGCCACCCATGGTGATCTCCGCCCGGTACATGCCCTCCGTCATGGCGGTCGAAGTGATCTGTACCTCGACGGTATCGATATTCGCCGTGCCGGCTCGCGGAGTGACCGTGAGCCAGTTGGCGCTGCCCACATCGGCCGTCCACGAGAGCAGACCCCCACCCGCGTTGCGGAGAAAGAGAAGCTGCGGGGGTGGAAGCGGCGCATTGCGCGAGAGTGTCAGGGCAATCGACGCCGGGCGGACATCGAGAACGGGCTTCGGCTCGCGGATGCCGACTTTCGTTGCGCGATCCTCGAGCCCGGTGCTCGTGGGCGTACGCACACGGACATGGGCATCTCCGGTTTCGGGAGCGGTGACATTCCATTTTACACTGCCTGTGGATGCATCGCCGGCATTGTACAGCGTCTCAGTCCACGTGGAGCCGCCGTCCCGTGATAGATCAACCGTGACATAGTGCAGTCCCTGCGCATTCCAGGTGATATCGACGGTTTCACCGATCGTCCATTGATCCCCGCTCTTGGGAGCCGTCAGTGTCAGGGACGGCTCGGAAGGCAGGTCCTCGGAACGATAGAAATAGAACTGCGAAAAGCCGTAGTAGTTCGAGCCGTGGTTGTAGGAACCCGAGGCATCGAGCACATCCCCGTCGAAATGGTAGTTGCCCGCGAGGCCGGTGGATCCGCCGGAGATTTCACGCCGGTAGTTGTCGGCGATGGCGAGATCACTGCGCGCGGTGTTCCAGATACGCAGTTCGTCCATCATGCCATGATACCCGTAAAGGGTGTTGGCCGATGGTGAGGACGAGGAGGCGCCGAGGACAATCGGAGCGTTGTTCGACGGCCCCTCCGTGGTGTAGTTTTTCTGTCCCCGCGGCAGTCCGTTGATGAATATGGTGGCCGTGTATTTCCCGCTTCTTCCGGAGAATCGCACGGCAACATGCGACCATTTGCCGATCGAAACAGCGGCAGCGCTCTCGAACCAGTCCTGCGTGTCGCCGTTCGGAATGTACCGGATGCGGTTGTTCGTCTTGTTGATGCCGATCCACACCGGATACTGCGGAGCGATTGCCACGGTCTTGCAGAACAGCGTCTGGAACTGTGAATGGCCCCCGGAGGTGGAGGGCTTGATCCAGCATTCGATCGTGTAGTTGCTGCGCAGTTCGAGATCCTTGCTGTAGGGAATCAGGAAATGATCGACCGACTGCATGGGCGTGGACATATTCCGGAACCAGATGCCGATGCGCGAATAAAACGGCGGATCCGGTGTCGCGGCGTACGTAACGGTGCCGACGGGGCTTCCGTTGTTGCCGCCCACGGGATCGCTTCCGTTCCCGTTCAGTCTCCAGCAGGCAAGGAGCTGTCTGCCGTAGAGACCGCCCGCGACCGCGTGAGGGATTTTGTAGAGATCGCCCTCAGCGGATGAAAAATCGATGAGGCCCCTCCATATGCGGACTTCGTCAAGCAGACCGCGCCAGTAATCCGTTGCGCTGGCGCCGGACCTGTCGGCACCGATGCGCAGGTCACTCTTTGCATATCCGATCCAGGTCTGCGGGGCGCTGACGCTCCGGTCAAGCGCGCCGTTGATGTAGAAGCGAACGACCTGCGTTTCCGGATAATAATGCACGCCGATGTGCGTCCAGACATTGGCACTGATCGTCGATTTGCTCTCGAAGGCGTCCTTGGGATTGAGAAGGAACCGCACTCTTCCGCTGCTGTTGAGCCCGAACCAGTATCCGCTGCTCCTGTCGTTCCCGATGACTGCCATGTTCGTGCCGATGGATGTTGGGCGCACCCAGGCATCCATGGCCACGATACCGGCAGAAGAAAGCCCCTCATTCAGATTGTCACTGTACGGCACGGAGATATACCCCGTACCGGAGAGCCGCAGGGAACTGTTGACACCGCTGTACTGGGCGGCGAGGGAGCACGGGAGCAGCAGCAGAACGATGATGACTGTAATGCGTGGCATGACGTGATCCATGTTTGTGTGATTGAAGTGCCGTCCCGCCGCGGGGACGGGACGGCCTGAAGGGATACTGGTTATTTCAGCAGCACGAGACTGCGGGTCTGCGTGCGGTCGGCGCAGTCGAGCCGACAGGAATAAAGCCCGGGCGGGAGTCCGGCCGCATGGAAACGCACGTGCTGCGCATCACTGACGGCTTTCAGCTGACCGGTCAGGTCAGCCACCAGCCGGCCAAGTGCATCATAAATGCGCAGTGTTGCGTCGCTGTTCGCGGCGGCGCCGAGCTGCAGATGAATCGCAGTCTCCTCCGAGAACGGATTGGGATAGTTGCCAAGCAGCCGCGGTGATGCAGGTGTCGCTGTCGGATCGACACCCACCGCGAGGGACAGCATCACCGGGATATCCAGCTGGGCGGGATAGACCGGCGAGCGCAAACGAATGACTGCCTCGTAATCATCGTTGGGCATGTCGGTGTTCACGACCGCGACGGTCAGCGTGGCATCGCCGGAACCGGAACCCGGCGATACGTCAAGCCACGACGCATCACACGTCGCCGTCCACGCTGCGACGGGATCGTTCTTCGTCACCAGCTGAATGTCGGCTGACGGCGAATCGTAACGATTCTCGATATCAAACGTGAGTTGGGGCGGCGTGGCGACGAATTCGAGCGGCATGTAATTGAATGTCACGCGCACGATCGCCTGTCCCTGTGTGATCTGACTTTCCCATTCACTCTCCCCCGCCTGGTCTACGCCGTCGATGCTCATCGCGGTGATGCGCCCTTCGTACGGAGCGACCCACGTGATGAGAATGGCATCACTGCCCTCTCCCGCCTGCCAGGCGATGGTATACGTGATGGTGAACGCCTCGGTCGTGCTCTCCGGCGCACGGTAATCGCGCAGGCCGCCGAGTCCGAGCTGGGATGCGCCGGGTGTGCTGATTACCCGGGCATCGAAGATTTCGTTCGGTGGTGTCGGCGGGAGCTCGTATTCATCGAGCGCCTGGTCGAGACCGGACGTGGCGCCTTCACGGACGCCGAGTATGAGCATGGTTTCGCGGTCGTTCTGATTCGACACCCAGAGGCCGATCTCCGCACCGCGGTATTCCTGGGCGTTGAGCGCTGCGGCGGCACAGAGCAGCAGCAGCATGCTGATGGTGATGGTTTTCATGGCCGCCTCCTTACCTGACGATGGTGCAACGACGTGTCAGAACCTTTCCGCCCGATTCGAGGCGGATCATGTACAGACCGGAGGGCAGGGCGGCACCCTGCTCATCGATCGTTCTCCAGGTTACCGCGTAACTGCCCGGACGCCGCGTCGCGTCGACAAGCGCACTGACGCGCCTGCCGAGCAGATCGAACACCTGCAGCAGCACCGGACCCTCCCGGTCGACACTGTACTGCAGGACAGTCTGTTCACCGCTGCGCACCGGATTCGGGTAGTTCTGCTCCAGCGCGAAGCGCGGCGTGTGCGGTTCGGAGACTTCGTAGCGCAGAAGGAAGCTGCGCGTACCGCTGATATCGACCTCGAACACGGATGCCTGTCCGGTTCGGAACTCGTAGAGCAGCGCACCGTTCTCGTCGAGCAGCTGCACGGAACGCAGCAGCTCGGACCGCGGCTTGAGGGCCAGCCGGACGCTGCCACGGTGCTGAATGCGCAGGGTGTTGTCGCCCGGACTGAAGAACAGCGTCCCCTCTCCACTGCGTGCGTCAAAGAGCCCGCCCGGAGGAAGCACCGGCAGTGACAGGATATCGAGTTCACCGGTTTCGAGCGGCCGCGAAGCGAGACGCAGGATCTGTCCGCCGCTACTGCCTGGCATGACGCTCAGCGTGGCAACGGTCGTGATCCCCGCCATGGCTTTCTCGTAGGTCGTCGCATCTCCGCCGCGGGGACTGCTTCCAGCGAATGAAAGCGATGCGTTCGGATCCAGCCGCACCCAGTACCCTTCGCCGGGATCGACGCTGGTCGGAATGACGTACCCGAGGGAGGGATCCCAGCCGAAGATGGAATGCATGCACCCTGCGGGATTCTGCCCGATGGCACTCACCGCCACCGGATGCGAAATACTGCCAATCATATTCCAGCCATACCCGTAGGGCTCTCCGAGACCGCTGAGATTATTCAGCGTGTTGCTGGTCACCTCGTTGCCGACGAACAGCGTCGACGGCGTGGCCGTCTTCAGCCAGTAGCCAACGCCGAAGTCCATCTCGGTAACCCCTTCATACGACCCGTGCGTGATGTTGAAGCGGTACAGTCTCGTGAGGGGATCGGGATAGAGCGATGACATGATGCCGCTGACCATCTTCACCGGCAGGGAGACCATCTCCCAGTCACCCGAATTGCGCCGCGTGAAGCGGAACATGTCCTCGTTCGGATCCGGGATGTAATCCGGGATGTCGATCGTCGTAGTGTCCGGGATCTTGGTCGGGTCGTCCTCGTCCGGGATGACGATGATCTCGCGCTCCGGATCGTCGTTTTCCTCGTCCGGGCATATGCGCAGCATGAATGTGGAATCGAGCTGCGTGATGCGCGAGACGCGCGCCGGGACGAAGGCTCCCTCGCCATTCTTCTCGTAGATCTTCAGACGGAAGGGATTGTAATACGGGAGCGCCGCCCCTGTTTTCTTGTGCTTGATGAGCACTTCGAGGTTCACGCAGGGGAATTCATCCGGATCGACACGCTCGGTCGTGATGTCAACCTCCGGCTCCTCGGTCGGCGGCGGACACTCCGGCTCCTTCACGTCGACATAGAAGATGTACGTGCCCTCATCGGAGAGTTCGTAACTCGATGTCGTGTGCATGTCGAGATCCACCGACAGTGCGGGGATGCGCAGCCGCATCGTGAACGACGACGACAGCGGCGGCGTGGACCATTGCAGGCGCAGAGGCGCGGCCGCCGAAGCGAACTGCAGGCTGCCGATGTACGTATGCTGCTGCTTGATGCCACGGATATCCGTCGGACTGCCCTGCGAGGCCTTGATATTGGTCCAGCGCGCATCGAACGTCAGGGGCGGAGGAATGGGGGGAAGGTCCGTCTCACCCGTACCCGCGTCGATGCTGTCACTCGCACCGCCCTGCATGCCGTATTCCAGGCGTGTGCTGCCCTGCAGCGCATTGGTCACGGAGATGATATGCGACCACTGCGGCATGGGCTCCGGTATGCAGGGTTTCGGGCGATAGACCGCGATCAGTCGCTTATGCTTCCACATCACGACCGGCAGGGGATTGGTTGCCGCGCTGGTGTCGCCAACCCATCTGATGAATTCATGGAACTCGGCTGGCTTTGCCTCCGCCATTGTCGTGCTGCCAACAGCATGAGTCGTGTGAACGTATAGTGGAGGATTCCAGCAATTGGGATTCAGAACAACCAGTCCGACTTCGTCGTTCGGAAGCTCGTTGGTCTCGGGGATCACTACATGCTCACCCGGCGGCGTATTCGGCGTAATGCCGATGGGCAGAGGATTCTGTGCGCCGGAGAATGTCTCTCCGACAAAACGCACGAATGTCTGGTCCGGAGGAGGAATGTAAAGCAGGTTGAAGTTCGCGCCCGTCTTCGGATCGAATCCCGGTCGGGTCGGAATCACCAGCTCCGGCGGCGGGAAGGGCTCCATGATCACGAGGCCGGGATACGGCTTCGGTATGGTCACGCGCACGCAATTGGCGCAGATTCCCACGAGGGTCGGATAGATCTGCGCCCGCGAGATCGCTATGGAATATTCACCGTACCCGAAATGTCCGCTGAAGCGGTCGACAAGATCGTACATTCCGGAAATGTTGCGGATTTCCGCGTCCACCTTGATGATGTACTCGCCGTCCTCGGGCAGGCTCATGACCCACCCGCCGAGTGTCGTGCTGTAGTATGCAGGATGTTCAGTGGTAGTTCCCGCCCGGCGCCAGCTCATCTTCGGTTTGAAATGCGATCCATCCTTCACTTTCAGCAGCATCTGCACCTTTGTGCCGAACAGGACGGACGAGGAACTGAGTCCGATGACGGTGATGCGGTAATGATCCGCCTTGGGACGGCGCCAGCTGAATTCGCCGGAGGCACCGGCAATCGTCACGGCACCGTGCACCGTGTAAGGATCGATACCCGGTCCCATCGAGGGAAGCGTTTTCGGCGAGGATGCCGTGTTCACCTCATTGGCGTCATAGCAGTACACCGTGTCGGCAGGACTCGCCGGGCGCGTGCGGATGCTCGCCACGACGGATGGATTGCCTTCGAGTGTATTGTAGACGCCACGAATGCGGAAACGGTATTCACGGTTGGGCTGGATATCCTCGTTCCCACCCGTGCCGGGCACCGAGTGAATCCGCGCCCCGGTCCACTCGTTCCGATTGACGACGTTGGGATGATTAAGGACAATATGCGACGGTGTCACTTCCACCCAGCTCGACCCGCGCTGATACTCGATCTTCGTCTGCGTATGCGTCATGTCGTAATTCGAGCGCCAGCGCAATGCCACGCAGGGATCCGGTGACATCGTGTGGTTGTACTCGGAAAGCCAGGCGGTCAGTGTCGTGTTGCTGGTCTGATAATCCGGCGGATTCGCTGTGTAATGCGCCACGACATCCACGATGGGATTGCTCCAGGAGGAGTACAGTGCCGAGGACGGCAGTTCCGTTCCGTAATGGTAAAGATCCGCGGAATGACCGTCTTTGTACTTCACTTCCCAGTGGCTGAAATAGTATGTCGTGCCGCCGTAGTGGCGGGTCAGGTACACGGTGACACGCATGCAGTAGTCATGCGCCACGGGAACATAAATCGGCTCATAGAATGGCCATGTTCCCCCATCGCAGTTATGCAGATGCATGGGGAAGTCCTGCGGCGTCGTGCGGAAGCGGCGCAGCGGAACTCGCTGCGAAACGGGAATCAATCCGGTATGCACCGGCGTCGCAAGGCTCGTACCACCGGTATAATTCCCTTTCATGATCCCGTCGAAACCGTGCATTCGGTAGCCCGGGTGACCGGGCGCCGGCTGGTAGCGCTGACAGTTCCAGTTCGGCTGGCCACGGTATGTATCGTCACACTGGCTCTGCTTTTTCAGGTATTCGTCCGGGCAGCCGAAAATGTGACCGATTTCGTGAGCAATGACATTGCGATACGGGTTCGCGAGCGGATCAGGGACGGCCTGCCAGTAACGGTTATCCAGCGCATAATACAAGCCATCCCGGTCGCCTCCGCTCTGCCACCAGACCGCATGCGGCCAGATGCCCTCTTCCGGAGTGCCCTTGTAGGCAATGAATCCGCAGAAGGCTTCGTTGCCGCCGTAATGATTTCGGACGTAACTGTTGTATGCACGTACCCAGAGCACGTGATCACCGATTCCCCAGCTGAGGGGGAATGGCTCGTCGAATACACGGTCGAGAACCGTCGGGATGAAATTCTCTTCCTTGATTACGGTCGGTTCGCCGCTGACCTGGCACGCCGAATTCCACGGGCTGAAAATATGCCAGTGATGGATCATCGTGCGGCCGTACTTGGAGGCTTCCGACGTCCAGAACGTCATCGCCTGGGAGCACAGCGTCCGATAGTCGTTGTAGACGCTCGTCGGCCAGTCCCATGACCCGGTGCCGCTGCGGCTTTCCACGAAAAACGTGCTGTGATGCACGTGTCCGTAAGCCTTGGTGGCATGACCGAGCAGTTCATCCTCACTGCCCCCCGGTCCTTCCGGCTCGGGGGCGTTCACGACGATCACCGGGCCGTCATTCGGCAGCACGTCGCGCAGTGATTCGTATTTCAGTTCCGCTTCCTCCATCGCCTGACGGCGTTCCTCGGTCATGGGCATATGCGCCCATTCCAGGAAATTCCGAACCGCCTCGTCGGCCTCCGTCAGCTCACGCTTGGAAAGAAGCTGGCGATTGTCGAGGTCGGCGACGGTATAGGATACCGCCTCCACGCCGAAATCGCGTCCGGCGGCGGAGATCCGTGCCGAGAGCACTTCCTCCCGCGCATCGGGCGGCACCCAGGCGAGTATGCGTCCGGGCGAGGATATGATGGAAACAAGCGCGCCGCGCTCGGTCAGCGCGTCGGCGAGTGCGCGCGCTTCAGCATCCGTGTGGCAATCGCTCTCCACGACGGCCAGGTGCTGATAGTGCGCTTCGACCCCGGCCGACACGATGTCGGGCGGGACGTAGCGAGGCGTGGGCACCATCTCCTGTGCCTGCAGCTGAACGGAAAACAGGAGCATTCCGCTCAGGCCCAGAAACAGCAGCGCCCGAATCGTTCGAAAAGCGTTCATGGCAGCATCCTCTGCGTTGATAGAAGAGTATGGTAAGTTCAGCTCTTTGAGGAACTGGTTCGACTCGTTATCGCGTCATGCTGCGTCCGCGCAAAGTACGCGGACATTCTCCCGAACGACTGTGCGGTTGCTCCCTGCGGTCGCAGCGCGTTGGGGATAATGCTGTCAGGTATTGTTGAATAGTTCAGATATATCAAATTTTCCAGACGAAGTCAAGTCCCGCTTTGCGTCACCTGCAGACAACGCTCACAAAGGGAAGGATCACAGCCGGATTCGCATTTCCGCCGCGGTTTGCTGATATTTTGGTTTCCACGACACCAACGGCAGAGATCCATGGAGCGCTTCTTTATCATCGACGGAATGGCCATCGCCTACCGCGCCTATTTCGCCTTTATCAACCGTCCCCTGATCAATTCAAAAGGCATGAACACCAGCGCCGTCTTCGGCTTCGTCAACACGCTGGAGAAAATCCTCTCCGACGAGAAACCGGACCACGTCGCCGTCGCCTTCGATACCGCCGAGCCCACCTTCCGGCACGAACGCTACGCGGAATACAAGGCCACGCGCGAAAAAATGCCCGATGACATGGTCGAGCAGCTCCCGTACCTGAAAGACATCGTCAAGGCCTACAATATCCCACTGCTCGAACTGCCCGGCTGGGAGGCCGACGACATCATCGGCACGCTGGCCCGGCGCGCGGAATCGGAGGATCTCGAATGCTATCTCGTCACGCCCGACAAGGATTTCATGCAGCTGGTCACCGAGCGCGTGAAAATGTACAGGCCGGGCAAGCGCAGCGACCAGTACGAGATCGTCGACATCGAAGGCGTGCGCGAAAAGTTCGGCGTGACGCCGGAACAGGTGGTGGAAGTGCTCGGACTGATGGGCGACAGCTCCGACAACATTCCGGGCGTCAGGGGCATCGGCGAGAAAACCGCCATTCCCCTGATACAGGAATACGGCTCGATCACCGCGCTGTACGAACATCTCGACGACATTGCGAAAAAGGGCGTGCGCACGAAACTCGAGGATCAGCGCGACGAAGCCTTCCTCTCGCGCGACCTGGTCGTCATCGACACCGCGGCGCCCGTGGACGTCGATCCACAGGATCTGCGCTTTGCGGAAAAGGACCGCGAGACGCTGCGCTCCATTTTCGAAGAACTCGAAATGCGCAGCTTCATTGAAAAGCTCGAGGAGGAATCCGGCGACGGCAGCACCGGCTCTTCCACCGGCATGAAGGATATCGAATCCGAGCAGCACGAATACGTCACGGTCACCACGGCCGCGGAGCTCGACGCCATGGTGCAGGAGATCGCCGCCGAGATGGAATTCTGCTTCGACACAGAGACCAGCGGACGCCATCCGCTGCATTCCGAGCTGGTGGGGATGTCCTTCGCCGTGCGTCCCCGGCACGCCTGGTACGTTCCCGCCAATGGCACACTTGCGCGCGACGACATCGTCGAAGCCGTGCGTCCCCTCTTCAGCGGCGACGCCGTGCTCATCGGACAGAACCTGAAATTCGACCTGCTCGTCCTTCGCCGCCTCGGCATCGCATGCGACCTCCCGCTCTACGACACCCTGCTCGCGGCATACATCCTGCGTCCCGAAGGTGACCACAACATGGACGCCCTGGCGATGCAGTACCTCAACTACCGTCCCGTGCCGATTTCCACCCTCATCGGCAAGGGACGCAAGCAGCTGTCGATGGCCGACATCCCGGTCGAGCAGGTGGCGCCCTACGCCGCGGAGGATGCCGACATCACACTGCAGCTCGCCGGCGTGCTGCGCAAGGAAATCGCGAACACCGGGCAGGCGAAACTGCTCGCGGAGATGGAATTCCCTCTCGTGCATGTGCTCACGGAAATGGAATTCACCGGCGTGCGCATCGACACCGGCATCCTCGAGGAGATTTCGCTGGATCTCGAAAAGCAGATCGACCGCATCACCACGGAAATCCACACGCTTGCCGGCGGGGAGTTCAACATCAAATCCACCAAGCAGCTCGGCGAAGTGCTCTTCGAGCGGCTGGAGCTGCCGGCGCGCAAGAAAACCAAGACCGGATACTCCACCGACGTCTCCGTGCTGGAATCCCTCGTCGGCATCCACCCTATCATCGAGCACATCCTGCTCTACCGGCAGCTCACCAAGCTGAAATCCACCTATGTCGATGCGCTGCCGAGGCTCATCCATCCCGAAACCGGGCGTGTCCACACCTCCTACAACCAGGCCGTGGCCGCGACCGGACGCCTCAGCTCCACCGATCCCAACCTGCAGAACATTCCCATCCGCACCGAGGCGGGCCGGGAGATCCGGCGGGCCTTCGTGCCGTCCGATGAAGGACGCGTGCTGCTCTCGGCCGACTACTCGCAGATCGAGCTGCGCCTGGCGGCGGAGATTTCGGGCGACGAGGGACTGCTGGAGGCGTTCGCGTCGGGAGAGGACATCCACACGAGCACGGCGGTGCGACTGTTCGAGATTTCGGCCGATGAAGTCACCTCCGAACAGCGGCGGCGCGCGAAGACCACGAACTTCGGTATTCTGTACGGCATCAGCGCCTTCGGACTGGCGCAGCGCCTGGGCATCGAGAACAACGACGCGAAGGAGCTGATCGACATCTACTTCGAGAAATACCCGCGCATCAACCGCTACATCGCCGACACCATTGCGTTCTGCAAGGAGCATGGCTACGTGGAGACCCTGCTCGGGCGGCGGCGCTACATTCCCGACATCCGCAGCAAGAACCGCAACGTGCGGATGTTCGCCGAGCGCACCGCCATCAACGCGCCCATCCAGGGCAGCGCGGCCGACATGATCAAGATCGCGATGATCCGCATTCACCGGGAGCTGCGCGAGCGCGGCTTCGCGGCAAAGATGATCATGCAGGTGCATGACGAGCTGATTTTCGACGTGCCCGAGGCGGAGGCGGACGAGCTGCACGCGCTGGTGGTCGACCGCATGCGCACGGCGATGGACCTGCGCGTGCCCATCGACGTCGAGACCGGCACCGGACGCACCTGGCTGGAGGCGCACTAATGACGCCCCGGCAGCAGCTTCTGCTGATCATCGGACTGCTCGTGCTCTCGATCCTGTTCTGGAGCTCGCCGGTGCTGTATCCGGTGAAGCTGTTCGTGGTGCTGCTGCACGAGCTGAGTCACGCGCTGGCGGCACTGCTCACCGGCGGATCGGTCGAGCGCATTACCATCGACAGCCGCATCGGCGGCATGGCGGTCACCCGCGGGGGATGGTTGTGGGTGGTGGTATCGAGCGGCTACCTGGGCAGCATGCTGCTCGGCGGCGCGATCTTCCTGCTGTCGCTGCGTGCCCGGATGAGCGTGATGCTCGCCGCCGTCACCGGCGTGATCGTGCTGCTGGTGACCCTCCTTTTTGTCCGCAACAGCTTCGGGGTTATTTTTGGAATCGTGTTCGGCGGCGCGCTGCTGGCCGCGGCGCGCTGGCTGTCCGAACGCTGGCTGCGCGTGCGGCGCCATGAGCTGTCTCTACGCGCTGGTCGATGTCAAGCAGGATCTCGTCACGCTCGAAGACCGCGTCACCGACGCCAGCATCTTCGCCGGCATGACCGGCATTCCCGCCATCGTCTGGGGCGTGCTCTGGAGCGTGCTGGCCCTGGCCGTATTCATCCTCATCATGCGCACCGCGTGGCGGATGTCGGCAGGTCGTGAAACGGCGCGCGTCCGGCCCCCGACCCGGTCCTGATCGCGGCCCCCGTCCCCTGTAGGGGCGAGATTCATCTCGCCCGGGGCGTCGCGTCCGCCGCCGCACGGATGACACGGATTCGGGCGGGATGAATCCCGCCCCTACGATTGCACGGATTGCACGGATGGGTCAGAAAAATGACCGACGAGTACAATTTTCTGATCCACGAGTCATTTTTCTGACCCGCCAGTCACCACGCGCCGTAACTCATTCATTTCCCTCATTTTAGCATCCCCGATTATGTCCCGAACAATGACACTCCGATTCGCGCCCAGTCCGACGGGCTACCTGCATGTCGGCGGCGCGCGCACCGCCATTTTCAACTGGCTGTTTGCCCGCAGCGCGGGCGGACGCTTCCTTCTGCGCATCGAAGACACCGACCGGGAGCGGTCGAGCGATGCAATGACACGCGAGATCCTGGGCGGACTGACCTGGCTCGGCGTGGACTGGGACGGCGAGCCGGTGATACAGTCCGCCCGCATCGAACGCCACCGCGAGGAATGCCTCCGTCTCGAAGCGGAAGGCCGCGCATACCGCTGCTACTGCACGCAGGAGGAGCTGGAGGCCAAGCGCGAGAAGGCCGAGTCCGCCGGCGGCGCCTTTCTCTACGACCGCACCTGCCGGCATCTCACCGCCGAGCAGCGGCAGGCGCTGGATGCCGAGGGGCGATCCCATGTGCTCCGATTTGCCGTCCCCGACGGCCGTACGGTGTTCAACGACATCGTGCATGACGAGACATCCTTCAGCAACGAGGAAATTGACGACTTCGTCATCCTGCGCTCCGACGGCACGCCCACGTACATGATGGCCGTCGTGGTCGACGACCACGACATGGAGGTCACGCACGTCCTTCGCGGCGACGACCATCTCTCCAACACGCCCAAGCAGGTCATGCTCTACCGCGCGCTCGGCTACGAAATGCCGCAGTTCGGCCACCTGCCGCTGATTCTCGGCGCCGACAAAAAGCGGCTCTCGAAGCGGCACGGCGCCACGTCCGTCGGGGAGTTCCAGCAGCGCGGCTACCTGCCCGAGGCGATGTTCAACTTCCTCGCCCTGCTGGGATGGTCGCCCGGGGATGACCGCGAAATCCTTTCGCGCGACGAACTGGTGGACACCTTCGACATCGTGCGCGTGCTGAAGAAAAGCTCGGTATTCGACGAAGAAAAGCTCGACTGGATGAACGGTCAGCATATCCGGCTGCTGGATGACGAGGACCTGTTCCGCCGCATCCTGCGGCATCGTCCCGATGACCTCGCGGACATCCCCGAAGACGACATCCGCCGCATCGTGCCGCTGATGAAGGAGCGCATGGAGCGGCTGCCGGATTTCTTCGCGAACGGACGCTACTTCTACACCGATCCGGAGGAATACGACGAGAATGGCGTGGCGAAGCGCTGGAAGGCGGGCACCGGTGCGCTGCTGCGTGGGCTGCTGCCGCGGCTCGAGGAGTGCGACTTCAGCGCCGCGACGCTTGAGGAGGTCATCCGTGGGGCGGCCGAGGATGCCGGCGTCGGCGCGGGCAAACTCATTCATCCCATCCGCCTCGCGCTCACCGGCACGACGGCCTCGCCGAGTCTCTTCGACATGATGGAGGTGCTCGGACGCGATGTATGCCTGCGCCGCCTCCGCGCGGCCCTCGAGCGCATTTCCGAACCGGAGGGATAACGGGATTTGCACCGACCGCCGGTTGTGGAAATGACCTGAATGGCGTAGTTTGAAAAGATGGAAAAGAAGCACTTCATACGGTTGCAGAACGCCGTTTTTTACGGATATCACGGGAATTTTCACGAGGAGCGCCACCTCGGCGGACGCTTCCACATCGACGTGGAGCTGGAGACGGATTTCGAGGAGGCCGCGAAGGTTGACAGCCTGGAAAAGACGGTCAATTACGAAGACGTCTACAACCTCATCCAGGACCTGGTCACCAAGGAGTCGTTCAAACTCATCGAGACCGTGGCGCGGCGCATCGCCGAGCGCATCCTCGAGCAGTTCCCGGAAGTGAACGGCGTGGCCGTGCGCGTGCGCAAGCCCGGCGTGCCCATCAAGGGTGTCATCGACTACGTGGAGGTGGAAGTCGATGAGCGCCGCTGACACGCAGTCCGTCGCCATCCCCCCGCGTATCGCGCAGGGCGAAACGGTGTATCTCGGACTGGGATCCAACATTGGCAACCGCGCCCATGCGATGCAGGAGGCGTTGGACCGCATCGCGCTGCTGCCCGATACCGACGTGCTGCGCACCTCCAGCGTCTACGAGAGCGAACCCTGGGGCGACTCCGCACAGGGGCAGTTTTTCAACGCCGTCGCGGAGATCCGCACGGCGCTGGAGCCCGCCGCGCTGCTGCGGGCATTGAAGGATATCGAGCGCGACATTGGTCGCGTACCGACGCGGCGGTACGGTCCCCGGCTGATCGATATCGACATCCTGCTTTACGGCGAGCGTGTCGTGCACGATGAACGACTGGAGATTCCGCATCCCGGACTGACTGAGCGGCAGTTCGTGCTGCTGCCGCTGCAGGAGCTCGCCGGTACGGAGATGCATCCCGTCCTCCACGCGTCCATCGCCGCGCTCACCGAGAGCGCGCCCGACAGCGGACGCATCTGGCCGACGAACGCGCGCCTCGAGCCGTCCGCCACGGCCGCCAGGAGCGCACGCCGCGCATCCCGGCGCAGAAAAGGCGCGCTCCGCCGCGACCGCCGCAGCATCCGCCGCCGCTGAACGGCGGCATCCCGCTGAAAGCGGAGATCCCGCTGAATGCGGCAGCATCCCGCGAAGCGGGCATCCGCACGGTAACCGCCACGAGAACCGACACAGGTGCAATGCAGAAAGACATCCGCTACATCGCCATCGAGGGAGTGATCGGGGCCGGCAAGACCAGCCTGGCCCGCCTGCTGCACGAGCGGCTGGGCGGACAGCTGGTGCTCGAGCGCTTCGAGGAGAATCCCTTTCTCGAACGCTTCTACCAGCACCCCGAGCGCTACGCGTTTCAGACACAGCTGTTCTTTTTGCTCACGCGCTTCAAACAGCTGCAGACGCTCTCGCAGCAGGAGCTGTTCGCGGATTTTCTGATCACGGATTACATTTTCGAGAAAGACAAGATTTTCGCGCATCTCAACCTGCAGGACGACGAGTTGCATCTCTACGACATGCTCGCGGCGAACATGGAGAAAAGCCTCGCCAAGCCGGATCTCATCGTATATCTGCAGTCGAGCGTGGAGCGGCTGATGGCCAATATCCGCCTGCGTGGGCGGGATTTCGAGCGCGCCATGTCGCGGAAGTACATCTCCGACCTTAATGACGCATACAATTATTTCTTCTTCCGCTATAAGTCCTCGCCGCTGCTCATCGTCAACGCGACGGAGATCGATTTCGTCAAGCACGAGGATCATCTCGACGAGCTGATCCGGGAAATCCTCAAGCCCGACCACGTCGCCACCGAATACTACACACCCATGTCACGACTGCCACGGGATTCCTGATGCTGTTCCGTATCATATTCATCGCCGTCATCGGCTGGTTTGTTTTCCGCCTGTTTCGCATGCTGACCGGCGCCTCGCGTGGCCGTCAGCGTCCGCGCAATCCCTTCGAATCCACCCGCCGCCGCAAAAATTTCGACGGCAAGGCCGTGGACGCCGATTTCGAGGAACTCGACGACGAAAGGGACGAGAAGTGAGCGGGAAAGGCACGGCATGAAATTCCTGGAAAAATCCTTCAAGCGCCTGCTGTTCGGATTCTTCCGCCTTTTCGTGCATGCACGGACGGTAACCACCGTACCGCGCAATTCCGTGCACAATGTTCTCGTCATCCGGCAGCACAATCAGCTCGGCGACATGCTCTGCGCCGTGCCGCTGCTGCGTGCCCTGCGCGCGACGTATCCTGACGCGCACATCGCCCTGCTGGCGCGTCCGCTGAACAGCGAGATCCTGCGCGGGGCGCCTTTCCTCGACGAGATCATCGTGTACGACAAGAAGAAATTCGTGCGCTCGCCCTTCACCGTGTGGCGTTTCGGCCGCGCGCTGAAGCGACGGCGCTTCGATCTCGCGATGACGCCCAGTACGGTGTCGATGTCCGTCACCAGCGACGTACTGACCTGGTTTTCCGGGGCGAAGCGGCGCATCGGTCCGGCCGCGCTGAACGGCAAAAAGAACCTTACCGCGTATTTCTACAACGTGGCGGTGAATCTCGACTGGCGACGCGATCCCACGCGGCATCAGACGCAGCGTAATCTCGACATCGCATCCATTCTCGTGCTCGACCCGGTATCGCCCGAGCTGGAGATCGGACTCAGTGATGAGGAGATACGCCAGGGCCGCGAGCGCATCACCGCGAAGAGCGGCGGGCGGGATATCGTGATCGGTTTTCATCCCGGCGCGGCGAAGATTCCCAACCGCTGGGATGCGCTGCGCTTTGCGGAGATCGCAAACCGCTGCGCGGAGATATACGGCGCGTTCATCGTGATCACGGCTGGTCCCGACGACGATGAGCCGCTGCACGAGATGACGCTGAACATGCCCAACGCCTGCCTTGTCATGCACAACGAACCCATCCGTGAGGTAGCCGCGGTGATCAGCAACTGTGATCTGTACGTGACGAATGACACCGGCATGATGCATGTGTCCGCCGGCGTCGGCACGCCGACGCTGAGTCTGTTCGGTCCGACCGATCCGCTGCAGTGGGCGCCGCCGGGCGATCAGCACCGTTTCATCCTCGGGCAGGGCAACAGCGTAGAGGCCATTTCCGCCGACAAGGTCTGGCATGTACTCACCGAGATGCTGCGGCGGCAGCATGTGCGGATGAAGGAATCCGTCGCCGAGGAGAAGGAATAGCGCCATGCCGAACCGCATCCGCCGCCTTGCGGCCATCGATCTCGGGACGAACTCCTTTCACCTCGTCATCGCCGACGTGAGGAGCAACGGGAAATTTAACGTGCTCGGCAAGGACAAGGAGGTCGTGCGTCTCGGCGAGGGCGTGACCGACATGAAGCATCTCGGCGACGAGGCGATGGAGCGCGCGCTGGAGACGCTGCGGCGCTTCAAGCTTCTCGCGCACTCCCACGACGCGCGCATCCGCGCCATCGCCACCAGCGCCGTGCGCGAGGCGAACAACCGGCAGGTCTTTGTCGACCGCGTGCGGGAGGAACTGGACATCGACATCGAAGTTGTCAGCGGCTTCGAGGAGGCGCGGCTGATCTATCTCGGCGTCATGCAGGCGCTTCCGGTGTACCAGCAGAAACTGCTGCTCGTGGACATCGGCGGCGGCAGCACCGAGTTCCTCATCGGCGAGCAGGGTGGCGTGCAGTACGCCAACAGCCTCAAGCTCGGGGCCGTGCGCCTCACCCGGCGCTTTTTCAGCGGATCGTCACTGAAGGGGAAGCATGTCGAGCAGTGCCGCGCCTGGCTGTCCGGCGCGCTGCATCCCATCGTGCGCGCCATGCGCGGACGCAGTGTGGAGACCGTAGTCGGTTCCTCCGGCACGATACTCAACACCGCGGCGATGATACTCGCCGCGAAGGGCGAGACCTTCAACGAGGATGCGGGCAACGTGACTTTCACGCGGAAGGAACTCGGGCGCGTGGTCGATGCGGTACTTTCGGCAAAGACGGCGGAGAAGCGCCGGCAGATTCCGGGCATGGATCCCGCGCGGGCGGACATCATCGTGGCCGGCGTGCTCATTCTCGAGCAGATTTTCGAGCAGCTGCGCATCGAGCGCATGACGACGAGTAAATACGCGCTGCGCGAGGGCATCCTGCTCGACACGATACAGAAAATCATCGGAGAGGAGCGGTCGGTCGATCACCTCACTGACATCCGCAAGGCCAGCATCTACCATCTCGCCGAATCCTGTCATTACGAGCCGCGGCATGCCGCCACGGTGCGCAAGTACGCGCTGGCGCTGTTCGATCAGCTGCACGGGCTGCACGGGCTCGGCAACACCGAACGCGAGTATCTCGAGGCCGCGGCCGTGCTGCACGACATCGGCTATCACATCGCGCATTCGCAGCATCACAAGCACAGCTACTACCTCATCCGGCACAGCGAGCTGCTCGGCTTCACCGACCGGGAGATCGAGATCATCTCCAACGTGGCGCGCTATCACCGGAAGAGCCATCCGAAGCAGAAGCATGACGGCTATCCGAAGCTCGGTGAGAAGGATCGCCTGCGCGTTCGCAAGCTCGCTGCCATCCTGCGCATCGCCGACGGACTCGACCGCCGCCACCGCGACATTTTCGCCAGCCTGCACTGCGAGGACGCAGACGGCAGCCTGCGCATCCAGCTCGGGCTCAAGCGCGAAGCCGACACCAGCATCGAGCTCTGGGGCGCCGAGCGCCGCAAAGAGCTGTTCGAGGAGGTGTACGGGAGAGTGGTGGAATTAGAGGTCGAGAAGTAGGCAGGGGGTTTTTACATCCCCCCTGCAAATTTTCGTATCTTGTATGATTGCATGTCGAACAGCAATCACACGGCGCACTCATGGTAGACGTCTACATCGAAGATCTCGCGCAGCATGTCGGTTCGGAAGTCACGCTCAAGGGCTGGCTTTACAACAAGCGCGAGGGCGGAAAAATCCTGTTTCTCATCCTGCGCGACGGCACGGGGCTGTGCCAGTGTGTGCTGTCCGCGGACAGCGTGTCCGAAGCGGACTGGGAGAGCGCCCATACGCTCACGCAGGAATCCTCCTTCACGGTCACGGGCGCCGTGCGCGCCGACGAGCGCGCGCCGGGCGGCTATGAAATGGACGTGCGCACGCTTTCGGTGGTCCATGTCGCCGAGGAATACCCGATCACGCCGAAGGAGCACAGCATCGATTTCCTCGCGCCGCGGCGCCACCTGTGGATCCGATCCCGCCGGCAGGCGGCCATCCTGCGGATCCGGCACAGCATCATCCGCGCCATCCGCAATTTCTTCGACGATCGCGGTTTCGTGCTGTTCGACGCTCCCATCCTCACTCCGAACGCCGTCGAGGGGACGTCCACCCTCTTCGAGACCGAGTACTTCGACCTGGGCAAGGCGTATCTCACGCAGTCCGGCCAGCTCTACGGCGAAGCGGGCGCGATGGCGCTGGGCAAGATTTACGTGTTCGGTCCGACCTTCCGCGCCGAGGCCTCGAAGACGCGCCGCCACCTGACCGAGTTCTGGATGGTGGAGCCGGAAATGGCCTGGTTCGATCTCGATGACGACATGACGCTCGCCGAGGAGTTCATTTCGCACATCGTGCAGACGGTGCTGAAGGAACGCAAGCATGAACTCGCCGAACTCGAACGCGACACCGCGGCGCTTGAGAACATCCTCCCGCCCTTCCCGCGCGTCTCCTACGACGAGGCGGTGGAGATGCTGCACAGTGAGAAGACAGGCGAAATGGTGGACGAACGCATCGCGGCGGCGGAGAAGGAGCGCGAGGAGCTCACCGCCGAGCTGGAGGAGGGAAAGAAGAATTACAACCAGATGAAGGAATGGAAGCGCAAGAAGTTCGACGCGCGGGAGATCCAGATCCGCGTACGCCTCGACGAGATCGAAGAGCTGCTGCGCAACCTGCCGAAGTGGAAGGAAAGCGCAAAGAATTTCGAGCACGGCGCCGACCTCGGCGGCAGCGACGAGACCGTGCTGACCTGGTATTTCGACCGTCCGGTGATCGTGCACCGCTATCCCGCGGCCGTGAAGGCGTTTTACATGAAGCGGGATCCGGAGGATGAAACAAAGGCGCTGGCGATGGACGTGCTTGCGCCGGAGGGCTACGGGGAGATCATCGGCGGCAGTCAGCGCGAGGACAATCTCGACTACCTGCTCGAGCGCATCCGCGAGCACGACCTGCCGCAGGAGGTGTTCGAGTGGTTCCTCGACCTGCGCCGCTACGGCAGCGTGCCGCATTCCGGCTTCGGCCTCGGCGTGGAGCGCACCGTCGCGTGGATCTGCGGCATCGATCACGTGCGCGAGACCATCCCCTTCCCACGGATGATTCATCGGAATTCGCCGTAGGGGATTCTTCTGCGGACCCGAGACAGGACAGTGCACCGCGTCTCAACGCAGGTGTCCGCGACGGATGTCCCTGAGGGACCTCGGCAGATATGCAGCGCCCGCCACGTCCGTTTGACACGGATCCGGCGGGCGTTCTCGTTGCCTGAAATCCTACGCGGATTCGAGGGTGAGCACGGTGATTTCGGGGGGACAGTTGATGCGGACGGGGATGCCGACGGTGCCGATGCCGCGGGTGACGTAGAGCTGGGTGCCGTCGAGGCGGTAGAGTCCCTCGATGTAGCCGGAGATCAGCGCGGCGGGCGTGATGACGGTGTCGAACACGCGCGCGATGACAATCTGTCCGCCATGCGTGTGGCCGCTGACCATGAGATCCACCCCCCACTCGGATGCTTCCTCCAGGTAATACGGTTTATGACAGAGCACGACATTCGGGATGCGCGCGTCGAGTCCATCGACGGCAGAGCGGAACAGGTTGTCAAAGGGATGGCCTGAACGCACGTCATCAAGTCCGATCAGCGCCAGCGGCGCGCCGTCGACGTCGAGTACGATGTGCTCGTTGCGCAGCATGCGAACACCGGCGTGCCCGAGTTCCTTCGAGACGTAATCCGCGTCGGCGAAATAGTCATGGTTGCCCGTGCTGCCGTACACGCCGTAAGGCGCTTCGAGTTTCTGCAATGCGTCGGCGACGGCTTCGACCTCCTCGTTGCGGTTCTGGATGAAATCTCCGGGCAGCACAATGGCGTCGGGCTTCAGCTTGTTCATCCGGGTGACGTAGGGATCGATATCCTTCTTATCCATATACGGCCCGGAATGAATATCCGAGATCATCGCGATGCGGAATCCCTCCACCCGCTTCGGGAGATTGTTGATGCGCACGGTCTTGTGCACGACTTCGAAATCATCATCCCGGCTGACCTTCCCGACCATCGGTCCGCTGAGCGAAATAATCGTCAATCCGGACACGCCCTTGCGCATGAAATCGCGGCGGCCATGGTCTACCTGTCCCGATTCAGAACGCGGCGCATCTCCAGCGGGAGCTGCATTCTTTTCTGGTTGTGCCTGTGGGCGATCCCCGTTTGACATCTATGACAATCCTTCTGTTATCCTGCAAAAACGGGCATCCAGAGATGCCCGTACTGCAAATAAAAACACGAAAATTGTGCTGTGAGTGCCCTGGATCGGGATTCGGCAGGGGCAATCCCGCATCCCCATCTCAGAAGCGGACGCTGACGCCGAGCGCGATGTTCATCATGTCCGTCTCGGACTGCTTCGCATAGCGCTCCTCAAGAATCGGTGCGCCGTTGGGAGCCGCGGTGATGGAATCCTCATTGAAATATTTGGCTTCGCCGCCGTAAAGGTAGCGGACACGGCCATTGATGAACACTTCCACACCGCGTCCCGGCTCGTCTGTTTCACCGCGGTAGACGCGGAACATCACGCCCGCGCCGGCGCCGTAGCTGAAGGCGATGTCGTCGAGATTGACCGATCCGGCGATGTCACTGTCTTCGAAGCGCTCGTCCTCCACCTTTGATTCGGTCCACAGGTAATGAAAGCCCACGAGGCCCTCGAAATACGGGCGAAACATGCCATCCTGCGGCTGGAAGCGGAGGAAGAGATGTCCGAGCGCGATGTTGTTGGAGGTGGTCAGATCGACGTTCACCAGCTGCACGGTGCTGGAGAAGGGCACATTGAAGGTGCGGCTGCCGTAGGTTGCGAAGCCGCCGGAGATGCCGGCCACGACGGGCAGCTTCGGGATCACATAGCCGAGGTCGAGCGAAAGTCCGAACCCCGCGTCATTCGAGTTTTCCTTGAACTCGTTCTGCGGGAGGGCGATGAGAAAATCGAGTCCGCCCTGGAATTGTCCGATCCTGTATTCCTGCGCGGAGGAGCGGACGGGGATGAGCATCATCATCACAAGGATGCCGAGGGAAAGTGTCTTCATTGTATTCATGGATCATGCCGAATATATGATGGATAAAAACCGGTCAGAATGAATCATCACAGGGAAACGGGATTCGAAATCGGCAGTATTGACAGTGGAATGTCGATTTCCATTGCTTCTGTTTGATTTTGCAGGCATCTTACCGGATGCAGTGCAATATACTGCACACTGATTGACGTTTCGAAATTGTGTATCCGGAGTTTCCATGTCTCGAGTGTTCCGATCTCCCGCTGCCGTACTCACGGCCCTGTATACGGGCAGCATCGCCCTTTTGTTTCTGTTGAATCCGCGTCCGGCATTTTTTAATGCGCCGCCGGAATTCGGCGTCGACGAAGCCAAACCGTTCCGGGAATCTGTCGAAATGCTGCGCTATCATTACGAACAGCGCGCGTACGGCAATCCCGGCGTGAACATCGACCAGCGGCTCTGGGATGCGTGGCAGGATGTGGCGCAGTCCCCGCAGAGCGCGCTGCTGAAGCCGTTCTCCACCGCTGCGACGTGGAAGTCCGAGGGACCGACAAACATCGGCGGGCGCATGCGCGCGGTGGCGTTTCATCCCGTGGAGACAAACACGATTTACGCCGGCGGCGCCTCGGGCGGTGTGTGGCGCAGCACCGATCTCGGCGAGAGCTGGACGCCCCTCACCGACGACCAGCCGCGCATGACGGTCGGTGCACTGGCGATCGACGAGAACAATCCCTCGACGATTTTCGCCGGCACGGGCGAGCCGGTGGCGCAGTACTATCCGCGCTACAGCGGCGCACCTACCTATGACGGTGTCGGCGTGCTGCGCAGCGATGACGGCGGTGACAACTGGGAGCTGCTTCCCTGGCCGGCCACCAGCAGCGCGGTGCACCGCATCGCCCTGCATCCCGAATCCTCCGATACGCTCCTGGTTGCGACGACCAATAAACTCTACAAGAGCACCGATGGCGGACAGAACTGGAGCAGCACGCTCAGCGGTGTGATCACTGACGTGCTGTACAAGCCCGACGACCCTTCCACGGTGTATGCCGCGGTGGGCAATGACTTCGGCAGCAGTTCGAACGGCGTGTACGTCTCCCATGCCGGAGGCGGATCCTGGACCTGGGAGAAACTCGAGACGAATTTCGCGCCGGGCGACTCGCTGGGACGCATCGTGCTGAGTATCCCCAAGTCCGATCCCGACCGGATTTATGCAGGCGCGGCACTCAGCCGCCGGCGCATGCCCGAAGGCGACATTGATTTCAAGGGCGTGTTCATCTCCTACGACGCGGGACAGACATGGGAACGCAAACAGACAGCCATCAACAACGGTTTCACCCGCGGACAGGCCTTCTACGATCTCTGCATCGCCACCTCGCCGACCGATCCGGATTTCGTGATGATGGGCGGCATCGACCTGTACCGCAGCACCAACGGCGGCGACGGCTTCTCAAAGCTGACGCGCTGGGAGCTGCGCACGATCGACCCGGACAATCCCGCCTACGTGCATGCCGATCAGCATCACCTTGCGTTCAAGCCCGACGATCCCTCCGTGATCGTGTCCGCGAACGACGGCGGCATTTTCATCAGTACAACCTCCGGCAGCGGGTGGAAGGACAAGTCCGAAGGACTCGTCACAACGCAGTTCTACAGCATCACATACGCGCCGTCGAACAGCGATCTGCTCTACGGCGGCACGCAGGACAACAGCAACATGCGGCAGGCCTCGCCGGGACTGACAAACTGGTCGTATGTCGGCGGCGGTGACGGAGGACGCATCGCCGTGGATCCGGACAACAGCAGCCTGATGTATTTCACGATCAACACGACGCCGTACCGCACCTTCGACGGCACCAGCCTGCAGAGGGTGGGGAACGGCTTGAGCGGATATCGCGTCAACTGGGTGCGCCCCCTCCTGCTGGATCCCAGCGGCGAGCGTCTGTACACCGGCAGTCATTACATGCATCGTCTCAGTCCCGCCAAGGACGCCGGGTCGTGGCTGACCATCAGCCAGAGCGCCCTGACGAACACCTCGGTGGTGACCGATCTCGCCATGCCGCCGGAGAATCCGCGCTACATGTATGCCACGACCGGCGACGGCAAGGTGTATTACTGCTTCAACGTGCTGGCACTCGATCCGGAATGGATCAACATGAGTGAAGGCCTGCCGAATCGCTGGATTACGGACATCAACATCCTTCCCGGCACCTGGAACACGGTGTACATTTCCATGTCCGGGTACGGGACGGGACATGCGTTCAAGACCACCGACGGCGGGGAATCCTGGGAGGACATCAGCGGTGATCTGCCGGACATTCCGGCCAACGCCATCATCCCCGATCCGGATGACCCCAATACGATTTTCCTTGCGACGGATGTCAACGTGTGGTACACGACCAACGGCGGCGAGAACTGGAAGCAGTTCGGCAACGGACTGCCGAACGTCGTGTGCTATGACATGAAGCTGACGCCGGAGAACAAGCTGGTCGTCGGTACCTACGGCCGCGGCATCTGGACGGTCGACGCCGTGACATCCGTCGGTGAGCCCGAAGCGGCGCCTTCCGGTATCGCACTCGCCGCAAATTATCCGAATCCCTTCGGCAGCGGTGCCGCGTCATCCACGACATTGCGCTATTCGCTCGATCGCGCCGATGACGTGCAGCTGCAGGTGTACGACGCCTCCGGCCGCATGATCGCAACGCTGGTCGAGGGGCGCCGCGAGGCAGGATCGCACACGGCCGCGTTCGCGGCATCGAACCTGCCTGCGGGCACGTACTTTGCCGTCCTCCGCGCGGGGAGCCAGACCCTGACGAGAAAGATGGTGCTGATGCGCTGACGCGTCCCGCCCCCACGCTTACGCGTGTGCACCCCACGCTCACGCGTGTGCACCCCACGCTCACGCGTGGGGTTACCCTCAAGAGAATAGCCCGCCGTCAAGCGGCGGGCTATTTATTTCTGTCCTCCTTCTTCATGCTCAGGGAGATGCGTTTGAGCTGCTCGTTGACCTCGAGGACGCGCACGGAGACGATCTGGCCGACTTTGACGACTTCCTTGGGGTCGCGGACGAAGCGGTTGGCGAGCTGGGAGATGTGCACGAGTCCGTCCTGATGCACACCGATGTCGACGAAGGCGCCGAAGTTTGCGACATTCGTGACGACGCCCTCCAGCACCATCCCCGGCTTCAGATCCGCGATCTCGCTTACTCCCTCCCTGAATTCCGCATAGCGGAAACTGTCGCGCGGATCGCGGCCCGGCTTCTCGAGTTCGCGCAGGATATCCCGAAGCGTGGGTTCGCCGACGTCGCCGGTGACATAGCGGCGGATGTCGATATCCTTCACCTTCGCGGCGATCTCGCCGATGCGGTCGAGCGACAGATCGAGGTCGCGCGCGATGGTTTCCACCACATGATAGCTCTCGGGATGCACGGCCGTGCTGTCGAGCGGCTGCTCGCCCCCGCGGATGCGCAGGAAGCCGGCGGCCTGCTCGAAGCCCTTCGGACCGAAGCGCGGCACGTCGAGCAGCTGGGCGCGGCTGCGGAAGGCGCCGTGCTCGTCGCGGTACTGCACGATGTTTTTCGCGACCGTGGACGTAATGCCGGCGACGTATGAGAGCAGCTGCTTCGAGGCGGTGTTGACGTCCACGCCGACGTGATTGACACAGCTCTCCACGGTTTCGTCGAGCTTTTTCCGCAGCAGGCGCTGATCGACGTCGTGCTGATACTGTCCGACGCCGATGGATTTCGGATCGATTTTCACCAGCTCGGCGAGCGGATCCATCAGGCGCCGGCCGATGCTGACCGCCCCGCGCACGGTGAGATCCAGATCGGGAAATTCCTCGATCGCCACGTCGCTGGCGGAATAAATCGATGCACCGGATTCGTTGACCATGACCTTCACCGGGCGCGGATCCATCTCGCGGATCACCTCGGCGACGAAGGTGTCGGTTTCGCGTCCCGCCGTGCCGTTACCGATGGCGATGAGTTCGACGCCATGCCGCGTGATCATGTCGCGCAGCACCCCGACTGCTTCGATGCGTTTCTGTTCGCCGGTGTGCGGAAACACCGCGCGGTATTCGAGGAATTTCCCCGTGCGGTCGATGGCCACGACCTTGCAGCCAGTACGGAAGCCGGGATCGACACCCAGTGTCGGCTTCATGCCCGCGGGCGCGGAGAGCAGGAGTTCGCGCAGGTTGACCTCGAAGGTCTGTATGGACGCCATATCTGCTTCGAGCTTTTTCTCGTAGCGCACTTCACCGATGAGCGTGTGCTTCATGAGCCGGTCGAATGCATCGGCGATCATGGCATGGTAGAAGTCGCGCACCTCCCGCGCGCCGCTGTGCGACACGCGCTGTTCGATCCACGCGAGCAGCGCATCCCGCTCGAACTCGAGATCGAAGGACAGGATTCCTTCCGCCTCCCCGCGCCGCAGGGCGAGCATGTTGTGCGGCGCGATGTCGCGCACGGGCACGGAGAAGTCGCGGTACATCTCAAATTTCGTCGTTCCCTCGGGATGGTCGTCCTTGATGCGCGAGCGGAATACACCGTTGCGCACGAATTCGCCGCGGACGTGCGCGCGCAGTTCGGCCTTTTCCGAGATTTCCTCGGCGAGGATGTCGGATGCACCCGCCAGTGCCTCTTCCGCGGTTGCGACGCCCTTCTCTTCGTCGACGAATGCGGAGGCCTGCGCAGAGAGATCCGCCGCGGTTGTTTCCGGCGAATTGCATGCGCGGATGATGTCCGCCAGCGGCTCGAGTCCTTTCTCCCGCGCCACCGTCGCACGCGTGCGCTTTTTCGGTTTGTACGGCAGATAGAGATCCTCGAGCTCGGTTTTCCGCATGCACTGCTCGATGGCCGTGCGGAGCTCATCCGTCAGCTTGCCCTGTTCCTCGATGGAGCTGAGGATCGTCTGCCTGCGTTCCTCGAGCTCGGTCAGGTAGGTGTAGCGCTCGACCAGGTCACGGAGCCGGATTTCGTCGAGTTCGCCCGTGCGTTCCTTGCGGTAGCGCGCGATGAATGGGATGGTACCTCCCTCCTCCAGCAGAGCCAGCGTGTTGGTCACCTGCCACGGCTGAAGGGAGAATTCGTCTGTGAGGATTTCGGGGATGTTGATCATGTACTTCTACAGCGAATCCGGCCAGGAGTCGATTTCGCGCAGCTTCTGCTCGGACATGTGGAGGGTGATGTGTGAGTGGATTTCGCGAATGCGGTCTTTCGGGGATTTGCGCACGTTGAGGATGATGCATCCGTCATCGTCTCCCGGGAAATCCTCGACGAGCTGCAGACTGCGGGTGTGAATGAAAAGGCGGCGGCGGAACCAGCCGATTTTCAGCTCGAAGGACTCGATATCCGCGTAGGGGATGAATACCTCTTTGACGCGGGATTTGAGCACACCGAACACCGCATCCTTTACGCGAAATTCGAGGCGCAGGCCTTCCTCGCCCACGTGCAGGCGGCCGTGCCCTTCCGCGAGTCCGTGATAGATCTCGGGAAGACGGAATGGAATGCTCATGGAGGTTCCGTTCATACCGCAAGATACGGTCTGCGCGGAAAAGAATCATTTCTCGCGTATGACATCTGCGCGCAAATCCGTACTTTTTTCTCAGCCATCATATCCATGGACATCGCAATCCCCGGCACGGCATGGAACGCTATCTCACTCTCATCCTCGAAAACCCCATTCTCGGTGTCATCATCGTCAGCCTGCTGGCGTCGCTGGTTTTCACCATCTTCAAGAAGCTCTTCAAGTTCGCCGTGGGGATCGGCATCATCATCATCGCGCTCGCGATCGTGCTGCATTTTTTCGGGGTGGATTCGCTGCCGGAGGAGGGCAAGGAGATTCTCAACGAAATGACGGATTGATTCCCCTGAGTATGAGAACATCACGGTTTCTGTTCTCTCGCAGCCTCATGTTTCTTCTGTCGAGCCATCGATATCGGGAATCAATCCGTCCTACAATAGGATCATTGAACCAGATAAAAAACGGTCCCGCCAGGCGGGACCGTTTTTTATCTGAACGACGGTGCGGGTTATTTGACCAGCACCATCTTGCGGGTCTGGATCTTGCCGGCCGTCTGCAGCGTGTAGAGATACGTGCCGCTGGGCAGGTTGTCGGCGGTCCAGGTCAGGTCGTAGCTTCCGGCTTCGCGCATGCCGTCGACGAGGACGTCCATGAGCTGACCGTACATGTTGTATACGGCGAGGCGCACGTGTCCGGCCTGCGGAACTGCGAAGCGGATGGTGGTTGAGGGATTGAACGGGTTGGGATAGTTCTGCTCCAGTTCCACCGTGGTCGGAATGCGGGTGTCGAACGACTCCTGCACGCCAAGCACATCGGCAGTGGAAAGATAGCTCCAGCCATTGGCCCAGTTGTCGGTGCTGCTGAAAGCGCCAATGTAGGAGACCTGGCTGTAGAAGCCGTCGTTCGGGGGCATCGCGCCACTCTGCATGGCAGGACTGTCGCCGGCGGGACGCGGATCGAGTGCTCCGTTATTTGTGTGGCTGATGCTCATGAGCTTCGGATCGACGATCTGGTTGTTGTTCGCACCGAGATGCGTCTGCACGAAGTCCTGCGTGGCGATGTCTGCAATGGTGCTGCCGGCACCGAAGTTCCACCAGATATTGTTCACCAGCGCGAGCTCACCGGCCTCGAGACGGGCGCGGGAGTCCTCGCCACTGGCGAGATCCTCCACCTCAACTCCGCTGCCAGCGAACTCGGTGAAGATACTGTTGTGGTACTTGCCGCCCGCATTGTCACGGAAGATCAGCGCGAGGTCGTTGTCGACGTTGACACTGTTCATACCGCTGCCGATGTACGTAGCATTGTAAATGGTCGGCATGGCGTAGGGCATGCCGTCCTCGGGCGTGGTGCCGCCATCCTGCTCGGCGCCGCGGTTGCCGACTTCGTCACTCTGCAGCACGAACCAGAACTGGCCCTTGCCGCGGAAGCCTTCGTCGTAATCGAACGCATCGTCGCCGTTGAACGCGGAGATGAGATACTTGCTGTTGACGGTGCCGCCGAACCACTCGAATCCGTCGTCGGCGTTGTTGACGACCTCGACATACTCGATCGTAGTGCCGGAGCCGACACCGGCCATGGTCAGACCGTTGATCTCGTTGCCTTCACCGATGTTCGTACCGCCGTAGCGGATGGACACGTAGCGGATGACACCGGAGTTGTCCGCATCGTCATTGCCGCCGTATGCGCCGCGCGGTTCGGTCGAGGGAATGCCCTCGATCTGGCCGACGCCGGTGGCAGTATTGATCTGCGCGTTGCCGAGCACGATCACGCCGCCCCAGAGGCCGCGGGTGTCGAAAGGAAGGTCGTTTGTGTTCTCGACGTCATCAGCCTCGGCGGTGAAGATGATCGGGTTTTCCTTCGTGCCGTTGGCGAAAATCTGTCCGCCCTGCGCAACGATGAGCGCACTGGCGTTCTCGGCCTGTCCCGGACGGCCCTTGATGACCGTACCCGGCTGAATGGTCAGGCTCTCGTCGTTCTCGACGAACACGAAACCGTTGAGGATGTAGGTGTTGCGTGCCGTCCACACGACGTCACCATCGATATCCTCATCGGAGACCTGAACGATTTCGGACTGCGGAATCGCGGCAACGCCGAGCTGGGAGAGGGCGGTCCAGCCGTCAATCCACATGTCAAACGGACCGAAGGCGCCGCGGTAGGTGACCTTGCTGAAGTAGTTGTCACCCTCGGGAGGGTCAACGGCGCCGGTGAGTGCTGGACTGCCGATTGCCGGACGCGGATCGAGTCCGGCATCGTTGGTGCGGCTGATGCCACGCAGCTGCGGATTGACGATTTCGTTGTTGTTGGCGCCGAGATGCGTCTGCACAAAATCCTGCGTGGCGATATCGGTGATGGCGCTGCCGGCACCGAAATTCCACCACATGTTGTTGCTCATGACGAGGTCACCGGCCTCGAGACGGGCACGGGAGTCCTCGCCACTGGCGAGATCCTCCACCTCGACGCCATTGCCGGCGAAATCGGTGAAGATACTGTTGACATACTTCCCACCGGCATTATCGCGGAAAATCATGGCAAGGTCGTTGTCGGCGTTGACACTGTTCATACCGCTGCCGATGTATGTCACATTATAAATCTGCGGTGTCGCATATGGTGTACCGTCTTCCGGCGTGGTGCCACCGTCCTGCTCGGCGCCACGGTTGCCGACTTCGTCGGACTGAATGGCGAACCAGAACTGGCCCTTGCCGCGGAAACCTTCATCGTAATCGAACGCGTCGTCACCGTTAAAGGCGGAGACGAGGTATTTCGTGTTGGCGGTGCCGCCGAACCACTCGAATCCGTCATCGGCGTTGTTCATTACCTCTACGTACTCGATGCGGGTGCCGGATCCGACACCGGCCATCGTAAGCCCGTTGATCTCGTTGCCTTCACCGATGTTCGTGCCGCCGTAGCGGATGGACACGTAGCGGAAGACACCTGAGTTGTCCTCATCGTCGTTGCCGCCATATGCGCCACGCGGCTCGGTCGAGGGGATGCCCTCGATCTGTCCGACGCCGGTCGCGGTGTTGATCGTCGACTTGCCGAGCATGATCACGCCACCCCAGAGGCCGCGCGTATCGAGCGGAAGGTCGTTGGGATTGTTTACATCGTCGGCTTCCGCCGTAAAGATGATAGGCTTCGCGGGTGTACCTTCTGCGTAAATTTTACCCCCCTGCGCCACGATCAGCGCGCTGGCATTCTCGGCCTGTCCCGGACGGCCCTTGATGACCGTGCCTGGCTCGATGGTCAGCATTTCGCCATTTTCGACGAACACAAAACCGTTCAGAATATAGGTCTTGTCGGACGTCCAGGTGACGCTCCCGTCGATGTCTTCGTCGGTGATCTGTACGATCTCGGACTGCGGCTCGGCAACGATACCATAGTCGGAGATGGCAGTCCAGCCGTAAATCCAGAGATCGCTCGGGCCAAAGGCACCAAGATAGGTCACTTTGGTGAAGAACACATCGTCGGGCGGATCCATGGCGCCGGTGAGTGCGGGGCTGCCCGATCCCGGACGGGGGTCGAGTCCCATGTCATTGGTGCGGCTGATGCCGCGCAGCATCGGATCGGCGATCGAGTTGTTGTTGGCACCGAGATGCGTCTGCACGAAATCCTGCGTGGCAATGTCGGTGATGGCGCTGCCGGCACCGAAGTTCCACCACAGGTTGGTATTCAGAACGAGTTCACCGGCCTCGAGACGGGCGCGGGAGTCCTCGCCGCTGGCGAGATCCTCGACCTCGATACCGCTGCCGGCAAATTCCGTGAAAATGCTGTTGTAGTACTTGCCGCCGGCATTGTCACGGAAAATCATGGCGAGGTCGTTATCGACGTTCTCGCTGTCCATTCCGCTGCCGATGTATGTGACATTATAGATGTTCGGCATGGCGTACGGCATGCCGTCCTCAGGCGTCGTACCGCCGTCCTGCTCGGCGCCGCGGTTGCCGACTTCGTCGGACTGGATGACGAACCAGAACTGTCCGTTTCCGCGGAAACCTTCATCGTAGTCGAAAGCATCGTCTCCGTTGAAGGCAGAGACGAGGTACTTGCAGTTGGCGGTGCCGCCGAACCATTCGAAACCGTCATCGGCATTGTTGAAGACCTCCACATACTCGATGCGGGTCTTGCTGCCGACCGCGGCCATCGTCAGACCGTTGATCTCGTTGCCTTCGCCGATATTTGTGCCGCCGTAACGGATCGACACGTAGCGGAATACACCCGAGTCATCTTCGTCATCGTTTCCGCCGTAGGCGCCGCGGGGTTCGGTCGAGGGGATGCCCTCGATCTGTCCCTCGCCGGTCGCAGTGTTGATCGTCGCCTTTCCAAGCAGGATGACACCGCCCCAGAGGCCGCGGGTGTCCAGCGGAAGGTTGCCGTTGAGCTGGTCTGCTTCGGCAGTGAAGATGATGGGATTGGCGGGAGTGCCGTTGGCGAAGATTTTCCCGCCGCGCGCCACGATCAGCGCGGTGGCGTTTTCGGCCTGTCCCGGCTTGCCCTTGATCACGGTGCCGGGTTCGATGGTCAGGGACTCGCCGTCCTCGACGAATACGAATCCGTCAAGAACGTATGTGTTGTTTGCGGTCCAGGTCACGTCGCCGTTGATATCGGCGTCGGTGATGTTCACGACGTTCTGCGCGAACAGTCCGGATGCCGTCATCAGGAAGACGAACACGGTCAGCAATGTTCTCAGCATGAAATGCTCCATAGATTGATAAAACGGGTGATTTTACTCAAATGTGTAACTGATGCCGAATGAGAAATCACGCCCCGTGTTGAACCGCGAGTAAATGTAGTCCGTGCCCTCGAAATGATGGACGTGCTCCACCGCTTCATTGAGCAGGTTCTTCGCGGCGAATTTCGCGGAGAACCCTCCGAACAGCTTCTGCGAGAGGATCAGATCGAGCATCCCGCGAGGCTGTTCGTAGACGTTCGGCGTCCCACCCAGCGACACGGCAGAGAGGCGTTCGCCGAACACGTTGTAGTACACGCTGACGGACGTGCCCATGTCATAGTTCTGATATGCGAAGTTGACATTGAACAGGTACGGCGACTGCCCCTGCAGTTCGCGCGTGCCGTCGACGTAGGGATTCACCGCGCGGATCACCTCCAGCTCGTCGGCGGAGATGTCAACCACGGAGGCGGTATATGTGAAATTGGCGCCAACATAGAAGTAGTTCAGGAAGCTGGCGATTTCATCGAGACGCTTGCGGAATTCCAGCTCGAAGCCGTAGACCTCGGCTTCCGAGACATTCTGGTATTCAATCTCGCCGTTCACGTTTTTGATGACGCGCTCGATGGGATTCTGGAAAAGCTTGTAGAATCCGCTGACAGCGAGAATTTCACCCGGACGCACGAACCACTCCCAGCGGAGGTCGTAGTTGTCGATCAGGGTGCGTTCGAGTTCCGCGTTCCCGATGAACGTGAAGTCGTTGACGAAGTTGAATGACGCGTACGGGGCAAGCTCACGGAAGGTCGGACGCGCGAGCGTCTTGCCGTAGGCGGCGCGGACGTTCATTCGATCGGAGACATTGTACAGAAGGTTGAACGACGGCAGGAAATCCTGGTTGTCGAGATTGCCTCGTGTCAGCGAGGTGTCCATGCTGGCGACATCCATCTCCGTCGTCTCGTAGCGGGCACCGGTGATCAGGCGGAAGTCGTTGAAAATCGGAAGATCCACCATGACGTATCCGGCGTAGATATCCTGCGTGCCGTCGTAATTGTTGGACAGCGACGTCGCGTCGATCACGTAATTTCCGAAGCGATAGAACATCTCCGTGCTCTCTTCGGGAAGAATGCCCACGTTGGAGGCCGAAAAGAAATCGTCGGCGTTGCCGTCGTAGGAAATGCGGTCCTGCCCGAAATCGAAGCGGCGCTCGCGGAAGCTGCGCTCCTTGTTGAGCCAGGCTCCGCCGAACTTGACCTTCGAAGCAAGTCCGTTCCACTGCGCGAACGGCATTTCGAGATCGATATTGAAGGAATTGTTGTCCTCCGCAAGGTTGCGATAGTAACGCGCGGGGATGGGATAGATCGACGGGCGGATCGTGTAAATCGTATCCACGTTGTCGTTACGCTCACGAATCGTATAGTTGTTCGTGAAGTAGCGAACATCCGGCTCATCCTGCGTATTGCTCGACACCGATCCGATCCACTCGACATTCAGTCCGCCCAGCGCCTCGAAATGATGCTTGCCGCGCAGCTGGTAGGTCTGCAGCTCGCGTTCGATGTAATGCAGGTTTCGCGTTTCGTAAATCGCATTGCCGGTCAGGTCACGCGGGAACGTCCCCGCCAGGTAGCGGGCCGTGTTGTCGGCCGCACGATTATAAATGACGTTGAAGCCCATCTCGTGCGCCTGTCCGAGCTTGTACGAGAGGTTCATCAGACCGCCCCAGAGCACTTCGTCCGAGCCTTTCTGGTCGGTGAACAGGTAGTCGTTGGTCAGCTCATCCACGTCGTCGACATGGCCGGTGAGCTGATAGCGGCCGACGGTACCATCGGTATAGAGGGAATACTTGCGGCTGTACGTCAGGCTGCCGAGGAAGCCGAAGGGCTGTCCGAGCAGGTCGACCTGGTTGCCGAAGGACATCGAGTAGCTCTGATTGATCGGCGCGGAGCCGCGACGCGGGGCCATGACGCTGTTGAAGGATTTCGACAGCTCATCGAGCTGCTGCGCTTTCTCCTGATCGGTAAACGCGAAGCTCAGGTCGGGGATTTCCACATTGGGATCCTGCAGGGCCGCGGGAATCTCGCGCGTGCCATCGTCGAAGCCGAGCCAGTCGGTTCCGCCACCCGCGTAAGTCAGGAATTCATTGCTGCCCGTGGTCTGCGAATTCCATGAGGTGGATGTCGACAGAGAGAGCGAGAACTTGTCCGGGAAGGACTTCGTGGAAATGTTCACGCTGCCGCCGGTGTAGTTGCCGGGCTTGTCGGGCGTGAACGTCTTCGTGGTGACGAGATTCTCGAGGAAACTCGCCGGGAAGAGATCCAGCTGCACCGCGCGGCGGTTGGGATCCGCGCTCGGCACTTCGGCACCGTTAAGCTGCGTGGAAGTGTAGCGCTCACCGAGTCCGCGGATGTAAATATACTTGCCGTCCACCGTGGAGGCGCCGGTCACCTTGTTCATGGCGGCGGCGGCATCACCGGAGCCAGAGCGGGAGATATCTTCCGCACTGATGGCGTCGCTGATGGAGGTGGCCTTCTGCCGGTCCTTGAGCAGGCCGGCTTCGTTGTTCGTGAGCAGTTTCGCCTCGATGACGACCTCGTCCATTTCGAAGGCTTCCGGGGCGAGCGTCAGGTCCAGTTTCGTCGTTTCCCCCGCCTTCACCACAACGCCAGTGACCGTCTTTTTGGTGTAGCCGATCATGGATGCGTGAAGGGTGTATGTTCCGGGGGGAACCGGTTCGATGGTGAAATTCCCATCGATGTCGGCGGCGGCGCCGAGCGACATGCCGTCAAGAATGACATTGGCACCGATCAGGCCTTCGCCGTTTGCTGCGTCAACCAACTTTCCTCTGATCTTACCGGTGTCCTGGGAGGAAACACTCGGAGCGAAAAGGAGGTGGAGGGAAAGAATGGCGGTAAGAAGAAGTGTGGTACGCATGGTCCTTGAATTATGTGAGTAAAGCTGTGTGTCCTTTTTTGTCTTTGTTTTCAGAAATCAATTTTCATCGTACTAATGTGCGCAATCGCTGTTCAGGCCGGATTAACGGTGTGTTAGGGGATTGTTAGCTTCACCGGTGCCGCTATTCTCCGCGCCCGCGTCCTCGACGGACGGACGGTGCCATTCCGCTCCTTGTTTGATGTACCCCGCCCCCCGCGAGCCGTTAGCGGTGCGTTAGAACTATTTGAGCTTTGTGTTGCGTTAGGAGTATTACCACGGATATTTGCGAGATTATGTATCCTGATATTTGCCGTACCATCTGAAGGAGAAGAACACATGCCTCATGGCACGGATGCAGCATTCGAACGAGTGATATTCTGGTTCCGCAGGGATCTGCGGTTGAGCGACAACCGCGGACTGGCGGAGGCGACGCGGCAATCCCGGCAGGTCATTCCCCTGTTTGTATTCGACACGAACATCCTCGACGATCTCGACAACACACAGGACCGCCGTGTCACCTTCATCCATGAATCCATCAGGGAGCTGCAGCGAATGCTGCAAGAAACGGGGTCCGACATCGTCGTACTGCACGGGGATCCGGAGGATGCGGTTCCGCACCTCGCCGATCGCGTCAACGCCGACGCCGTGTTCACCAACAGGGATTATGAGCCCTACGCCGCCGCACGTGATGCACAGGTGCAGCGGGCGCTCGCCGATGACGGGCGGGCGTTCGTGGATTTCAAGGACCAGGTGATTTTCGAAAAAGACGAGATCCTGACGCAGTCAGGTGAACCGTACAAGGTGTTCAGTCCCTACAAGCGGGCCTGGCTGCAGCGCTTCGAAGAGAACACCGAATACGGACGCTCCCCCGCCGCGGAGGAGGTGCCGGATTACGCGCAATTGGCACCGCGGCGGACGCTCCGCGGACTCAGTGATGCGTGGGACATGGATGCCCTGGGATTCGTGCCCACTGATCTCTGGCTGGTTCCGGGGGAATCGGCGGCACGCGAGCGGCTGGCAGGTTTCCTTCCCAGGATGGCGGAGTATAAAACGGACAGGGATTTCCCGTCCCGCGAAGGCACCTCAGGACTCTCGGTCCATTTGCGCTTCGGAACGATATCCATCCGTGCGGCGGTGCGCGCCGCGATGGAAGATGACTCGAAGGGTGCGCAGACCTGGCTGTCTGAGCTGATCTGGCGGGAATTCTACCAGATGCTGCTCGACCGCTTCCCGCGTGTCGTCTCGCACAGCTTCAAGCCGGAATACGACGCCATTCGCTGGCCGGGCACGGATGACCATTTTCAGGCGTGGTGTGAGGGACGCACGGGCTATCCCATCGTGGATGCGGCCATGCGGCATTTCAACGCGACGGGCTGGATGCACAATCGCCTGCGCATGATCACTGCGATGTTCCTGACAAAGGATCTTCTGGTGGACTGGCGTCTGGGCGAGGCCTACTTCGCCGGGCATCTCCTCGATTACGATCTCGCCTCCAACAACGGCGGCTGGCAGTGGTCCGCTTCGACCGGCGCGGACGGCGCTCCCTATTTCCGCATCTTCAACCCCATCCTGCAGTCAAAGCGCTTCGATCCCGACGGCAGCTACATCCGCGAACATGTGCCGGAACTGGCCGGCTTCGAAGGCGACACGCTGCACTGGCCGCACGACGCCGACATGTTCACCCAGCGCGACGCCGGCTGCGTGCTCGGGGAAGATTATCCGCATCCCGTCGTGGATCACTTCGAACAGAAAGAAAAAGCCATCGCGTTGTTTAAAGCTGTAGAAAAATAGCGCTTGATCTGTCCCGATTTGTGGACTCGACTGCAGAGTGCAAAGCACAAAGTGCAAAACCGGTTTACCCGACTTTGCACTTTGTGCTTTGTTTTCAATTCCTCTGGGACAGTCCACTTAGAGGGAGCAGTTATTGAACCTGTTTGCGCAGCCAGCGGTTGTACAGCCACATGCTGAGGGCGGAGACAAAGCCGATGCTCATCAGAACGATCCAGCCGAGGGCGTTCCAGGTGGGATCGAGTTCAAGCAGTCCGTTGTCGAGCTTGACGGCGTTGGTGCACATGATCTCATTGAAAATGGCCGCGCCGGCGGGACCGCCGATGAGCGAACCGATGGCCATCGGGAGATTGGCATAGCCGAGGAAGAGTCCCTCCTTGCCTTTCGGCGCCAGCGCGCCGATGTACTCGTAGGTGCGAGCCGATGTGAACAGCTCGCCGAACGCGATCATGGCGACGGTGAGCGTCGCGAACAGCGCTCCGAGCGGCAGAAGATCCCACACTTCCATGCGCACGCCGCCCGCGTAGATGGGAATGATGTTAATCAGCATGGACGCGCCGATGATGATGATGCCCACGATGATGGAGCTGATAGGCTTCATCTTCCCGAAGAGCTTCGTGATCAGGAGCTGGAAAAACACGATGGTGAAAGGGTTCGCCATGGTGTAGATATCCACCGCCGGATCGGTTTCCACCACTTTCTTGAGATACAGCGGGATAACGTTGTACACCTGTGAGTAGATGAAAAAAAATCCGCTGGAGACGACCAGGAAGAGCGCGAAACGGCCGTTCTTCAGGACAAATATCATATCCAGCAGGATCTGTCCCACACTGCGCTGATGCTTCTTTCGTTCGCGCCGGGCGGCGACATCCTCCTCGGTGTCGCGGTACATGAACAGTACCACGAGAAACGCGACGATGGAGCAGCCGACGGCGACCGCGAAGATGAAGCTCAGATCGTAGGAGGTGCGGACGATGTAGCTGATACCACGGCCGACGAGCGACCCGATATTGACGACCATGTAGAAAATCGCGAATGCAAGCGTGGCCCGCGCTCCCGCGGTTTTCTGCACCGTGCCGGAAATGCAGGGCTTGATAACCGATCCGCCCATGCCGATGATGAGAATGCCGATCACCACGGGTACGATCACGCCCGCTCCTGCGGTGACCTCGCTGCCGACCATGTCGTAGAGCGTTTCTCCGCCGAACCACACGGGATATCCCATGAGGAAATACCCGATGGATAACATCACAAATGCCGCAAGCAGCGAACGCCGGAAACCCACCTGGTCGGCAATGGTGCCGGAGAGAATCGGAAGGAAGTAGACCAGTGTCCAGAGGATCCCGTTCAGCGTGCTTGGCCAGTAATCACCGAGTCCGAGCTGTCCGAGATACAGCACCACGAAGCTCGCCATGGCGTAGTAGGCACCGCGTTCGAACAGCTCCGTGACATTGGCAGACCAGAAGGAAAGCGGAAAGGCCTCCTTCGGGGGAGGTGTGGCGGCGGCGGTTTCTTTTTCGGGAGGAGGAGTGTCTGAGGTGGGGTTGCGCATGAAGCAGTCCTTCGTAATACGGAACATTGCACAAACATAGCACTTTTTTTCGGAGGATGGAATATGAATATCCTCTGCATATCCCTGCGCCGGACGGCACATCCGCGGACGGCACGTTGAATCTTCTGTGCTTCGTTCGTATTATTCGATGACACACTGCCTGTTGTTTTCACTCCCCGGGTATCCACATGAAAAGACTGCTTCTTCTTGCACTGCTGCTGGGTGTATTTACCACGGCGGCTGCACAGCCGGTACTTATCCAGCGCGACAACGGCACTCCCGCCGGCGCCTATTTCAATGCTCCATCTTTCATGAACGAGTCGGGTATCGTCTCCTTCGACGGTCCCTGTGAAGTGCTCGAAATACAGATCTACTACATGGGTCAGAATCCCGCGAAGGACACGCTGTTCATCACCGGCGATGCTTCCGAAGGCGCCATCCCACCGACACACTGGGTATGGTCTTACAATACACTCATCCCCCCCATCGTCGTGGACTACGACGGCAACGCGGGATGGAAAACCGTCGATGTCCGTGGCATGGGTCTTCGCAGCGACGGCTACGACCGCATTGTCATCCAGCACTGGATTCAGAATCCGGCCGGTCCGTGGTTCGCGGTAGACAACAATCAGCAGCAGCAGCCCTACTGGTCATTCATCATGAATCCGCACGAGACCAACAGTCTCGGTGGACCGGGTGCGTACGGGCTCGTGCAGAACGATTTCATGATCCGCGTGCTTGTCGAGTATGATTTCCCGGAAGACGGCGGTTCCGAGGATCCCCCGCCACCGGTGATGCCGGATGTGGCGGTGGATGTCGGTCTCGCGAAAGACGGCAATCCCATCAACTCCGCGATCGCCGGCGTGGCGGACTGGAATAACGACGGCTGGGACGATATCGCCATCGGCTCGAATTATTTCCAGAACAACGGTGACGGAACGTTCCAGAATGTCACAAGCGAACTCGGACTTCCCGGCGGCCATGCCAGCTGGGGCGATTTCGACAACGACGGCTGGGCGGATGTCTATATCGCCAGCGGCGGTACGAACGACAAACTGATGCGCAACGACGGACAGGGCGGTTTTGAGGATGTAACAGCCGCATCCGGAATAAGCAATAATGCACCTACCGTCACACCGATCTGGCTGGATTACGACAATGACGGTCACCTCGACCTCTTCATCGCGAACGGACGCAGGACGGTGAACAACCAGGAAGTGTATTTCCAGGACAAGCTCTGGAAGAACAACGGCGACGGGACATTCTCCGATGTGACATCGGCCTGCGGCATCGCCGCCGCAGAGCGCTCGCCATACGAGGACTGCTGGGGTGCAAGCGCCTGCGACTACAACAACGACGGCCGCACGGACATCTTCGTGTCGACGTATCGTCTCGCTCCTGACCGCCTGTACCGCAACAATGGAGACGGGACATTCACCGAGGTCGGTGCGCAGAGCCGCACACGCGGTGTCGAAACCGAGGCGCCGCAGTACTTCGGTCATGGCATGGGCAGCGACTGGGGAGATTTCAACAACGACGGTCTGACCGATCTCGTGGTCGGCAATCTGGGACACCCCGACTGGCGCGGCGCCGTGTCGAATCCCTCACTGATCTACATGAATCTCAACGGCAGCGTGTTCGACGAAGTGCATCATCCCATGGGATTGAAATTCCGCGAAATGAATGCGGGCGTTACCTGGGCGGATCTCGATTGCGACGGCTGGCTGGATCTCTGGCAGTCGCAGTATTCATACCACAAGGAAGGACAGGACGGTGAGCCCGGCCGCTATTCGCGTCTCTACATCAACGAGGGCGCCCCGAATTTCAACCTGCTCGACCGCACCTGGCATTACGGATCCAAGGTGCACGGCGCATGGACAGTCGCGCGCTGCGATTTCGATCAGGACGGGGATGTCGATCTGCTCGTGGCCAGTCAGCATGAGGGCGTCAAACTCTTCCGCAATGACATTCCCCGAAAAGGCAGCTGGCTCGCGCTCCGCCTTGAAGGCAGTCCGGAAGACGGCGTTCCGATGAATGCCTTTGGCACACGTGTGGTCGTTCATGCTGATGGACGCATGTTCACGCGCACACTGTCCACTTCCGCAGCCGGATCACGCGTGGCGATGAACAGCACCGAACTGCATTTCGGACTTGGCGACGCATCGCGCATCGACAGCGCGCTGGTGTACTATCCCGATGGTACACAGATGAAGCTGACGACGCTTCAGCCGAACAAACGCTATGAACTCGCCTATGGCGGCGAGCCGACAACCAGTGTTGACGGTGCCGGACTTCCCTCCTCATGGCGCATCGAACATGCATCACTGCATGCCGGTGTGCTTTCTTTCACGCTGCTGCACAACCGCGATCTGGAACATGCGCGGATAGAGATATACGATGCGCTGGGCAAGCGGGTGACCGCAATGCAGGCACCGCGTCTCACTCCCGGAGTTCAGAGCTTCGCACTCCCCGTGCTGCCCGCATCGGGCATGCATTTCATGGTCCTTCGCACGACGAATGCCGTACGCACACTCAAGTTCATGGTGCCTTGATGAAACAGCTGATCTGCTTTCTTCCGTTTTTCCTCGCACTGCCGCTCGGCATTCGGGCGCAGGTGCTCGAAAACATCTCCGTCAAGGAGGTTCTGCCGACAGTGAACAGCGCAGCACAGAATGATTTCGCTTCGGATGCCGCGCTCACACACACCATGTTTTTCGACCTCGAATACCAGGGGATCGGGCTGGAAATGGACATCCAGACCGGCAAGGCAAACGGATGGCTGTATCGCTACTATTCCGCGTCGCTGGATTCCTCGGTCTTTTTCGTCGGCGTGAAAGTGCCCATCGCCGGTGCGCAGGCAGTGAAGCTGCCGCTTGACACGATCACGCAGTACTTCCCTGTCACCATCGGCACGACGTCGATGAACGAGCCGTGGGTGGATTCGGACGCGGCGCTGCAGGGGTCAAAAGACGGAGGCGCAGATACGTTCATCCAATCGCACCCGGAGACACGCATCGCACTTGCGTTTACCATCAACAATCCGGTGCAGAACCGCTACATCCCGCAGGGCAAATACTGGGTCTTCCGCTACCAGGCCGATGCGGATACGATGACATGCATGGTGGATGCGCCCACGGGCCTCCCATTCCGCTGCATTGCCGGCAACAGTCCCACCATTCTCACAAATCCGCCATCCACGGCGCGTATCGGTGTCGAGTACATGTACAATGTCAATGCGTTCGGAAATCCACTGCCGCGATACCGGCTGAACACGGCTCCGGCAGGGATGACCATCGATGAGGTCAGCGGGCGCATCAGCTGGACGCCGGCACCGGGCAGTGAAGGGAAATACGACGTTGAAGTTGAAGCGTACAACAGCTCCGGCAGCACCCGGCAGAACTTCGCGATCACGGTTTCCGCGGCGGCGACCGAGCCCCGCATTACGTCAACTCCGGTGACGGAAGTCATTGCCGGCCGGCAGTACATGTACCAGCTTTCCGCCACGGGCAGTCCGCCGCCGACCTACACGCTCGAGGAGCATCCGACGGGCATGCTGATCGACGGCGGCCGCGGCAATGTGCTCTGGGCGCCGACGCGGACACATGCGGGATCGCATCCCGTGCGCATCCGTGCGACGAATACCGCGGGCAGTGATGAACAGAGCTACACGCTTGAAGTCATCACCGTGCCGGTGATCGCGACCATTCCCGATCAGCGCATCGCCCCGGAAAAGGAGTTCACCATTCAGCCGAGCACGGACGCCTATCCCGATCCGACCTATGCGCTGAACTCCGGTCCGGATGGATTGACGATCGATCCGTCGAGCGGCGTGATTCGCTGGACGCCGACGGCGCAGCAGACCGGCACACATGTGGTGCTGTTCGAAGCGTCGAACCGCGCGGGCAAGGGACAACAGTCTTTCGACATCGAAGTCGACGCAACCGTGTCGGCCAGCAGGCTGACGGATGTGCCCGCGGAATTCGGCATCGTCTCTGCGTGGCCCCAGCCGGCGTCATCAGCGGTCACGCTCTCGCTCACCCTGACCGGACACAGCGAGACAATGCGCATCTCGGTGTATGATGCACTCGGCCGTCTGCGCATGACGCGGACACTGCAGCAGAGCCGTACGACGCGTGCCTACGTGACGCTCCCTGTTCACACACTCGAGAACGGGATGTACAACGTCATCGTCAGCAGCGGTTCAGATGTTACGGAAACGCGAGTGATCGTCCGGCGCTGATGAATTCACCCATCCTCTCGACAACCGCCACGCGCTTCTCCAGGTGCGGCACGTGACCACAGTTCTCAATCCAGAAAATCTCGGAGTGTCCGCTGACATGCGCCGCGATGAGGTCGACCTGCTGCCGGCTGCCGTACTGATCATCGGCTCCCTGGACGACGAGGACGGGACAGCGAACGGCATGAAGATCCTCGAGCATATTCCATGACGCAAGTTCCGGCGACAGCCAGGTATCGGCCCAGGCGCGGAACACATCGTCGGTTTTATCCCCGTGATAGCGTGACAGTTTTACGCCGAGGTCCGTACTCTCATAGAGCCCGCGCGCCTCGCGGATACCCTCCAGCGTGATATCCTCAATGATCACATGCGCCGCTTCTGAGATGACACCGACCGGACGGTCCGGGAACGACGACGCGAATTTCAGTGCGATGGTAGCGCCATCGCTGTGGCCGACGAGCAGCGGACGACGGATGTTGAGCGTGTCGAGAAGTCCCGCCAGATACCGTTCGGCCTCCTCGGTGTAAAAATCCGGAGAACGCGGGGCATCCATGGGAGAGGATTTCCCGTGTCCCTTGCGGTCGTAGACGATACCATCACATCCCGTCGCTTTACAGAGTTCGTACGGGAAGCTCTTCCACTGCCCGACACTGCCGAGTGCCTCATGAAGAAACACGAGCGTTGCTCGCTCCTCCGACGCCTGTGCACTGATGTGTGCGTACATTTTGACGAACAGTCCCGCCCCGGCAACGGGCACGTGCATTGTTTTTTCCATCAGTCGGGCTGATTCCATGGGCGTTCTCCCGTGAGCTTCGCAGTACCGGTAATCTCGCCATTCCACGCGAGGTATTCAAGCGCAGCGTGGCAACACCATTCACCGGATGGCCCGGCGAAGCTGCGCTTGCAGTCCTGCGCGATCGGGTGTATGTTTTCCCTGACAGCGGGAGAGGAAATCAACCACCGGAGGACATGTGAGCGAACAGACTGACGCGCAGATACAGGAGACGACATACGATGCCGCGATTATCGGCGCGGGCCCGATCGGTATCGAAATCGCGATCGCGCTGAAAAAGGAGGGATTGGATTATATTCATTTCGACAAGGGGCAGATCGGGGAAACGATCAGCGGATATCCGCCGCAGACGCAGTTTTTCAGTTCCGCCGACCGGATTGCCATCGCCGGTGTTCCCATCCCGATCGCGGACAGATCCAAGTGCACGAAAGAGGAATACCTCGCGTATCTCCGGGCCGTGGTGCGGCAGTTTGGCCTGACCATCAACACCTATGAGCAGGTGTACCTCGTGGAACGGCATGAAGACCGCACTTTCACCCTGCGTACGGTGCGTATCGACGGTGAGCGCACGTGGCGGGTGCGCAATGTCATTTTTGCGCACGGCGACATGGCCTCATTTCGCGAACTCGACCTGCCGGGTGAAACCCTGCCGCATGTAAGTCACGTGCTCGGTGATCCGCATGCCTATTTCAATCGGCATGTGTTCATTGTCGGAGGGAAGAATTCGGCCGTGGAAGCCTCACTGCGCTGCTGGCACACGGGCGCCGAGGTCACCATCTGCTATCGAAAGGGGGAATTCGACACCGCATCGGTCAAGTACTGGCTTTTACCTGAGCTGCAGGGACGCATCGAGCGCGGAGAGATCCGTGCCATCATGCGCGCGGTGCCCGTGGAGATCACTCCGTCCTCCGTACGCATCCGGTACATCGACAGCGACCGGATGGAGGAGATTCCGGCTGACGCGGTGCTGCTTCTCACCGGATACCGTCCCGACTATACGCTGCTGCGCAATCTCGGCGCATCGTTCACCGGTGAAGAAGGCCGCCCCGTATTCAACGAGCGTACGATGGAGACCAGCATCCCCGGCGTGTACATCGCCGGAACGGCAACCGCGGGCGAGCAGCGCAGCTTCCGTGTGTTCATCGAGAACTGCCACATCCACGCCGACCGCATCGCGGCAGCACTGACCGGAGGGCAACCGCCGGAGGGAGATACATCCTACGGGGAGAGACATCAGGAGAGCTGATCGGTTCAGTGAATAAAAAGAGAGAGCGCACATGTGTGCGCCCTCTGTGAATTATCCGGCCGGTGAATCCGGTCAGATATTCAGGTCGTTCACCTGTCCGATAAACAGAATTGTGTTTGAGTGCCGTTCGTGAATCAGGAAAATGAACGGACGGTTGACACGCATGACCGGCGGAACAGAGGTCAGTCCCACTTCAACCGATGTCGCGGCCGCTGCCTCGGTACCTTCCTCGTTCACCTCGACAAAGGTCTTGTGCTTGACGCGACTGATGAAGAGATCTCCGGCGGGATTGATCCCCGTGAAATCCGCGCGTCCGCCTTCGAAGGCAATGCCCATGCCCATCGTGGTGAGGATGTCCTTCAATCCCACTTCGTATTCGAGCGTGAACCTGGGTAGTTCCAGCGTCATGTCAGTGTCGACCAGTTTCTCGAGCTGACCGTCCCAGTCCTCTGACAGTGTTTCAACGGTCTCGGCGAGCGAGCGTTCTCCGCGCGGCAGGATCACGGCCATGCTGTAGCGGTCCCAGCCGTACGGCAGGTCGACCATTTCGAGGCGCTCGTCGACGTAATGCCGCATGTTGCCATCCCGCGTCATCATGGGAACCGTCTGCTTCGCGCCGGAGCGGGCAGTGAAGGTGCCGTCGTGCGTATCCTCCGGATCGAACTGCGCTGTCCAGCTGCCCTTGAAATACACCGCGTTGATGAGGTAGAGCATCACCTCGGGCGGAATGGGCGGATCAACGATCTCGGGGATGCGGCTCTCTGTCGCATTGCTCACCCAGTCATTGATGACGTTCACCGACTGCGGATCATTGAAATCGAGGGACTGCACTTCCGCGCCGAAATACTTCACGTTCGTATCGATGAACTCCTGGAGGATTGGATAGCCTTCCCTTCCCCAGATCGAGTTGGCGATGCGCAGGGTCACCCGCGGATCCGTATCGCGAAGCAGTTCGATGAGTCCCTGAAAGGCCTCGTTGATCTCCTGTTCGGAAAGGCCCTGCAGTTCCAGCGCATCTTTCATGGCGGCGCGCGTTTCACCGGCAGCGCCGTTCAGCGTCATGCCGAGCGCCATCGAGACACTCAGCGGCGAGATGAACACGTTGTTCCCGGGTTCGGCCGTGATGGTCTGCCGGAACAGCGAGAAGGAAAAATCGGTGTTGCTGCGTGCCACCGTTTTCTCGGCCTCGGTCAGGGAACGAAGCGGCGTCGGCTGCTCGGGACCGGCGCCGTCGTCGGAACAGGAAGCGAGGACGAATGCGGCGGCAAGAGAGAGAATGAGCAGATGTTTCATGATGCCTCCGTGTACTGTTACATCACGCAGTCGGAATGATCAGAATCCGATCGCCACGCCGAATGTGAAATTGAGCTTGCTCGTGTAATATGCCATATCCTCTACCGAATAGCGAAGGAGTCCGCCTTCGATGCCGACATTGAGCATGGAAAAATTCGACGGGAACATTTCGAGCCCGATACGCACCTTGCCGAGCGGTCCCAGCCGGGTCGCTCCGACGAAACTGCGCATATAGGGATAGACGACGCCGAACATGCCGTACTCGGGCAGGGACAGCTTCCAGACTGCGCCGAATAGGTCGAGCATGCGGTTTTCGCGCACTTCACGCATCATCATGGTTTCAGGAGGATCAAAGAGCTCCTGCACGGATGCATCCGTGTATCGGGTGGCGGCGGGATCATAATCCTGATAGGAGCGGCCAAAACCCTCCCGTCCGTATTCGAAGCCGAACGCGTGATGTTCCGTCACCTTGTAGACAGCGCTGAGGGCCATGTTTTCGAACACATTGTGTGAACTGTGCGGCTGATCCACTTCGGGAAAAGACTGTCCGTAATACTTCCGCAGCTCGAAGACGAGATTGGAAAGAATGTTCGCACGGGGTCCGGGACGGAAGAAGTGCCACTCCCCGCTGCCGTCGCCGGGTTCTTTCATGACCGGTTCGATGTCGGCGAGATCCATCAGCCGCTCCATGGGATTCGCGCCGGTGACCTGTTCACCGGTGAAGGCGGCCGCGCCTCGCGGGTCGGGAAGAGAGAGCACGGCGGCGTAATCGGTTTGTCCCGGCGGGGAGACGTGCATCTCCGCGGCGGAGATCGCCGAAGCAGTGTTGTCGGTGGATTCGGTCGCAGAGGAGCGTTCGCTCGCCGTGGAAACTGCCGGTGCCGAGGTCGCGTCCGCATATTTCTGTCCGAGACTGCCGCCGTCTTCGACGCTCTCCTTCTGGCCGGTGCCGGCACGTAATGAGGATGATCCGGCGTCAGCGATGGCCGATCGCGGAGATGCCTGCGGGTTCGCAATCGCCGGAGCCTGTCCGCGCCCGTTCACTGCTGCCGGTTCACTGCCGGACAGTGGATTCACGGTCTCCGCAGCATCCCGAACGGACTCCGTTCCGGGCATTCGCGGATCCTGTTTCACGGCACCGGTCTCCGTAATGGTTTCGCTGATACCGAAGATCAGCAGTGCCGTCACGGCTGCAGAGCCGAGCGCTGTATATATATAGCGGCGCTTTTTGGCGATCTGCGTACGCAGTCCCACAGCCAGCGCGCCGATTTTCTGACGAAGTCCGCCCGCGGGGACATGTTCAGGAGGAGTAAGACCAAGATCGACGAACAACTGCTGAGACACATGCGACGGCGTTGTTATCGTGGCCACATCCTCCTGAATCATTGAATGCAGCTTCAGATGCTGCAGAAATTCCCCGCGCAGATCGGGATCGACGGCCATGCGTTCAAAGAGGACATCTTCGAGCGACTCATCGAGGCCTTCGTCGAAAAATCTGTGAAGTAATTCCGTGTGCTGCATGATTTGAAAATTCTATGCTGTATGTATTTCGTTGCTGCCGGGAAACATATCTATCGAATAAGATCACTGATGTATGGTTGCAGAATATCTTTCACCTGGTCTTTCGCGCGCATGACACGCACCTTCAGCGAGGAGACCGAGTCACCGGTAATTTCCGCGATCTGTTTGTATGACAACCCCTGGTAGAATCGAAGGATGAACGCCTCCCGGTAGGGCACATCAAGAAGCTCGAGAGCGGAGCTGATCATGTTGAGTAATTCCTCACGCTCATACATCGGCGCCCGGTCGGCAATCTGCTCATCCTCGAATGGCGTCCAGTAAATCCTGTTCCTCCGTGTGTTCAGAAACGTATTCCGCGCGCTGGTCAGCAGATAGGCGAGGATATTGCTGACATGCTCATCCTCCTTCTGCGACTGGCGGTAGAATTTCGTGAACGTCTCCTGGAATATGTCATTCGCATCGTCCGGACTGCCTGTCAGGCGAAGGCAGAACATATAGACCTTTCTCTCGTATCGCGAAAACAGTTCGCGAAACGCGGCATCCTTTTCCTTGCCACTGCGCTTGAAGGCGTTGAAAAGCTGCTCGTCTGTATATCTGCTGTAATCCTCGGGCATACGCGCCGGAGTGTACGAAAAATAGCCGCCGTTGTTCCAGCGGATTCTGCATATGTTAAGACACCGGAGTGACGATGGGGTTACAAGGCCAAGCCCACTCCATCAAAAAAGCGGTTCAGGGAGGATGGATCAAGGACAATCGTCAGCACCAGGCCCGACAGCGCGCCATAGAGATGGACATCATGTCCGACATTCCCCCAGTTTTTTCGCGCTCCGAGAATGCTGACGACGATGAAAATGACCGCGAACAGAGGCCATGGAAGCGGAATCGGAAGGAACAGGAGCATGATCTTGGCCGTCGGGAAATACAGCATGCCGGAGAAGAACAGGGCCGAGACCGCTCCCGATGCCCCGAGAGCACGGTATTCCGCGTCATTTCGATGCCGAAAGAGCGGAGGGACCGCAGCAAGGATCATGGAACCAAGATATATGACCAGGAAGCGCGCCGTACCCGCAACTGCTTCGACGTACATCGAAACAGAATACAGGGCTATCAGATTGAAGAGAAGATGCATCAGGTCGGCATGGATGAAGCCGTATGTCAGAATGCGCTCATACTGATTTCCACGGAATACCTTCCACGGAAACAACAGAAATCGATCAGCAACCGCATTCTTTCGGAATGCCAGCGCGCTCGCTCCGATGGTAAGAATCAGGATTCCCAGGGATGCCGGGGCGTGCGTGATCATGAACTGCAGCTGCGAGGAGTCATTCACGCAATGAATTCCCTGCGATGGATTCGGCACGCGTGATCGCGCATCCAAGTGACATTTTTTCGCGGTGACGGAGCGCGCGGCCGGAGAGCAGCGTATCCAGAGCCAGGCGGAGAGATTCCTCCTCCACGAAAAACCCGCTCTTGTCATCATCGATGCGTCCGTGATACTGCAGCGTCCATGCGCGATCGAACACAAATACTTCCGGCGTGACCGTCGCCTGCATCAAGTCGGCTGCGGCGGTCAGATCGTCGCGATAGACCGGCAGAGGATACTCCTCCCGCTGAATATACTGCGTCATGCCATCCATGGTCTCATCACTGTTGGAATGAACAGCGATGAAGCGCACGCCGCGCGGTGCGAAATGCTGGCGGAGTTCCCGGAGGCGGTCGACGTATCCGTCAGAGCAGGGACAGCGATAGGAACAGAAAATGACCGTGGTTAATGCGTCGCCGGCGAGGTCGTGCAGCATGACCGGGCGACGATCCATGCTGGTCAGCGCCACGTTCCCGAGCGTATCGCCGAAAAGCGGAGAAATCTCGGACGCCGCGTCATCTTCGCAGACCAGCGGGGATTCCGGAATCTCCGCATCCTCATTGCCGCCGACCGTCAGCGCAACGACCGCGAGTGCCACCATGGCGAGGCCGAACAGCGCAATACGGGGAGCCATGTTTCCTCGCCAGGTCACTGCATTTCCTCCGCCGCCGGCGCGGACGCATATCCGAGACGTTCAATCATGTTTTCAAGTGCCTGGCGGCTGGTCAGGCTCGTGTCAACCCGAACATAGACATCCTTGCTGTCGAGATCGGCGGCGACGGAATCCACGCCGTTCATTTTGGCGAGTGTTTCCTGAACGGTGTTCACGCAGCCCTCGCAGTGCATCCCCGGAGCGGAGACCTGAATCTCCGCGACCGGTGAAGGCTGCTCTTCAGAGCACGCCGAGGCCAGCATGATACCGCCGGCACACAGAATGGCGGTGAGAATACGCATGGCTTACATCCTTACCCAGTGTACGTTGAGTCCCTCCCGAATGCCGTGGCGGTCGCAGAAACCGGCATTGACCTCGATCACATATCTGGCCGGGGCAGTGGAAGGGATGGATTCCTCTGAATACGGGACCGTATTGCGCTGAATGGTCACGATCGTACCGGCCTCGTTCACGAAGAGAATATCGAGCGGAAGCGGAGTATTGGCCATCCAGAAGGAGCGAAACTGCTGGTCAGGGAAAATAAACAGCATGCCCTCTTCTTCGGCCATACGGTCCCTTCCCATCAGTCCCTGCGTCCGCGCCTCCTCCGTCTCGGCGATTTCCACGTTCACGGAAACGAGATTGCTTCCGTTTTCATCGCGGAATGTCAGCGCGGCATCATCGCGGAACAGGCTTTTTGGAGCAGTCTGTTCCCCGGCCTGTTCAGCGAGGGTGCGGACGGCTTCCGGGTCGCGATTATCGATCACATACCCCGAGATCAGGTAAAACCCCGCGGCCAGCACCAGAATGGTCCCGCCGATAATTACGAGAGGAGAGGGGATCCGACGTTTGTTTTTCTGCGCAGTGTGTTTCTGCTTGCTCATTGCAGTCATCCATCATGGCTGAATTACCCAACACACAATATACGGGAGAAACCCGCTGGATGCATGTGGCCATGTTCCAAACATCAGCGGGATGTGAAACGCTCCCGCCGGAAGGGAAAATCGGGGTGACCGGCGAGGAAGATTCACCGTATCCTGTTATTTTAAGGATGCTTTCAAAATAGCAATTCATGATTTCATGTAACTTTCGGTGCTGCCGCACTGTCATTACTCCGCAGCCGGCATCCGCGACGGAGACCTGCTGTGGAAGTGAGTCACGAGGATGCTGCAGGCGATTCGGATAGCAGATGACTGAACGCGAACGGCGAGAGCGTTTCAACGAGCTGTACACGCTGTATGACCGGCGCGTGTTTGCCTATTGCGTCTATGTCACCAGTGATCGCGACATCGCGCATGATGTCTATCAGGAGGTGTTCGTCAAAGCGTTTCAGGCGATGCACACGCTGAAGGATCCTGAGAAGCAGGCGCACTGGCTGTTCCGTATCGCCCGCAACGAGTGCCTCAATGCAATGAAGGCGCGGCAGCGCAGTGAGAAGCGCAGCGTCGATATCGATCACGTGTACGACCAACTGCAGCATGAAATCCTCCCTGAACAGCATGATGAAATCGCGCACCTCCGCAGAGCCATCGCGCAGCTGCCGCAGGATTACCGCGAAGCCCTGCTGCTCGCGGAGTTCGAGGGATTTTCGCTCAAGGAAATCGCGAACATGACGGGGGCATCGCTGTCGAACGTTAAGGTCCGGATTCACCGGGCAAAACTGAAATTGCATGCAATTCTGGAACCGATACTGAATGACTATGAATGAGCGCATCCAGGAACTGATCACCGTCTACCTGCACCGGGGAAGCACTCCCGCACAGGAGCGGGAGCTGTTCGAGGCCTGTAAAAACGATCCCGAGGTCGCCGAACATCTCCGCCAGCATCTGATCCTCTCTCTGAAGCTTCGTCGTCTGCGCGATGATATCACGGTGGAGGACACGCTGCACGCCGCCGTTTCGCGGCGCATTTCCCGCCTCGCGGAAAAAGACGCGGCCGTGCCATCTGCCGTGGAAGCACCGAGGGCAACAGGGACCGCACACGCTACCGGGATCGCCAACGCTGCCGGGATCGCCGACGCTGCCGCGCCACCGCGCCGCTACGGTCTTCGTCACGTTTTCGGCAGCGCCGTCGCCACTGCGGCCGCCGCCCTGCTGCTCTTCCTGTTCCTTCCCGATGGAGGCAACACCCCGCCGGCCCAGCGCGCTGAAATGCGGCCAGCGGCCGACACGGTGCTCGTTGTGCAGCGGGATACCGTGCTGCAGGTGCGGGAAGTCGAGCGTCCAGTGTATATTGTCAGGACGGAGCGGGTCAATGAAAGCGATCAGACGGCAGGCGATGGCGGGTACGCCGCATCAGCGGACAATGCCGCAGGCGCTGATGCCGCCGGACAGACGGGAACACCTCCGGCTGATCAGCCTTCCGAACTGATTGACGCACCACTGCCGCAGAGCACCGCTCCGGATACACCAGCACTGACTGATCGCAGCCGACACGACTCTGCCGGCGATGACGTCGAAGGCGTGTATCCTTCGGAGACGGATCAGACCGAGCAGCATTCCGCGGCAGCAACAACTGACCGTTCGCAGCTGTATGCGGATGCCGGTGATCCGACACAGCAGGCACGCGCCGAAAAGGCCCGGAATTATCTCGAACAGTACAATGCCATGCTCGTATCCGTCGAATCCGTTCAGCTTACTCGTGAGGACCGCGTCACGTACTGATCATGCTGCAAGCAGCCCGCATACTGACAATCATGATCGCACTGATCGCCACCGCAGTCACGGCGGGAGCGCAGGACGTCACGTCCTATACCATTCGCGGCGGAGAGGAGGATGTGTTCGAGCGTGAGGTCGCCGCGGCACGGGCGCGCACTACACTGGATGCATCACTTCCCGGGCTCGGCTGCACGGTCGAGTACATCCGCCGCCTCGGGGGCGAGGAAATCGTGTACCGCCGTGGTCCGATCGACCTTCATGTCACGCAGCAGCCCGATATCTCCGATCGTCAGGAGCGGGGCACCCGTCCGGCTTCCGAAGATGACAGACTGACTCCGCATTTTTACGGCGGCATTCTCGTTGATCTTCCCCGTCCGGGAGAAAGCGCCCAGCCCGTGCCGATGCTGCCGGAGCGCTATCGGTACATGCTGCGCCTGGCACTTGTCCCGCAGCACTATGAGGATGCGACGCTCCATGCGGTCATTCTTCTCGAACGCGCCGTCGTTGAAGAAGACGGCGATGAACTGACACTGCATCGTGGGGAGTTGTTCACGCGCAGCGTGGAACTGAACGGGAATCTGCCGCTCAAGTTTGATCTGCCGGAATGGGATTCGCGGCTGCCGAACGGTGTTCATGCCGTGCCGCCAAATCTGCGCGAAGGGGTGCTCGTGACGCTCGAGACGCCGCATGCATTCAGTCTGCCCGGCAGTTATCCCGATCCGTTCCGCAGCGCGGCACTTCTGACGTACGCCGTGCCACGTACCAGTTCGGTGCGCCTCACCATCACGGTGGCCGGCGAGGAGCGCGTGATCGACCAGGGCAGGCGACAGCCTGGAACCTACGAAGTGGTATGGGACGCGGAGTCGCTCCCCGACGACAGTTACACCGCGGTGCTGACGGCAACGAACGATGAGGGCGCTCGCCTCTTTCGCACCGAACGCACGCTCGTGAAAAGCCGCAATGCGGAACCGTTCAGACCGGAACAGTTTTCCATGTTCCGTCGCGATATCTCGGGACATGTTGTCATCGGTACGGAGAGCGGGATCGGGTTCCAGATACCGGTGGACGATTCGAAGGCACTGCGGAACATGTTCACACATATCGCCTTCCGGGTGGGATATCGCCTCAGCCCATCATGGGAAATCGGTGTGCTTGCAGGGCAGGATGCCTTCCATGAGAGTCCCGGATCGGAGGTCGATGTGGATCGAATCAGCAATTACGGCGGCGTGGTCGCATATACGTACGGCTATCTCGGTCCCTACCTGCGCTGGATGCCGGGCCATGCCTTCCTGCAGCCGGTATTACAGGTGTCCGCCGCCTGGAGCGACGCGGCGATGGTCGCGGAGACCGCAGTGGGACTCAAAGCGGAAATCTTCCGCAACGTCGAGTTGTATGCCGCACCGGCGGCGTTCTTCCATCTGCGCAGCAGCGTCAGTACGAAACTCGGGATTCATTACGGACTGACGATGCGATTCTGATGCGGATGCTCCCCCCCATATTGCTCTTTGCGATGCTGTTTCCACTGCTGTCCGGATGTGATTTCCCATCGGATCCGCCGCTGCGTGGCGCGGATGACGACGTCAATCCTCCTCCCGATCCCGTACAACATGGCGATCTCCTGCCGCTCAAGCCCCGGCATCGCTGGATCTACGTCGCGGATCCCTATTTTCGTCCTTCCCTCAATCCCGAATCCGCCGTTGCCCGGGAGCTGGTTTATGAGGCCGACACATTCTATTACCTGCCCTACGCCTTCATTCCCACCGGGGAAGACGCCCCTGTCGCCGCCTTTCCTCCACTGCTCAGGAACGACAGCACGGGACTCCAGTTCTACGACCCCGGTGTGCCGGGCGACACCCTGCGTCTGCGAACGAAACCTGTCCATCGTTTTACCCTGCCGCACCCGGCACGTCTCGGGACGAACATGGTGTTTGCTGACCAGACGGTTCGCGTGCAGGTGACGGCGGTCGACACTCTCGTGAGCATGCGCAGCTTCAGTTCGATTCTGCTGCCCTGCACGCGCTACCAGGTTACCGGCCGGGGACGGTCGCCAACCACGTTCTACGTGCTGCCTGGCATCTGCCTGCTGCGCATTGAAACGGAGTACGGCGTGTATCACACAATATCCTGGTATCTCTCCTGAGCGATTTTCTCCCCGTTCCGAGAATTGGCATATTGCGTTCATGTCCGCATCATTCGGCATAGGGCTGCTCTGCACGACGCGCTCACTCGGCGGCATTGAACTCAATGTTCTGCGTCTGGCGGGCTGGATGCGTGAGCGCGGGCATCGCTGTCTCGTCATCGGAGTGGACGAAGCGCCCCTGCTGAGACGTGCCGACGAACTCGATCTGCCATGGTATTCCGTGGGGGATCCACCGAAATACGGCGCGCTCGGTGCAGCCAGACGTCTGGGCGCGAAGCTGGTGAATGAGGGCTACTCCTCACTGATGCTCAATGCGACCAAGGACCTGAATCTCGGCGTCCTGACGCGGGCGGCATCGCGGCAGGCAATTCATCTGATCCATACCCAGCACATGCAGTTCGGGGCGAAGAAAACCGACCTGCTGCACCGGCTCCAGCATGCGAAACTGGATGCATGGATCGCACCTCTGCCCTGGCTCGCGGAACAGACACGGACGCACACGACATTGCCGCCCGGACGCATCCATGTCATTCCATTCGGGATTGATCTCTCGCGCCTTTCCGCGAAACCCGACAGGGATACCGCCCGTGAACACGTTGCGCTGCCGCGGGAGGCATTCGTGGCGGGCGTTGTCGGGCGCCTCGACCGCGGGAAGGGACAGGAATACCTGATCCGCGCCGCCGCCCTGCTGCGCGAGCGCGGCATCGTGGTGCACGTTCTGATCGTCGGCGAGGAAACCCGCGGCGAGGACCAGGGTTACGCGCAGGAACTCAGAACGCTGACGGAACAGCTGTCTCTGCAGGAGCATGTTCATTTCCGTGGTTTCCTCGAACATGTCGAGGATGCGTACGCAGCCATGGACTGCTTCGTTCTGCCCTCGCTCTCAGAAACATTCGGCATGGTGACCATCGAAGCCATGGCCGCCGGTCTGCCGGTGATCGGCACGAATACTGCCGGCACACCCGATATCATCCGCGACGACGTGACGGGGCTGCTGGTTTCTCCGCGCAGTGCCGGGGAAATCGCCGATCAGCTGCAGCGGCTGATCCATGACGCGGAACTGCGAGACACGCTGGCCGCAGCGGGATGCGCGGATGCGCATGCACGTTTCTCCCATCGGGAACAGTGCGCACGAATCGAGCAGCTGCTTGAACGCATTCATCCCCGGTGATGTTTATATTCTGGAGTTGATATCCACCCCATGTTTCACTTTCTGCTGAAAGCATATCCCATGAAAAATATAGCCGTACTCGCAATGACCGTCCTGCTTCTCTCCGCCTGTTCACAGCAAAACGAGACCGAGGAAACCGCCGGAGACGCCGCGCAGGAGATGAGCTCCTCCACGGAACAGGCGAACACAGCTGACCGAGATATTTCCACCGAGACGCTTGTCAAGATCGATCCCGCAATCCAGGAATACGCTGACGAGGTGGAGCGTGAGAAACGTGCGTTCGAAAAGCAGCCGGATGAGGAAAGCCGGGCGGAACTGGTCAACGCCTATGTCGAATTCGCTGATTACATGACGTATGAAAGCCCGGTGTCCCCACGCGAGGGGAAATATCATCGTGCCCTGATCGAATATCGTCACGCGCTGGAACTCGATCCCGGTAACAGCAAAGTCATCGCCGAGATTCAGCAGATCGAGGATATTTACCGCAGCATGAATCGTCCAATACCGGGCGAGGAATAATCCACGGCATATGTGAGCCGACCTGGAGAAAGCGCGCGTATGAGGCCCGCTTCTCCGGAGGACAACACACCGTCACTCCCCGAACAGCCGCCGGTACACGGCGGCTGTTTTTTGTATCATGGCATCCATCCGGTAGAGGCTCGCGACCGTTTCCTTTCCCCTCTGTCCCATGGCGCGCATGTCATCAGCGTGCCGCACGGCTTCACGCAATGCTTTCACCCATGCTTCAGGAGTGGGCTCGAGAACGATCACCCCCGTACGTGCGTGATCGACCAGTCCACGCAGCACCGGAATATCATTTGCGATGACGGGAATGCCATGGGCGAAGGCCTCGAGAACGACGTAGCCAAGTCCCTCCAGCGCATCCGACGGAAACAGCAGGGCAAGTGCTTTGCCGGTCCGCTTAAAAGGATGCGTGCAGAATCCTTCATACGTAATCGGCGATCCGCGATCAGCAGCAGTGCGCACCTCCTGCCACAGCGGACCATCCCCACAGATGCGCACGCTGATCGCATCCCCGGGGTCAATGCGATCGAGTGCCTCCAGAAGAAGGGGAACACCTTTCTGTTCCACGAGTCGTCCCACAAAGAGAAATTCCGTCGTGGGATCCGCTTCCACCCGATCCCCCGGCAGTGTGATCCCGTTATGAATAACATTGATACGACTGCCGCGGACAAATCGCATCCGGGCACGGAACGCGGAGGCCAGTCCCTCGGAAACGGCAATCATTTCGCGCGGATAAAACGGGAACAGACGCAGATCATTGAAATTGGTGTGGACGGTATGCAGGCGTCGAACGCCGGGAAGCAGCGGTATTGCGGCCGCCGAAAGCATGGCAGCGAGGCGGCTGTGGGAATGGAGGATGTCAACGTTCTCACGCCTGATGATCGATCGGATCATCCCCGGCGAGCGCAGGATGCCGGGAAGGGATCTGTTCCGGGAGTCTCCCCTGTACAGCGGCAGCTGCGTAAAGCGCGTGTCATCGTGCAGCGGACTCTCAGGCGGTGCCCATGCAGCGAAGACACTGTGAATGCCGTATGCGGAGAGACCGCTGGCAAGATCCATGACGTGACGGTACACACCGCCGAATTCCAGGGTGTTGACGAGATGCAGGACGGTGATCCGCTGGTCGCTCATCGAACGGCTCACTCCGGCAGCAGGTACAATACGGATTTTGCAGGGATCGACACATGCTGCTCCCGCCCCATTCGCTTCACCGGTACTTCTTCAGGCCAGGCCTTCAGCGGTCCTTTCCACGGGATGACGACATCCGCGGAGGCGGATCCGGTGTTGCAGAGTATGACGGCCGCTTCGCCGGCGATGCGGCGTTCGATGACACAGATCCCACGCGCGGGATCTGCCGTCAGCACATGCATTGAACCGCGCTGCAGCGCCTCACTGCCCGCGCGGATGCGATTCAGCGCTGCGACGTGGCGGAACATCCCGCTCGTGGTATCGAAGGATCCGCCGCCCGTGGGATTCCCCCAGCCTTCGGCGAACATGCTTTCACGATTTTCCCAGTCGGGACCGGTGCCACCGCGAAATGCCTGCTCGGTGCCGTAGTACAGCAGCGGAACGCCCTGCAGTCCGTAAATGAATGTCAGCGCATTGCGCATGGCGCGTGTATCACCCTCAGCCACCGCGAGGAAACGGGATATGTCATGATTGTCGATGAAGTTGAGCAGGAAGGGGCGTGTGCGCGCATCGTAGAGATGCAGCTGCTCGAAACTGTTCAGAATACGGGTGAGGCTGTGGCCGCGGCCGAACACGTCACGCACGGCCTCGGCCATGCTGAAATTGAACACGGCATCGAATCCGCGGCGACCGTCAGGAGTGGGGTGCGTGTAATACGCCGCCTTGGCATCATTCGCCGACAGCACTTCACCGAAAATGAAAAATTCCTTTTTGCGCATGTCATGCGCGTGTCGCCGGATGGCCGCAAGCCATGCGTACCAGAATGGCATGTCCACATGCTTGACGGTATCCACGCGGAAGCCGTCACATCCGGTCTGCTCCATCCACCAGGTCCAGATATCGATCATGGCCGCAAGCACGCGCGGGTCTTCGGTGCGGAAGTCATCGAGACCGCCGGGCAGTTCCCCGACGACCTGGTAGGGATCGCTCCACTCCTTCACTTCCCCGAAATTGTGATACAGGCTGAGATCCTGCAATGCGGGTGGTGTGGGAAGCTGTGTGCTGTCGCGCCATGTGAGCGTGTATCCCTCCGCGTTCCATTCCCATCCGCCTTCCTCCGTGCCGATCAGTGGACCGGTGTGATTGCAGACGACATCAAGGTACACGCGCATGTCCATTTCGTGGGCGCGCCGGATGAGACGCCGCAGATCCTTCATGGTACCGAGGCGCGGATCGATCCGCTTGAAATGCTGGATCCAGTATCCGTGAAATGCTCCCGGTACATTCTGCTGCACCGGTGTCAGCCAGATGGCATTCACACCGAGCGCCTTCAGGTAGGGCAGACGCCGTTCGACACCGACGAGGTCGCCGCCCTGAACGGCCAGCGGGTCCGTGGGATCCGGCATGCCGTTTGCATCGTTGTTTGCGGGATCGCCGTCATCAAAGCGATCGGGCATGATCAGGTACATGCGCAGCGGCTCCGGTCCCGGCCTCAGCGTCCCGGCATCACCGAGCAGAATCCATGCGATGATCGCGGCTGCGGCGAGAAGGATGGAAACGCTGGGAAGGATATTCCTTGAGATCATGGCGGATCGCGGAATGGTGATTGTACAGAAGGAAAATCATGTTAGTGATTTCAGGATGGAAATTCCACCGCTACGCGCGGGACGTGGATTTTGCCGCCGCTCTTTGTAATATGGACAAAACCCGCGAGACACGATGAAACGCTTGACACAACTCCCCGCGCGATCAAAGCTGCTGCTAGCCGGCCTGCTCGTTCTGGCACTTGTTCTGACCGTGTTCGTCTACATCGAGGTGACCCAGAGCCGCAAGGAACTTCTGGGGAATGTACGCGCGGAAGCATCCATTCTCATTGAAACGCTGAATCGCGGAAGTGAAACCATCATCAATGCGAACGAGGAGCTCGAAAATGCGCTGATCGACCGCTTGATCGTCACTGCGCAGCTGATCGATCACATGGAGCAGCACGGATCGCTGAACTCTGAACGTCTGCGGCACGAGGCTCACGAACTGGGGGTCGCGCTCGTCGTGCTCTTCGATGGTGCCGGCGACGTCGCCGCAGCAAGCGCGGGAGAGCTCCCCACCGCACACGCAGGGAATGTCGCCGCTGCACCGGAACATGCAACGGCTATTGAACGGGTGATCGCACCCGTCCTGAACGGGACATACATCTGGACATCCGACGCACGGATTATCTCTCCATGGTCTGGTGACACGTTGTTCGTTCTCGCCCACGAGCGTCGCACGGCCGACGGGGCCGTCCTGATCGGGTATTCATCCGCACAGCTGTTGGAGGTGCGCAAGCGGCTGGGTATCGGTCAGATCGCGCAGCAGATCGGCCGGCTCGAGGACATCGTCTATGTGGTCCTGCAGGATGAAGACGGCATCATCACCGCAAGCAGGGATGTCGAGGAAATGAGCGCCGTACGGGATGACGCGTTCCTTCGGGAAGCCCTCGTAAAGGACAGCACGCAGACACGTTTCCGGGAGTATGCGGGCAGGCGAATTTTCGAAGTGGTTAAGCGACTGGAAATCGACGGGGCCGGACCCGTGCTCTCGCGCATCGGCCTATCGCTCGAGCGTGTCAGAAACATTCAGCAGCGCTCCATGCGCCGCGTCATTTTTATTGCCGCCGGGTTTTTCGTCACTGCGCTAATTCTGATTGTGCTGCTGCTGACGCGGCAGCGCTATGGTGTGCTGGCGGAGGAGCACCGGAAAATCCGCACATACACCGGACTCGTGCTTGACAACATCGCCGACGCCGTGGTGGCCACCGACAGCCAGGGTGTCATCACCGTATTCAACAAGGCGGCGGAGCGGCTTCTTGAGCTCGATGCAGACACGGCAATCGGAACACAGCATGCAGGCGTGATTCCCTCCGACAGCCTCCTGATCGAGCGTACGCACACCGACCGGGCGACAATTGATTACGCGGAAACCACACTGCCGACCGCGCAGGGCGAACGCCGCACCGTGGCCGTCAGCACGTCCATCATCCGGACGAATGACGGCAGCCTGGATACGGTGGTTTGCATCGCGCGCGACATCACCGAACAGCGCCGGGCGCAGGAGCAGCTGCAGCGTCGCGACCGCCTGACGGCCATGGGAGAACTGGCGGGTGGAATTGCACATGAAATCCGTAATCCCCTGAACGCAATCAATATCATCGCGCAGCGTTTCAACGCGGAGTTCGAACCGAAGGCAGATGCCGAAGAATTCCACCGGCTCAGCAGCACCATTCGCTCGGAAGTGAAGCGCGTCAATAATATCATCACGCAGTTCCTCGAGTTCGCGCGTCCCCCCCGTCTCGCACTTGCGGAAACCGACATGAGCCGCCTCCTGCGGGATAGCGTCGATGTCATTCGCTCGCAGGCAATGATGAAACAGGTTCGCATTCAGCTGTTCACCGACTCGCATCTGCCCATGCTCGCGGATGCGGAAAAGATGCAGCAGGTGTTCCTCAACCTGCTGCAGAACGCACTGGACGCCGTACAGGACGGCGGAGAGATCAAATGCATCGCCTGCAGGAAAAACGACCGTGTCATGGTATCCATCGCCGACAACGGACCGGGGATTCCCGAAGCTCTGCAATCGAAAATTTTCAATCTCTACTTCACAACGAAATCTTCCGGCACGGGACTCGGCCTGAGTATCGTTCATCAAATCGTCGGCGAACACGGCGGGGACATCGCCGTGACCAGCAGCGAGGGACACGGAACGACATTCCGCATGGTCTTTCCTCCCATGCAGGAAAACCGGCACGATGATTGATGCATCATATCTGATGAACAGCAATAACCTGGACGAGACATGAAGGAAATCACCATACTGATCATTGACGACGAAGAGCCGCAGCGCGAATCCATCGCGGGATTTCTCGGGAAGAAAGGATTCCGGACGGCAACTGCCCCGAACGGAAGAGCGGGCGTCGATTACGTGCACGGCAATCACGTGGATCTCGTTCTGACCGACTTCCGCATGCCTGATATCACCGGCGAGGACGTCCTGCGGGAAATTCACGCCATCAATCCCTCAATCCCGGTGATCGTCATCACGGCCTATGGCAGCATCGAAAGCGCTGTCGGCCTGATGAAACTCGGCGCATATGACTATGTGCAGAAACCTGTCGATCTCGAAGAGCTGTTGCTCAGCATCGAACGCGCGCGTGAACGCGTCCTGCTCGTCTCGGAAAACCGCATCCTGCGCGAACAGCTTGCCGAGCGCTTCTCGTTCAGCAGTATCATATCGCAGAGCGCGGAAATGGAAGAAGTGCTGAACACCGCGGGGCGCGTCGCATCCAGCAAGGCATCGGTGCTCGTGCGCGGGGAGAGCGGAACCGGAAAGGAACTGATCGCGCGCGCGATCCACCAGGCCAGCGACCGGAAAGACAAACCGTTCGTGGTGGTGAACTGCGCAGCCGTCCCTGAAAGCCTGTTCGAGAGCGAGTTGTTCGGGCATGAAAAGGGCGCCTTCACGGGCGCGGACCGCCAGCGAATCGGGAAATTCGAACAGGCGGACGGCGGGACGCTGTTCATCGATGAGGTGGGAGACATCCCTCTGCCGATTCAGGTGAAACTGCTGCGCGCATTGCAATTCGGGCAGATCGAACGTGTCGGCGGCTCGGAGACGCTCGAACTGAATGTCCGCATCGTGGCAGCGACAAATCGTGACCTCGAGTCAATGATGGATGACAGCAGCTTCCGCGAGGATCTCTACTATCGTCTGAATGTCGTCACGATCACGATCCCCCCTCTCCGCAAGCGCCGCCTCGATATACGGCCGCTGGTCCAGGAGTTCATCCGCAAATACGCCGACATCAACGGGAAGAAGGTTGAGGGCATTTCAGCCGAAGCCATGGATCTGCTCATGCGGCACAGCTTTCCGGGGAATGTCCGCGAACTCGAGAATATCGTGCAACGTGCGGTCGTGCTGACACGTGAGGAAGTGGTCACTTCACGCGACCTTCCGCCCGGACTTGCAGAGGAGCAGCATGCCCACGCGGATATTGGCGGGCCCGACCTGTTCGAAATCGGCGATCTCAACAGCAAGACCGCCCAGCTTGAGAAAATCCTGATCGACAGGGCTCTCGAAGAAACGGAAGGTAACCAGGTAAAGGCCGCCGAGCTGCTGCGCATTTCCGAGCGCACGCTGCGTTACAAACTTTCGAAGTTCCGTTCGTGAAACTGCAGATCGACAATATCTGCCAATTATGCTCGACAATTTCGTCGAATTCGGCCCTCACGCATCGCCTTTTCAGGCGATCACGTTCGGAAATCACGGGTACAATGGTGGCATGATCTTTGTCCCTTTTTCTGAGACCGGAAGCAAACTATTGAGGTCATCATGAAATACATCGCAATACTCTTCGCAGCTCTTTTCATCGGCCTGGCAGTTGTCCCATCCGCACGCGCCCAGGAAGACAGGCGGGGTGGAGATTCAGGCACCGAAGTCACGCAAGCGCAGGAACGCTCGGAGCATGAGCAGGGCGACCGGGGGAAAAAGGATATCCCGTTCGTGGACGAAGATGGCGACGGCATCAATGACAACCTCCGCAGTTCCGCGAAGCGCGGAGACGGCGATGGCAGCGGGACCCGCCTGCGTGAACGCCGTCGGGATCACTTCATCGACAATGACGGCGACGGCATCAACGACAATCGCTGCAGCGGTATGGGAATCATGCACGGCAAACGGCGCGGCCAGCAGAAAGGAGGCCAGAAATGAGACGGACGCTCACGGCGATCGCCCTGATCGGGATGCTGATACCGTTCGCAGCAAAGGCCCAGTGGATGGGCTCCTTTTCAATCGAAAGCGGGTACGACGACAACATGTTCCGGAATTACAGTGCCAGCAGCGCACTGTCGACGGATTTCGCGCTCTCGTACGGGTACTTCCCGAAGGATGCGGACTGGGCTGTCAATTATTCCGGGGCACTGACGACATTTTCCGAATTTCCCGAGCGGCTGTATTCCACGCACACGCTCGGCACGTCCTATGCACTTTCCTACGGCGACAACGATAAAAACACGCTGTCGTTTGTCGCCAGCGGCAGTTTCCGCATCGACCAGCCAGACTACCAGCTGTACGACTATTCACAGGCGCTCGGGTATGTATCCCTCAAGCACACGCTGTTCGATAATCTGCCGCTGATGCTCTCGTATCGCGCACGGTACCGTTCCTATCCGAATTTCGGTGAACTCAGCTATCTCGAACATTTTGCTTCTCTGGGAACGATGATGTTTTTCCAGACCAGAACGAGCATCCGCATTCAGGCGGATCTCGGGATCAAGAATTATTCATCGTCTTTCAGCATCAGCGACGGCGGGGATGCCAGCGGCTTTGCGTCAGAGAGCGACGGACTGACGCTCGACGGCGGCGGACCGGGAGGTGGTGGTGGAAACGGCGGGAACGGTGACAGCGGCGGGAACGGCGACAGCGGTGGGAACGGGAGCGGGAACGGCATGGGCGGTGAGGGATCCGGTCGGAGAGGAATCAATACGGGCGGTGCACAGCAGGGGATGGATCAGAGCGTCGAATATCTCGTCTACGACGAGCCTTCAACCAGTCAGCTGCGCACCTGGATCAACATCGGACAGTCCATCGCACAGGGGACCGGACTGAGTGTTCGCTTTCTGCAGCGATGGAATCTCACAGACCGCGGCCGGGCATTCGTCGGCGGTGCGGTGGATTTCATCGGTGAGGAGGAGCTCTTCGACGACCCCTACGGCTATGAGAGCAGCGAGATTTCCGTGACACTCACCCAGCTGCTCCCGTGGAGCATGAAACTGCAGACCGGTGGGTACTATCTATTCAAGAAGTACGATTATCCCGCGACCTTCGATGACTCAGACTCTGCCGCACCGCTGCGCAACGATGAGCGTATGGGCGGCTGGGTGACACTGCAGAAGCCGATTGCCGGCGACTGGCTGATGTTCAGCGGACTGAACCTATCCCTCAGCTACGTGTATCTGCGCAACCAGTCAAACACCAGCTACTATGATTACTTCAGCAACGCCCTGAGCCTGGGGATCGGCACAAATTTCTGATCATCCACGCGGGAATGCCGCCAGACACCTGCTGCTGTCCCGGCTGACTGCTGCTGCAGGCAGCTTCTGCAACGAGGCAGCGGTTGCAGCCGGGCAGTAATCGTTCGGCACACCGCAACCCGACATCTCCGTCCTGACGATCCGCATACCGCGGACAATGCATGACGGAGATGTCCCGTCTTCAGGGCTTCGTCTCAAACGTGTCTGTCGTTTCATACAGCAGTTTCCCTCCGCTGTCGACATACGCAATGTGCATGCGGTCACTGCGGAGATCGATCCGCACGAAGCCCAGACTGCTTGCACTGAACTCCGTACGTTTCCCAGGGGTTGATTTTCGCTTTCCGCCTCCGCCGCCGCTGATAATGTACCGCACCCCGTCGATGGGCTTGATCAGCTGCAAATCATGCTCGTGACCGTTGAGGTACGCGCGCACGCCATGACCGACTAGCAGCGGCGCAAGATGCCGGACAAGTGTGCGGTTGTTCCCGTAGTGTCCATGTGAATACACCGGATGGTGCCCAATGACGAATATGTGCTCCTCCTCGCTCGCAGCCAGCACAGAATCGAGCCAGGCGAGATGCGATTTGCGCGTGCCGGCGTTACCGACGAGAAGCTGCGTGTCGATTCCCACCAGACGCAGCTCAACGGCGCCGTCAGGACTTCTCAGCCTCGTTGACCAGTAGCGTCCGGGCATTTTCCAGCGCGTGATGCTGCCGTCCTCGAGACGATGTCCTGTATACGCAACCTGTGCGTCGGGATTTTTACGATAGTCATGATTCCCCAGGATGGCCCAGAACGGCACGGGCAGGGATTCTGCCGGAAATATGCGTTCGAACTTGCTGTCCCACTGCGGATCGTCAACGCCACTGACACCGGATGGATAAATATTGTCTCCCGTGCTCACAATCGCCTGCACCGCTCCGCTACCGTGTGAGGCCGCCATGGCCTCACCGACGCGACGCGCCCCTTTTCCCCCGGTTCCCCAGTCCCCGACGACTAGGACTGAAACAACGGAATCCACGCCATTCTGCGCGGTCACCGAGAAGGGCAGGAATGCCGTCAGCAGGAATGCCAGGAGAAGCAATTCTGCAATTTTCGTGCGTTTCATCGGAACTTTGATCGTGAAAAAATGCTTTTACTAGAGTTATCAAAGTACGCGCTGCACAGAAACTATACAACACGGAGCACATCGACATGAGTCGCATCGTCGTGATCGGATCGGGATTCGGAGGAATGGGGTCGGCCCTGCGCCTGCTTGCGCAAGGTCATGAGGTGACGATTCTCGAGAAACTGGACAAGCCCGGGGGACGGGCATATGTTTTCGAACAGGACGGATACAGGTTTGACGCCGGTCCGACAGTGATCACCGCACCGTGGCTCATTCACGAGTTGTTTGAACTCTTCGGAAAGCGCAGTGAGGATTACGTGCACATCGTTCCCGTGCATCCCTTCTACCGAATCTATTTCCACGACCGCAGTTTCTTCGAGTACAACAACGATCCGGGCTTCATCGAAGAGAACATCCGGAAATTCAATCCAGACGACGTTGACGGATATCGCGCGTTCATGAAAAAAACGAAGCCGATATTCGAAAAAGGCTTCGTCGAACTCGCCGATAAACCCTTTCTCACGATCGGGAGCATGCTGAAGGTGCTCCCCGATCTCGTAAAGCTCGGTTCCCATCGCAGCGTGTACGCATACGTTTCGAAATACATCAAGGATCCGCGCCTTCGCATGGTCTTCACATTCCATCCTCTCCTCGTAGGCGGCAATCCCTTTCACACGACATCCATCTATTCCATGATTCACTACCTCGAGAAGGAATGGGGTGTGCATTACGCCATGGGCGGCACGGGTGAGGTTATCAGGGCGTTTGTGAAGCTGTTCGAAGAGGAAGGCGGCACCATGCGCCTGAACGCCGAGGTTGACAGCATCGATGTGGAAGGACGCCGCGCGAAAGGCGTGCGACTGAAAGACGGCAGCTATATCGAAGCCGACGCCGTGGTCTCGAACGCGGATGTCGCATATACATATCTCAACATGATCGATCGTGACCAGCGGAAAAAGTACAGCGACCGCAAAGTCCAGAGCATGCGTTATTCGATGTCACTGTTCGTGATCTATTTTGGAACGACGCGGCAGTATCCGGATATCGCGCATCACGACATCATCCTGAGCCATCGATACAAAGAACTGCTCGAGGATATTTTCACGCGGAAGACACTCGCAGATGATTTTTCACTCTATCTGCATCGCCCCACCGCCACAGATCCGTCCATGGCGCCGGAAGGATGCGATGCATTCTACGCTCTCATCCCGGTACCCCACAATGCCTCAGGCATAGACTGGAAAACGGAAGCTCCCCGATTCAAGGATCGCATATTCGATTTTCTGGAAGAACATTATCTTCCGAACCTGCGGCAGCATCTCGCCACCGAGCGCGTCTTCACGCCGGATGACTTTCAGACACGGCTCAACAGCTATCTCGGATCCGCGTTCTCTGTTGAACCCGTCCTGACACAGAGTGCGTGGTTCCGCCCCCATAACCGTAGCGAAGATGTGGAAAATCTGTATTTTACGGGTGCCGGAACTCACCCGGGTGCTGGTCTTCCCGGTGTGCTCTCATCGTCAAAAATCGTGGAACAGCTCGTCGGTCCGGCAGAGGCTGTTGCGGTTTGATCAACATGTGAGTCACTATGACCACTCTGCATCAGTCCGATGAATCGGACGGAAAAGACCCCTGGCTCATATATGGTGCCAACGGGTATACGGGGAAACTGATTGCACGTGAGGCAGTGAGGCGGGGGATGAAACCGATTCTCGCAGGTCGATCCGAGCAGCGTATCCGGGGGCTGGCAGAGGAACTGGAATGCGATTATCGCATTTTCTCTCTTGACAGTATCGCGGGTATACAGGACGCGCTGAAGGGCGTGAAGGTCGTGCTCCACTGTGCGGGACCATTCTCCCGCACAGCAGAACCCATGGTTCGCGCGTGCATCGAGGCTGGGATCGACTATGCGGATATCGACGGGGAGATCCCGGTCCTTGAGCGCATATACACACGTCATGAAGAAGCGGTCGCCGCCGGGGTGACGTTGCTCCCCGGCTCCGGATACGATGTCGTGCCCACTGACTGCCTTTCCGCCATGCTTCACGAAACACTGCCCGATGCCACACGGCTGCGCATCGCATTCGCGGGGAAAATTTCTCAGAGTCCCGGGACGTGGAACGTGACACTGGAGACCATCCCGAACTGCGGTACAATCCGGAGGGACGCACAGCTGGTAACCGTACCGCATGCATGGAAGATTGAGCATATCGATTTTGATGACCGGCGGCGATGTACGATGAGCATCCCCTGGGGTGACGTTTCATCGGCCTTTCGCAGTACCGGTATTCCGAATATTCATGTCGCGATCGGCGTTCCCTGCCTGTCTGCATTCATCATGCGCATGGTCCGTCGTCCCGTCTGTGCGCTGCTTCGCATCCCCACCGTTCTTCGTTTGATGGAATCGGTCGTGCCCCGCTTTATCAAAGGTCCCAGCGAGCGAACGCGCCATACCGTGATCTATCATCTGCGCGGGGATGTGTGGAATGCGGCGGGCGAGCAGCGCAGCCTGTGCATGCAGACGCCGGAAGGGTACACCTGCACGGTCGAGAGTACGATCGCAATCGTGGAACGCCTGCGCACGAAAACCCTGCCCCATGGCGCACTCACGCCTTCCCGCGCAATGGGAAGCGAATTCGCACTGTCTCTTCCGGGTATCAGTCTGGTCGACTGTCCCTAAAGCACGCTCTCAATTCCGGAACGAATCATCATCACCGCGATACCGGCCATAAACAGGCTGGCGACCTTAGCGAAGGCCTGCGATCCGGCTTCCCCCATGATGCGGATGATCCACTTCGCGTTGAGCAGCAGTACCAGCACGACGATAAAGTTCGCGACCAGGGCTCCCAGTGTCATCGAGATTCCGTAGGAATCGACGAGCACCAGAATGGTTGTCATCGCGGCTGGTCCCATGATCAGCGGGATCCCGATGGGGACTACACCGATGGTGGATTTGGGCTTCCGCCGTTCGCTGCCGTTCGAGGAAGCGAGATCCTGGATCGCGAGCACGAGCAGCACGATACCGCCCCCGATACGAAAGTCGCCGGACTTGATTCCCAGGAAATCGAACACGGCAGTCCCGGTAAAGAGAAAAATGATCGCAATGATGAATGCAGTTGCGGCCGCGCTGAATATCAGCCGGCGCAGTTCCCTGCTCTCCATTCCCTGCGTGAGACCGAGGAAGAGCGGGATCAATCCCAGCGTATCCATCGCGACGAAGAGCGGGATGAATGATTGGACGAATGTTTCAAACATGGTGCTGTGTCTGTCAGCCGCTCCCCGCGGCTGTGTAAATTCGGTGAAGTAGTTCTTTTCTCCCGATGTTCCGCACGCTGGAGAACAGGAGGATGCGGTTACGATAGCCAAGCTCCTCGAGTGCAGTGCCCAGGATACGTTCCTGCCGGACACGTTCACCCTGCTTGAGCTTGTCGATTTTCGTGAGAACGACCTGAAGGGGAAAACCCGCCTCAATAAACCAGCGCAGTACTCCGGCATCGGACTGCTGCAATGGCAGGCGTGAATCAATCAGCAGTACGATCAGTGCGAGTGGACGCCCGATCTCGAAATAGGTCGTGATAAGCCGTCCCCAGCTTCGGCGATTCTCATGGGACGTTTTCGCATAGCCATATCCAGGGAGGTCGACAAATCGCAACTGCTCGTCAACGAGAAAAAAATTGATCTCGCGTGTTTTTCCCGGAGTGGTGGAGACGCGGGCAAGTTTCTTCGCGCCGACGAGATTGTTCAGCAGCGAGGATTTGCCTACGTTCGAACGGCCGACAAAGACCACCTCGGGATAGTCGGGATCCGGGAACTGTTTCGCGCTCACGGCGCCGATTTCAAATATCGCCTGCATTCTCATATTCAAAAAAAACGCCGTGGAAATGAAACCCACGGCGTTCGACACGTTATTCGGAACAGGTCAGGATTTCTTGTCGTCCGCTTCGTCGGAAGCCGATTCGTCCGGTGTCTCTTTCTCGTCTCCGGGGAGAACGTCCTTGACGTTTTCCTTCACGGATTCTGCGGCATCGGATGCGGCTTCTTTCGCGTCCTCGACTTTTTCTTCAACCGCGTCAGCGGCTTTGTCGGTGACCTCCTCGGCCTTATCGACGATTTCGGCAGCAGTTTCTTTCGTCGCCTCGACAGCGTCTTCAACTGCGTCGGCAGTCTGGTCAACGGCAGCCTCTGCGGCAGCGGCGACCTCACCGGCCTTTTCGGCGACTTTCTCTGCCGCGGATGCGTCCTTGTCCTCTTCAGCGGTCTCGCCCTTCTGATCTGAAGTTTCCTTTTCCGCCTTGGCTTTCCGCTCCTCGGCGGCCTTGCGCCGCTGGGCGGCTGCCTTCGAACGTGCGGCACGTTCCTTCCGCTGCTTGCTGTCCTGCGCCTCGTTGTAATCCACGAGTTCGATAACAGCCATTTCCGCACCGTCGCCCTGGCGATGACCGAGTTTCAGTACGCGGGTGTATCCGCCGGCGCGCTTGCCGACCTTTTCGGCGACTTCGGAAAAGAGCAGCTGCACGGCCTCTTTATCGCGAATAAAGCGCGCGATTTCGCGGCGGGCATGCACATCGACCGGCTCCCCGCTTTTTTCACGGAGATACGCGTCGCGGGCGCGCGTGATCAGCGGCTCGATAATGCGGCGTGTTTCCTTGGCCTTCGCCGACGTCGTGCGAATGCGTTTGTGTTTGATCAGCGCGGTCGAGAGCGCTGCCAGCAGCGCCTTGCGATGGCTCGCGGACCTGCTGAGTCTTCTTCCAACTTTTGCGTGTCTCATGGTGTTTTTCTATTCCTCAGTTTACTCGTCTTCCTGCGAAGAACCGTCAGAGAGATACTGTTCGACATCCATGCCGAAGTGCAACCCGAAATCTTCCACGATCGCGCCGAGCTCGGCGAGGGACTTGCGGCCGAAGTTGCGGAACTTCAGCATTTCAGCCTCCTCACGACGGACGAGATCCGCGATCGTCTTGATATTTGCGGCTTTCAGGCAATTATGTGAGCGCACAGACAGCTCGAGATCGTCCACGGAGGTCGTAAGGATTTTGCGAACGCGTGCAGTTTCATCGTCTTCCGGCGCGCTTTCCTCCTCGTCCTTTTTGGAGATGTCGAAATTGATGAACATCTGCACGTGATCGAGCAGGATTTTCGCGGACTGCGAAAGTGCTTCCTGCGGCGAGATGGATCCGTCCGTGGTGATTTCCAGCGTCAGCTTGTCGTAGTCCGTGCTTCCGCCGACGCGTGTATTCTCGACAAGCACCTTCACATTCTTGATCGGTGTGAAAATGGCATCAATCGAAATCGTACCAATGGGCTGGTCGGGCACCTTATTCTCGTCCGCAGGCACATACCCGCGACCGCGGGAGATGCGCAGTTCGATATTGAATGCGGCCTCGGGGCCGAGGGTGCAGATATATTTATCGGGGTTGAGCACTTCGAATTCAGAGGAAGCCGCCTGGATGTCGGCAGCCGTAAAGGTGTGCGGTCCCTTGAGCGACACGTTGATCGCGGTCGCCTTGGGATTGACGGCCTTGAAGCGAACTTCCTTGAGATTGAGGATGATTTCCGATACATCCTCAACAACCCCGTGAATGGTGGAGAACTCGTGCATCACTTCATCGATCTTGACAGCGGTCGTAGCCAGACCGGTGAGCGACGAAAGCAGTACTCTTCTGAACGAATTGCCGATCGTTATTCCATAACCCTTTTCAAGCGGCTGGATGACAAAGCGTCCGAATGTATCGGTATACGTTGTCTCATCCAGGACGATGCCGTCAGGCATTTGAATCGTTGTCGTAGTCATCTGGTAAAATGTTCTCCTGTTAAAGGGTTCTGAGTCTGGTCGTTATCCAACACGTTTCCGTCACATGCACGCGCAGCTACACGCGTGCGGGAGCGCATGCGGCCAGGCATGCGGCATCGCCATCGCAGACGGCGTCAGACTCTTCTGCGTTTCGGCGGTCTGCAGCCGTTGTGCGGAATCGGTGTGACATCACGAATCGCCATGATCTCGAGACCAGCTGTCTGCAGCGCACGAATGGCTGCTTCCCGGCCCGAACCGGGGCCTTTCACATAGACCTCGACTTTCCGGAGTCCCAGATCATACGCCTCTTTGGCGGCTGCTTCAGAGGAGGTCTGCGCAGCGTACGGCGTATTCTTCCTGGAGCCCTTGAAACCGTTCTTGCCGGCGGACGACCATGAGATGGTATTACCGTAGACGTCTGTCAGCGTAACGATCACGTTGTTGAACGTCGCCTTGATATACGCACGCCCGGTCGTGTCGACCTGAATTTTTTTCCTGGTTTTCTTTACGGCTTTAGCCACAGTTTCTCCTGTCTATACTCTCAATTACTGACTGTCTGCTACTTCTTGCCGGGTGCCTTCTTCTTGCCGGCAACCGTTTTCCTGCGGCCCTTACGGGTGCGTGAATTGGTTTTGGTGCGCTGACCGCGAACGGGGAGACCCCTCCTGTGACGCAGTCCACGGTAACAGCCGATGTCCATCAGTCGCTTGATATTCATCTGCGTTTCGCTGCGCACCGCACCTTCCACCTTCATGCCCTGCACGATACTCCGGATCGCGCTGACTTCATCATCATTGAGATCCTCGATCTTCTTGTCATGCGGGATGCCGGCTTCGTCCAGGATTTTGGCGGCTGTCGAACGACCAATGCCGTAAATGTAGGTCAGACCGATGACGGCATGCTTCGTTCGCGGTAGATCGACTCCTGCTATACGTGCCAAGTGTTACTCCTTGCAGCTCGGTGATTGGTTCTGAAATCTTCGATTAGCCTTGACGTTGCTTGTGCTTTGGATTCGTGCAGATGACGCGGACCACCCCCTTGCGGCGGATGATCTTGCACTTGTCACACATTTTTTTTACTGACGCACGGACTTTCATGGGTTCTCCACGATATCTATTTGTAGCGATACGTTATTCTGCCTTTGGTCAGGTCGTACGGCGACAGCTCGACAGTAACCTTGTCGCCCTGCAGGATTCTGATGAAATGCATCCGCATCTTTCCGGACACATGCGCCAGCACCTCGTGACCGTTTTCCAGTCGCACGCGGAACATGGCGTTCGGAAGTGTTTCCGTGATAACTCCGTCAACTGATATGGAACCCTGTTTAGCCATTCTCTCGATCAAAATGATTTGTGAGCAATACTGGTCCGTCCTTCGAAATACATATCGTGTGCTCGAAATGGGCCGATGGAGATCCGTCACGAGTCCGCACCGTCCATCCGTTGGCCTCAATACGAACGCGGAAGCTGCCATAATTCACCATGGGTTCGATTGCAAGCGTCATGCCCTCTTTGAGGAGGGGACCGCTGCCCGGTCGACCGAAATTCGGTACGGGCGGCTCTTCATGCAGCTTCTTTCCGATGCCATGGCCAACGAGGTCGCGCACGACCGAAAAGCCGTTCTCTTCAACGCAGGCCTGTATCGCGGCAGAGACGTCACCGAGATGATTGTCTACGATCGCCTTGCTGATTCCACGGTACAGCGACTCGCGGGTGACCTGCATCAATCGCAGCTTCTCGGCTTCCACCGTTCCGACGGGGTGCGTCATGGCACCATCGCCGAAAAAACCATTCTTTTCCGTCCCGACATCGATCGACACGATCTGTCCTTCTTCGAGGACTCTGTTCGACGGAATGCCGTGTACGACTTCATCGTCGATGGAGACGCAGAGCGTCGCGGGAAAGGCAGGGACGGAGGCACTGCCTGATCCGTATCCTTTGAATGCCGGGCGCGCTCCGTTTGCGCGGATGAAATCTTCCGCCATGGCATCCAGATCCGACACACGCGTGCCGGGTTTCACGTGGGGCATCAGGAGGCGGTGCACATCGGATACGATCTGCGCGCTTTCGCGCATCGCCTCAATTTCCTGCTCGTTCTTTCGATGGATCATGCCCCTTTTCACATACCTCGGCGGTCAGCCCCGGCCGATTCGGCCGCGGATCTTGCCGCTCTTCATGAATCCATCATAATGCCGCATCAGCATGTGCGACTCGATCTGCTGGAGCGTATCCAGCGCGACACCGACGATAATGAGCAGGCTGGTGCCGCCGAAAAACTGTGCGAAGCCTGGCGTGACGTTCATTTTCATCATGAACGTGGGGAGCACCGCAATAATCGCCAGGAAAATCGATCCCGGCAACGTGATCTTCGTCAGGATGTTGTCAATGTAATCACGCGTGTGCGCTCCGGGACGAATGCCCGGGATGAAGCCGCCCTGCTTCTTCATGTTGTCACTGACATCCTGCGGATTGAAGGAAATCGCCGTGTAAAAATACGTGAAGAAGATGATCATCACGCCGTACACGGCTGCGTAGAAGAATGAGTCATAGCGGAAATACACCGCGAGGTTCTGCATGAATTCATTCTCGGGGAAGAACATGGTAATCGTCTCCGGAATGAACATGAGCGCCTGAGCAAAGATGATCGGCATGACGCCGGCGGTATTCACGCGAAGCGGGATGTACTGTGTCACACCGCCGTATACTTTGCGTCCCACCACACGTTTGGCGTATTGAACCGGTATTCGTCGTGTCCCCTGCGTTACCATGACCACACCGGCGGTGATAAACACCATGAGGATGATGATCACCAGCTGAATGATCAGGTTCTCACCGCGGGTAAACTCGCCCAACGCCGACTGCGGCAGTCGTGCTACAATGCCGATGAAAATGATCAGTGATATACCGTTTCCGATTCCGCGTTCCGTGATCTGTTCACCGATCCACATCATGAGAATGGTCGATGCGGCGATGATGATCATGGTCGAGAAGGCGAAGAACACGCCCTGCACTTCCGGCGGAACAATCGGCGCACCGCCCGGCGTGGTCAGATTCTGCAGACGGATCTGCACACCCCAGCCCTGAAGTGCCGCGATGAAAATCGTGCCGTAGCGCGTATACTGATTGATCTTTTTCCGCCCTTCCTCACCGCCTTCCTTTTGCAGCTTCTGGAAGTACGGGATCACGGCACCGAGCAACTGAAGGATAATCGATGCAGTGATATAGGGCATGATGCCGAGAGAGAAAATCGCGGCGTTGCTGAACGCACCTCCGACGAACAGGTCGAAGAGCCCGAACAGGCCGCCGGAACCGGTCTGGGATTCCAACCAGTTGGCCAGCTCCCCGGCGTTGACACCCGGGAGCGTCACATGCGCGCCGAAGCGCACGATGATCAGCATGAAAAGAGTAAACAGGATCCGCTGCCGCAGCTCCTGAATCTTAAACATGTTACGAAAGCTTTCGCTGAAACCAGCCATGTATCAACCTGTTTCTTACGCTGTAACTAAGGTGACGGTACCGCCGGCCGCCTCAATTTTCTCTTTTGCGGTCGCACTGCATCCATGGGCCGTAATGTCGACCTTGCTCTTCAGCTCGCCGCCGCCCAGAATCTTCACGAGCGAACGTCGCTTGGAGACGACACCCAGATTATAAAGGATCTCGGGGGTGATCACACCGTCTGTTACCGCGCCCTTCTCGATGAGCTCCTCGATGCGCGAGACGTTGATGCCCTGATAATCCTTCCGGTTGATATTCGTAAAGCCGAACTTGGGAAGCCTGCGCTGCAGCGGCATCTGCCCGCCTTCAAAACCGGGCTTGCTCTTGTAGCCGGAGCGCGACTGTGCACCCTTGTGCCCGCGTGTGGACGTGCCACCACGTCCGCTGCCCTGTCCGCGGCCGATCCGCTTCTTCTTTTTTCTTGATCCTTCTGCGTACCGCAGATTTCCAAGATGATTTGCCATGATATATGTTCCCGTTTTCCTGTGCGTTCGTGTTATTCTTCCACTTCCTCGACCTTGACGAGGTGGGCGACCTTGCGGATCATCCCACGAATCTGCGGCGTGTCATTCTGCAACACGACATTGTTGGGACGCCCGAGACCGAGCGCTTCGATGGTCCGTTTCTGGTTTTCGAGGCGCTTGATGGTGCTGCGGATCTGTGTGATTTTAAGCTTCGCCATTTCGCTATCCGTTGCGGTCATTTACTCTGAGGGGTTTGGGTGAAAACTTCCTGCATGGTCATGTTCCGGCGCTCCGCCATGCTGCGGGCGTCGACCAGGCTTTCGAGAGCATTCATGGTCGCCTTGACCACGTTATGCTGATTCGAAGTCCCGAGCGACTTGGTCAGGATGTCCTGCAGGCCGGCCGATTCCAGTACGGCGCGAACACCGCCGCCGGCGATGAGTCCCGTACCGGGTGATGCAGGGCGAAGGATGACCCTCCCGGCGCCGAATCGGCCAATGACCTCGTGCGGGATGGTTCCGTTGATGATGGGAATGCGAAGGACACGCTTGCGTGCATCCTCGACACCCTTGGAAATCGCGTCCGTGACTTCGTTGGCCTTTCCAAGGCCGATGCCCACATGACCGTTTCCGTCACCGACGACAACGATGGCGTTGAAACTGAACCGGCGTCCGCCTTTGACAACCTTTGCAACGCGCTTGATCTGGACAAGGCGCTCTTTCAGTTCGAGCTCGCTTGCTTTAACGACTGTAGCCAAGAATCACTCCTTTTGCTATCTGCTTATTAAAACTGTAATCCGCCTTCACGCGCACCATCGGCAACCGCTTTGACACGACCATGGAAGAGGTAGCCGTTGCGATCGAAAACCACGGTGCTGATGTTCTTCTCCTGGGCGATCCTGGCAATTTCCTTTCCGACCAGCTTTGCCTTGTCCACCTTGCTCTCCGCGGATGCCAGGGCATCGGAAAGCGCTTTGCTGTTCGTGGATACGGTCGCGATCGAGATGTGATTGGTATCATCGATCAGCTGGGCGTACATATGCTTCAAACTGCGGTAGACCGACAGGCGCGGCTTCTCAGTCGTGCCGTAAATCTTCTTGCGGATACGAATCTTCCGCTTTTCCCGCGAATGATATTTCTTCACTTTCCGAATGGACATGGTCTCAAGTCTCCTGCTGACAACGTCTTTTCAATTACGCTTTTGCGGTCTTCCCGGCCTTGCGGCGGATGTACTCACCGGCATACTTGATGCCTTTTCCCTTATACGGCTCGGGCGGACGCACGCGGCGAATCTTCGCGGCGATCTGTCCGACAAGCTGCTTGTCAATGCCACTGACGTTCAGGGCCGTCGCGGAGGTCACCTCGAAGGTGATCCCCTCGGGCGGAATGAACGCGACCTGATGCGAGTACCCGATATTGAGAATCAGATTCTTGCCGGAGAGTTCGGCCCTGTATCCCACGCCGACAAGCTCCAGGCCCTTCGTGAACCCGTTGGTAACGCCTGTCACCATGTTCTGGATGTTCGCCCGCGTCGTTCCGTGCAGCGAGCGATGCGCCTTCAGGTCACTCGGACGCGTCACGGTGATCGATCCTTCCTCGACGGCGACCGCGATCTCGTTATGAATCGGCCGTGAAAGCTCTCCTTTGGGGCCCTTGACGCTCAGAATTCCATTTTCGAACGTGACCTGCACGCCGGAGGGAACCTCGATGGGATTTTTGCCTACTCTAGACACGTAACTACTCCTTTATCCAAATAGCTTACCAGATTCTGCACAGTACTTCACCACCCACATTCTCCTCACGCGCCTGCGCATCGGTCAGCAAACCCTTCGGTGTGGAAACAACCGTGATGCCGAGACCGTTGAGCGTGCGGGGAATATCCTTCGACGCCATGTAGCGTCGCAGTCCGGGCGTACTGATGCGCTCGAGTCCTTCGATGACGGACTTCCCGTCCTTGTACCGCAGATAGATGCGGACAGTGCCCTGCGGTGTGTCTTCGAGCAGGGAATAGCCGTTGATGAAATTCTGCTTGTACAGAATATCGGTCAGGCTGATTTTCATGCGGGAAGCCGGAATTTCGACTTGCTTGTGCTGCGCGCGAACGGCGTTGCGGATGCGCGTCAGATAATCTGCGATGGGATCTGTCATTGTGATCTCTATTCGATGTATCCGTTGAATATCCAGTTACCAGCTTGCCTTGCGCACGCCGGGGATCTTGCCCTCCAGCGCGAGTTCACGGAAGCACAGACGGCAGATGCCGAATTTACGGTAATATGCGCGAGGACGACCGCATCGCTGACAGCGGTTATAGTCGCGAACGCCGAATTTGTGCTTTTTGTTGGCCTTGACAATCAGTGCTTTACGAGCCACGGTTCATTCCTTCTGCTGTCGTGTTCAATGATGCTTAAGCGACTTCTTTCTTGCGGAACGGCAGACCGAAGTGCTCCAGCAGCGCCTTGGCCTCCTCGTCGGTTTTCGCGGACGTGACAATCGTGATATCCATGCCGAAAATCCGTGCGATCTTGTCTACGTCGATTTCGGGGAAGATGATCTGTTCCTTGACGCCGAGCGTGTAATTTCCACGACCGTCGAAGGATTTATCGGACACGCCGCGGAAGTCCCTGATGCGCGGGATCGCCGTGCTGATCAGGCGGTCGAGGAACTCGTACATGCGTGCACGGCGGAGCGTCGCACGCAGACCGATCTGCATGCCCTCACGCAGTTTGAAGTTCGAGATACTCTTCTTCGCCTTGGTGACCACCACCTTCTGACCGACGATGGTTTCCATGTCCTCCGCAGCCTGCTCCAGGATCTTGGCATCCTGAATAGCGTCGCCGAGTCCCATGTTCACGCTGATTTTTTCCAGCTTGGGCACTTCCATCACGCTTTTGTAGGAAAACTGCTTCATCATCTCCGGGATGATGGTTTCCTTGTAGCGATCAAACAGGCGCAGTGCCTCGATGGGATCGTCGCCGTGTTCTTTCTGCTTCGCCGCGGATTTTGCCGCAGCGTCTTTCTGTTTTTTCTTCGATGCCATTGTTCTGCTGTATGACTGAGCGTAATGATTATTCGATTGTTTCGCCGGTCGCGACACTGCGACGGACGTAGCGCGTCTTGCCCGTATTCTCGTCAATGATCGCGGCCTTGCCGACGCGGGTCGCCTCATTGGATTTGGGATCGAGCAGCATCACGTTGGAAACGTGAATGGGGGCTTCCTGGCGCATGATGCCACCCTGCGGGTTGTTCTGCGTCGGCTTGCGATGCCTGCTGACGAGATTGACGCCCTCAATAATGACGCGCTGTTTCTCGGGAAACACCCGAAGGACCTTGCCGGTGCGTCCCTTGGAATTCCCGGCGATGACCATGACCATATCGTTTTTCTTGATCTTCATTGTATATCTGCGCGTTACGTGATGAATTGCTTAGAGGACCTCAGGGGCCAGGGAAACGATTTTCATGAAGGCCCGTTCACGCAGTTCCCGTGCCACCGGGCCGAAAATACGCGTTCCGCGGGGTTCCATGTTCTGGTTGATGAGTACTGCCGCATTCTCATCGAAGCGAATGTACGACCCGTCCGGACGGCGGAATTCCTTCTTGGTGCGAACGATGACGGCGCGGGAGATTTCCCCTTTTTTTACACCGCCGCCGGGGATGGCCGATTTCACCGTCACGACGACGATGTCTCCGACCGAGGCGTATCGCCTGCCCGACCCGCCGAGTACGCGGATGCAGCGGATTTTCTTTGCGCCGGAATTATCGGCGGCCACAAGATTGGTTTCTTCCTGAATCATCGGTATTACCTACAAATTTAGCGTGCACGTTCAACGATTTCGACGAGGCGCCAGCGCTTGCGCTTGCTCAGCGGACGCGTTTCCATGATCAGCACTTTGTCACCGAGATCGGCCGTCGAATGCTCGTCATGCACAAGATATTTTTTACTCGTCTTGTAATACTTCTTGTACAGCGGATGGGGAACCTGTCGCTCGACCAGCACGGTCACGGTCTTGTTCATCTTGCTGGACACGACAATCCCGGTCCTGGTCTTGCGGGAAACCCGCGTCTTGGGCTGTGTTGCCTGAACTGTAGCCATGGTTATTTCTCTTCTCCGCTAATTTCGCGTTCCTTCAGAATGGTCCTCATCCGGGCGATGTCCCTGCGCACTTTCACCAGCTGTGATGTATCCGCAAGCTGAGCGCTCGCGAGCTGAAAATTCAGCACAGAGAGATTCTCATGGTCTTCCGCCATGCGATCGCGGATTTCCTGCGTGGTCATTTGACGAATTTCATTAGCCTTCATGAATCGGACTCCAGCGCTTATTCGCCTGAATAATCAGGACGTGTAACAATCTTGACCTTGAGCGGCAGCTTGTATGCCGCAAGCTTGAGCGCCTCATGCGCCAGTTCGCTGCTGACACCGCCCACTTCGAACATGACGCGGCCCGGTTTGATTACCGCGACCCAGAATTCCGGGGCGCCCTTTCCTTTTCCCATACGAGTCTCGAGCGGCTTCTTGGAGACCGGCTTGTCGGGAAAGATGCGAATCCAGACTTTTCCGTCACGCTTCATGCGGCGGGTCAGGGCGACACGGGCCGCCTCGATCTGGCGAGAGGTGATCCAGCCGGGTTCAAGCGCCTTCAGTCCGAAGGAGCCAAACGCCACGGTCGAACCGCGGTGGGCCTTTCCGCGCATGCGGCCGCGCTGCTGCTTTCTGTACTTGACACGTTTGGGCATTAACATCGTCTAAATCCTTCTTCAATTCGATTCGTAATGACTCGGCTTACATCCGGGAGGCGGGACCGGCCTTTTTGCCGAGCACCTCACCCTTGCAGATCCAGACCTTCACTCCGATGGTGCCATAAATGGTTTTCGCAGTGGCCTGGGCAAAATCGATATTCGAGCGAAGCGTATGCAGGGGAATACGTCCATCCTTGTACTGCTCCGTGCGCGACATCTCCGCACCGCCGAGACGTCCGGCGCACATGACACGCACACCGTCTGCGCCCATGCGCATTGCGGCAGTGATCGCAGACTTCATGGCGCGGCGGAAGGAAACCCGGCCCTCGAGCTGGTTGGCGATATTCTCAGCGACGAGATAGGCATCGAGCTCCGGGCGCTTGATCTCGGAGATGAGAATCTTCACGTCCTTGTTCGTCACCTTTTTCAGCTCCTCTTCGAGCTGCGCAATTTCCTTGCCGCTTTTACCGATCACGACGCCGGGCCGCGAGGTGTGGATCGCGAGCACGACCCGCTTCGGTGTGCGCTCGATCACGATACGCGAAATACCGGCCTTGCGCAGGCGGTTGCGGATGTAATTGCGGATCATCAGATCCTCGTCGAGCTTCGTCGCAAAATTCCGCTCGTCGTACCAGTTGGCATCCCATTCGCGGGTGATGCCGAGGCGGATTCCAGTGGGATTAGTCTTCTGGCCCAAAATGCTTCTCCTGCTTGCCTACTCTTTTTCAGTAACTACGATGGTAAGATGATTCGAGCGCTTGCGGATGCGATACGCGCGTCCCTGCGGCGCCGGCTGAATACGCTTCATCACCGGACCACCATCAACGGTGATCGTGGTGACGAACACGCTTTCGGGATCGATACGGCCGCCGTCCTTCGCGTTGATGAGATTCGAGACCGCCGACCGCAGGGTCGTCTCGCACACTTTCGAGGCGTGCTTGGGCGAATAGTGCAGGATGTCGAGCGCCTCCTCAACGGATTTCCCGCGGATCAGGTCCGCCACCAGACGCATCTTCCGGGGCGACCCCGGGATATATCGCTTGATTGCGCGTGCTTCCAGATTCATAATTTCTACCTACACTCTTCCGTTATCGAGAGGATTTTTCTGCTTTGCCGCCGGGGTGGCTGCGGAAAATGCGCGTCGGTGCAAACTCTCCGAGCTTGTGCCCGATCATGTTTTCCTGCACATACACCGGGATGAACTTGTTTCCGTTGTGCACGGCGAACGTGTGACCGATGAAATCAGGCGGAATGGTGCTGCGACGCGCCCACGTCTTGATGACACGCTTCTGGTTGGTGCGATTCAGATCCTCCACCTTGCGCGCCAGCTTCTCGTCAATGAACGGTCCTTTTTTGAGTGAACGTGCCATTACTTCTTCTTCCGCGATCTGATGATGTACTTGTTGGACTGATTCTTCTTCTTCCGCGTCTTCAGACCCTTGGCATAATTGCCCCAGGGAGAGACAGGATGCTGACGACCGCCGCCGGACTTTGACTTGCCCTCGCCACCGCCGTTGGGGTGATCGACGGGGTTCATGCACATGCCGCGCACATGCGGACGGCGCCCCAACCAGCGCGAACGGCCGGCCTTGCCGAGATTCACATTCTCGTGCGTCTTGTTTCCGACTTCACCGAGCGTGGCGTAGCACTCCTGCCGTACAAGCCGGACTTCACCGGACGGGAGCTTGACCTGGGCATATTTGCCCTCCTTGGCCACGAGCTGCGCGGCATTGCCTGCGCTGCGGGCGATCTGTCCGCCCTTGCCCGGCTTCAGTTCAATGTTATGAATGAACGTACCGACGGGGATGTTCTGCAGCGGCAGTGCGTTGCCTTCCTTGATTTCCGCATCGGGTCCGTTCATGATCTGCTCCCCGACCTTCAGACCGTCCGGAGCGAGGATATAGCGCTTTTCGCCGTCTGCGTAGACAACCAGTGCGATGTAGGCGGAGCGATTCGGGTCATATTCGATTGTATCCACGCGACCCGGCACGCCGATCTTGTTCCGTTTGAAATCGATGATGCGATAGCGGCGCTTGTGACCGCCGCCGCGATGTCGCGTCGTCATGCGACCGTTGCTGTTGCGGCCACCGCTCTTCTTGAGCGGCGCGAGAAGCGATTTCTCCGGCGACGCACAGGTCACTTCCTCGAACGTTGCGATCGAGTAGTACCGCGTTGCGGGGGTCATCGGACGTAATTTTCTAACAGCCACTGCTCGTTCCTTGTATTATAGTACTCGTAAACTTCCTCAGGCTTCCAGCAGCTCGATCATCTGTCCCTCCTTGAGGGTGACAATCGCCTTTTTCCAGCTTGCACGCGACCCTTCGAGGCGTCCGCGGCGGGTGAACTGCGACTTGCGCTTGCCCTTGTAACGGATGGTCCGGATGCTCTCGATATCGACGGAAAACCGCCTGGTAATTTCCTGAGCGATTTCAATTTTATTGGCGTTGATATCCACTTCGAATGCGTACTGATTACGCTCTCCGAGCATGGTCATCTTTTCCGTCAGGATCGGCCGTTTGATGATGGTTTTCATTGCAAGTCCACAGAATTAATTGTTCGTAAACGTCTCTTCGATCACCGACAGAGCGCTCTTCTGAATGAGAAGCATCTGATTGTTCAGCAGCTCGTACGTGGAGGCCTTGGCGGCTTCGCAGATCTGCAGCGTCGGGATGTTGCGTCCGGCGAGCCAGAGGTCGCGGTCGTATTCGGCGACGATAAGAAGCGTCTTGGTGCCGTCCAGCGAGAGCGCTTTGAGAATGGCCTGCATCTCGCGGGTCTTGGCTTCCTTCAGCTTGAAATCCTCGACGACCATGACCTGTTCGTCCTGTGCTTTCATCGCATAGGCCGACTTGCGTGCGAGCTGACGCATTTTCTGCGGTAGCTTTTTCCGGTAGTCACGGGGACGCGGTCCGAAAATCGTACCACCGCCCACCCACAGAGGGGAGCGCGTGGAGCCGGCGCGCGCGGTTCCGCGGCCCTTCTGGCGCCACGGCTTGCGTCCGCCACCGCGTACCTCGGAGCGCTCCTTCGCCTTCGAGGTCCCCTGACGGCGGTTCCCGAGATGAATGCGCACGGCCTGATACACGACATGGGGATTCGGCTCGATGCCGAAAATCTGTTCACTCAGGGCGACGTCTTCGCCCCTGGAGCCTGATGTGGTATATGCTTGAACGTTCTTCATGATGTCAGCGATCATTTGCCTTGTTTGTGAATCTCGAGAAGGCTTTTGCGGGAGCCCGGAACAGCGCCCTTCACGATGATGATATTCGACTCGGGGATCACGCGCAGAACGGTGAGGTTCTTGTAGCTCACGCGGCGGCCGCCGGTACGTCCGCCCATGCGCATGCCGCGGAAGACGCGCGACGGATACGAACTCTGACCGATGGATCCGGGCGCGCGGAGACGGTTGTGCTGACCGTGCGTCGCACCGCCAACACCGCCAAACCCGTGGCGCTTCATGACACCCTGGAAACCCTTGCCCTTGGAGGTGCCCGAAACGGTCACTTTCTCACCGGCCTCGAACATTTCCACGGTCACGGTGTCACCCGTATTCATGGCTTCCATGTCAAAGCCCTTGAACTCGCGAATAACGCGCTGCGGCTTCACGTTGAATGATTTGAACTGGCCCGCCATGGGCTGGTTCACGTTCTTCTCGGATTTCTCCTGAAAGCCGAGCTGCAGGGCTTCGTAGCCATCCTTATCCTTTGACCGCTTCTGCAGAACCGTGCAGGGGCCGGCCTCGATCACGGTACAGGGAATCAGCTTCCCGTCCGCATCGAAGATGCTCGTCATTCCGAGTTTTTTACCAAGTAATCCAGGCATTGTGTCACACCAGCTAGCTTATGTCTTAAACTTTGATTTCCACGTCCACGCCGGCCGGCAGCTCCAGCTTCATCAGCGAATCCACCGTGCGCTGCGTCGAATTGAAGATGTCGATCAGCCGCTTGTGCGAACGGGTTTCGAACTGCTCGCGGGACTTTTTGTCGACATGCGGCGATCGCAGCACGGTAAACACTGACCGCTTCGTCGGCAGCGGAATCGGCCCCGAGACCACGGCGCCGGTGGACTTCACCGTCTTGATGATTTTTTCCGCTGATTTGTCAATCAGGTTGTGATCGTATGATTTCAGTTTGATGCGAATCTTCTGCTGCGCCACGGTCTACCTACCTTAGGGAGTGAGAGAAAAAAACAGTGGGTGGTGTTTCCACCCACTGTTCCGGTCTCAAATACATTATTCAATGATCTTGGTCACAACGCCGGCACCAACGGTGCGTCCGCCTTCACGGACGGCGAAGCGCAGACCTTCTTCCATCGCGATCTCGGAGATCAGCTCCACGGTCATACCGTCGACATTGTCGCCGGGCATCACCATTTCGGTGCCCTCGGGAAGCTGCACGATTCCGGTCACGTCGGTCGTGCGGAAGTAGAACTGCGGACGATAGTTGTTGAAGAACGGCGTATGACGGCCGCCCTCTTCCTTCTTCAGGACGTACACCTGTGCGTGGAACTTCTTGTGCGGGGTAATGCTGCCGGGCTTCGCGATGACCATACCGCGCTCGAGCTCGGTCTTCTCAACACCGCGGAGAAGCAGACCGACATTGTCACCGGCGAGACCCTCGTCGAGCTCCTTGCGGAACATCTCGACGCCGGTCACGACCGTCTTCTTGTGCGCGCCGAGACCGACGACTTCGACCTCTTCGCCGACCACGACCTTACCGCGTTCGACGCGACCGGTACCCACGGTTCCGCGGCCGGTGATGGAGAAGACGTCCTCGATGGACATCAGGAAGGGCTTGTCGATCTCGCGCTCGGGGATGGGGATGTAGTTGTCACAGGCATCCATCAGCTCCCAGATGCACTTCAGACGGGGATCCTCCATGTCCACGTCTTCGGCGGTGCCGGCTTCGAGAGCCTGCAACGCGCTGCCGCGGACGATGGGGATGTCGTCGCCGGGGAATTCGTAGGAGCTGAGCAGCTCACGAAGCTCCATCTCGACCAGCTCGAGAAGCTCTTCGTCATCGACCATGTCCACCTTGTTCATGAATACCACGATACGCGGCACGTTGACCTGGCGGGCGAGAAGGATGTGCTCGCGGGTCTGCGGCATCGGACCGTCGGATGCTGCGACCACCAGAATTGCGCCGTCCATCTGGGCTGCGCCTGTGATCATATTCTTGACGTAATCGGCGTGACCCGGGCAGTCGACGTGGGCGTAGTGACGCGCATCGGTCTGATACTCGACGTGCGCCGTTGCAATCGTGATACCGCGCTCGCGCTCTTCCGGTGCGTTGTCAATGGAGTCAAAGGTACGGACCTCGGAGAGACCCTTGCGGCCGAGCGCCATCGTGATGGCGGCAGTCAGCGTGGTCTTTCCGTGATCGACGTGACCGATGGTTCCGATGTTCACGTGAGGCTTTGAGCGGTCAAATTTTTCCTTGGCCATGGTACTGTTGCTCCTGTGACTGTATTGAGTGAACGTTGCTATTCTATGTTGAAATCAGTTTTTGCCCTGGTACTTCTCAACGAGCTTGTCACTGATGCTCGCAGGCACTTCGTCGTAATGACTGAAGTGCATCGTGTAAATGGCGCGCCCCTGGGACACGGAACGCAGTGTCGTCGCGTAGCCGAACATCTCCGAGAGCGGGACCAGAGCGCGGACGACCTGTGCGTCGCTGCGCGTTCCCATGCCCTCGATGCGGCCGCGGCGGGAATTCAGATCGCCCACAACACTGCCCATGTATTCCTCGGGGGTGACGACCTCAATGAGAAACACGGGCTCGAGGAGCACCGGCTTCGCCTTTCTGGCGGCTTCCTTGAAGGCCATCGATCCTGCGACCTTGAATGCCATCTCAGAGGAATCGACCTCGTGGTAGGAGCCGTCGTAAAGACGAATCTTGATATCCTCCATCGGATACCCGGCCAGAAGCCCGTTTCGCATCGCTTCCTGAATGCCCTGGGAAACGGCAGGGATGTATTCCTTCGGGATGGAACCGCCGACAATGGCGTCCTCAAACTCGTATCCCTTGCCCTTCTCGTTCGGCATGAGCTCGATGACCACATGGCCGTACTGGCCGCGTCCACCGGACTGGCGTGCGAACTTCGTGTCGGCCTTTGACGCCTCGCGGATCGTCTCCTTGTAGGCGACCTGCGGCTTGCCAATGTTCGCTTCGACATTGAATTCGCGCTTCATGCGGTCGATCAGAATTTCAAGGTGCAGCTCACCCATTCCGCTGATGATCGTTTGCCCCGTCTCTTCATCGGTGCGAACGCGGAATGTCGGATCCTCGTCGGCGAGTTTCTGAATTGCCTCGCTGAGGCTCTCCTGATCAGCCTTCGTCTTCGGCTCGACAGCCACGTCGATAACGGGCTCGGGGAACTCCATTTTTTCCAGCACGACCGGATCGGACTCATCACAGAGCGTATCGCCGGTCTTGGTATGCTTCAGGCCGATCGCCGCGCAGATATCGCCGGTATAGGCCGTCTCGACGTCTTCGCGATGATTCGCATGCATACGAAGGATGCGTCCCAGCCGCTCTTTCTTCCCGCTGATGGAGTTGAAAATATAGGAGCCGGACTTGACGGATCCGGAATACACGCGAAAGAAAATCAGCTTACCCACGTAGGGATCCGTCGCGACCTTGAAGGCCAGCGCCGAGAACTTCTCTTCGTCGGATGGCGCACGCTCAACGTGGTCGGAAAGGTTCACGTGGTGACCGACTGTACTGCCGATGTCGCTCGGCGACGGAAGCAGGTCAACGACCGCGTCAAGCAGACGCTGCACGCCCTTGTTCTTGAACGAAGATCCGCACAGCACCGGGATAATTTTCATTTCCAGCGTCGCGCGACGCAGAACGTCCGCGACCTCGTCGGGACTGATTTCCTCGCCCTCGAGATACTTCTCGAGAAGGGAATCGTCGACTTCCGCCACGGCCTCGAGCATGTTCGTGCGGTACTCGTGTGCCGTTTCCTTCAGATCGTCGGGGATCTCGATCTCGTCCCACGTGCCGCCGAGGCTCTCATCATGATAGATACGGGCGGTGTTGGAGATCAGATCGATGATGCCGACGAAGGTTTCACCCTTGCCAATCGGCAGGACGATCGGAATTGCGTTCGCGCCGAGGCGCGTTTTCATCATGTCGACGGCGTTGTAAAAATCGGCGCCGACTCGATCCATCTTGTTGACAAAAGCGATGCGGGGCACACGGTACTTGTCGGCCTGACGCCACACCGTCTCCGACTGCGGCTCCACGCCGCCGACGGCGCAGAAGAGCGCAACGGCTCCGTCGAGCACACGCAGCGCGCGTTCCACCTCGACGGTGAAATCGACATGCCCGGGCGTATCGATAATATTGATACGATGGTTGCGCCAGAAGCAGGTGGTCGCAGCGCTGGTGATCGTAATCCCGCGCTCCTTTTCCTGCTCCATCCAGTCCATGGTCGCAGCACCGTCGTGGACCTCGCCCATGCGGTGCAGAATGCCGGTGTAGTAGAGAATACGCTCCGTGGTGGTCGTCTTCCCGGCATCGATATGCGCCATGATACCGATGTTCCTGGTTTTCTCTATGGAATATTCCCGCTTTGCCATTGTTCCTTATTCTATCTCAACTCTCCGTCGCTTACCACTTGAAGTGGGCGAAGGCCTTGTTTGACTCTGCCATGCGGTGCACGTCGTCTTTCTTCTTGACGGCGCCGCCCTCATTGTTTGCGGCTGCAACCAGCTCGCTTGCCAGTCTGCGGATCATGGACTTGTCTCCTCTTCCGCGGGAGGCGTTCAGGATCCAGCGGATCGACAGTGCGGTGCGACGCTCGGGACGCACTTCCATGGGCACCTGATAGGTCGCACCACCGACGCGGCGGGCACGCACCTCGATAACCGGCTGCGCATTGAACAGCGCCTTGCGAAACACTTCATAACCGTTCTGATTCGTGCGCCGCTCGATCTCATCGATGGCGGCATACACGATGCGCCGTGCGGTGGTCTTCTTGCCGTCCAGCATGACCGAATTGATGAAGCGCGAGACCAGAATATCATTGTACTTCGGGTCGGGCGAGACGGGTCTGCGATCTGCGCGTTTTTTTCTCATGGCTGCTTACAATCCTGACTGGTTACGATTTCGGCCGCTTGGCACCGTACTTGGAACGGCCCTGCCGGCGCGCTTCGACACCCTGTGTGTCAAGCGTGCCGCGGATGATGTGATAGCGCACACCCGGAAGATCCTTGACGCGGCCGCCGCGAATCATCACGATGGAGTGCTCCTGAAGGTTATGCCCTTCGCCGGGAATGTACGCCGTCACTTCCTGACCGTTCGAGAGCCGGATACGCGCAACCTTGCGCAGTGCGGAATTCGGCTTCTTGGGCGTCGTGGTGTATACGCGCGTACAGACACCGCGCTTCTGCGGACAGGACTCGAGGGCCGGGGCTTTCTTCTTCGCCTTGACGACCTTTCTTCCTTTGCGTACAAGCTGACTAATCGTGGGCACTGTTTCGATCCTTTAGTGAGATACGTAAAAAATCTCCCGTGAGATCATAAGAGCTCACAAGAGCTTATAAATTTAGCGAGAATCATAATCTAAGTCAAGTGGACAGAGACGAAATGTTGCACTTTTCTTCCCCCGCCATAAATAAACCGGCGGGGGAAGCATGAAGTGCAACATGTGTCCCCGGGAAATTACTTCACTGCAGGGATGAGTTCTTCAGGCTGCGCAGCCTCCTCGGTCTCATCCTGCATCGAAGTGACAATAATATCCCGGAATTTCTTCAGTCCTGTTCCCGCAGGGATCAGATGACCGATGATCACGTTCTCCTTCAGACCACTCAGTCCGTCGACCTTGCCCGCGATGGCGGCCTCGGTCAGCACCTTCGTGGTCTCCTGGAAGGAGGCCGCGGAGATGAAGCTTTCGGTCGTCAGCGATGCCTGCGTGATGCCGAGAAGAATCGGCTCGTAGTTGGCCGGCTCCGCATCGCGGTATCCCGGCGCCTCCTTGCCTTTCTTCTTCAGCTCGAAACTGGCTTCGCGGACCTTTTTCTTCGAAATCTGCTGACCTCTCTTGAATTTCGAGTCCTTCTTGTCCGTAATAATGATTTTGTCCTCGAGCTCGCTGTTCTCCTCGACGACACGCGCGCGTTCCACGACGTCACCCTCGAGGAACTGCGTATCACCCGGCGAGAGAATGCGTACCTTCTGCAGCATCTGACGCACGATTATCTCGATGTGCTTGTCATTGATGCGCACACCCTGCATGCGATACACTTCCTGGATCTCGTTGACCAGGTACTCCTGCACCGCACCGGCGCCCTTGATACTGAGGATGTCATGCGGATTGATGGACCCGTCGGTCAGTCGCTCACCGGCCTTGACGACATCGTGCTCCTGCACAAGGACGTGGCGGCCGATTGGCGCAAGGTACGTGCGGATATCGCTGCCGTCATGACTGGTGACGATGATCTCGCGCGAACCGCGCTTCTGCGCTCCGAACGTAACGGTACCGTCGATCTCGGAAACGATCGAAGGATTCTGTGAACTGCGCGCCTCGAACAGCTCGGTGACGCGCGGCAGACCACCGGTAATATCGCGGGTCTTTCCGATCTCGCGCGGGATTTTCACCAGCACGGTACCGGCAATGATGCGCTGTCCGTCGTCAACGATCAGGTTGGCCCGCACAGGTGTGTTGTACTCGGCGAGCACCTCTCCTGCATCATCGACGATCTGAATGCGCGGATTGAGCGACTTGTCTTTCGACTCGGTCACGACTTTCTGAATGTGACCGGTCTGCTCATCGGGTTCCTCGCGGAACGTGCGTCCCTCATAGAGATCCGCGAAACGCACGGTGCCCGGATAGGCGGCGATGATCGTTGCGTTGTAGGGATCCCACTCGTAAAGCACCTCTCCGCGCGCGACCATCTGCTTCTCGTCCACCAGAAGCGTCGCACCATACGGGATGTCATACCGGGACAGGACGCGGTTGTCGTCATCGAGGATATTGATGACACCGTTGCGGTTGACAACGATGGTCCTGTCTTCGAGATCGTCATGATAGACGACGTACTTGAGTCCCTCGAACTGCACACGGCCATCAAATCGCGTCGAAATCTGCGACTGCGCAGCGATGCGGCTTGCCGTACCGCCGACGTGGAAGGTTCGCAGCGTCAGCTGCGTACCCGGCTCGCCGATGGACTGCGCGGCAATGATTCCCACGGCCTCGCCGACATCGACCAGACGTCCGGTCGTAAGGTTCCGGCCGTAGCAGCGCGCGCAGACACCGCGGCGCGCCTCGCAGGTGAGCACCGAGCGAATGACCACGGCCTCGATCGAGGTGCGGGCGATCGCATCGGCCTTGCGCTCATCGATCATTTCACCGGCCTTGACGATCATTTCGCCGTTGATCGGATCCTTGACGTCATAGAGCGAGACGCGGCCGAGAATGCGTTCGGCCAGCGGCTCCTTGATATCCTCACCTTCCTTGAGCGCTTCCACTTCGACGCCGCGGATCGTGTTGCAGTCGAATTCCGTGACGGCAACATCCTGTGCGACATCGACGAGACGGCGTGTCAGGTATCCGGCGTCCGCGGTCTTGAGCGCGGTGTCCGCCAGACCCTTGCGCGCGCCGTGCGTGGAGATGAAGTACTCGAGCACGGAAAGGCCGTCGCGGAAATTCGCGACGATCGGGTTTTCAATGATCTCGCCCGTCTGTCCGGTGAGACTCTTCTGCGGTTTTGCCATCAGGCCGCGCATGCCGGCCAGCTGACGCACCTGCTCCTTCGAGCCTCGCGCACCGGAGTCCATCATCATGTACAGCGAGTTGAATCCGCTCTGGCTGCGCTGCAGCGTATCGAACAGCTTGTCGGCAACACGGTTCGTCGTGCGCGTCCAGATATCGATCACCTTGTTGTAGCGCTCACCGTTGGTGATGAAGCCCATCTGGTACTGCTTCATGATATTCTCGACATCCGACTGCGCCTTGTCGATAAGCGTGGTCTTGGCCTCGGGAATCTCAACGTCGCTGATGGCGATGGAAAGACCGCCTCTCGTTGCGTAACCGAAGCCCATATCCTTGAGCTCGTCAAGGAAACGCGTCGTCGCCAGGTTGCCCTGCTTGTGGAAAATCATGCCGATGATCTGCACAAGGCGGCGCTTGGTCAGAATCTCGTTGATGAAACCGGCCTCGATCGGGACAATGCGATTGAACAGCACGCGGCCCATCGTGGTGTCGATAATTTCATGCGTCGGACCATCCTCGGTCATGCGATCGGCCGCGACGGGAACGCGCAGCTTGATGCGCGCATGCAGACCGACAATGCCCTGGTCATACGCGATGACCGCCTCATCCATCGAGGCGAATGTCATACCTTCACCGCGGTCACCGGGAAGCGCCTTGGTGATGTAATAACAGCCGAGCACCATCTCCTGACTGGGGATGGTAATCGGGTTGCCGTTCTGCGGGGAGAGGATGTTGTGCGACGACAGCAGGAGAATCGAGGATTCAAGCTGCGCGTCGAATGACAGCGGCACGTGCACGGCCATCTGGTCACCGTCAAAGTCAGCGTTGAACGCCGTACAGACGAGGGGATGCAGACGAATGGCCTTACCCTCAACGAGCAGCGGCTGGAAGGCCTGGATGCCGAGACGGTGCAGCGTGGGCGCGCGGTTGAGCAGGACCGGGTGTCCATCGATGATCTTTTCAAGAATATCCCAGACCTCCGGGCCCTTCTTGTCCACGACTTTCTTCGCGCTTTTGACCGTCTTGACGATACCGCGCTCGATGAGCTTGCGAATGATGAAGGGTTTGAACAGCTCGACCGCCATGTCTTTCGGGAGACCGCACTGATGCAGTTTCAGCTCGGGACCGACGACGATAACCGAACGGCCGGAGTAGTCCACACGCTTGCCGAGCAGGTTCTGGCGGAAGCGCCCCTGCTTGCCCTTGAGCATGTCGGAGAGGGATTTCAGCGCACGGTTGTTGTCACTGCGCACGGAGTTGACGCGGCGGCTGTTGTCGAAGAGCGAATCAACGGCCTCCTGCAGCATGCGTTTTTCGTTGCGGAGGATAACCTCCGGCGCCTTGATGTCGATCAGACGCTTGAGCCGGTTGTTGCGGATGATGACACGGCGGTAGAGATCATTGAGATCCGACGTCGCGAAACGTCCCCCCTCGAGCGGCACCAGCGGGCGCAGCTCGGGCGGGATCACCGGAATCACATCCAGCACCATCCACTCGGGACGATTGACGAATTCAGTTTCATTCTTGGCGGTGAATGCGCTCACCACGCGCAGGCGCTTGATGGCTTCCTGACGCTTCTGCTGGGAGGTCTCGAAACGAATCTGCAGGCGCAGACGCTCGCCGAGCTTTTCAATATCCACATTGCGCAGCAGCGCCTTGATGGCGTCGCCGCCGATCAGGGCGACGAACTTCTGCGGATCGTCATCGTCGAGCTCGAAATTCTCCTCCGGGAGTCCGTCGAGCACATCGAGATACTCTTCTTCCGTCAGGAGCGTGATGTCGTTTCGGAAGAGGGCCTTGTCGACCTTCTCGCCTTCGTCGACATCGGGGAATTCGTCATCGAGCGCCGCGAACGGCTTCGGGAAACTCGTCGGCCCCGGATTGATGACGACATAGTTTTCATAATAAATGATCCGCTCCAGTTCCTTCGACGACAGTCCGAGGATGTTGGCGATCTTGCTGGGAAGGGAACGGAAGTACCAGATATGGACGATGGGAACCGCCAGGGAAATGTGTCCCATGCGCTCGCGGCGCACGGATTTCTGTGTCACCTCAACGCCGCAGCGGTCGCAGATGATTCCCTTGTAGCGGATGCGCTTGTACTTTCCGCAATGACATTCCCAGTCGCGCACCGGACCGAAAATCTTCTCGCAGAACAGACCGTCTTTCTCGGGCCGGAAGGACCGGTAGTTGATCGTTTCCGGTTTCGTAACCTCACCATAGGAACGGGAAAGAATCGCATCCGATGAGGCCAGGCTCACCGAGATACGGGTGAAATTCCTCTTGACTTGCTCCTGCGGTTTGAATGGCATCTTTATCTCCAATCAATTCTGTATTCGTTCACACGGGGAAAACCGGACAGTCTCGGAGCGAGCCTATCACTCAATCTTGATTTCCAATCCGAGGCCCTGCAGCTCACGGACAAGCACGTTGAAGGATTCCGGCACATTCGGATCGGGGAGGCTTTCGCCCTTGACGATGGCCTCGTAAACCTTGGCGCGTCCCTGCACGTCATCACTTTTGACGGTGAGGATTTCCTGCAGTACATGTGCCGCACCGTACGCTTCGAGCGCCCAGACCTCCATCTCGCCGAAACGCTGGCCGCCGAACTGAGCCTTTCCTCCGAGCGGCTGCTGGGTGATAAGGCTGTAGGGACCGATGGAACGTGCATGGATTTTGTCGTCCACAAGGTGAGAGAGCTTCAGCATGTAGATGAATCCGACGGTCACCGGCTGGTCGTAGCGGTGGCCGAGGCGACCGTCATACAGGTCGATCTTGCCGGTGCGGTTCAGGCCGACAGAATCCATCAGCTCACTGATGTCTTCCCAGCGCGCACCGTCAAAAATCGGTGTGGCGAAACGCACGTCACTGCCGAGACGCTTGGCGACCCAGCCGAGTGCGGTTTCGTAGAGCTGGCCGAGATTCATTCGCGAGGGCACGCCGAGCGGGTTCAGCACGATGTCCACCGGGGTTCCGTCGGCGAGATATGGCATGTCTTCAACAGGAACGACATTCGAGACGACACCCTTGTTGCCGTGCCGACCGGCCATCTTGTCACCGATGGAGAGCTTGCGCTTCTTGGCGATGTACACTTTGGCGAGCTGAACGATACCGGGCTGAAGTTCGTCGCCCATCTGGATCTTGCCCTTCTCGCGGCGGTAATCTTCCTCGATCTCGTGCCTGGCGTACTTGTAATTGTCATACAGCCGCTGCACCATCGCGCTCTTGTGCTTCGAGTCGCTCCACGGCTGCGTGGGATCGAGCATCTCAAGCTGATCGAGGATGTTGGTGAACGTGTCTTCGTTAACGACGGTGCCGCCGCGGATGACACTGCTGCCCTGCAGGTCGCGTATTCCGAGCACCTTCTCACCGCTGAGCAGCGAGGTCAGCTTCTGCGCGAGCAGATTCAGATGATCGCTGCGGCGCCTGTCGAAGTCCGCTTCGAGATTCTCGAGACGGCGCTTCTCTTCCTTCTTCGCGTCGCTTTCCTTCTTCTTCCGGCTGAACAGCTTGGTCTTGATCACGATGCCCTTCATTCCCGGGGGCGCCTTCAGCGAGGCATCCTTCACGTCGCCCGCCTTGTCGCCGAAAATTGCTTTCAGCAGCTTCTCCTCGGGAGTGGGATCGGATTCGCCCTTCGGCGTAATCTTTCCGATGATAATATCGTTCTCGCCGACCTCGGCGCCGACGCGTACGATGCCATCCTCATCGAGATCCTTCGTGGCCTCCTCGCTGACGTTGGGAATCTCACGGGTGAGTTCCTCCTCGCCGCGCTTGGTGTCGCGCACCTGGAGTTCGAATTCCTCGATGTGGATGGACGTGTATACGTCTTCCGCGACAAGACGCTCGCTGACGATGATGGCATCCTCGAAATTGTAGCCGCGCCACGGCATGAAGGCGACGAGTACGTTCCGCCCCAGCGCCAGCTCACTCTGATCCGTCGAGCTGCCGTCGGCAAGCACCTGGTCCTTCTTGAACTTCTGACCGGGCTTGACGATGGGACGCTGGTTGATGCAGGTATCCTGGTTGGTGCGGAAGAACTTGATGAGATCGTATTCCACCACGCCGTTGCTGTCGAAGGCGGCGAGCCTGTCGTCATTGGAGCGGCCGAGATCATACTGCACAACGATGCGATTCGCATCAACGAAAATCACCTCTCCATCATATTCGGCGACAATCATTGCGTGGGAATCACGGGCGACCTTCTCTTCGAGTCCCGTACCGACGAGCGGCGCTTCGGGACGCAGCAGCGGCACACCCTGGCGCTGCATGTTCGATCCCATGAGTGCGCGGTTGGCGTCATCATGCTCGAGGAAGGGGATCAACGCGGCGGCCGGACTGACGATCTGGTTGGGCGCGACATCCATGTACGCGACGTCGGAGGGCGGCACCACGGGGAATTCACTCCCGAGCCGGCATTTGACGCGGTCGAGCTCGAACGTGCCGTCGGGGTTGAGCGGCGCGTTGGCCTGCGCGATGACGATGTCATCCTCCTCCTCGGCCGTCAGGTAGACCACCTCTTTGCTGACCTTGCCGTTTTTCACGACGCGGTACGGCGTTTCGATGAAGCCGAAGTCATTGATGCGGGCATGGATACAGAGCGAGGAGATCAGACCGATGTTCGGGCCTTCCGGTGTTTCGATCGGACAGAGCCGTCCGTAATGCGTGTAGTGGACGTCACGGACCTCGAAGCCGGCGCGTTCGCGGGTCAGTCCTCCGGGACCGAGCGCCGACATGCGGCGTTTGTGGGTCAGCTCGGAGAGCGGGTTCGTCTGGTCCATGAACTGCGAGAGCTGATTGGTGCCGAAGAAGGCGTTGACCACGCTGGAAATCGTGCGGGCGTTGACCAGATCCGACGGAGTGAAATTCTCCACATCGCGGATGTTCATGCGCTCCTTGATAGTGCGCGCCATGCGCGAGACGCCGACGTTGTACTGCGCCGCCAGCTGCTCACCCACGGTACGGACGCGGCGGTTGCCGAGGTGGTCGATATCATCGACGGTCTGCTGCCCCTGCATCAGGTCGATCAGGTAATGCACGATCGCGACGATATCATCACGCGTGAGCGTGGTGACCTCGGGATCGATGCCCAGTTCCAGTTTCTTGTTGAGGCGATAGCGACCCACGATTCCGAGATCGTAGCGCTTCGGATTGAAGAACAGCCGCTCGATGAGGCCCTTGGCTGTTTCGAGATCCGGCGCCTCGCCGGAACGCAGCTGCTTGTAGATCATTTCCAGCGCTTCCTGGTCGTTGTTCGCCTCATCCTTTCGGATGGTGTTCGCGATCACCAGTGCGTTCTCATTGTCCGTCTTGTAGACGCGAACGCTTTTCACCCCGTGTTCGCGGATAGACGTAGCCAGTTCCTCATCGAGCTCCACATCGGCACTGACGAGAAGCTCGCCGGTGGTTTCATCAACGACTTCCTCACAGAGGACGCGGCCGAAGTGATCCTCGATATCCTTCGCGTTCAGATCGACGGAATCGACCAGATCGAACAGCTCGAGCAGTTCCTTGTTGGAGGAATACCCGAGCGCGCGGAGAAGTGTCGTGACGGGAAATTTCTTTTTCCGGTCGATGTAGGCGTACATGACATGGTTGATGTCCGTTGCGAACTCAACCCACGACCCGCGGAAGGGAATAATGCGCGCGGAAAACATTTTCGTACCGTTCGGATGGATCGACTCTCCGAAAAACACGCCGGGGGAGCGATGGAGCTGGCTGACGACCACGCGTTCGGCCCCGTTGATGATGAAGGTTCCCCGCTCGGTCATGTAGGGCAGGTTTCCGAGATAGACTTCCTGCTCGACCGTTTCGATGTACTCGTTGCTGTTCGGTTCCTCCGATTTGCTGGAAAGCCGGAGGCGCGCTTTCAGGGGAACGGCATAGGTGAGCCCGCGCTCCTGACATTCCGGAACGGAGTATTTCGGCTTCTCGATGAAATAGTCGATGAACTCGAGAATGTAATTCTCGCGGGCATCGGTGATGGGGAAATTCGTGGCAAAGACCTGCTGCAGGCCATTGTCGACACGTTCCGGCGGTCCGACGGTTTCCTGGAGGAACTGCTCGTATGAAGCGCGCTGTACGTCCAGGAAGTTCGGGTACTCGAACAGGTCGGAGATCTTGCCGAAACTCCAGCGGCCGTTGGGCATCTGCCGGAGGTCGAGATTCTTGAATGTATCGTTGAAGCCGTTCGCGTTTGATTTGCTCAATTCCTAGCTCCTTACATGATGCGTACGTGACGGGTTCCGGCCAGTTGGAGACGGCACCGGGGCGGCCGGGACGAAAAACGGGTCCATGCGTTAAAACGACAAGTGCGGGTCGAACAAAATCCGACCCGCTTCTTGTCGTATCAGAGCGTTTTCCGGTTACTTCAGGTTGACGGTCGCGCCTGCTTCCTCGAGCTCTTTTTTCAGGCTCTCGGCATCGTCCTTCGGCAGCTGTTCCTTGACGATGCTCGGCACACCCTCGACGAGGTCCTTGGCTTCCTTGAGGCCGAGGCTGGTCGCGGCGCGCACGACCTTGATCACGTTGATCTTGTTCGAGCCGAACGCGGTCAGCTCCACGTCGAACTCCGTCTTCTCTTCTGCTTCCGCCTCCGCGGCGCCGCCCGGCATAGCACCGCCCGCCATCATCATCGGGGCGGCTGCGGTAACACCGAACTTCTCTTCCAGTGCGGTCTTGAGCTCGGCTGCTTCAAGCAGCGTCAGCTTCTCAATTTTCTCAACGATTTCTTCGATCACGGACATGTGTATGACTCCTTGAAGGAAAAATAAAATTTGTTTTCTGCGTTACGGACAGGGATCAGGCAGCCTGTTCCTGCTTTTTCTTTTCGATGGCGCCGACCACGTAGACGAGGTCGCGCATCACGGCGTTGATCGCACCGGCGATGCCCTGCGATGGCGCGGCGATGCTGCCGACGATGGATGCGATCAGATCGTCGCGTGTCGGCATGGAAGCCAGTTCCTCGAGGCGGGATCCGTCAAACACTTCCTTCTCCACGACACAGACCTTCACCGACAGCATGTTCTCGTTGTCTTTGATGAAGTCTTTGAGCGTGCGCGCGGGCTGAATGGGATCGTCATAGGCAAAGACGACACCGGTCTGATCCACGAGGTAGGGATAGACATCGTCGTACCCGCCGACCTCCTGCAGAGCCCGCTTCAGAAGCGTATTCTTGATGACCTTGTAATCCACACCGACCTTGAAGAACTCACTCCGGAGCGCATTCGCCTTTTCAACCGTGAGCCCCGAAAAGTTGGCCAGGTACAGACCGTTGGAGCGCTGGAGTTTCTCCACCGTCTCTTCGATCACCTTGGCTTTTTGTTCTTTGGTCATTCGATGTTCCGAAGGATGGTTCGAATGGAAGAATGAATTAGAGTAGAAGCATTAAGAGTGCGTAGTCCGGCCGGATGCAGGCCGAAAAAAAAATCTATGTTCAGTGCAGCGTCGCTGCTTCGGACTTGTCGAGCTTGATGCCCGGTCCCATGGTGCTGGAAATTGTCACGCCCTTGATATAGATACCCTTGGCGGCGGCGGGCTTCATACGGTTCAGCACACCGATGAACGACTGCACGTTCTCGATGATCTTTTCTTCGGTGAAGTCGGTCTTCCCGACCATGGCGTGCACGATGCCCGCCTTGTCGACACGGAAGGAAATCTTTCCCGCCTTCACTTCCTGGACCGCCTGGCCGACATCCATGGTCACGGTGCCGGATTTCGGGTTGGGCATCAGGCCGCGGGGACCGAGAATCTTTCCGAGCTTTCCGACGTCGCCCATGACATCGGGAGTCGCGATGACGACGTCCACGTCCGCCCAGCCGTTCTGGATTTTCTCGAGATACTCCTCGTACCCGACATGATCCGCGCCGGCGTCTTTCGCTTCCTGGTCCTTGGGACTTTTCGCAATCACGAGCACGCGCACGTCCTTGCCGATACCGTTCGGCAGGGATGCGGTGCCGCGCACCATCTGGTCGGATTTTTTGGGATCGACGCCGAGCTTGACCGCGATGTCGACCGACTCGTTGAATTTCGCCTTTGCGGTCTGCTTCAGAAGAGACACGCCTTCGCTGAAGCTGTATTCCTTCTGGCGGTCGACGAGGGAGATCGTTTCTTTCATGCGTTTCGTCTGTTTCATAATTGCACCATTATCCTTCAACCGTGATTCCCATGCTGCGAGCGGTTCCGGCGACCATTTCCATGGCGGCCTCGACCGTGTGTGCGTTCAGATCCGGCATCTTGACTTCCGCGATTTCGCGCACCTGATCCTTCGACACCTTGGCGACCTTGGTCCGATTCGGTTCGGAGGACGCCTTCTCGAGCTTCGCCGCTTTCTTCAGCAGCACTGCCGCCGGCGGCGTCTTGGTGATGAAGGTGAATGACTTGTCAGAAAATACCGTGATGACAACGGGGATGATCAAACCGGCCTTGTCCTGCGTACGTGCATTGAACTGCTTGCAGAACTCCATGATGTTCACGCCCTTCTGACCGAGCGCCGGTCCGACCGGGGGAGCAGGGTTTGCCTGTCCGGCGGGAATCTGAAGTTTGATGAACCCGTCAATTTTTTTTGCCATGGGAGTAACCGCCTATGCTATTACGTATCGAATTCTACCTGACTGAAATCCAGTTCCACCGGCGTCTTGCGGCCGAAGATCGAGACCATCACCTTCAGCTTGCTCTTCTCCTGATTGACTTCCTGGACAAAGCCGCTGAACGTGTTGAACGGGCCGTCGATCACGCGGACCGGATCACCGACACGGAACTGCACCTCCGGGACCTCGGAATCTTTCCGCTCCTCCATTCTGCCGAGGATTTTGTCCACCTCCGGCTTCCGGAGCGGCGCGGGGTTGTTCCGCGGTCCCACGAAGGAAATCACCGAAGGCGTGTTGAGGATCAAATGCTTGGTGTCCTTGTCGAGGACGCAGTTGATCAGCACGTACCCCGGGAAGAAGTTCCGCGTCTTCGTGCGTTTTTTACCGTCCCGCATTTCGTAGACTTTTTCCGTCGGGACGATGACAGACACGATCCGCTCCTCCATCCGGAGGGCGGGATCCGCCTGTTTCACTTCATTTTCGATGTACGCCTTTACCTTGTTCTCATGGCCGGAATACGACCGAATGGCATACCATCGAAGATGTTCTGTCTGAGTTTCTTCCGAAGCCATGAAATATCGTCAAATCCTTGAATGATCAGCTGCGCAGAAGCACTTTCATAATTTCCGTAAAGACCAGGTCGACCGCTGCAATGAACAGCGAGATGATCACTGTGGAGACCAGCACGACCGTTGTCGAATCCTTGAGTTCATCCTTCGTCGGCCATGTCACCTTCTTCATTTCCTTGGTGACGCCGTTTACAAAGTCCGTAATTTTTTCTTTCATGACCCGGCTGTTTCCATGCTGAAGAAATTATTCGCACGAGAGGAGGGACTCGAACCCCCAACCTGCGGTTTTGGAGACCGCTGCTCTACCAATTAAGCTACTCTCGTAACAGGCTTACTTGGTTTCCTTGAATACGACGTGCTTGCGAGCCACGGGGTCGTATTTTTTATATTCAACACGCTGGGGATGCTTCTGCTTGTTCTTCGTCGTCGTGTAGCGGTATCCCGTTCCTTCGGAACTTTCCAGCGTAATGATGATGCGTCCTTTGTTGCTTTTCGCCATGATGCCGCCTCAGTTTGCGAATGGGAAAAAGGCACTCTTCCGTACCTTGAGCTCACGACCGGATTTGAACCGGTGACCTCTTCCTTACCAAGGAAGTGCTCTACCGACTGAGCTACGTGAGCATGGAGCGGGAGACGGGACTCGAACCCGCAACCAACAGCTTGGAAGGCTGTGACTCTACCAATTGAGTTACCCCCGCAGGGATCGCCGGGAGCACCGGCTCAACTCAGTGGTGGGGGTAGGATTCGAACCTACGAAGTCGATTGACAACAGATTTACAGTCTGTCCCGGTTGGCCACTTCGGTACCCCACCGTCATCTCTCAAGAGCTGGCGACCAGACTCGAACTGGTGACCTGCTGATTACAAATCAGCTGCTCTACCAACTGAGCTACGCCAGCAGACCTGACCACCGAAATAGTGGACAGGATCACAAATATATTCTTTTTTATTCAAAAGTCAAACCCCGCCGCCCCGCTACCGGAAAAATTGTCCGGCATCACAGTTTTTTTTTCAGAAAGGCGATGATTTCAGCATCCAGGCCGACGCCGGCATCCAAAATATCAGTCCCGTGACCGGCACCTTCGTACATCTCGACCGTGATGCCGGGAGCAATGCGCCTGTATGCTTCCACGGTTTCGACAGACCGAAGATCTTCAGTGCTCGCCGCGGCAAAAAGCGGACGGTCACCGTACTGCTTCAGCGGCGCCTCCGTCGGAAGCTCGTTGAAGTAATTGAGCCCTGGACTGAGCAGCACGAGTGCGCGGATCCCCTTATCCTTCGCGGCATGAATCAGGGCGTTGCTGCTGCCGTACGATGCACCGATGATGCCGATGCGCCCTGCGTCCGCGGAGGGCTGGGATCGGAGAAAGGTCAGCGCCGCCTCGATATCCTTCTGCGCCCTGCGGTCGGGACGAATGCGCTTCCCTGCTTCGGTGCGAGTGGATCCGCCGTATCCGCGCATGTCGATTGTCAGCACCGTGAAGCCGGCCTGCTGCATTTTTCCGGCGATCGCGGCAAAGCTCGTCCGGTCACTGCGCCACTGATGCAGACAGAGAACCGCCGGAGCACTTTCTCCCGCGGGATACAGCGTCCCGGTGATGACCACGCCGTCGGATGTCGTGAATGTCACATCCTCTCCGGCAGCGGCAGCCTTCGCGGCGGCCTTCCGCGCGGCACTGCCCGCGGCGAGCTGCGAAGAGGCGGCCTCACCATCGCTGCGCTGGCTCCCGCCACTCTCCGACTGGCAGTACGTCAATACCAGTACAAGCATCATGGCGGTAATAAGCGGTATTCGCTTCATGGCGTCATCCTCCATTATCTCTGGGCAGTGTCAGTCACTTCCGTGCTGTCCGGAAGCGGCGTTTTCTCCGTACACATCCGTAAGCATTCTGAGCGCAGTCTGCTTCGCGCCGGCCGGCTCCGGTGTGAACCAGCGGAGATCTTCTTCTCGCCGGAACCAGGTCAGCTGGCGTTTTGCGAAGCGACGGGTATTGCGTTTGATCAGCTCGATCGCACGCGCTCGTGAATGCAGACCAGTAAAGTACTCGACAATTTCCTGATAACCAACCGTCCTCAGCGCGTTCCACGACGGGTGCACGCCGGCATCCAGAAGCGCGCGCACTTCGTCGAACAGACCGGCCGCGACCATGGCGTCCACTCTCCTGTTGATACGGTCGTACAATTCAGCACGTTCCCTGTCGATCGCGGTCTGCACGAATGTCCACGGCAGTGTCCGCAGCCGCTCACGACGGATCGCGGAATAGGGTTCACCGGTCTGCAGACACACTTCCAGCGCGCGCAGCAGCCGCACGGGATTGCGCGTATCGATCCTGCGCACGCCCTCCGGATCCAGACGCGTGAGCTCATCCACCAGCGCATCCGCCCCTTCTTCCTCCAGGCGGCGCTGCAGTTCCACACGCAGGGCGGGATCCGTATCGGGTGCATCGAAGATCCCGCGCATCAGGACGCGCACGTACAGTCCCGATCCACCCACGATGATGACACGCCTTCCGCGCGCAAGGATGTCGGAAATCCAGCCGCGTGCGTCCTCGAAAAACCGTCCGGCGGTGTACGTGTCACCGGGTTCGGCAATGTCGATACCGTGATGGGGAATGTCGCGCAGCGCCTCGGCGCCGGGTTTGGCGGTGCCGATATCCAGCCCCCGGTATACCTGGCGCGAGTCGGCGCTTATGATCTCTGCCTCGAGCAGCCGGGCGCAGTGCATGGCGACAGCGGACTTCCCCGAGGCCGTCGGCCCGGTAATGATCAGGATGGACCGCAACCTATGATCTCCAGCCCTCTTTTCCCAGCAGGGGGACAAACTTGAAGCCGGCGTTCTTCGTATGCACGAACTCGTCTCCCTGACGCTCGACGACGACCATGTTCTGCGTTGTCTGATCCCCGACCGGAATGACGAGCCGTCCGCCGTCAGCGAGCTGCCGGAGCAGCGAAGGGGGCACATCGGGTGCGCCGGCGGTGACGATGATGCCCTGGTACGGGGCGAACTGCGACCAGCCGATGCTGCCGTCGCCGACCCTGGATGCGATGTTGTAGCCGAGCGTTTCGAAATGCACGCGGGCCGTTTCCAGCAGATCGAAATGCCGCTCGATGGTGAAGACACGGACTCCCATTTCGGCGAGGATACACGCCTGATACCCGCTGCCAGTGCCGATCTCGAGCACTTTGTCTCCGCGCTTCGCCTGCAGCAGCTGTGTCATGAATGCGACCGTGTAGGGCTGCGAAATCGTCTGCTGGCAGGAAATCGGCAGCGCGGAGTCTTCATAGGCCCGGTGCCGGAACACTTCCTGGATGAATTCGTGGCGCGGGACGGCTGCGATGGCATCGAGCACCTGTGCGTCGGTGATCCCCTTTCCGCGCAGCAGCGAAACGAGCTGTTCGCGTGCCAGATCGAACTGTCTATTAGAGTAGGTACTGCTCATTCTTCCTTGAGATCTTCCTGTGCCGCGGTCTTGAACGGCGCTTCAAAAATGCTTTTGACATTCACATTCAGTCCCTGCTGCAGCTCCTGCCGCAGACGTTCGGGACTCAGATTCCGCTTCAGCTTCCCGTCTTCGGCCAGAGAAATCGTCCCGGTTTCCTCGGATACTACAATCGCGAGCACATCAGTCTGTTCGGAGATCCCGACGGCGGAGCGATGTCGCATGCCCATGATGAATCCGTCCATCTGAAGCTGATTGCTGAGCGGCAGCGTACAGCGCGCGGCCTCGATGATGCGGTCCTTGATGACCACCGCTCCATCGTGCAGCGGTGACTTGGGATTGAAGATGGAAAGCAGCAGCTGCTTGCTCACCGTCGCCCCGAGAGAAATGCCCGTTTCGATGATCATGCGAATGCCCGTGGTCCGCGAGATCACGATCAGCGCACCGACCTGCCGCTGCGCCATTTCATCGCAGGCCTCGACGATGGCTTCGATGGTTTCATCCATGCTGCTTCGGATGAGATTGGCCATGAGCCGCCCGCGGCCCAGGATGACAAGGAGGCGGCGCAACTCCGGCTGAAAGAGTATGATAAAGGCGATCACCCAGATGTCGGTCAGGGTCTGCAGGATCCATGACACGGCCTTGAGCTCGAGCGACGTGGCGACGAAGGAACCGGCGACGATGACCAGAAGTCCGACGAAGATCTGGATGGCGATCGTCCCGCGCATGATGAGATACAGGCGGTAGAAGATGAACGTCACGACGATGACATCGAGGATGTCCGTCCATCCGATCTCCAGAAATCCGATTTTAAAGAGCATGGGCAGGGACCTCCCCGCGCTCCAGTGCATACAGCACCGCGAACGCGGACCGTGTTTCTTCGACATCATGCACGCGCACGAGATGTGCACCGTGCCTGCAGACATACAGGTGGGCGGCGAGACTGCCGGCGAGACGGCGATCCACCGGCAGACCGGTGACTGCTCCGATCAGCGACTTCCGTGAGACGCCGACCAGCAGCGGATGTCCCAGCGCGGCGAAGCGCGGAAGGGCGCGCAGCAAGTCGATATTGTGCTGCGGACTCTTGCCGAAGCCGATACCGGGATCGATGACGATCCGTGAGATGCCGCGGTCAGCGCAGAACGCGATGCGCTCACAGAAAAAGTTCAGCACATCTTCGACGACGTCGTCGTAGCGCGGATGCATCTGCATGGTTTCCGGTGTCCCCTGCATGTGCATGAGCACCACCGGCAGGCCGCTGTCGGCGACGACATCCGCCATCGCCCGGTCGTGGCGGAGCGCAGAAATGTCATTGATCATGTCCGCGCCGGCGGCGATTGCCGCGGCGGCGACGTCCGCCTTGCGCGTATCGACGGATACGGCAATTTCCGATCGTGAGCGAATGCCGGCAATGACGGGAACGACACGTGCGATCTCCTTCTCGGCCGGGACGGCCTGTGCCCCCGGGCGCGTGGATTCACCGCCGATATCGATGATGTCCGCCCCCTCTTCCGCCATGCGAAGCCCACGCTCCACCGCCGAAGCCGTGTCGGTGTAGCGCCCACCGTCGGAGAAGGAGTCGGGAGTGACATTCAGGATACCCATGATGCGGCATCGGGAGACGTCCATGAGGGAGCCCCGCAGCATCAGGGTCGGTATATCGGAAGTCGTAGCCATGTGTCTGTTGAATCCCGGTCGCGAAAGCGGATCAATGTTGCATCATACAATGGCGGCGAGAAAGATGCAATCCGTGAATGCCCGGCGCACATGAAAAGACGGGTCCCGCACGCGGGACCCGTCTGTTACGTTTGCATCGATACCGGATCGGCAGGTGCATCCTGCCGTCCGGACGGTCACGGATTATTTCGACAGCGTCATCCGTTCCGTCTGGACATAGTCACCGGCCATCAGGCGGTAGACGTAGGTGCCGGACGGAAGTCCCGTCGCATCGAAGGTGCGCGTGTAGCGGCCGGCGGCGAGAACTTCGTCGACCAGCACCGCGACTTCCGCACCGAGACTGTTATAGACGGCGACGCGCACATGGCGCTCTTCAGGAACGTCGAACGCAATCGTCGTCGTCGGATTGAAAGGATTCGGATAGTTCTGTTTGAGGCTGAAGCTCTGCGGGATCTCGCGGCCGTCCTTGATGACGATCATGTACGGATGCGCGAGCGCAATGCTGCCCATGACATTGACATCATTGAGATCGTTCACCGTCACGGAATTCGTGGCCGGATCGGATACGGAGGTCGTTCCCATGATGGGATCCTCCCACGGTCCGTTCGGCGTCGGCTGGCGGATACCGCGCAGCTGCAACTTGTCCATCACCATGCCCGCCTCCTGATCGGCGTACGGGAAGTTGATGTTCGCGGTCCATCCCGTTCCGGTGTAATCGATCTGCCAGTAGCGCGTCACGTACATCTTGCGCGCGAGGTTCTGCGGCAGCTGATTCGGGAAGCAGTGAATGGTCAGCGTGTTGATCTGGCCATTGGTGACCTCGACCGTGGCGAGCCGCAGACCGGTGCCCTGATCGACAAAGTCATAGGGACTGCCGGCAACGGTGAACGGACCCGGCAGCGTTGCGGTGAGCTGCTTCGGACCATTCTTGGTGCCCGCGGTCACGATACGGAGGTTCACCTTCACTTCGAAGATCTCATTCGTCGCGACGAGGCCGGCATTCGGCGGCGGGAAGTCGTCGTTGAACAGCGTGCCGTAGAAACGCAGCGTTCCGGTATGCAGTCCCGGCGCCAGGCCGCTGGGATCGATGGTCATGGTGAAGGTCTGATGCTGGCGCGGCCGCGGCGGGGTGAAATTGTACCCCTGCAGCGTCGGCTCCGGCGTTTCCTTGGTGATGGAGATCCACGGGTCGGTTGTTTCGACATCCCAGAGGAAATCGCCGTTCAGGCCGTAAATATTGGTCGTCGAAGCGACTTCGTAGGTTTTCGTGATCTTGCCGGGCTGCTTGTAAATCGCCGTCACGTCGATGCTGGCACCCAGATCATCAATAAAGGTGCTGATATCGGCACCGGGCTGACCGAAGCCGATGACGGGAGGCGGCGAGGGATTCTTGTCCAGCTTCAGCCAGTCGATGAGAACGCCGCCGGACCGGAGATGGATACCGACATAGTAATCTCCGGCACCGTTGATCGGTGTGTTGAAATACGGCGAATACCCGCCGAACAGATCCGCGAAGGTGGCGGGTCCACCGATGTTCACGTTCGAAAACGTGGCGAATACGGTCATCGCACCGGGATTCGGTGCCGTGCCGAAGGCCAGGTCGAACGAAGTGTTCGGTGCGGCGCCGGCGAGTTCGCCCTGCAGACGTGTGCTGAAGGCATTCGGAAGATACGCTGCAGGAGTGAAGATCCAGTCATCGGTTCCGCCGGGATGGAAGAGCATGACCTGACCGAGATCCACCGTCTGCCACTTATCTCCGCCATCGAGATCCACCGTTGTCCATCCCATGTCATTGGTCAGGGAGACACCGATCAGATTGTTCGCGCCATCCCACGATTCGAAGTCCTCAAATCCCTTGACCTTTTCATCGAAGACCATCTGCTGATCGGCAGCGGCTCCGTTGTTGGTCGGATCCTCATCATACGGCACCCAGACCTTGACGTAAACCGTGGGGCTCATGCCGAGCGCGAGTGTGCTGATTTTCTGACTGAAATCGATCTGTGCGTAGTCACCGGCCCATGTCAGGTCGAATGCTTCGACCACACCGTCGGTGGAATCCGCGGGCATGGAGCCTACCTTGTACACCGCCTTCGCGTAGGTGGGAGCAGTGCCGTACTCGTCAAACAGCGTGACCTGCACGGGATGCGCATCCGGCGCTTCCCTGCGTGCCCAGTACTTATCCGCATATCCCAGAACAGCCGTATAGATGCTGACGTCGTAAGAACAGGCACCGGTCCCGATCACCGTATTCTTCGCTGTTGGAGAAGTGGAGTTCTGGCCGTCAGCGAAAATTTGCTTGCCGAACGCATCGAATACGAAGTATTGACACTCCGAAGGATAGTAGCTCGAGGCATCGGGCACCCAGGAAAATTTGATCTGGTCGCCGTTCTTCACCTTGAAATAGAAGTCGTCGCGATAATTCAGCGGATTGCCGAGCAGCGGTTCCGGGAAGTGTTCGTTGGTCATTCTCACGTTGCTGTGGACCAACGTGTTGTTGATGTAGATCGAAATGGAGCCAGAGTACAGCCATGCATCACCAAAGTCATCGTGCATGTGTATGGTGTACCAGCAGCCTGATTTCCCTGAGCCGGTGGGCAGGGTGTACGTCAGCCCCGTGGGAACCGTGTATCCCATACCATCAGAGGTGAGGATGTTCTCATCTGCATCCATGATATGGTAGTAACATTCAGACGACCAGCTCCCCGCATAGAACGTCGTCGTCACGACATCGCCTGGCTGTGCGTGAAAGAAATAACGCCGGGGGCCGTACACGGGTCCGGTATTCGAATAGCTGTAATACGGATCCTCGAAATCGACGCGATCCAGCACGGTGACACCGTTCACTTTCACGGTGAGTTCACCGCCGTTCCAGCTGTCACCGTACTCGTCCCACATCTCGACGATATACTGATAGGCAAAGGCCTGGGTGACGGAGAGGAAGAAAAACGCCGCCGTGAGAGCGAAAACGACTCTCAGGCGCCGTAATGAATTGCGGTAGACATCCAACATACACTACCTCCGGAGATTTGTAAAAGGGAAAGAAGAAACAGAATTCTGGATCATGTGTATCATGGGGTACAAGCGTGCGAGCGTACTCCCGAATACAACCTTATGAATGTACAGAAGCACCGAGCTGCGGGGGTGCTCAAGGAATTGTTGAAAGGAACTCTGTTCCCCAGAAAATAGCAAGAGAATATTGAATTGTCAATCAATCATTCGTATTCTTCACACACGATATCTCTGATATCGGCACTTCCAATCCTCCAGTTCCCGAGGTTCTTCCATGCCATATCGTCGACTGATGATCCTCCTGCCAGTGTTTCTCCTCACGGGGCCAAACCTTCTGACCGGCACTGCCCCGGCAGCGACACAGGTGCTGACCAGCTGCGACTCGGTCACCGTCCGCTCACGCCCCGGCAGCAACTGTCTGGACTGGACCTTTCACAACCGGAATGAGCAGCGGCTCGAGATCACCAGCGTCCGCCTGGAACTGAAGACACCGGGGTATGCATGGATCGAGGATTACACCTTCCCTCCGTTTACGGTGACACAGCCGGCGCCGCACATTCTGGAGGTGGATTTCGGAAGCACCGGCATCCGTGCGGGCGGCAGTGGCGGACTTCGCTCTCTGTGTCTCGACCGGCTCTGCCAGACGACCGGAGATTTCGTCGTGGAATGGAAAACTTACAACGGCGGCAATGAAATCTGCAGTGGAGAGGAGACGCTTTCATGCCAGCGGCCGGCGCAGTTCGACTCGCTGAATGCCTCCAAAAGCGGAAGTACGGGGTATTGCTATGACGCCACGCTGTATAATGTGAACTCCGTCATGAAAAGCCTCGACCAGCTCCGCTTCCGGCTGCTGACACCGGGCATCGGAATGAACGCCATTCCCCGAAACGGCTGGGTGATGGAGACAAACGACGGAACAACCGCGGCATTCAGCGGCAACGGCAAAACCGTGCCTCCGGGCAACAGCCAGGACGGCTATTCCCTCTGCTTCAGCAACGTTCCGCCAAGCCTCGATGAAATCACCCTTCACTGGGAAAGCAGCAGTGAGGGACAAATCGTCACCACCGACACGCTTGTCATTCCTCTCGAGCGGGAGCAGCGCTGCGATTCCATCGCGTTCCGGGAATCCGCCGCGCAGGGCGATCAGCGATGCTGGGAAGCGTCGCTCTTCAACCTTCACGAACCCATCGGCCCCATCGATGGCATGACGTTGCAGCTGCTGAGCCCTGACGCCGTATTCCTCGGCGATCCCTCCGGTCCCTGGCCGATCACGCAGGAAACGCCCATTTTCCTGCGCTGGAGAACCTCCGTCACGGCGCTGCCCGCCGGCGATTCTATCGGGGGATTCACGTTCTGCGTGCTGAACTCAGGAGCGAGCGACACGATACGCATCCGTCTCAGCACCAGCGACGGCAGCACCGACCTGTGCAGCATGGAGTATTCCCTGTACTGTCCCGCGACACAGAAGGTCATCTGTGACCGTTTCACCAGCCGACGGCTGGACGGAGACAGTTATGAATTCGGTTTCATCAACCTCCGGCAGCCTCCGATCCCGGTCAATGGATTCACCGTGGAAGTTTTGGGCGGTACGGCCCTGCTGGACTCCGTCTCCGCGCCGGTGAACTGGACGATCGATGTCGATGCGGACACACTGATGCGCGCGCGTTCATCGGTCAATGTCGCTCCCAATACGCAGCTGACGGGATTCTTCGCGCGCTTTGCATTCCCGGGGCAGGAGGATTCCGTGCACGTGCGACTCTGCACGACGTTCGATGGCCGGAATGCCTGCTGCGATACACTTCATCTGGCGCTCACGTCGGAACAGGCGCGCTGTGATTCCCTGATCCTGGAGAAATCCATGGGCATTGCCTGCCAGTGGCGCACGGGATTCATCGACACGCATCTGCCCGCATCACAGACCACCGGGTTTCGCCTGTCGCCGCTGGACAGCGACGTCGCGGTGAACCTGCTGAGCAGACCGACGGGCTGGTCGGTGATTTCCGACGGCGGAAACGGTGAGATCTACCTCGTGCGCGGTACGGCCACCGAGGACTCCCTTTCCATCAAGATCAATTTCACGTCGATGACGGGGGATTCGCTTTTCGTCTTTGACTGGTGCACCGAAGACAGCGCCGGTACCATCTGCTGCGGGACGGAGAGCGTGTTCTGCGCGCCGGAGACTCGCTGCGACATGCTTGAATCCCGCCCGGGCGCCACCGCCCTCGCCGTGGAGCACAGGATACGCAACGAACATCTGCCGGCATCCGGAATCGATGCGATCAGCTTTGTCGTTCGTTCGCCGAATGCGTTCATTCAGCAGGCCGCAACACCTTCGACATGGACGCAGCAGCTCAGTTCCAGCGGCGATACGCTCAGGCTCACATTCGACCGTCCCCTGGAGCAGGACAGCCTGTCTGCATGGTTCACGCTGCAGTTTGAAACGACCGCGGAATGTGACAGCATTCGTTACAACTGGTGTACGGCATTCGCCGGCGCGGAGATCTGCTGCGCCGATGCACCGGCTGTTGCCTGTCCCGCCGCGGCATGCGACACACTCACCGTCACCGCGATTCCGTTCCGGCCGTGCTGCTTCAGTATCGCCGTGCGCAACGGACAGAGCAGTGCGCTCGACCGTGTTTCGCTGCGCATCCTCACTCCGGGAGCACGTCTGTATCCCACGCTGGCAACCGCACCGGATAGCTGGGACATCAGTGCCGATTCAATCAACGTGACCTGGAGCACCGCCGACGCGCAGATCGAACCGGGTGCGGAATTGCGCGGGTTCACCATCTGTTATGACAACGATGTGATCGACAACGAGGATTTCCGCGTCCTCTGGGAAACCTACATCGGCCGCACCCTCCGCTGCTCCGACACACTGACCATCGCCTGCGACCGCACGCTGCAGGTGGAAGCACTCGACGCGCCGCTGCCGGCGCGCGTGCAGCTTCATCCGAACTTTCCGAATCCCTTCCGGGGAAGAACGCAGCTGACCTTCGATCTGCCGGCGCGGAACAGCGTCTCCCTTCAGGTTTTCGACACGCATGGACGGCTCGTCGCCTCGCTCTGCGAAGGCAGCTACGACGCCGGCAGCTACCGCGTATCGTTTGATGCGACGGGACTGCCCGCGGGAGCATATCTGCTGCGCCTGCGCGCCGGAGACAGCATGCTGAAGCGGCTGATGAGTCTCGTGCGGTAATTTCACCGCTTAACCTTCTCCCGCGTGGGATGCACATGGCTCGTGTTCCGCCGCCACGCGCGTTGATTGCATGCGTTGGCAACGTGCGTTGATTCCCTCCTCCCGCACCCGCGCGGGATGCAGGACAGAAGAAAGAAAACGCCCCCCGGTTCCATTGCCGGGGGGCGCATCTGTTCATGGGGATTGTCCTGTCGGGCACAAGCGCGAAGGTGCTTGCGACCGGCGGTTATTTCGAGAGCGTCATTGTCCGCGTCTGTACGAATTCTCCGGCCGTCATCCGGCAGAGGTACATGCCGGAAGCCAGGTCCGTTGCGTCGAACAGGGCGGTGTGATATCCAGCGGGACGCACACCGTCAACCAGCACGGCGACCTCCATCCCGAGCTGGTTGTACACGGCAATACGAACGTACTGCTCCTCGGGCACCGCGTATTCAACGCTGGTGACCGGATTGAACGGATTCGGATAGTTCTGCATGAGTGCGAACTCCGCCGGGAGCGCGCCCTCACCGTCTCGTCCGAAGATGAGATACGGATGCGCAAGCGCGATATTCCCGATGATGTTGAACTCATCCAGATCCCGCACCGTCACCGATCTGTTCAGTACGTCCGAAATCGAGGTCGTATGGATGATGGGATCCTCCCACTGCGAAAGCGGCGCCGGCTGGCGAATACCGCGCAGCTGATCGGGATCCAGCACCATGGACGCTTCGGTATCGGCATACGGGAAGGTGATGTCTGCCGTCCAGCCCGATCCGGTGTACTCGATCTGCCAGTAGCGCTGCACGTAGCGCTTGCGCGCAAGATTCAGCGGAAGCTGATTCGGGAAACAGCGGATGGTCATGCAGGTGATCTGTCCGGAGGTGACGTTCACCGTCGCAATCGGATCCATGGTCACCGCATCGACGAAGTCGTACGGACTGCCGGCCACGGTCAGCGGACAGATCCTGCGCTCCAGGCTGCCGCCGCCGGGTTTGTATCCCGTGCTGATGATACGCAACTCCACCGGCACGCGCAGCGGTTCATTGAGTGCCACGAGTCCCTTGTTTGGAGGCGGAAAGTCGTCATTGAACAGGATACCATAGAACACCAGCGTTCCGTAATGCACGCCGGGTGCGAGTCCCGACGTGTTGACCGACAGCGTGAAGGTCTGGAACTGCCGCGGCCGTGCCGGTGTCGTGTTGTATCCCTGGAGGGTGATATCAGGCGCTTCCATCGATACGCTCAGCCATGGCGTGTTTGTCTCCACCGCCCAGAGGAAATCGCCATTCGGGCCGTAAATATCCGTGCTGGAGGCAACCTGGTAGATGCGGTTGATCAGTCCCGGCTGCTTGTATGTCGCGGAGATTTGAATCGGCGGACTGCCGGTATCGATGAAATCGCCGATGGGCGCACCGGGGAGACCGTAGGCGATTTTCGGCGGCGGTGAGGGATTGTCATCGAACTTGATGTTGTCCAGCGACCATCGGTAGCCCGTGGTTCCCGTCGTGACATGAATTCCGATGTAATAGATTCCGTCCTGACCGGCGAGCGTGTTGAAATACGGATCACCGGCTTTCCCCGTGGCCTGCCAGAGCTGCTGCGCCGTGAAACTGCCCATCCCGATATTGGAGAATGTCGCGAATGTCGTCATACTTCCCGGAACGGGAGACATCCCGTATGCCACCTCGATGGTCACGGGAACGCTGTTATAATTCTGGAAATCGAATCCGATCCGGAAGCTCGACGCCCCGATCAGCGGCGCACCGGGCGTGATGAGCCATTCATCGGCCGGGTTCATCAGGCCGATCATCATGTACTTCTCGGCCAGGAATGCCGGCGCGTCTCCGCCATTGTTGTCGACGGTCGTCCAGCCCGGCACGGGCAGATATCCCTGTGCATAGGTGAAATTCTGGCCGTCTTCGAAATTCTCGAAGTCCTCGTATCCATAGACCTTCGTCGTGTGCACCGGGTGCGTATCCTTGGCCTGGTCGTTCGAGGGATTCTGCTCCCCGGGCAGGAAGGCGCGGGCATACAGCGTCGCGCTGGGCGTTGCCGTCAGGCCGGTGATCGGAGTACTGAACTCAACAACGGCCCGGTGACTGGCATCCCATGAGGGCGTGAACGTCTCGACCAGCAGCGCATCCCCGATGGTGCTCATCGGCATATCGGAAATACCGACATCGATGTTCTGCGGATCATCGACCAGGCCGATATTCTCCAGGAGCACCTTCAGGCGGTGATTGACAGCTCCCTCCAGGCGCGTCCAGCGATCGGGCGCGTAGGACACCTGCGGCACGATAACCGCCATGTCGTACTCATCCGGCGGCTGCGGATATTCATCCGCCCCGATACAGGGTGTCGCGGGATGCCGCGCGTCACCGTCGAAGTCCGTCGAGACTTCCGCGATGGGAGTACCGGCGAGATACCCGCTGGGTGAACGGCTGTGCAGATCGTTCAGATCGTTTTCGAAATACGGCTCGCCCCAGACGGAGTGCGCATTCCAGGTAGTCTTCGGAAGTGTGTTCCAGTTATAGGGGGAGCCGTCGATGTAAAAATAATTTCCAGCCGCCGGACCGGCGGGCGCATAATACAGGTTGTAATCCAGTCCCGTCACGACGGAGATATCACGCACGTACAGAAGGTACGACGCAGTGCTGGGATTCGACGTGGCGAACATGTTGTTGCGAATGTCGACGTCGTTGTATCCGGAGTAGGTATAGATATACGCTCCGTAGTACAACGACCCCGTACTGTTGACGATAAGGTTATTGTGCCAGAAGTCAAGATATTGCGGTCTGTACACGTACGCACCATACCGTGTACTGGTGGATTGATCAGCGGCGATGAACATGTTGTTGTACACCTTCGCCCGCGGTTCGGTCAGCGAATAAGTACCATGCGCATAGTTCGGATAGTACAGCCGCAGACCGTAGGCCTCGCCGACGGAAAGATTCCCGATGATCTGCGGTCCGGTATTCGCATAGTAAATGTACATGCCGTAGGCACTGCTCGTGGCGCTGGAGCGTGGCAGGATGCGATTGTTCTCGACCGTCAGAGCATTCGAGTAGTACGAGTAGAACCCGTACCAGTACCAGTCGGTGATGTCATTGTCATAGAACACATTGCCCTTGCTGGCAAGCGTATCGGTATTCGTGACTCCCTGCCAGTGGATGCCATAATAGCCCCCGCGGATCTGGTTACCGGCAATGTAATTGTAGCTGCCCGTGTTTCCGCTGGAGGTATTTGACGTCTTCGACCCGCTGCCCACGACGGGGACAGCGTCGGCGGAAGTCGCCGACGTGGATGCTTCGAGAATGCAATCCTCGACGATATTGTAATCGGCGTCATTCGTGAACCAGATCGCTGAACCGTCCTGGGATCCGGTTGCACGTATTGTCAGATTTCGGAAGCGGAGATAATCCGCGCCGTCGAGCATGACCACCGCACCGTCTGCCGTATGGGAATAGGTGAGGACGCGTGTCGCGGCATTCCCCGTTCCGCCGTCGAAGGTCACGGTGTTTGTGGCACTGGCGCCGGGGACGACGCCGATATCGATCTCCTCGTTGTAAGTCCCCGCCGCGACCTGGAATGTCACCGGACCACAGAGGCCATACTGCATGAGCGCATCCACGGCGTCCGAGAACGTGCTGAAGTCCGGTGCCGTGCCGCCAATGGTCATAGTACCCGACAGCCCCGCCATGACTACGACTTCAAGGGTATCGTTGTAGTTGATGGTGTCCGGCTGATTGTTCGGATTCGTGCTCCATGCGCGAATCGTATACGGCGTATTCGCGGCGAACGTGTAGGAGCCGAGCGTGACGGCAGTCGTCTGTGATCCCGCGCCCCCGACTGAATCGAGCAGACCGGACCACGAGATCGGGGTCTGTGTCACATTGTTGACCGACCAGTTGATTGTCGCGGAGGTCAGCTGCGCGGTACCGAAGTTCTGCAGTTCCACCTGCACACCGTGACTGCCGGCACAGAAGCCGCTGGGCTGCAGGAGTTGTGAAATGCCGGCATCATACGGCGCCGACGCGGCGAGGTCATAATAGACGGTGCCGCAGAACTCACGTGGGGAAAACGTGAAACTCATGCTGGTCGTCCCTTGCGTAGGATTCGTTGTCCCTGAACCACCATAGTGATTCGTATTGATGGAGATATCGGAATTCGCAAAGTCGTAGGGTAATGCACCGTTCCGATAATTCACGTTTGTCGCACCCGGTGTGAAAATGAAAAATCCCCAGGTTTCGTTCGTATTCATGGGGAAATCCAGCGTGACGTTGATTTCCGTCGGTACAGAGGGATTGCTTGAATTGTACGAACCCTGACCCAGAAATACCCATCCAGTGTTCGCTGTCGTGAATCCGTTCGCATGTGCCCAGATCTCGGCTGTACCGCTGTTATCCAGTTCACACCAGAACCGGTACAACCGAACCGGTTTCAGAGCTGTGATTTCAAATCCGATCGCAGCCTGTCCGTTGCCGTAGTGCGGCGGTACGGTGGTAACACTATACGCTCCCTGCGCGTATGTCATTTGCGAAAAAGCCGTCATGAGCAGCAACAACAGCACCGCACACTGCATACAGTGCCGAAGCAACCACTTCGGGTGAAATAATGACTTCATGACAACACCTCGTCGATGATGTGAGATGAAAACAGAGCCTGTGAAGTGCGCATCCCGCGGCACCGGGGAATACTGTTCGCACCTCATTCCTCGCTCCGAATGAATACGTAATCTATCGCTGAAGCGGCACTGCCGGCCGCTCACACTCATCTCACGACAGCGAAACACCACGGGAACACAGCAAAAAGGCATGCTGCACCCATGCGCTTCGGGAATCGAGCGATCTCCCGTCCGGTGACGTGCGCTCCGTTCCCCCGAACAGAGATCGCCTCATCACCGCCTGTACGGAACACGGGATTTCATCCTGTACGAAAATCACTGAAATGTAGTCAGACGTGCGATAAAAGAAAACATAAAAACAGGAATAATTTTTCCTGTTATAAATGTTTTTTTGGATGGACAGAATTGTGGTTTGATCAGGAATACCACGTAAAAGGAGGGGCGGTGAAATCACCGCCCCTCCGGTCGAAAGGAGAAATACGTCCCTGCAGGTATCACCTACTTGGACAGTGTCATGGTTCGTGTCTGCGTGAAGTCGCCCGCAGTCATCCGGTAGATGTACAGGCCCGACGGC
>CAJXVM010000008.1 GCA_913061095.1 uncultured Ignavibacteria bacterium
ATTGAGGAGGCTGTCATGCGTATTTCTTCAAATACGAATTTTTCCCGGTTCCTACTGACAATCCCGCTGACGGTAGGAATGATGCTGCTGCTTGTTTCCAGCAGTTTTTCGCAAACCAATAGCCAGCCAGTTGTGGATGCAGGTGAAAATGTGATTACTGCGCCGATGGAGTTGATTTACCTCGTTGCTACAGCAGTTGATCCCGACAACGATGACATAACAAAGTGGGAATGGCAGGTAGTCTCATCACCGACAGGAAGTAGCCCAGTGTTATCTTGTAGTTCATGTCAAATTACGAACTTCACTGGCGATCTTGAAGGAGATTACACGCTTGCAGCCAAGGCATATGATGACTATGAATGGAGTGCGCCAGACTACGTAACCGTTACAGTATATGTTAATCACCCTCCCGTAGCCGTCGTGACAGCAAATCCAGTCAGCGGCACCGCGCCCCTCACTGTACAGTTTGACGCCTCACAAAGCTATGATCCCGACAACGATGCAGTGAGCTTTCAGTGGGATTTTGGCGATATGTCAACTGTCTCATCCGAAGCAGTACCCGAGCATACATACATATATGCTGGGACCTATTCTGCCTCGGTGACCGCATATGACCCGGGTTATAGTTATGTGGTAGAATATATCCAAATCGAAGTATCCTTCGCCCCACCCCTCGCTGTCGACGCCGGTCCTGATCAGGAAATCACGCTCGGCTATCTTGATCCGTCACGCACCCTCACGGCAACGGCTTCTGGCGGGACATCTCCCTACACGTATTCCTGGTCCTGCCCCACATGGTCAACACCTCAAACCGGAGCATCCGTCACGGTGACACCCACGGTGCCAACGACCTATACCGTCACCGCTACTGACGCCAACAACCAGACCGCAACAGACGATGTCTATGTGAACGTGCTCGACTGGCGCTGTGGCAATAACCTCAACAAGGTCACCCTTTGCCACAACGGACACACGATATGCGTGGCAGAAGCGGCGGTCCAGGCTCACCTTGATATTGGAGACACCCCGGGAGGTTGTCAGGCGTCCAAGTCCGGCCGCGTGGTTCCCGGCGTCTTCTCCCTCGCTCAGAACTATCCCAATCCCTTCAATCCTACCACAACCATCGAGTTCGGGATTCCTTCCCAAGGCATCGTAAGGCTCCGTGTGATGGATCTTCTCGGACGCGAGGCTGCCGTACTGGTGAACGAGGCAAGACCGGCTGGTGCCTATACCGTGGTTTTCAATGCCACGAACCATCCTTCCGGTACGTATGTCTATCAGCTCGAATGGGATGGACAAATGATCTCAAAGAGAATGACGATGATTAGGTGATTGCATGCATTACGTGTGAAACCCTTGAGGCATCGGATATTTTCATCACTTCAATAGATGCATTACAACCTTGCAGAACAATACCATATTGCATTGTGTTCTTATCCCTCAGCCGGCAGAATATTTGACACTATACTATAATTGGAGTCAGTCATGAATACTATTCGTCTCTATTGCTTCATATTGCTACTGTTTCCGACCAGTGGCATGATATTCGCCGGCCTCACGGGATCATACACCATCGGCGGTATCAATCCTGATTACGCTACGATTAACGATGCGGTATCTGATTTGATTCTAACCGGCGTCAGCGGGCCAGTAACTTTTAACATAAGACCCGGTACATATGTAGAACATATATACATCACAAACGTTTCAGGAACATCAACAGCCAACACAGTGATCTTTCGCTCAGAAACACAGAACGCTCATGATGTCTCTATCACGTACGCTGGATCAAGCTCAGAACGCTACTCGACGATACATCTAGACGGGGCACACGACGTTGCATTCCAACATCTGACTGTCCGTACCACCTGCGTTGACAGCTACGCCAACGCCATCTATATCGATTGCTCTTCGTACAACATAGCATTACATGATAACTACATCTATGCATCGCTAAATAATCCTACATACGCTTTTTCCAACAACGCCATATTTTACTGCGCACCTAACAGAGAGGACGCCTTCATTCTGGTTACAAATAACAACATTCCTATTGGCAACGTGCGCTTCGTACGACACTACTATTACCCCAAGCTTGCGGTTGACATATTATACAACACTATAAATGGTAACCTGTCGCTTGAGTTCTTATTAGATGTAAATGTGACTGGTAATCATATCAATGGCGATTGCTCTGTCCACGGCCCCACGTATTTATCATACATGGAAAGGTGCCTTATCAGAAGCAATCATATCGTAGGCAGCATGCTTCTTAGCGGTACATACTGCAACCCGGAGCGTGGGATAGTGACGAACAACTTTGTATGCGGAGATCAATCAGCTTCCACTTTCCAATACACATCCAATATACTTCTCGCCCATAATTCCTTCGTCTCTCATTCACAATCAGCACCAGGAGAGACTTTTTACGTAAGATCCTCCTCATGTTTAGACGTCCTAAACAATTTATTCATCAACTTAGGATTCGGCCACGCGGTCGGCGTATTCAAAGCAGGCAGTAATTATACATACTATAATCCTTTCAGGTACTGCGATAACAACAATATATATGCATCTAACGGTACAATACTCGCTGTCTGTACCTACGGTTATGGCCAAGAAATACCCACGCTCTTTGCTACGAATCTCTCTGAATGGCAATCGATAACTGAAGCAAGTGCCCACGACGTTATTACACCTGTAAGTTTCGCTTCGCATGCCACAGGAGATTTACATTTATCTGGGAGCAGTCGATACGACCCTACTCTGTTCGGAGAACAAGCGACATCACTCACAAACGATATTGACGGTGATCAACGATGGAAATGGATGATGGGTGCAGATGAGGGCTGCTCCGATATTGATTTTGTATCGTGCCCCGGAGATATCAGTGTCAATACTGACCATGGATTGTGCACCACAAATGCCACCTACTCAGTTATAGCATCCGGCTACATACCCATAACCTACACCTACGAGCTGAGTGGTGCTACAATTGTTCAAGGCTCCGGTTCAGGCAGTGGTTCGACATTTAATGTCGGCGAGACGTACGTTTCGGTAACGGCATCTCATCCGTACAAATCAGAGTCATGTGACTTCATAATCACCGTGCAAGCCCCTCAACTTGAGCTCGAACTTGGCTCAGACATGCTCTTGACTCTCGGATACGGCGATCAGTACAAAGTGATCACAGCTCAGCCTTCTGGTGGGACACCTCCATACACCTATATCAGGTCAACCGCAGCAACTACTGAGTCCATAACAGTCTCTCCTTCCACTACAACCACCTATTCCGTCTCAGTTACTGACGCCTGTGGACAAGCAGAATCAGATCAAGTCAATGTAGAAGTATTAGATTGGAGGTGTGGAAACAATCAGAACAAGGTCACCCTTTGTCACAATGGCCATACGATCTGTGTTGCACCCGAAGCAGTCCCAGCGCACCTGGATCATGGCGATCAGCTGGGAGGTTGCCAGGCGTCAAAGTCGAGCCGTGTCCTGCCTGGGGGGATCTCCCTCGCCCAGAACTACCCCAACCCCTTCAATCCATCCACCACCATCGAATTCGGGATTCCCTCCGAAGGTGTTGTCCGCCTACGAATTATGGATCTTCTCGGACGCGAGGTTGCCGTGCTGGTGAACGAGACTCGCCAAGCTGGAGCCCATGCCGTGGACTTCGATGCGACGAATCAACCTTCTGGCACTTACATGTACCAGCTTGAATGGAATGGACAGGTTATAACGCGAAGGATGACGCTATTGAAATGAGTTCATACGTGTCGTAATCCTAATTCTTAATACGCCATCCACTTACTGATTGATATACCGTGAGGAAACAGACATGAAACGTAAGAGTATCATTTGCATGGCCGTGATGGTCTTTATCATACTCAATACATCGTATTCTCAGTGGACCGCACAGACTGCCCCACCGCTACCATGGTATTATTCGATTCTCTCGTTTCATGCCGTTGATGAAAACATTGTCTGGGCAGTTGCTGATACGATAAAACCGAGTGAGTCATATATCGGATCTCCCTACGTACTGAGAACGACAGACGGTGGTGACTCGTGGAATGTACGGTCCATTCCGCAGACAGATGGGACATATCTGATGGATGTCGCAGCCGTAGATGCCAATACCGCGTGGGTGACCATGAACGGATTATCTGCAGATTCAGTCGGCGGGATATTTAAAACGACCGATGGCGGTGAGACCTGGACTGCACAACTTGATCAGGTGAAATCAGTGTACATACATTTCTTCGACATGGACAATGGTGTTCAGGTGAACCGTCACCGTATCCATATCACGACAAATAGTGGAAACACCTGGGAACTCATACCACCAGAAAACATTCCATCCTTTGGAGATGAAGAATCCACCATCTACTACTGTGCGAATAATGCTGTCGCAGTATCCGGAGACCGCATATGGATGGGCACGTCGTACGGACGTATACTCAGAAGCACTGACAAAGGACTGCATTGGGATATCACCGCCATTGCAGGCACGTTCAATCTGGCGATATTGAGCGTAAGCTTCCGGGATACACTGCATGGGATAGCAACCGCCTGCTATAATGGAAAAACCTTCCAGCCGGTTCGAACAAAGATGGCGAGGACCTCAGATGGAGGTGAGACATGGGAAATGATCAGCAACCCGCCTTCCACCACAGCCGGCGAGTCCATAACCTATGTCCCCGGAACAGAACACACCTATGTCGTCAATTCACACTACCATCTTGCCGGGACAGCGATTTCAATGGATGATGGAGTATCATGGACAACTGTGGACGACAAGGGTTGTTACGGTCTGGCGTTTGTCAGTCCGACGAAGGGATGGTCCTCCCTTATCACCACGCCTGAGAATACAGCAAATTACATTCTGAGATGGTCTGGCAATTCCCTGCCCGTTGAAGAGATGAGCTCATCTGGTACTGCGTCCAGCTTTGCTTTGGAGGAGTGTTACCCAAACCCGGTAGTCTCCAGTGCGACAATCTCATTCCATCTACCAAGCGCCGGTCTCACCCGGCTTACCGTGCATGATGTCCTCGGCAGATGTGTGAAGGTTCTCGCTGAAGAGTTCAGGCATGCCGGTGCGCATAAGGTCACGTTCAACGAATCGCATCTTCCATCCGGCGTCTACGTCTACAGGCTCGCATGGAATGGACAGGTGATGACTCGAAGGATGACGTTACTGAAGTGATCGGCGAGAACACATGATCCATTGGAGGGGGCGCAAGCCCCCTTCTCGTTGAGCACTGTCCGCAGATTTCAGTAGACACGGGGTATCATTATGTGGATTCGATGGCTGACTGTATAGTCCCGAATTCTCATCGCGGTCGCGCTCTGCACGGTGACTATCACCTCGGCAGAGGCGCAGTCACTGAGCGACTGGCGTCTGATGACACAGGGAGCCTCAAGAGATTCGTATGTATTCGAGAGACCGGGAAATATATGGCGCGTTTGATCGGGAAGTGGACCGGGAAAATCCAAACCGTAAGGACTGACGGATCCAAACTCGGCTGGACTATGGAGATGGGAAATAAAACAATGAGAAATCGTCCTGATGCTCCCACAACCCATGGCTCTGTTTGCCGTTTTTACGGGTTTCGCACAGACATATAAGCTGTGCCCCGTCAAACTGAATTCGTTCTACCTGAATTCGACCCAGAGTCTGTCCGTGAGATACTGACGTCATACAATGGACAACACCGAAAGAAACCGAGTTTTCCAGGTTTCATCGCACACTACCTGCGATACGCTGCCTCGTAGTCATTGCTGATGTGCAGCTCTTGTTTCGGAGGTTTCGGTTCAATCGCATATGTCGCGATTTCCACTGCCAGGATGAAAAAGATGAACAGCGATGCATACAGGACAAGAACCAGCATGTTATCCCGGTGGTCGTAGAGCCACTGTGCGAGCTTGTATCCGTTCTCCGTCATGTTCTCGCCCTCTGACCTGATAAGACTCGTTTGTCCTCAACGTATTGATTCGGCAGCAAAGACGCAACTCGGGGAAGGAATGTCGCAAGGGATCCGATGACCGACGTGGGTCCAATGCCGTGAACGGCGCATGCGGGCGGGAGGAAGACCTCCACTATCCGGATGACGATGCGCAAGATGGCAATACATACGCAATAACCGCATCCGGTTGACTTTTTCCTGTCCGTTTTGTAAAAGACAGTTACAATATTCATACGTGCCGCTGTCCGGACCTGCGCGACGGACACCCCCCACTTTCCAGGACGGGATCACACGCATGGATGGTTTCAGCAGAGCTGTCTCATGCAATGTCACTGCGCCACGTTTTCCGCCGGTCCTTAGGCCTTGTCACTGTCTGCGTCCATCCATCTTTCAGGAGGAAATCATGCGCGCAACAACAATCTGGATCGGGATCGCGATCGCACTGTGTATTGGCCACCCGCTTCATGCTCAGGGAGACTGGGTCTATTGCGATGGGCCCTACGGAGGCATGGTCCGTGAGATCGCCCTCACGACCGACGGCAGGATCCATGCCATGGCAGGCGGCACGGTGTATCGGTTCGATCACGGCCAGCAGCGCTGGATCGGAGATCTGGAGTTTCAGGAACAGCATGCCCAGCTGCGGCGCTATTTCGCGTCGAATACCGAGGGTGACCTCTACGTAACGAATGGCTTGCAGATATGGGTATGGAAGAGCGGACAGAACAGCTGGGAGCGTATCCCCTATGAAGGCTCTCTGAGTATGCTGGCCTGCAGCAGTGATATCCTCTATGCAGGTACAAGCAGGAACGGAGTGCTCCGCAGTACCGACGAGGGAAATACATGGGAAGAACTGGGACCACAATTCGCAAGAATCACGGCTTTGAACGCGGATGGCGTCCTGCTCGCCGCAGCCAGCAACGCGGTGTACTTGTGGGACACCGACGGCTGGTCGGATATTTCCGGCAATCTGTCGCTGCCCGGGACAGTGACACGGATTGCCCGGAGTCCCGACGGCATGATTTACGCACTCATGTCGGAGACGTCACAGTGGGGCAACATGCTTCGCACTGAAGACGGCCTGGACTGGATACGGTGCGGTCCACCAGATCAAAAGATCGAAGTCCTCGCTCCGGGAACTGACGGTCAAATCTATGCATCCACCGGAACGGAATTGTTTGAGAGCACCGATTATGGGGTGACGTGGGCTCTGCAGGATTCGTCACATTCCACCATCGACCTGATCCTGACCACGGGAGGGGAACTGTTCCGCGGCGATTATCGGGGAGTATATCGATCCGGAAACAGCGGTGCAGACTGGATCGCGATACATACGGGGATACGGAACGTCTCGGTCAGGACATTGTTGCACGGGACTTCCGGCGGACTGCTCGCAGCCAGCACGCTGCAGGGATTTTTCTCATCGTCAGACAATGGATTGACCTGGGACAGCGCCATCCCATCGTATCCATCTGCGCAGATTGCATTCGTCTCGCGTCCCGCCCCTGGTCATCTGTTTGCCGCCACCTCTTTTTCACTGTTCTACAGCAAGGATGCCGGCGGCACATGGGACACCCTTTTCACAGCTGTACCAGGCGGACGAAACATCACCGCCATGTCCGCCAGTCCGGATGGTGTTTGTTATGTGGGCACAGATATGACGGGCATCCTTGCAAGCAGCGATCTGGAAACATGGACACAGTTCGATCCCCCGGACTGGTGGCAGAGTGTTCCTCGAATTATCGCTCTTGATGGTGGCACTGCGTTTGTCCTTCGCGATGACGGTGCGCTCTACCGGACGGATGATGAGGGGCAGAGCTGGAACCAGACGGGAACGATCCCGGGGGGCGGAAGCCTTCAATTGGATCGGGATATCGACGGCACAATGTTCGGCACCGGCGGCGGGGATGTTTACCGCTCTACGGATGATGGTGTTTCCTGGACAGCTTTCACGGACGGTTTACCAGAAGCGGAATCCCCGGGCGAACTGAAAGTTGCACACGGATTCGTCTATATCGGCATGGACAGCCTTGTGTACCGATCCCCGGCGAACGCTGCCGGCTGGATACAGCTTGGCTCCCGGCTCCCCGCAAAACCGACGGCATTTGCCCAGAACGCCGAAGGGACCCCTCTCACAGGGACAAACCGCGGTATTCTCCGCTTCGACGCTTCCGTCCGTGTCCCCACTGTCCCCCCATCCGCAACCGCGGATCTTGAGCAGAATCGCCCCAATCCCTTTAACCCGGCAACACAAATCAGATACGAACTCCCCTCCCCCGGAGACGTGCGACTCAGCGTACATGATCTGCTCGGACGTGAGGTGAAGCTGCTCATCAACGAGCGGAAGCCCGCTGGGACATACCAGATACGCTTCAATGGGAGTGGTCTGCCTGCAGGCATTTACATGTACCGGCTGCTCTGGAACGACCATGCAATATCCAGAAAAATGATCCTCCTGAAATGAAACCCGGCCCCGTACAACAGCGGGGCGTTTCTTTCGCTTCCTCTGAAAATCTCCCTGGTGGTATACTGCAGTGCCGGGGACCGGAGCGCCGCAAGTGCGGCACTCTCGGGTTACGACAGCTGAAATTCTGTTCATGTTCTGACAATTTCATGACAAGCGCGGCGATGACATGGTCTAACTTCAACACGTAAGATGATTCCTGCTATCTGGAGATGCGTCATGCGCAATAACAACTGGAAATCCGGTATCCTCGTTCTGCTCGCGATATTGCTTGTATCCGGCTGTGACGATCCGGAGAACCCCGTTGCCGCGACTCCCGCGGAGGAAAAACACCATGGCGACACCAGCCGGGAGGTTTCAAGATGGAGGGTCGAACTGTCGGGGAAGAATACGTGCCAGGCGATTCTTGAAATTACCGATCTGCGTTCAGAGGACGGGTGCCGCTCTTCATCGAGATTGGACTTCGGTACGTATCAGATTGAATTCCCGGAAGGAACAGTCGACTGTGAGACTCTGAACGGACGTTATTCGGGTCGTGATTCCTCAAGAGGCCTGAACATGTCAGGTATCGGGAAAATATATGCTATCAATTCATCAACGCTGATCGTGAGTGGCGGAAACGGGAACGGTACAACTTCGCTTCTGCGGTCAACTGACGCAGGGAAGCGATGGAGACGGATTTTTTTGGGAAGCGATCGGGGATTCCTCTCTGCGTACCGATCGGCGCAAGGGCCATCGGGCGTGCTCTATCTCATCCAGGGCGACCCTCAAAGTCAGGAATGCATTTACCGTTCATCGGATCTCGGCGAGACATGGGAAGAGGTCCAAACAGGCCTGCGCGAAGTATTACGCTTCAAGATACACCCCAGCACAGGCACACTTTTTGCCGTCACGAAAAGCGCGCCGCAGGTGTTGCTGCGCTCCACCGACAGAGGAGAACACTGGCATACCTGCATCGACCTCGGTGATGAGCGCCGGCCAATACGCGGTTTCGCTATTGATGATATTGGCCGTGTGTACATTGTAACATCATGGTTTCAATTGAACGAACCTCAGTTCGCCGTCTCCGAAGATGACGGCGCAAGCTGGTCCGTAAAAGAAATAAGACTGGCAGGTCCGTTTGATCATGTCACCGGACTGTACGCAGCGGGAGATGGTCTGCTGCTGGTCAGCTCATCCAGCTTCGTTGCAGGGACCACTCAATCCATGGATGGCGGAATTACGTGGACGGGCGCAGATTTCGAACAGGAATACGGGTACGAGATAAACTCTGCGTATGATTGTTTGATCTTCCCCGGAGAGAATTGGCTCGTGAATACCAACAGAGGTGTTTACTACAAGAGGGCCGAACAGAATCGATGGAAACCGCGATTCCCCGGTTGTTATCATGGAATGTATGTGCACAGAACGGAACAAGAAGGATATGTGTGGGCGACGTACCGGAAAAACATATATCGAGCGCCAGCTGATAACCTGAGATTCGTTCAGATGTCCAACCCGGAACCATCATATTGTTCACTCATTCTCTCGCGTGACGGAGACAGTCTGTCAGGGACGTTTATCGAACAGATGATTGTGAGCGGACCAACCACCGTGCAGAAGGTGCGAGGGCAGCGCATTCGATAATCCGAGATTTCCCATCATCAAGCCGACAACCGACGATGTCGTGCATCCCGGAGAATGTCATATGACAGGAGGACCATAATCATGCTACCGATGCTCAAAGCAGCAGCAGTCTGTCTCCTTATCATGCTCATCCCCTTTCCATCACAGGGGCAGAAAGTCACGTTCTTCGAGGGAAGCTTCGAGGAGGCGCTCGCTCAAGCAAAGGAACAGAATAAGCGCGTATACCTCTTCACGTATACAGAGCCCTGTCAATACTGTGATTCGCACCGGGCAAGCTGTTTCCGGGACAGGGACGTCGCGGACATGCTGGAGAAAAACTTCATTCCCATTCAGCGGAACCTTCAGCGCGGGGAAGGTGTGCTTTTTGCGATGAAGTACAGAGCGGATCGGCATGCGGAATCCTTTGTCTTCGACAGTGACGGACGACTACTCATCCGCTTTGTTGGGCCCTGGACTGCCGACGCCTTTCTGCGCGAACTGACGCGCAGGTTGGAGCGCGACATTATTGCGGACCGGCCCGGCATCAGTCCGACACTGGAACTGCCATACCCGGAATTTCTGCGAAACGCCATCGAAGGGACTGCGAGACCTACATCCGCGAATGTTGTACAGTATCTCGCCGAGCACCCTGACTGGTCTGAGGAAGTCACGTGGTCCGTGCTGACACTTCTGGTCAAGGACGAACAGCTTGACCGCTATATCCTCGACAATTATCAGAAATTATCGAAACTCTATGGGAAAGATGAGATGGAGCGAAGAGCGGTGGCCGTCATTGAACGCAGGCTCGGGAAAGCACTGAAGAACCGCAGCCTTCCCGAAGTGGAGGCTGCTCTGAAGACACTCAAAAACATCCTGCCAGGATACTGGCCCAGCTACAGAAGTCTGTTCTACAATGACTATTATCTCGCGGTTCAAGATTTTCACGAACTGAAAGAGGTGCTGGACGATGATTCCTACAAGGGGGAGTTCATTACGCCGGCACAACCGCAGATGCTGAACAATGCTGCCTGGGCAATCTATGAACACTGCGAAGATCACGAGATCCTGATGTGGGCCGTTGATGGGATGCGAGGCATTATCGAAAAGAATGCTCCGTACGCGTACGTCGACACATACGCAGCCCTGCTGTATAAAACGGGACAGTACGTGGAAGCGGAAAAACAGGCCCTGCATGCGATTGAGATTGGAAATCGAAACGGTCAAAACACCAGCAGCTCGGAAAAACTGCTGCGGCTGATTCGCGAGAAGCGGTAATTCCTGCATATGGAGCGGCAGCTCGCGACACCCCGCAGATATTGATTCCCGATATCACACTCCGTATTATTCCTGTCGAACCTCGGGAAGGGTAATCCCGACCTGGCGCCTGTTTCATCTTTCCATTCTGACGGTGAGGGATTCCAGATGAACACTACAATGACGACACGCAGCTGCGTCAGCATTGTCCTGTTTGTTCTGCTCGCATGCACGCACACCATGGATGCACAGAATCGGCAGTTGTTCTCCGGTACGGTCATGGGCTACGACGGTACACCGATGAAGGATGCCCATGTGGAACTGTGGCGGTATGCCTGGGGCAACCGCTGGGCGGGCACGGTGAACATCGACGTCGGTTCGAATGGCCGCTTCATCAGCAAACTCCTGCCCGGACTTTATACAATCCAGTTTGCGGGCGTCGACCACGAATTTTCCGAGCGCCGATTCATCTTCATTGACTCCACCATCGACTGCACGCTGCATGCGCGTCTCGAACGCAGCAGCTTCATCTCCCTCGCGGCGATCGATACCGTGTTTCTCGCCTATGTCGATCCCGCCGGATCCACGGAGCGGTTCACGAAACCGATGACAGCGATGGGAGACGGACGCTTCGAGCTGCGGCTTGACCTGTCCGGCGAGAAAGATCCGCTATTTGACTTGTTCGAAAGCACACCGCTTCTGCTGTATCATATCGTCGGCATTGTTCCGGACCGCTGGGTGAACGGCACCGACCAGGACTATTATGAATACGACGGAGACGGCGATTTTTTCTCCGTCAAGAAAATCCGGGATACGGTGATGACGGTGCATTTCGATTATAATGCTCTGACCGCGATCGACCGGGATCTCGGCGGACCGGAGTACCGTTTTCACATCGACGGCGCACCGCTGCATCATCCCTACGCAATGCTCGCAGCCCGAAAAGAGGCTTACCGGGATGTTGGCGGCGGATGCGGCATCCCGTACGCCGACAGCGGCACCGCGGAATGGGATTATTACATCGCGCAGGGCGTCCGGCCGCTGAGTCTTTCGGATACCGTCGGACGCTTCGCCGAGCGGCAGCGGATGCGACAGCAGCAGGCGGACAGCGCATCGGTGTACCTGTCTGAGATCCGGGAGGCAGGCGAGAGCATCAGCCAGGAGCGGCTGGAAAGCCTGCTGCTCCTGTACCTCAATGCCGTCAATGCGTACAATGTCAGGAAGGGAACGACGACGCTGAACGAGAGCGCGGGAGAGGTTACGCAGTGGGTTCAGAAAGCAATGGATGCCATTCCGCCCACTTCGCCGGTCTGGAGCGCGGAACATTTCCTGCTCGGGAGATTCCGTGTACTGGGAAATGATGCGTATTACTCATACGTGAAACGCGTTATGCGGGAAAATCCCTCTCCCACCGCGCAACTGTATGCGTTCGACGACATCAAGAAAACCATGCGCCTCGATACAACCGAAGGAACACGGGAGAGACTGAACAACCTGTACGAGGAAGCACGGCAGCTGCTCGAGGGCACCGTGGCGGAGAGCGAGATCGCGAGGATTGATGCAGATCCCCTCGAGGAAGCACGAAAACAGGTTGCGGAACAGCGGAAGATACGGATGTTAAATATCGCGAATTACAAAAGTCTGCCGGTGGATTCGAACGTCGTCGGCAGGACTGTGCCCGCATTCACTTTCTACGAATATCCCGACAGCAGCGTGACGTACACGAATGCATCGCTCGCAGGAAAGCCGTATATCCTTTGCCTGGAATATGTCAGCGAGATGGATCACGTCTGTCTCGAAGATGTCTATGACCGCTATGCGGATCAGGGACTGCGGGTCGTGATGCCAGCCGCCATCGTGCATCGCAACCCGCAAAACGATTCCGCCATGACCTACATCTTTTCACGCTATCGTCCGGAGAAGGATCCTCCTCCCTGGCCCGTCCTGCAGGCGGAGGATGATGATCTGAATCGGATGCGCAGAGAGATGAAGGCGGTCGTTCCCGGTTTCTTCCTTGTGAATCCCGAAGGCGTCGTCGTTGCATCCGGATGGCGAATGGAAGAATTCAACATCGAGCTATCCGTCGAAAAATACTTCGAGGGGAAACTGGAATAGTCGAGGGTCGACGCAGGGGCTAAAACTTCCAGAATACCAGCACTGCTGATGATCTTGCGCTGGTATCGTATTTCCCCAATCCGCCTCTTTCCTGATAACGAAGCTGCAGAGTCAGCTGTGGAGTCGCATACACGGCAAGCTCAGCACCAAATCCGGCAGCGAAACGCGAATCCTCTTCGGACGGAAATTCGAAATAGAGCGGGATGAAAATGGTCATGGAATACCGCCGCTCCGGGGCATACTCTATCCCGTTTCTGAATTGCAGGTTAAAGCCGAAGGTATCGATATACTGGCACTGAAGCGTATGAGTGTAGGCAATCGGTATGGCGGCACCAAACACATTCGCATTGCCGATGGCGAAGTCGAAACGATGCTGCATGTGTATGATAGCTCGTGCTGTCCCCGACGTATCTTCCGGACTGCCATCGTCCGTGGTCATCCATCCCGCACCCGCGGTTTCGCGGAAGCGTATGGTCTCAGAGGGAAAATAATCTGCCGTCCCCGCAAAGATGTACTGCCGGTTGATATCGAGCGAACCGTCGGCCCCATGGGTCGCCAATATGAAACCACCCCCGACTACGACCCTCGGTCGAATCTGATGCCCGTAGAATATGTATTCAAGAGATCCCAGCAGCGGCGCCTCCCCGTACGGATCCGTTTCTGACACGATGGAGAGATACGTCGTCGGCGTGATACCGGCCGCGAGGCGGGTCTGTTTATCCTCGCTCCACACCTTTGGAACGGAGGTAAACTCGTATGCGAATTCGAGACGTGAATCTCTCGTCGCGAATGGACTGGATGACGAAGCACGGCGCAGAGCGATTCCACCGCCGATCACGTTTCTGTACTGGAGCACGGAATCCTGCTCGGCATGCATCGAATCCGCGGGAGAGACTTCCCCGGGAGTTCCGACCGTGTCACTTCCTTCCAGAAAGCGGATGTCGGATCGTCGTAGAACAGCTCTCCGTGTGCGATCCCCGTCCAGAGGCACCTCAAGTGTGACGGTACTGTCATCCGAATCGATGATCCGACCCTCCAGCGTCCCGCCATACTTGAGCTCGACCACCACCTGGGCGCTCCCCTGTGCATGCGGTATGACAAGGAAAAGAGCCGGGAGGAAAAGCCAGCGCATGAGAAAGAGATGCCGTGAGACGCGGGAGAAGAGTGGAGAACACATTCGAGCCCCATGGATGATGGATAATGAGATGAACGGTGTCGAATAGCACTGCAGAGAGACATCCAGACTGGAAACAGACGATGGCACGGCTCATAGATCGATCCCAAACTCAATCCACTCCCTCACCGTTTGCTGGTAGCTCCGTACTCCCATGACATACGGAATATCCGTATGATTCGCATCAGGCACGAGCAGCAGGGATTTCGGTTCCGGTGCATTCTCATACACGACTCTGCCGTTATCACGGAAGCGCACAAAATCATCGTCCGATCCATGAATGACGAGAAGGGGCGCATGAATCGTGCGAACTCTCTCCGCATTATCGAAACTTCCATCCGTCAACCACCGGGCAGGGATATCCAGAGAGAGTGCGGACTGCGAAAGGGAGTTCGCCGAAGCGAACGCCGCCTCGGCAATGAGACAGGCAGGCGTGACCACCTCGGACGCAAGGTAGATGGAGGCGACATTTCCCAGTGAGTATCCGTAGAGACACAATGAGTCCGCAGGAACATGATACCGGTCCTGCAGCAGCGACCAGGCGGCTTTCCCATCCTCGTACATCCCCGTTTCCGAGGACTCCCCTTCCGACATCCCGAATCCCCTGTAGTCGAACAGGAAAAGATTGATGCCCAGATCGTGCAGGATCATGACCCGATCCCAGTACTCATCGATATTGTGCTTGTTCCCTTTGCAATACAGTATCGTCAGTCCACGGTCGGGATGCTCGGAACGCACATGATACCCGTACAGGGCATATCCCCCACTGTTGAAGGTGACGAGTTCCAGCAATGAATCGGCGATGGTATTTCCGGGAAGTTCATACTGTTCGATCTTCTTTTCATTGAACAGGAAACCATCCAGTTCGCACGCCGTGAACATGATCAACAGCATTGCGGAGAGAATGACAGGTGTACGCATATCAGAACCTCCGCTGGATGGAAAATAACGTCGTTACGGCACCATGTCGGCCGACAGCCAGATATTCCACCGCCAGCTGATCAGATCGCACATTCGCTCCCTGCCATTTCAATTCCGTGAACAGGTACAAATCCTCACCGATGTTCCAGCGGTACCCGAGGAACGGGGAAAGCAGCATCCGGGCAGCGTCATCGTCGTAATCCCGGGCGGCGAACGTTCCGACCACATCACACCCGATATACAGTACGCCGGCGGAAACACCCCAGGCAGATGAAACAGAAAACGCCGGATAGAATTTCACGCGTTCAGGGACATCCTGCTTCAAACTGGCCATGATGAGGAGTCTCGGTTGAAGACCAATGGTCGGCTGCCAGGTGTCCCGCAGCAGAGGATACCAGGTCACCCCGGCATCCAGCGCAGCTACCTTGTAGGCGAATGGCAGAAGATGAACAGTCGCATTTGCATCCATCTTCCCGGTGATGCCATACTCTCCTCCCACCGTGGCATAGGGGACGGGCATATTCGTCTCGAAGGCCTCGATGATCGGTCCCCCGATTCCGAATGACGCAGAAAATTCTCCCTCGCCCTTCGGTTCGAGATTCGTATGTGCGGCGCAGCCGAAGAGCACAAGGACAAGAACCGATCCTGCCAGCGTCTTTCCATATTGCATGGATTTCCTCATTCAGAAGATCTGACGGCGTTCGTATTTCCTCAGACTGGATTGGTGTACCCAAACGTGGAAGAGCGGGATGCATAGCTTCTTCAGCGAGTACGCATGGGCTGGATATCGGAGAATCAGATTGCATTATATGGCAAAGCTGCCTGCAACGCAAACCGGAACCTTCCAGCGGTCCCCGCTGCAAGGATGACGCAGACGGTCATGCGCCGGGCCCCGCGAAACCGGTCACCCGGCTTCAGTCTCCGGGTGGCTTGGTTTCAACTACCTCCCCGATGATCTGCGACGCGTTGACCAGACCGATGGCGCGGCTGATTAATGCATCGTGACGGCATTCGATTACTCGAAGCGCAGCTCGATCATGGTGCTGTCGGCGAACTGTATCCCCTTGTATCTGGCAGAGTAACTGCGGGATTCGCCAAGGTTCCACGACGAGGAGCTTTCCTTGTAGGTATAGGTGAAATGCGTATGGAGCAGGGTCGTGTCGCGGATGACGTAGACACCGGACTCAGAGGGAGACACGGAAAGGTATTTTCCCTCGAAACTGAATTCAAAACTGCTGGAATATCCGTGACCCGCATGCTGTTCGGATAAATATTCCCCGTGTGAAAATTTAATGGCGCTGATTGCATCGTTGGCGGGATTCATTCCGACAAGCAACGATCGTCCCTCTCCCCAGTGTCTCGCAAGATCGATGCCGCCATCCCCTTCGATGACGGCAAACGCCTTATCGGCAGTCGAATCACTGACAAACAGAATGGATGCATTCTGTTCGGCAATCGTCGTTCCGGAATATGACTCGTAGTGCGAGTACATCTGATAGGTGCGATGGAAATCCGCGATACAGTTCAGTCCGCGAAACGTAAGCGTGCAGCGTGTGTATCCGGTTTCAGGCTCCGCGATGCTGAATGTCCTGACGCTCGACCAGATGGTCGTGTCAGACCACAAACCTCCAACACGCCAGGCGTATTGCTCACCGCCGTCGAGATCCTGCACCTCACAGTTGCAGACCTGAAGCGGCAGCAGCCGGACGAGTTCATCCTCCGCGGAATTTCCACGATAGATTTCGAGCATATATTCCTCGTATGCCGTATCCCCCACCCAGGAAAAATGGACATCCCCCTCACGTTCGACGCCGTCAGCCGGTGCCGAAAGGATCGGCGCAGGAGGAGGTACGACCGGTTCGACAATGAGGGTATCCTTCCCGCCGGTCACATCCGAACTCTTGTCATTTCCGTCCGGTCCGACGGGATCGTCCTCGCAGGACGCCAGCAGCAGAAATCCGATACAGAAGCAGAGGATGCATTTCATGACACTCTCCTTGGCTTGACCTCTGTATGAAGGATACGGCATCGAACCGGTGTGATTGTCACAGAAATGTAAAAAAACCGGCATCCGAACCGGGAGAGAGCATGGCGCCCTCTCCCGGCCGGCAATCAATGGCGCGGTTCCACGCGTTACTTCTTGAGGACTTTCACCACGTCATGACCGACGAACCAGAGTCCGTTGTTGAGCCTTCCCCACATTGTGAATACAACGCAATCACCGTCTTCCGTGAGCGGATCAAGCGTCGCAGCCACATCCTTATTCTTGAAATACAGTGTTACGTCGCCGAGTCCGTCGGGACCGAGCTCATTGCAGTCCATGCAATCCATCGGCATCATGCCATACGGCGTCGATACATCATAGTAGTACGGTGTCTGCGGCCCGTTCGCGACACCTTCAAGTGTCACCGTGGCGGTATTCACGTTCATGACATCGAACGTGGACGTTCCCACGATGGCCACAGGGAAGGTCCCACCCGCTTTGGTGTTGAGGGGATTCGGGCAGCCGCCCGGCTTGATATCCACTTCGGCCTGGATGATGGGTCCAAGATCCTCGATTTGGATGCTCATGATGTCGAAAATCGGTGCATCGACAGCTTCGATCTGCCAGAGCGTCCAGAAACTCAGGCTCGGACTGGCACCGAGTGGAACGATATCCGAGATGAGCGTTCCCTGATTCGCCTGATCATAGCAATCGTCCACAATAATTGCGCCCTGGAAGTTCCCTGTCGTGGAATTCGCATACCGCCAACTGTTCGAGGTGGAGTACGAACGTGCCGTTGAAATGTGCCAGTACCCCGTTGCGGTCCAATTCCCGGCGCCGCCCTCAACGTCGTCGATGGTCCCATCGATGTCGATATCGTCGAGATACCATCCCTCGAACTTATTGTACTGTGCATCGCCGGTGTTGAATTCAAAGATAATCCGCACGTTGTGGCCTGCGTATGCGGAGAGGTCGAAGCTCTCCTGCACCCACATCGGCGTTGTGTTCATCATCGTTCCGCCGGAGGCGCTCCAATCGTAGCACCCCCCATTGTAATCGATAGTGGGATTGAGCGTACCGAGCGTAGTCCAGGCGGCCGGCTTTGAAAGCTGCGTGAACTGGCGGTCTCCATACTCCTGCGTCTGCACAGGGCTCTCTGACTTGTCACATGCGGTGAGTACAAGCATCAATACCATGGCGCATGAAAGGACGATGCCTGCTGATTTGAAAATCGAGTTCATTTTTGTGGTCCTTCGCGTGGTGAAAAATTCCGTGAACAGTTTGATTGGCTCCTCGTGTGGAGCGAGACTTCGGGTCCGAAGGACTTCGCGGAAAGCGGAATTGCACGGTCGAAAGGACTTCGCGGGAAACGGAATTGCACGGTCGACGGTTATCGAACAATATTCTTTCCCGCCTGCAGCGACAGGACATCACGACCCGCGATCAGCACGCAGATCTCCTCCGGCTCCCCTTGTCCGCAATTCGTCCTGGGCAGGCTCAATCTGTATTCGTCGTACAGGTTCCTCTTCACTCCAAAGGATTCTTCCTCATATATCCTTCGGGGGATTCGTTCCCTCGACGACCGCGGAGACAGGTCCACACTCCGGCTGGAAGCAGGAAAATTCGTAAGAGATGGATCTATGGAAGAATGACTTGATGATTATGAGACATTTTTCCGACAAAGTCAAGTGCCGGGTCCGAAATTCTTGTGAATGATCCGATGTCCCCGGGTCCGGCCTGGTTGAACGTGGCGGGTATTCTCTGCCGGAATGAAGAGAGCAGTCAGTGCAGTGATTATTCATGTGAAGGACGGCAGCCTCCTGTCAGCTCAGGAGAGGCCGATGGTTATGCTGTCGTAGAAGAATGTCCGGTCCCGCGCGAAAAGGGTGGCGGCCTGCCCGGTATCGTGAGTGAGGGATTGCGGAAGAGAACGCGGCACGAAGAGCGAATAATAGAGAAGACGCACGCCCGGAGCGGCGGCGTCCGTGAGTGACTGCATCACGGTGTGCGCGTCTTCCTGCGGCATGTATTCAAAGATGTCTGAACAATACAGCGCCGTCGGGACGCTGTCGTGGCGCTCCATTCCCTCCCCCATCCGTCCGACGCGGCAGCGGAGACGTCCGCAGCGCTCGCGTAGCAGATCGTACGTGTCGGAATGCATCCAGGGATGGGCATGGGAGGAATCACGGAAGTGTCCGGTGAGGATGTACTGCACGAAATAATTATCGGTGATGGGCACGGCCGTCAGTCCCCGCCGGGTGCGCAGGAGCAGTTCAGCGGCGATGTCCGTGCGATCGACCTGTGCGAAGAAAGCGCTGTCGCGTCCCAACCGTCCCAGCAGATACCGCGAGAAGAAGAGACGGAACATCGCCCTCCAGCGGGGATTGTCCCATCGCGTCCTGTAGACATCATTCTGTTCTTCGGTAGAGACGCTGGACAGCAGGGTGCGTACGGTTCCGGGCGTCTGCATGAGCGGCAGCATGAAGCGGCGAAAGATCGCGAAATACTGCTCGAACTTCCCGCAGTGGATGACGCCGCGACTGATATCAGCCCGGCGGCGATCCCAGTATTCCCGCGCGAAGGACGAGAGATGGCAGCGCAGCGCCGTATATGTCGAGAAGCGATCCGGAGAAGAAGAAACACCCAGGAAGCTCATGCACTCATGGTGGGACAGCTGCTCGATCGCCCGCACCTTGATTTCGAGCAGCGCGATCTGGGCCGCGCTCATGTCGACTGCTTCCACGGACGCGGCGTCACGAAGCAGCATGGCGAGGCAGTTGTCGCCGCCGGAGGCGATGGCGAGCACGCGGGAAGCGGAATCGATGCGCAATCCCTCGCAGACCGTCACCGGATCTTCCCAGCTCTGCGCGTAGCGGATGCGCTCCTCGAGCTGATCCGCGCCGGTCACACCGTAATCGGGTTCGCGCATCATGCCGCATCCTCCGCGCCGGAATGGTCTATCCACTCGCCCATCTGCTCACCCGACATTCCGATCCGTTCTCTCATCCGCAGACCTGGAATGCCGATCCGATCGTCCGTCCGCACGTACGGAATTCCGATCCGTTCCCCCATGCGCACACGGGTTTCCATCCCACCGGCACTGTTCTCCACGAGATCCTCGTCGAAGAACACGGTGCCCGGAGAAAAGAGGAGCACGACCGTGGACGCGCCCAGTGCGAAATGCGCCTTGTGCGCGCCGGCCCGAACGCGCCGTCCCGGCGTGACATCCTGCCGGATGCTCGCGACGGCAAAGCTGCCGATTTCCGCCAGCAGCATCATCGCATAATGCTCGGAAGCAAACGATGTGAACGCGCGCACGTTTTCGCGGTAAAACGGCATCCAGCTTTTCACGGCGTAGGGACCGCCGATGTAGCAGCGTCCCTCCAGCAGCCGGGGACTGGAGGGCACTCCCGCACAGGGATAATGCACATGGTGGTAATCAGACAGGCCCAGGCGCAGCACGGCCATGCTCCCACCCCGGTAGCGGTGCCAGGCCTCGTCGTTGCGCAGGAACTCGCGCAGACGGAACATGTGGCTCTTGATGCGGAAGGGCTCATCGTCCACCCGTGGATACACGAGGATCTTCCCGTCCACCGGCGCCACGCAGGCATCCTCACGATCCGGCAGCGGACGCTGCGCGAGGTCGATCTCCCGCGTGAAGAAATCGGCGAAGCTGGAGTATTCTTCTGCGGGACGCAGGGCTTCGGACATGTCGATCCCCATGCGCCTGATGAACGGCGCGATGCGCCGCCGGCTGCGCGGCAGGCTGTTCCACCACGCGTACAGCCGCGACGGCCAGAGGCGGCTCAGCACGAGACGCGAGAACCAGCGGCCAGGCATGGCGTTGCAGGCCCAGTACAGGAAGCCCGAGGCGTAGATTTCCTCGCGCACACGCTCGCCGCTGCGGCGTTCGATATAGACATGCTCCTGCGTCACAGTCTCATCTCGTAGAGCGTATATTCACGAAGTTCATCGGCTTCTTCTGCATCGAAAAGACCACGCACCCGGTTGCCGCACCGCATGAGCGCGATGAGCACTTCATCCTTTCCCATCGCGAGCACACGCTGCAGCGTACGGTGCAGCATGGCGCGCGCACAGCCGGCGGCACTGCGGGCATGCTGCGGCAGGACTCCGGCGAGGTGATAAATCACCCGGCCGGAATCGCGGCGATGCAGCAGGTAACGCAGCTTCGCCGCGGCATTCAGCTCTCCGCGTAATGCCTGCACCGCGCGGGTCCGGTCAAGAAACGTCGCGGTAAAGCCCACCTCACCGTGATCCGGATGCGTGAGGAAGGAAACAAGTCCGGGCGCGAGTGCATCGCGATTGCGCCGCAGCAGTGCGATGAAATCTTCCTCTGCAATGGATGTACAGCCGGGGAAATCCCGGAAGGCCGGCAGCAGAAGGTGGTAGAGGCGGCGGAAGTCCTGCTCCGGACGACGCGTATCGATATCGCGAAAACTGAAGCCGCGTGCGGTGAGACCCTCGTGTACGGGTAGCGTGAAATCGATCAGCGCACGCAGACGCAGTTCGCCGCGGTACAGCAGGCTCTCCCAGCGGTGTACGGCCGTGAAACCGGCCCGTTCGAACTGCCCGGGATACCAGGGCGCATTGCGCGGTTCGCTCACAAATGGAGTGCCGTCCGCGCCGCGCGTGATGAAGCGGTAGCTGTGCCAGATGTCGAAGTTCATCGGACCCCAGACGCGGCGCAGCCCTCGTGACCGCAGCCAGCCGACAGCGGCATCTATGAGACGCATCGCCAGGAGGTCGTCATCGATGCATTCGTAGAATCCCACCGTGCCGACCGGTTCACCATTGCCATCGCGCAGGTTGCGGTTCACGAACGCCGTGATGCGTCCGACCGCACGGCCCTTATCTCGCGCAATGAAATGATGATGGGCATTTCCCGGGACGGCGTAAAAAGGATAATCGGGCTGCAGCTGCCGTGCAATCATTGGATGCGGCGGCAGAATGAAATGCGGATCGCGGGCATTCCGCTGATGTCCGCAGTCGAGAAATTCATGCGCGAGACGCGTATCGAAATCGAAGCCGGTCAGTTCCATCGTATCTCTCCGGTGCTGCCGTTGATGGTGACCGACGCGGCTCCGTCGAGTAGTTGCATGGCATCCTTCGCGGCGACAATGGTGGGGATGCCGAGCTCGCGTCCGATAATGGCCGTATGAGAAAGAACACTGCCCTGCTCGACGATCAGTCCGGCGGCGCTTATCATGAGGAACACCCATCCGGGATCCGTGCTGCGCGCCACGAGGATGCGTCCGCGCACATCTCCCGCCTGTCGCGGATCACGCACGATCATGCAGGGCGCGGTCACGGTGCCGGCGGAACAGCCCGTTCCACGCAGGATGTACGCATCCGGCGCGTCACCGGGCGCCGCAATGCCACTGGCCGGTGCGTGCGTCGCGGTTCCTGTTTCCGGTGTCAGCACCGGCCCGCTGTCACCGCGGCGCAGAAACCGTGACGGCAGTGTCATACGCACATCGGACTCCTGCCGCTGCCGCCTGCGAGCAACGATGCTGCGCGCTTCGGCGGGTGTGAGGCGCTTCTCGGCGGCGGCAAACACTTCTTCCATCTCAAGGAAAAATACATCTTCCGCATCGTTGATCACACGAGTGTTCGCTAGCAATTCGCCGTACCGCTGGAAGATCCGGCGCAGGAGTCCGTAGAGACGGCTGCGCGAGAAGCGCATGTTTTCCCGCGCCGCGACGGCCGCCCGAGCGCGGTTGAGCACGATGCGCGTGACGATGCGCGCAAATGGATTGCGAACAGCGCGGCGCAGTTCCGCTTCCGCAGCGGTGCGGGTGCGCTGTTCCTCCCGCTCCATGGCGGCGCAGGTTAGTCCACTGCGCACGTATCCGCGCAACATGCCGATGAGCGCCGTGGGCCGCTGACGATACGTGGAGGATTCCAACTTGAGCTCCTCGAATCCCCGGTCACCGAAGCGGGCAATATAATCGTCGAGAAAAGCGCTCAGGACGGCGCAGGATGGATCCCTGCGCGCCGTTTCAAGAATGGCTGCATCGCTGCCGCCGCGTCTGAACAGGCGCGAGAGAGCCGCGTCGGCACGAATGGATTCCGCCATGCGCACGAGGGCACGGACGGGCTGCACGCTTTCAATGCCCGGCTCCGCGCAGAGCAGCCGGTTGTGCAGTCCCTCATCGAAATGCTTCCGGCTGCAGCAGCGCTTCAGCAGATCGTACCAGGTCATGGCCGCAAAGTCGTTGTAGAGCGTCCGCGGCCAGAGAAGTGTCGCTTCCTCCGCGATCATGGCATACTGCCGGCGCAGCGCCGGAGCATCGGCGGATGCGATATCCATAGCAGACCAGCGTTCACAGGCGCGCGTAAATCCTTCGTGGAAGTGACGGGCATTCCTGCGAATGTGCAGGAGCCGCCAGGCACACTTGATCCCGGTCCCGACCCGATCCAGTATCGAGACCGGCACCGAAGGCAGGTCAATCGCATGCGCGATGCCGATCATCTGATCCCACGCGCGGCGGTTGCGTCTGATGCCCGGGAGCACCGAAAGCATGGCGTACCAGTTTCGCAGGTTGTAATAGACGCGACCGTGCTGATGTCCGAGCAGGGATGAAAGAGCGCCCTCGATACGACGCAGCGGCGCTTCCCGCAGAAGGAATCCGCGCATGGCGCCACGGAAGGCCCGCGTGTAGGCTTCACGGATGACGCTGAAGGTGAGCGGGGATGTCATCCCGGGATAACTCTCGACGATATTCGCGTTGTCCCACACCTGCGGCGGGGCTTCATTCGTCCCATTGGCGGTGACGGGACGCGCCTGCAGGAGGAACAGCATGCCGTCCGCCGCGCGCGCCCATTCCACATCCACCGGGAGGCCGAATTCGGACTCGAGCCGCATTCCCCAGTCTCGCAGCCGCAGTACTTCGCCGTCACGCAGCACCGCGACATCCTGCTGATGCTCCGGCACCGCCATGATTCGCAGGCCGTCCCTGCCAAATTCTTCGAAGCGCATCACCCGGGTTTTACGCGCGAGCGTCGCATCCACGACTGTGCCGCTGACCGGACAGCGGTAGCTGTCGGTTTCCACCAGATCCGAGACCACGCCCTCGCCCAGTCCATATCCCGCAATGACGAAACATTCCTTCACCGCTGTCACCGGATCGCGCGTGAACAGCACGCCCGACGCCTCCGCGCGCAGCATGCGCTGCAATACGACGGCAATGCGGATGTCCAGCAGCGGCAGTCCTGCATGCAGGCGGTAGGTCAGTGCGCGCCGGGAAAACGCCGAGGCCCAGACACGCCGGAGGGCATGGGTAACCGACGCACGCGCGACGTTCAGGACCGTGTCCATCTGTCCCGCAAAGGAATGCCGCACGCCGTCCTCCCCCGCTACGGAGGAGCGCACCGATACGCTGCCGTTCTTTTCCACCACCGTATCGAAGGCGCTGTAGATGTCTCGCATAATTTCGGCAGGAAGCGGGAGTGCCATGATGTGCGCCCGCAGCTCGGCGGCCGCGCGGGCGATTCCATCGGGCTCATCAATGCGTAAACCCCGCAGCAGTGCCGTCATCTCCTCGCGGAATCCGGCAGCGCAGGTCGCAAACATGTCCGCGGAAAGAATGACAAAGGGCGGAACGGGAAATCCGAGCGCGCGCAGGCGAAGGAGGTTCCAGCCCTTTCCGCCGGCATCCTGCGCGGAGCAGCGCCGCTTCGTCCGGTGAATCAGCCGGTGGTGGTTCCGGGTGTGCAGTGCAGTATTCATGACGCGCTCCAGGAAGCGAAAATGACGGATATCATCAGCATGACAGCGTACGCCTCGCCATACACGCGCAAACGGGCATGCGCGGGCACGGGCCGCAGCAGAAATCTCGCGTAGGCGAGGGTAAGCAGTATCCAGGCAGCGAGCAGGGGCAGCAGCGCGATGGCGGACCAGGAGCCGGCGACGACAAAAGACAACGCCGACGCGGCTGCGACGCTCTGCGCCGCGAAGGCGAGCGCGACCGCACCGTGGCGTCCCAGCAGACGCGAATACGTGACGTATGCGTTTTCCTCCTCCGGTGCGCGGATCTTGCGCGCGATCTCCCAGGCGAACATCGGCATCCAGAGCATCAGCGCACCGCGAAGGAGCATGTCCCAGTCGAGCGCGGCCAGGGGGAGATCCGCTGCTGCCGCCGTGACAATCATGCAGTGCAGAACGATCAGCGGGATGACGGGATTGTGCGTGGCGAGATTGAGAAAGAGATTCTCGCGCAGCAGCGTGGGTGCGAAGAAATAGCGGTACATCAGAACGGTGTATCCCAGCAGGGGGATGGCCGAGAGCAGTGTGACGGGAAGGAGCAGATGCAGGGCGACAAACGCCGCGGCGACCGCTGTCATGCTGATCCGGATGTCGGACTCCCGGACGCGTCCCGACGGCAGCGGCCGCTCCCGGAAAAGCGCCCGATCAATTTCCACGTCCTTCAATTCATCCATCAGACGCAGCAGGAGCAGCAGGAGGAATACCGCCGCGCTGCTGACAGCCAGGGGCAGGAGGAGTGCAGGGTGCGGCTCTGCCAGCGAAGACTGCGTAAACAGTACGACTGCCGCACCGATGATGAGCGCGAGCGGAAGACGTTGCGCGAGCGGATACATTTCCTGCAGGTAGCACCACATACGCTGCGTGTAGCCATGTGCGGAGTATGCGTGTATCATGATATTCTCCTTGAGACCGAACGATCCGATGGGATGGAAGATGAAACGATGCGCAGCGCCCCGGGAAGGACAAGCACATGGAAGGTGTCGGTGGGATCGGAAAGCTCCCCGTCACCGAGATACGGCACGGGGACATCGGTCTGGACGCGGAGCGAATGATCCTGCCAGCAGCGGATGTCCGTACAGTCGATATGCCGCTCGCGCAGCACTTCGGTGACGAGGCGGAGGAGCCCGAGGCGTCCGTTGCGACCACTGACCATGCATACGTCGAAGAGTCCGTCGTCATTACGCGCGGAAGGCGCGATGGGGAAATACCCGCCGAGCAGGCGCTGGTTGCTGATCATGAGCAGTGGTGAAGACACTTCTTCGCTCCACCCTTCCGCCGCGATCTGCATCCGGCTGCAGTGGCTGGACTGACGCAGCAGCGTTCGCACGGCGGCCAGCGGGTATAACGAAGAGCCGAATGCGCCGCGCCGGGCAGTGCTTCCACCCCGTGTCCGCATGTGCGCGGCCATCCCCGCAACACTGGCGCACAGCCCCAGTCCCCCGTCGGTCGCATAGCGCCAGCCGTTGACGTCGATCAGGTCAACGCGTTTCCGTCCGCCGCGCAGGATGTCGCGGCAGACATCCTGCAAACCTCGTGCGCAGCCATTCTGCTGCGCGAAATCATTCGCCGATCCCGCCGGCAGCACGGCCAGCGCTGCACTGCCGTCCACCATGCCGTTGATCACCGCGTTCAGCGTTCCGTCACCGCCCGCGGCGAGAATGACATCGGCACCGTCGCGCACGGCGTCGCGCACGTGTTCCGTCGCTTCCTCCCCGGAACGGGGCATATGCGCATTCACGAGAGCGCCGTTCAGCTGCACACGCAGCTGGGGAAGCAGGCGGTCGGCGATTCCTCTGCCGGCATTGGGATTCAGGATGGCAACGACATTCATGACATCCTCCTCACGCCGCGAGCGCGAAGCGGCGGCCCCAGGCGGAGTCGACGGCGAAGCGCAGAATGGTGGAGATATACTGTGTAAACGGACGCAGAGCGATACCGCTGCCGCGAAGCAGATCCCGCGCGCCGGTATCATCGAAGGTCCGGTTGATGGCGAGGTACGGCGCAAACTGCGCGAGTGTCGCGACGAGCGCCCGTTCACCCGCACCGGTGATATCCGTGAAGTTAAATTTCCGGGGAGAGACGAATTCCACCCTGGCCGTGTCGACGCTTCTGCCTGAACGCAGTGCGCCACGCACGATATCCCCCACGGTGCTGGAAGCTGCGCCGCCCGCAGTGAGATGCAGGGTGCGCCCGATACTGGCACCGTCATCGAACAGCAGGTGGCAGATGGCGCGGCTGACGTAATCCACGGGAACAACGTCCAGCGGCGTGTGCTCCTCACATGGGAGGAAGCGCACCAGGTTGCGCACAATGAGACGGAGCGGCGCATAGAGCGCCTTGAATGCGTTGGTTCGTCCGCTGTGCTCATCACCGACGATGATGCTGGGTCGCAGGATACTCGCGGGCAGATCCCGCATGGCCGCGCGCACGTGCTGTTCAGCTTCGAATTTGCTCTGCTCATAGGTGTTGGAAAAGCGCGGTGTGATATCCTCATCTTCATATATCACGCCGTCACGGCTTCCGCAGACATACGCGGTGCTCACGTAGGTGAAGCGCTTCAGACCTCCACGCTCCATCACATCACGCGCGATCCGCAACAGCTGTCTCGTGCCATCCACGTTGACCCGCCGCGCCTCGTCGAGCTGAAGATCAAAGCGCACATCGGATGCCGCATGTACGATATGGGTGACAGCACTGCGAAGCCGCTGCCGGATATCCGGGGTGAGACCACAGTCCTGCCTGGTGATATCACCACAGAGTACGCGAACACGCTCCCAGGAGGATGCGGGCAGACGTGCTCCCTCGAGCAGCTCAACCGCCCTGCGCAGTCGCGCCCGGGCAGTATCAGGGCTGCTTCCACGAACCAGGGCCCAGACCTTCAGGTCTGTGTCCCCCGCCAGCAGTCTGCGGAGAACATCGGCCCCGACGAGTCCAGTTCCTCCGGTAAGCAATACGTTCTGTGCCATGTCGGTCTCCTGTCGCTGTTCATTCGCATGATACGTTCTACAGCCGGAGCCGATGTCATGGTTCTGTCAAAGCGTTGTCAAATCCCCCAGAACACAGTCCGCCCCGCACTCTCGAATCGAAAGGCGGGGCGGCGCGAACGGTCTTTGTCTGTCGAGTCCCTTAATCGAGCAGCGTCACAGACCCGTCATGCAGATTGTAGTAGCCGCCGGCGAGCATGATTTTCCCTTCCTCTTCCAGCTGGCGTACAATCGCGCTGCGGCTGCGGATATCTTCGATCGTCAGTTCAACGTTGTTCTTGATGACTCCCGTCAGGTACTCCTTGTTCGCGGCATCGCGCTCACCTTCGGTTTTTTCGATAGCGGGCTCGATCTGTGCGAGGAGATGGTCAACGTTCTCACTGCCGACGTCGAGCTGATCCACGGCCGACTTCACGGCACCGCAGGATTCATGTCCCAGCACCATCACCAGCTTCGAGCCGGCAACGCCCACGGCGTACTCGATACTTCCGAGGAGATCCTCATCCTCGATGTTGCCCGCGACACGGGCGACGAACACATCACCGACGCCCTGGTCGAACACCATTTCGACGGGCACGCGCGAATCGACGCAGGAGAGAATGATGGCCTTCGGGTACTGTCCGTCGGTCGTGGCCGCCACCTGCGCGGGGAGATCGCGTGCGGTCAGGTCATTCTGCATGTACCGCTGGTTCCCCGCCATCAGATCATCGAGCACCGCCTGAGGGGTCATGGCTCCCTGATCGGTTGCGGTCATGACTGTGGAGGTCATTTCCTCTGACTGCTCTTGCTCACTGGTTTCCTGCGCCGGCTGATTGCAGGCGGCAAGGAGGATAATAGCCAGCAGCGGCACCGCTGCGAGAAGAGTTTTATTCATAGTCCACCTCGTAACATTGTTATACGTTTGAAGCGGCGATGTGCGGCTTGTTGCGCACAAAGCGGCGCTCCTGATTAGACAAAACTGCAACACAGAATTATGGAGCAAATAATAACATGGATTCTGGATAAAAAGTTGCCGCTGAGATGCGAAAACCTTGATGTGACATGCAGATGGATTTCACCGACTCTGCCAGCAGGCGGTGGCTCCGGTGGGATATGCGGGTGGAGGCGCCTGCGGGATATGCGGCTGGTGGCGTCTGCGGGAGACGTCAAATGCTGGAAAAGCGGGAGAATACGTGTTTTAGGATATCCTAAAAAATATTTTAGGATGTCCTAAAACCACGTTTCATGCCATTTTGGCAGTTCGCAAAGAATATTGTGCCAATTCAGCATATGGGGGACGCAATTATGAGCCGTCTGACCGGGATGCAAAGCCGGGTGCGGACCCATGATTAAGGGAAAAAATCCAGTTCCATGACGACTCAGCGAGACAGAGGGATTACCCGTAGGCGTATTCGGCGAGGATGAGGGCGCGTTTGCTGCGAGGATCATAGATGAGGACGAGATATTCGAACTGACTATCATCGCGCAGTTTGAGCGAGGATTGCCGAATCTCGGAATGGAATAGACGCACACCTGCGGGGAGACGAAGCATTTCGTTCGTGTACGATTTCTGGGCATTCCTGAGCCAGCCGGCCACCGGATCACCGGCGGATGGGAGCGCATCGGGCACTTCCTGGAGATGCAGAACGGAGACGAGGCGGACGATTTCGCCTTCTGCAGCCGGGAACTGTGCGAGTCCCATCCGCGAACGCGGATCCATGGCGACGGAGAGATCCTTCCCTCCCGCATCCGCGCGCATGAGAAGTTCGTTGATGTGCCGGGCGAGTCCCGCCCTGCTGCTGCACCCGGTCAGGAGGACAGGAGCTGAAGCGACTATGATAAGCATGAGCACGACAATGACCTGCGGGACCAGGTGCTGCATCCGGAACCCGGGTACAAATCGGACAGGACGGCAACGCTGGTGAGCGGGAGCGGTGGTGCGAGGCTGATTCATGACTCAAAGTAGAGATACGGGGGGTGGTTTTCAAGTGGTGGTCGATCCGGGTCCGGCCCCATGCTTACGCATGGGGTTAGCGCATCCGGCAGACTGCTCTGTGCTTCACGTTCCTGCACACCCTCCAGATCGCACTCCCCCTCCTGCTCGCGCATCTGCTCACGCTCGTGCTCGTGCGCCTGCTCGCCCATCCAATCTTAAAAGCATGTAAGTCAATCGTAATCTGGCTTTAATGGACGATTCAGTCCCCTGTAAGGTGCCGCCTCTAGATTGGTATGCGAAGGTTCGAATGTCTCGGACCCTGGAGGAAAGTAGATCCGAGCATAATTCAAAAGGAGGAAGTATGGCACGGAAGCTTACAGAAAAAAGGTTGCTGTTGCGCATTGCGATCGTATTCGCACTGCTCAGTTTCAGTCATGAAGGACTCACGGCGGCGGATCAAGTGTTACCGGGCGATTCCGGTGATGAGATGGTGTTGTATGCGGATGATCCCCGCGTTGTGCACACGATGGAGGTACAGAATCATTACACTCCATATTTCATGGATATTCCTGGAGTGATTGGAACCGGTACCGGCATGACAGAGACCGGGGAACCGGCGATCCTCGTGTTTACTACAAGGGAACTCGGCCCCCAGGTCATCCCTGTGGAACTCGAGGGACTCCCAGTGATCGAAAGGGTATCCGGAGAAACAACGTTGCTCGGAAACGGCGATAAAAACGAACGCGGTGCGCTCAGAAGCGGTACCGGCCAGGAAAATACCATTGATGCCGTTGCGACAAGGTATTCCCGTCCCGTTCCCATCGGTGTTTCCACCAGCAACTGGAATGAATGCGCCGCGGGTACGATCGGTGTCCGCGTCAGAAATGGCAATAACGTCTACGTCCTCTCATGTAATCATGTATTCGCGCGCTTGAATTACGCGAGCAGTGGTGAAAAAATCGTACAGCCGGGACGCGGTGACGTCAGCTGCGCCCAGAACACCGCTGATGAAATCGGTACGCTCGCTGATTATGAACCAATCGTGTATGGAACGTCTGGCAACAATATCATGGATGCGGCGCTGGTCAGCACCAATACAAATCTCGTTGATGCAAGTACCCCATTATCAGATGGCTACGGCGCACCCAACAGAACCACTGCGACAGCCTATATCGGTATGGATGTCCAAAAATATGGTCGCACAACAGGACTTACACAGGGGGAAGTCGTCGCAATCAATTTCAATTGTACCGTCCCGTATCCTGCCGGCCCCAGTCTGTTTAACAGTCAGATTGTTGTGCAACCCAAAAAGAAGAATTCGGATTTCGCGGGGAGTGGTGATTCCGGAGCACTGGTGGTGACGGACGATAATAGTGTGAATCCGGTCGGCATGCTCTTCGCCAGCAGCGGATCATACATCTATGTTTCACCGATCGATCCGATTCTCTCCCGCTTCAACGTGGAGATTGATGACGGCACTCCGAACATTAATCCCGTCGAGCTGGTGTCCTTCTCGGGAGCTATGGTCGGCCAGGATGTGCAGCTGAAATGGCACACGGCGACGGAAGTCGAAAATTTCGGCTTCTTCGTGCAGCGTTCCACGGATAAAAAGACCTGGACGGATATCGACATGATTCCGGGCGCGGGAACGGTGAACACGCCGCGCTCCTACCGCTATACCGACGCCGGCATCGCACGGAAATTCGCCGGACAGACGCTGTACTACCGTCTCCTGCAGCTCGACCGTGACGGCACGGAAGACTTTTCATCCATTCTCACAATCGAAAACACGCCTGCACCGGCAAGCATGCAGGTCTATCCGCATCCGGTGCGCAGCAACGCCACCGTGCAGCTGCAGCTCAATCAGCCCGCGGAAGGACACCTGCACGTGTACGACGCGTCTGGCAGGCGGCTGGATATCCTCACGCATTCTCTGCCCCTCGTGCAGGGGACGCATATTGTTCCTCTCTCTCTCTCCTCGGTGTCTCCGGGATACTATTTCCTGGAGTTTGAAAGCGCGGGAACCGTGGTGCGCAAGCGCATCCTGGTGGTCCGCTGATCGCCGGTGGGGAGGGAGAAAAACCGATTACGTCTGCCAACTACAAGAGGAACAGATCATGCCGTATACAGATCTCTATCGAGCACGCATTCCGATCACGGCGAGGGAAGCATCCGCGCTGGCGCGCTTCGCCCTCCTGCTGATCATCCTTCTGCTGATCCCGGTCCTGCTGTTCGGGCAGCTCACGGTCTCATCCCCCAGCTTCGCATCGCTGAACATCATCCCCGATATCAAGGGCGATGACACCGGCGGAGAAGCCGCAAACACCGGGGCAAAAAGGGCCAATCGCCGCAGCGATGCCGGGGAAGCGCACAGCAAGGCACAACCGGCCGCGATTTTGTCCCCTGCATTGAACACCGTGGCACTCAGCACGACCGCCATAGACCTGCGGAACATCACATCATCAATTGAACGCTTCTCCCGGCACGCGCCTTCAACACGGCAGCGCGCGGACCTGCATACGTTCTCCGGCGCTCGCATCCGCGACGTCATCGAGCTGAGATGGAACACGGTTTCGGCACGCGACATCGCCGGATTCGAAATCGAGCGCCGGACACAACGCACCGGCAGATGGGAGCACATCGGATTCCTGCGTCCCTCTGACAAATCGGAAAACGAGTACGCATTTCTCGATCGGCTTTCGGGAAGCGGTGTGATGTACTACCGCCTCCGCCAGGTGCGCATGGACGGCAGCACCACCGTCTCCCCCATCGTCCGTGTGACGCCGGAAGACGTTCTCGCGTCATACAGTGTGTGGAAACACTCGACGGACGCGTTCAGGGATTACGGCACCGTCTCGTTCGGCCTGCGCCGAACAGCGAAGGTCAAGCTGACGCTGCTCGACCGTTTTGGCAGCACTGTCAGAACCATCCTTGATCACAAGCCGATGGAGGAAGGACATCATGTCATCCCCTTCGGCACCGGCGACCTCGCACCCGGGATGTATATCCTGCGCATTCACACGGACGACCGCATCACAAACCTGATCTTTCTCCATTCCTGAACAGGCCGGATTTCTCCAACACTGCAGTGGCCGCATAACCCGCCGGGTCCTCCTCCTGTCCCGGCGGGTTTGTATTCCCACCCATTGCATTACCCCGTTCTCCGTATTCCTGCCCGTTCTCCGTATTCCTGCCCGTTCTCCGTATTCCTGCCCGTTCTCCGTATTCCTGCCTGAGACCGCCGGCTTTGCCGCAGTCCTCCGCACCCTCCTCCCCGCTTCGTATTCTCTCCGCTTGACATTGTTCCAGGGTCTTGTATATTCCGATTCGTATCTCCATTTCTCTGCACGTCCATGCAACGACCGGCGACCGGCCTGGTGATGTCACGCGTTCAGCAGTGAAGCAGCTCCAACGTCCATGTCTTCGGAAATCCGTCTGCAGCCGGTGAATTCGGAGTGCATCACGTGCGATCACTCAAGCAAGGAGGCGCGTCATGGTCGGCATCGTCGGCTACGGAACACAGATTCCCCGCTACCGCATCCGCGTGGAGGATATTGCGTCCGTCTGGGGCGCGGATGCGCCCTCGTACAAGCGGGGGCTGAATCTCAATGAAAAGTCCGTCCCCGGACCGGACGAAGATACGGCGACGCTGTCGGTCAATGCCGCGCGGAATGCTCTGCTGCGTGCGGGCATCGATCCGCAGCTGATCGGCGCGGTGTATGTCGGAAGCGAATCGCACCCCTACGCGGTCAAGCCCACGGGCACGATTGTCTCCGAGGCGCTCGGGGCATGTCCCAGAGTGCACACCGCCGATCTCGAGTTTGCCTGCAAGGCCGGCACCGAAGGACTGTTCATCGCACTGCACGAGGTGCAGTCCGGCGTAATCACGCACGCTCTCGCCATCGGCGCCGACACCTCACAGGGCGCGCCGGGCGATGCGTTGGAATATTCCGCCGCGGCCGGAGCCGCCGCGTTTATCGTCGGCAGCGAAGATCTCATCGCGGAACTGCTGACTACCGACGTGTACATGACAGACACCGCGGATTTCTGGCGGCGTGAACACACGCCCTATCCGGAGCATGGCGGACGCTTCACCGGCGTTCCCGCCTATTTTCGTCATGTCACCGGCGCCGCGAAGGCCATCATGGACAGGGCGGAAATGGCACCGGAGGATTTTGATTACTGTATTTTCCATCAACCCAACGGGAAATTCCCCGTACAGGTGGCCAGGAAGCTCGGTTTCACCGAGGAACAATGGGCGCCTGGACTGTTGTCACCAACCCTGGGGAACACGTACTCCGGCTCCTCTCCGATGGGACTCGCGGCGACACTGGATGTCGCGAACCCGGGAGCGCATATACTTCTTGTATCCTACGGATCCGGCGCGGGGAGCGATGCGTTTATTTTCCGCACGACAGAGCGGCTCTCGGATGTGCGCGACAGGGCTCCGCACACGCGCACTCAGCTTGACGAATATCGCGTTCACATTCCCTACGGGACATACGCGAAGTTCAGACGTAAAATTCTCAAGGCCGAATAGGAGGATCCCATGCGAGACGTAGCAATTATCGGCATCGGAATGACGCGCTTCGGCGAGCTCTGGGAGTCCTCCATTCGCGATCTCTGCGTGGAGGCCGCGCTTGCCTGCTTCAATGACGCGGGCATCGACCGGCTGGACTCGATCACCATCGGCAGCATGAGCAGCGGACTGTTCACGGGGCAGGAACATCTCGCCAGTCTTGTCCCAGACTACCTCGGCCGGCGCAACGTACCCGCGGTACGCGTGGAATCCGCCTGCGCATCCGGAGGGCAGGCGGTGCGCACGGCATTCCTGGAAGTCGCCTCCGGCATGTCGGATGTCGTACTTGCCATCGGTATCGAGAAAATGACCGACGTGAGCGGCGGTGAAGCGACATACGCCCTTGCAACAGCCGCCGACCAGGATTACGAGGCTTTCCACGGTGTGACCTTTCCGGGCCTGTACGCCATGATGGCACGCGCGCACATGGAGCGCTTCGGCACGACGCGCGACCAGCTCGCACAGGTAGCAGTGAAAAATCACGAAAACGGAAGCCATAATCCTCACGCGCAGTTCCCGTTCACCGTAACGCGGAAGCAGGTGATCAATTCTGTCATGATCGCAGATCCGCTGACACTGCTGGACTGCTCCCCCATCACGGACGGGGCCGCCGCGGTTCTTGTGGCTCCCGCGGAAATGGCACGTGAACTGCAGAGGGGTCCGCTCACAGTGATCACGGGCATCGGGCATGCAACCGACACGATTTCAATCGCCCATCGAGCGGATCTGCTTCACCTCGATGCTATCGAACTCGCGTCCTCGCGTGCACTCGGCATGGCTGGAAAAACAATCGAGGATATCGATTTCGCGGAAGTCCATGACTGTTTCACCATTGCGGAAATCCTGGTGCTTGAGTCAATGGGTGTCGTTCCAGCCGGACAGGGTGGTCCCGCAACGCTCGATGGTCTCACGGCCCTCGACGGCGACTTCCCAGTGAATCCATCCGGCGGATTGAAGTCCAAGGGACACCCCGTGGGTGCCACCGGCGTGGCACAGATCTGCGAGGCGGTGACGCAGCTGCGTGGCGCGGCGGGGGATCGTCAGATTCCGAACGCCCGCATCGCGCTGACGCAGAACATGGGAGGATCGGGCGGCAGCAGTGTGGTTCATATCGTGGAGGCAAGGTGATGCAGGTTCCAAGATTCTGGAGAGAAATCCCCCGGTACTACCGGCTCGAAGCCGCCGCCTGCGTGCAGTGCGACGCCATACACTTTCCCCCGCGGAAGATCTGTCCGTCATGCGGCGCGAATGCCTTTGAAACTGTCCGTCTTTCCGGTCGCGGCGCGCTGACAACCTTCACGATCATTCGGACGCCCCCGAGCGGCTTCACCGACCAGGCGCCCTATGCGGTCGGCATTGTCGAACTCGACGAAGGCGTGCGGCTGATGGCGCAGATCACCGACTGCGACGTCGACACGCTGAAGACCGGGGATCGCATGATCGCGAAATTCCGACGTATCCGCGAGGAGGGCCGCACCGGCGTGATCATGTACGGATACAAGTTCGTCCCCGACGTCGGCGTGTAAGCGCACGGCTCAGATCCATACATCCGCTTCAGCGGTGCGATCGCCGCCGGCATCTCCCGTATTGAGGACGCCGCGCGGTTCGATGATAAGCACGCGGCATTCTTCCTGCGCGCGCGGACAGTGCTCCACGCCCTTCGGCACCACGAGCATCTCCCCTTCCGAAAGCCGCACGGTACCGTCGCGGAAGGCAATCTCCACGGTGCCGCCGATGACCAGAAAAAGCTCGTCGGTTTCATCGTGCCGATGCCAGACGAACTCGCCCTCGAGCCGCGCGAGTTTCACCTGGTAATCGTTGAGTTCCGCGACAACGCGCGGGGACCACCGGTCGGAAAAGAGGCCGAATTTTTCTTCGATGCGAATCGGGGATGGGGGCATGGCTGATACCGTATTCGGTTTCGTGAAACACCGGATGTTCACATCATCGATCCAATTGTGTGTGTCTTGCCACGCGGGAGCCTGAATGTTACCGACTTGTTGAGAGGATCGATGTGGAGGGGGATGTCGTGTCCATCAAGCACAAAGAGATTCCCGGTAATCAGTGGGAATCGCGCCTCGTTCTGCTGCAGCACGCTCGGACGAAGAATTTTTTCACCGAATGCGGGATAGTACTCCGTGCGTTCACTGATGACGGATTCCGGTCCGAGAGAATGAAGGATGATGTCATGCGCGCCGCGCCGCAGGCGGATGTGCTCGGCGGCGACCTGAATTTCCACGGAGGGATGGAGGTGCAGAAAGCTCCTGTACCGGTGAATGCCGGTGCCGTGCAGCCAGTCGATGACAGCCAGCCAGGCGGGTGCGAGAAGAATCGCGCGCTCATGCACGAGCCCGCGCTCGAGACGCTCGTAGCCATCGTGCGCTCCCCGCAGAATCTGCACACCATCGATTTCCTCACGCCCGTATTCCAGGATTTTCGCCCGGCGACCGACGCGAAAGCTCTTCCATACCTCGCTCTGATCCTCACCCTCGATTTCTATCGTGTTATGCGCCGCGGTCGAACGGGAGTAGAACCGCTCCGGTGATTCGCGATAATGATAGACACCGGTATCGGTGACAAAGCGATCTCCGTCGAGCGACCACTCAAAACTCAGTGTGTCACAATGCGTATGCCCCGGCTGGTAATCCGGCCCGACATTCCCCGCATCGAAGACCACCCAGCTGCGCGGCATCTGCGCGGTCAGGAGTCCGGATACACGTTTCGGTTGGGCTCCCGTATCCTCAGGAGCATCGGAATGGCCGGGCCAGTCCATCTCCTCACAGAGTCGGTGACCGCGCTCAAGCACTTCGGCCGTGCGGAGAAAAAAACTTCGCGTCGCGTCATTGAAGTACGGAATCTCGCCGTCGGGATGACGCATGTGTTCGAGAAATGCCGTCATGCGCGCCGCGGCGCCTGAGAGTGCTTCGGGTACCGTGCTCTCCGACAGCGTGATCGCCTCGGCAATGTCAAGGACATCACTGGTCATGGAGACGTGGTACATGGGACTGCGCTCGAAGTGACATCCGTCGTCGAGCACCTGCTCGCGGATTTCACGTTCGAGCAGAGTGAGTCCGATGCGCCGCGCCTGCGCACCGGTGGACGTATCGAGAAACAGTCCAGCCAGCACCAGCGCTTTGATGTTCCGCAGCAGGTGATTCGCCATCGTCCCCTTTTCGAGGTTGCGCAGCAGCACGCGCGTCATCAGTTCGATGCTTCGCGCGATCTCCGCGAGACGTGGATCACTGGTGTCCACGCCGAAATCCTGGACACGCGCATGGAGGCGGATCCACGCCTCTATGCGAATGGACAGCACGTACGGATGCCACGCGCTTCTCCGCGCACCGGTCGTGTACAGCGGGTAGACGTGCATCCACTCTTCCATGAAGTCCAACACCTTCCCCGCGCAGAGGGGATCCGTGTCGGTATCCTCCATCAATGCAAGCAGATAATCATGGTACCCGAAATGGAACTGCCACAGAAGCGGCTTCCGCGCAACGGCGGCTCGCATCTCATCTGCATCCTCGGGCAGGACAAGAACATCCTGCAGGAAACTGAAGCGGCGCTCGGCAAGATCGATCTCCTCACAGTGATAGCGAGAAGAAAGACGCGGGACCGGTGACACGGAGACGTCTCCAACCGGACGATCAAACATGCGCTCGGCCAGTCTCGCCTTCTCCATGAAACGGATGCCCGCCCCCTTCACCGTGCGATGGACGCGCCAGTAGATCATGGATGGACGCAGGTACATGAGCGACCAGAATATGACTTCGGGGCGAAAAGACATGGTTGGAAAGTACGAATTATGAATGACGAATGAATGATGAATTGTCCGACAACTATTTCGTATGACGGGTCGGGCGCGCGCCACCGAGGAGCGCGAAGAGGCTGCCGAGCACCACGATGACGAGTCCGTCGAAACAGATGTTGGCCAGGAACAGGTGTTTGATCAGATCGCGCTGGCCGTCACCGAAGATCTGCATCCACAAGTCCGTCAACGCGGCGAGCGCAAGCAGAATTCCAGCGGCCCCGAATGTCCGCAGAAGGCGGTTGTGTCCACGCAGCAGCCATAAGAACAACGGGAGCAGTGCGGTAATGACAATTACGAGCGGTGTTCCCGTCGGGAAAGCGCTGCGCTTGAGGCGCGACCAGGTATCGAGCGGCGTCGACATCGCGGCGGCGGCAGGCATCCAGCGCGCCCACGGCCGTTGCACACCGGGCTCATTGTACAGGACCATCTTCGACAGGTGGGTCAGTTCAGCCTGCTGCATGCTGTCTGCGGCAAACTCCAGCATATCCCACACGATGGACGGCTCATGCAGCAGCATGGCTGCAACCGTGCTGTGCGAAAGCTTGTCCGCGTAGCGTTCCATCGCTTCCTCGCCTTCCGGACAGTAGGCGTGATAACCGATGTAGGCCTCTCCGCCTTCCATGCCGTGGCGCTGGAGGTGTTCCGATGGACGCTCGCTGAACATGAGCGTGCCGCAGAAAATACTCTGGTAGGCATTGATCGAACGCGTACTGTAGAAGGACGCCTGCAGCAGTGTGAACCCGACGGGGACGATGACAATGAGCAGCACGTACACCGCGAAGCGCCGGCGCGCTCCGCGCAGCATACCCCACGGGATCAGCAGCAGCGCCCCGAGCAGCGCCCAGTGAATATTGCTCAGCTTCGCGGTGGTCATGAACATCACCGCCGCGGCGGACAGCCATGGACGCCATGCAGTATCACCGCGATCCTGGTAGTACGCAATGGCCAGCAGTATCAGGCCGAGCCCGATCATCGAGGCGGGTTCCTGATAAAAGCTGGTGAAGTACGCGACGTAGTCGGTGTTGATGGCCCAGAACACGAACGGCAGTCCCATGGCCAGGTACAGCAGAGGCGCATGCTTTCCACCTTCGCGGTCGATCCAACGCAGCATCAGCCAGAGAAAGAGCAGCAGGAACACGCGCGGCATGAAAGAGATGAATGGCAGGTATACGACCTCGGTGGAGAACAGGAGTGCGTTCATCACTGCTCCCGGCAGCCAGACCAGCAGAATGGAACTGACCCAGCGCGAGGTCCACGGCATGTCGAATTTCCAGAACGGCAGCACGTTATTGAAGAAGCGCTCCTCGTAGGCATCCGTGTCCGGGAGCGGAAGGTTCTCCTCGAATCCCACCGGTCCGGATGTCACATACAGGAGCAGCCGCGTGAAATCCCCGTTATCCGCCAGTCCGACATGCAGCTGCATCACGCTGCCGGTGAGCAGCACGCCGAACAGCAGCACTTTCAGTACAAGGCGGAGATCGATGGATTTCAGCAAGCGATTCATGACGTGGTTCCGTTTTCGTGTGTCACATCCGGGAGCGCATCCGGAACCGCGGCCGGGGCATGGAGTGAGCCGTCGAGATATTCGCGGAACCAGGTTTCCAATACGAGCAGCTGCCAGAGACGCATGCTGTGATCTTCCCGTCCCGCGGCGTTTTCACGCAGCAGCTCTTCGACGCGCCCTCTCTCGAAGAGCCCGCGTTCAGACGCCCTGTGTGAGAGCAGGATATCCTCGGTGTACTCCCGCAGGGAGTCACGCATCCACCCGCGAACCGGGGGGCTGTATCCCGTTTTCGGACGACGCAGGATCGGATCGGGGATACGGTCGCGGTAGGCACGCCGCAGCGCCACCTTGCGCCGCGCGTTGGAACGCAGCTTGTCGTCGTCGGGCAGTGTCATGCTGTATTCGACGAGCCGGTGATCGAGAAAAGGCACGCGCAGTTCGACGGCATTCGCCATGCCGGTCTTGTCCATGTTCTCGAGATTCAGCTGCGGGAGAAAGGTGCACAGGTCCACGGCAAGCATACGCGAAAGCGGGGTCATTCCAGTGCAGCGGGCAAACAGATCGCGGTGTACCGCCTGGATGCGTTCAGCTGTCGCGGTATCCTGCATATCGCCGTTGAGTAACTGCTGGAGTTCGTCCGGGCTGTTGTACGTGGAGTATCCGATGAAACGGTCGACGAAGGGACGGGAAAGATGGCGCAGCAGGTAGAGCGGACGACGCCCGCGTTCGATGGGAAGAAATCCGATGCGAACGGCGGTCTGCAGGAGTCCGCTCAGCATGCGCATGAAGACAGCAGGAACGAAGCGCAGCCGCTCACCGAAAAGCACGGCCGGGTAGCGCGGGTATCCCGCGATAATTTCATCGGCACCCATGCCGGTGAGAAGCACGGTGAGGCGCTGCTTCGCGCGGCGCGTGAGTGCGAGATTCGTCACGACCGTCGGATCCGCCAGCGGCTCGTCGAGATGCCAGACCGCTTCGGGCAGCAGCCCCGGCACGTCGGCCTCGAGTTCGGCAACTTCCAGATCCGCTCCGAAATCCTGCGCGGCCATACGGGCGAAGGGCAGATCGTCGTCGAAGACATCCCTCCCGCGCGATGCGCTGGAGTACGCGGCGGTAAACGCACGCACATCCTTTCCCGCATCCGTCATTTCCTTCAGCAGGATCGTGGAATCCACACCACCGCTGAGCAGCAATCCGAGGGGAACGTCACTGGCGAGCTGCGAGCGAACGGCCTTTCGCAGCAGCGAGCGGAATTCCTCATCCCGCTGATCGGGAGTGGGCTGCGCAGGGCCGGCCTCCCGCCACTTCCCGACAGGATCCCAGTACCGGCGTGTGCGGAGCACACCGTCTCGGTGCACGGCGAAACTTCCGGGGGACAGACGATCAATGCCGTCGAACATGGTGTCAGTGCCTGGAACCCAGAGGAAGGATAGGTACTGCGGCAGGAGATCCGCACGAAGTCGCCGCGTGCGCGGCAGCGCGGCGACAATGGCCTTCGCTTCCGAGGCGAAATAGAGAGTGCCGTCATGCTGGGCCAGGTACAGCGGCTTGATGCCGAGATGATCCCGGGCGAGAAGCAGCGTGCGCTCGCGTGTGTCCCAGAAGCCGAAGGCGAACTGTCCGACCAGACGATTCACCGCGTCTTCTCCCCATTCGACGCAGGCATACAGCACAGCCTCACTGTCGGTTCGTGAACGGAAGACATGCCCTCTGCCCTCGAGCTGTTCACGCAGCTCTTCGTAGTTGAAGATTTCGCCGTTGTACACGAGCACGAAGCGGCCGTCTGGTGTGGTCATGGGCTGGCGTCCCGCCTCTGACAGATCGAGGATGCTGAGGCGGCGGTGTCCCAGTCCGGCGCCCGGTCCCGTCCACACCGCGCCGTCGTCCGGACCCCGATGATACAGCATCTGCGTCATGAGACGCAGCCGCGCATCGTCAACCTGGCCGATGATTCCGGCTATGCCGCACATCAGATGTCTCTCCCCACGTGATGCAATGACTCGAGAATGCCGCGCACCTGCTCTGAGGACGCTGCCCATGTCTGTCCTGCAACAAGTTCCCGGCGATGCCGGCGGCGCTCGGGGCTGTCGGTCTCCATCGCCTCGCGGATGCGGGCGGTGAACTCCTCGACCGTGCGAGCCGTCAGTCCCTCCCCCTCGTAGGCGCGCTCCACCTCGACCATCGGTGGCGCGACGACAGGAAGTCCGAGCGCGAGGTATTCACGAAACTTGATCGGCGCCCCGTAATACGTGAAATCCGTCTGCTTGAAACTGATCAGCCCGACATCGAAGTGCACCCCGTGGCGGGGGATGTCTTCAATTGGCAGAAAGCCGGGATAGTGCACGTTCGGCAGCGCCTCCAGCTCCGAGACATCTGTCATCTTCCTGCCGAAGAAAACAAAGGACCAGTCGGGATTCCGTTTCGCGAGCGCGAGCACGAGGTCGCGGTCGTGCAGGGATTCGAGCGATCCCCAGTACCCGATGATGGGACGCGAAATACCGCGCAGTTTCTCCGGCACCGCGCTGTCGGCGGTCAGGCCGTGATTGAGGAATACGGGATTGATGCCCTGCGGCACGTACTCGACGCGGCGCGCGATTTTGGATTCGCGATCCACGAGTCCAATCGAGGCGCAGATGACAACGTCCGTGTCCTTGAGCATGTCGGCGTGGTCTTCGTCCAGCCGCATGAATCCCTGGTGATCAAAGCTGGAATACGACAGGTAATCATCCTGCACGTAATACACACTGGCGCGATGCGGCAGATGGTGCCGGAGCAGCGCGGCCGTCGGGAGTCCCGCCCAGAAAATTCCCGGTGCCATTCCGGCGCGTTTCATCGCATAGCGCACCTGCAGCGTGATCAGGAACACATTCGCACGACGCACGATTCCGAGCGACCACAAAGGCAGGAGCAGCGGTGTGAGCACCCAGACATCCTCGTCACGCCGCAGCCAGTACGAGAGGCTGCGCAGCTTGCGGAGCAGACGACGGAGTACGTAGGGCGATCCCTTCCCGGGGAAGCCGACGCCGATGCTGTTGACGAACAGCACCTTCCAGCCATTGCGGGCAAGAAAGCCCATCCACTGCTTCTCGGTCAGCGGATTGTGCACCCACCAGTCATTGCCGGCAAAACAAACGATGGAGTCAATGGGCATGGTCTCTCTCGATGACAGTATGGTATTCTCGCCGCAGCACCTCAACCTGGTCGGACCACGACCACTGAGCACGCGCCTGCATGGCGATGTCCTCCGACGGGGAAATGTTCGCGGCGTCCGTGATTGCGCGGGCGATGTCGCCCGGACGCTCCGGATCGGCACAGGCACCGTAGCCGCGCTCGGCGACCATCGCGCGCAGGCCGGGGAAATCACTGGCCACAACTGGCAGACCAGCAAACAGGTATTCGAATACCTTGTTCGGCGCGGCGTAGTAATTGTTGCGCCCGCGGTTGCGGTACAGGAGCACGCCTACGTCGGCGGATGCCGTCATGGCGCGCAGTTCGTCCGCATGCATCCACGGCAGAATGTGGATGCGCTGTCTGGCCCGTGAAGCGGTATGCTGCAGCTGCTCGAGATACGATTCCTCGCCGACACCGATCAGCACGAGATGCATACGCTCCGGCAGGTCGCAGACGGCCTGCACCAGTTCAATGATGCAGCGGGACTCCGCGATCAGGCCCTGGTAGAGAATGATCACGGCATCTTCCGGGAGCCCGAGTCTGTCACGCAATGCCGTCCCGCGATGAAACGGAGGCGGGTCGGGCGGGACATTCATGACGACAGCGGGCCGTTCACGGGCACCGTACTCCTCGTGAAGAATGCGCGCCCGGTTCGCTTCGGGTACGATCACACGGGCGGCACGCCGCACAGTCCACATCTCGAGCCGCCGCCATAGCCGCCGCAGCGGCACATTGTCCTCGGCCATCTCCGTCCACAGCTCGTGGGCATGAAAGATGACGCGCGCGGGACGAACAAGCAAACGCGCGAGCAGCGGAAGCACGGCGGGCATGTCATGCGCCACGGTGATATCCGCATCCGCGCGTCCGACGGCACGCATGCCGCGAAGCGTGAACTCCGCGAAGCGCAGCAGCTTGCGCAGTGGCGTCTGCCGCGCGGACCAGCGGCGTGTGCGCATGGTCAGGTACCGGATGTCCACCCCATCGAGCGCGACTTCAAGATATTCCGGTGCCTGATCGTACTCGGGGACGATCAGCGTCAGCCGGAAATCGCTGCGGAGAGAGCGAAGCTCTGCCATCAGCGGCGAGAGCTTCCGCGCCTGTCCGAAGAACACATGCGCGATGTGGATGCGTGTGCCGCCGGTATCCGTCATTGCCACCGCAGGCGCGGTCCGCTCCCGGGTACGCATCATGCACGCCTCCCCGGTGCCCCACGAAGGCGTCCCATGACATACCCGACAAACATGCTCCATTCCTTCAGCGCGACAAACGTGAATCCTCCGAGTGCCTGATACAGCGGCATGCGAAACCAGCCATATTTCGGCGCGAGGTAAAAGAAATAGGAAAGAATGCCGAGTGGAATCAGCAGCCAGAGCAGCGGTTCGAAAAAGCCCGCGGCGATAAGAAGCGGCAGCATGCTCCATTTAAGCGCGATGCGGCGGTAATGCGCCGCGTGCGAACGGGCTTCCCCGTCGCCGAGTCCGTAGTAATAATGCTGGCGCAGGAATGCACGCAACGTGGGACGCGTGTACCAGTGCACGAGCGCATCCCAGCGCGTGACAAAGCGCTGCCCGCGATCCTTCATCCGAAGCACGAGCGCGGTGTCCTCCCCCGCGAAGGTGAGATCTTCGGGATATCCGCCGGCAGCGAGAATGGCATTCTTCCGCGCGGCAAAGGAGCGCGAGGACGGAAGGAAATGCGCGGGATCCCCGGCTTCCAGCGGCAGGGACGCTGCCGCAGTACAACGCTGCACAGGGCGGTCTCCCATGAGCGTGTATCCCCCGCCCACGGCATCGATCTCCGGTTCGCGCAGAAGGTCCTCGGTAATGCGCTCCAGCCAGAACGGATCGATGATGCAGCCGGCGTCGGTGATGGCGATAATATCATTCCGCGCAAGGGCGATTGCGCGGTTGCGTCCCTGCGCGATCGTGGCGCCGGGTTCCGAGAACATCGTCACCGGCAGATCGCCGGCTTCCCGCCGGAACGCCTCCAGCGTACCGTCAGTCGAACCGCCGTCACAGATCACGATTTCCTCCGGAAGCACGCTGCCCGCGCGCACGCCGTCGAAAAACATCGCCGCATTGCCCGCCTCGTTACGCGTGGTCAGAATCAGCGATACCGGTATGGTCGGAATGTTCCTGTTCATGCGTTGCCGCGAAAACGGTGATACCCGCGAGGGCAAATCCGAGAAGATACTTGAGACGGATGAAATACAGGTAGTTCGGTGCAAAGATGACGATCATCAGCAGCAATGCCATGAGCGTCCAGCGCTGCCATGGCGGCATGGACGTCCGGTACAGGCGGATACCCGTCAGCAAGTACCGGAACATGCTGCCGTAAACGATGAGTGTGCCGACGATGCCGACTTTCAGCATGAATGTCACGGCATCGATGTGCGCCTGCACATGCACACCGCTGTACTGCTCCTCGACGGCAAATGCGCCGCCATCGAATGGCATGTGCACCGACAGCTCATGCCACGCCGCGCCCCATCCCTGACCGAACAGCAGCGCACCCTCGCGCACGAGCTGATCCCAGATGTTGATGATCTCGAGCAGGCGCGTGCCGAAGGAGAGGTCGCCGTAGAGTCTAAGTGCATCCCACCAGTTGAAGGCGTGCGTCAGCGCATAGAGGACGGTGTCGCGTATCGCAGGCGGCAGGATGACCGCAAAGACGATCGCACCGGCCGCAGCTCCCGCCGCGGCGACGCCGAGCACGGAGCGCAGGCGGATCTGCCGGCGGTGCAGGATCCAGATCATGACGAGGGAGTACACCGCCTGCAGGTAGGTGAGCTTTCCGAGCCCGGCAATGAGCATGACGATGAAGTACACGGCCAGCAGCAGAACAGCGGCGCGGAGATCCTTCCGGTGATGGTCAAAGATCAGCAGGGCCGCGACGGTGAGGCCCAGCGCCAGTGCGGTGAGCGGAAGGTCACTGCCGAGCATCACGCGGCGGTACATTTCCGTTTCCAGTCCCCCGCCGCTGATGAAGCGGTAGAAGAACATTGCATGCTTCGCGAGAAACACACCACCTCCGACCAGAAGCGCGAGAAGGACATCGCGCCGCGTTTCGAAAGCGCGGGAGAAAATGAAATAGAACACCACAACGTGGGCCAGCATGCGGAGATCCCAGGTGAAATCCGATGTCGAGTGCATGTTCGCCATGCCCGGGATCATTCCCCAGATCCAGACGGCCAGGAGCGGCAGAAGGAACAGATCGGTGCGGAACCAGCGCCAGCGCCCGGTCTCCACGGCATGCCGCCATTCGCGAAGCAACACGGGTACGAGCAGCACCACCGAGACCAGGTCCATCAGCGAAACGCCGAACAGGGTCACCGCGATCACCGTATTCTCGATGTTCTTCTCGACGAAGGCCTGTTCGCTCGTGAGATTGAATTCTTCGTAGGCGAAAAGAAACCCGATGAAGAGCAGCAGTGCGAGACGGAAATCGATGATCATGAGAATGACAGCGCCCAGCATGACGGCGACCGAGATTGCGTAAGCCGGGGAGGCGGCCATTTTCTCACCGAAAAGCAGCAGGACGGTGAGCGACAGCAGCACCGTGCCGACATGCCAGACCGCGGGCTTCCCGCGCAGCGCTTCGAGCTGAGATCCGAAGGACTGTAGTGCGTTCATGACGTCCTCCGGCGCGAGAGTAGCAGCAAACGGATCTCCGTGACATCCTGCGTCGTCAGCACGCGCAGACCGAAGATAAGCAGGAGCGACAGCGGCATGGATACCGTTCCGAGGAGCAGACCCGCGGAAAGACCGGCCACCTGCAGCAGCAGCGGCGGCAGGGCAACGGCGGCGATGCCGCCGAGAATGCGCCGGGTCGGCAAATGCATTTCCAGTCGGTGCGCTGCAAAGAACACGAAGAGAATCGCGGCCAGGGTTTCCGCGGTGAGTACGGCTGCTGCCGCACCCTGGATTTCCCACATGCCGATTGCCGGAAGTGCAAGCGCGATACCCGTGAGCAGTCCGGCCGCACTGGCGCCGACAGCATACCATACCGCGCGGGAAACCATCAGCACATTGCTGGCCAGAAGTCCGATACCGAACAGCGGCAGGAAAAGGGCGAGCAGCTGCAGCACGACCGCGGATTCCGCAAACGCCTCACCGTACAGCAGCGTCGTGATGACCGGTGCAAGCGTATAGAAGAGCTGCGCAATCACGAGTGCAAGGAGCAGCAGGTACAGGCTTCCGCGTGCGTACAGTGAGCGTGCGCGTTCGCGATCTTCGACGAGCAAGCGGCTGAATATCGGATAGAGCAGCGCACCAATCGATGCAAGGAGAAACAGTGACGCGAAGACCAGCCGCGACGCGGCCGCGTACACGCCGACACGCTCATCCGAGACGGTCCACGAGAGAAAGAGAACGTCCATCCGCTGAATCGCGAAATGCGTCCCGTTGATCAGAAGGAACGGCACACCCGCAGCGAGCAGCGTGCGCACGGCGCTCCATCGAAAGCGCCATTGCACGCGCATGGAGAACCGTCCGGCCCAGACCGACCCGACGGACCAGCGCACGACGGCGACCAGGGCGGTGACCCCGACGAGCGCGAGCAGACCCTCTCCCATCAGCACGACTGTCACGTTTCCCACAAGAAAGACCAGCATGCAGATCATCTCGATGATCGCAAACGGGTAGAAAAGCTCATGGGCGTTCATCAGCGCTTCATAGGCATTGGACAGCCCACTGAAAAACGGACCAAAACTCCCGATGGCCAGCGCAGCAATGATGATGGATTCATAACCGGCAGCCACGCCGGTAAGCATGATCAGGGCGATGAGCAGGAGTCCGACCAGCAGCTGCAGGACGAAAAAATTGTCGAGGTAGGACGCGGCACGGCTGCGATCCTGGCTGACATCGCGGATCACGAGATTCGTGACACCGAGATCACCGAAGGCGAGATACAGGGTTAGCACATTCATGACCGTCGCATATTCCCCGAGCACCGCGGCCCCCAGCGCCCGTGCGAGATACATGGCCACGCCGATGCTGACAAGTCGATACAGCACCTTGGACACGGTGAGTGTCCAGAAGTTGACGGAGAAACGCTGCAGTGCCGGTGCAGTCATGAGACTCCCGCGTGCCGGTCAGCTCCGATCCGGAGCATCGTTTTCCGGTCGGGACATGTCCGCGCTCCTGCCCGGGGCGAAACCGTGGTCAGGCGTATTGCCGGCGCGGATTTCGGACGCAGCCGCAATTTCATGACGTGAATCCACCCATGCGCGAAGCATGACGGCCAGAACAGCAAGAATGGTGCTGAAGAACACGGTCATCAGCATCCACATGGCACGCTTTGGCGAGGTGCGCTGAATCGCCGGCACGGCTGCGTCGAGAACCTGCACGGTGGGCGTGTCGCGGGCCTCCTGCACACGATCCTGGTAATACTGCTGACTCAGGTAGAGGATAACCTGTTCGAGTGTTTTGACGTCACGGAGATGACCGGCCATTTCACGCGCGACATCCGGCACGCGCATGAAGGGCACCACAAACTCGGCGTCGGAGTCTTCGCCGCCGGTGCTCAATTCGGCATACTGACGCGAGAGCTGTTCGATCTGCGCTTCCAGTTCATTGATGACGCGGCTGTCCTCGGCGAAGTCTTGCCGCTTGAGTCCGAGTTCCGTCCGCGCTTCCATGAGTTTCTCACGAATCTCCGCCGCGCCGCTGAGCGCCGCTTCCATCTGCTTTTCGAGAAACACGGATTTGTTCTCGCGCTGGAACTGGACGAGACGCGCATATGCGGAATCCAGTTCAGCCTCGGTTCGCTCGAGCTCCTCCTCAATGAACATGCGGGAGTTGCGCGCGCTGGAAATCAGCTTGTCGCGGTTGATGCGGTCGAGCCAGAGCACATAATCGTTTGTTACTCGCGCCGTGAAGGATTTCACCGAATCGACTTCACTGCCGGAGGGGAAAAAGCCCGTCCCCAGTGTGACCGACACGCGAATCAGGCCGTTCTTGTTGACCTCGATCTGCGTGGATTCCTGCAGGGGACGCACCGCGTGGCGATACGAAAGATCCTCGTCGATGCCGAAAAAGTCATCCAGGTCGTGCTGAACGATGAGGCTCTCGGCGACTGACTGGCTTTTGAGGATTTCAGCGAAGATGTCGGAGGGACGTCCACCGAAGCCCAGCGAGGAGCCGATATCGAACATCGGCAGAGACGAAGAGCCCTGCAGCAGCGAGCCGAGGTTCAGACCGCTTTTCTCCTGTTGCGGCGGCAGCAGTGATACCGTCGAAGTATAGGTCTGCGGCATGATCAGCACGTAGATGAGCATGATCACCGTCACCACGCCCACCATGCCGACAATGGTTTTTCGCCGCTGCCAGACTGTGCGGAACAGCATGCGATATGTTTCGAGATCGGCGCCTTCGAAGCGCCTTGTCTGATGCTCTGCCATAGACGATTTACCTGCTGACGGCAATGACAATTCCGACGATTCCGGCAATCTGCGAGATGACGCCGAGGGCGGTGAACGCGACTTCCCAGAACTGGGTCTTGGGCACTTCCGGCACCCAGATTGTATCGCCGGGTTCCAGCTCGTAATCTTCCTCGTCGCCAGCGTCAACCAGTTCACCGGTTCGCGCCTTGACCACGCGCACGTCGCCGTCGTCCGCACGCCAGCCAAACCCGCCGACGGTATTGATGTAGTCCATGTATGACCAGCCGTCATGGAAGATCACATTTCCGGGATTGTCCACACGGCCGATGATGCGGATATAATTCTTCGCCTTGGGTACTTCGATGCGGTCACCCTCTCGCATGACGATATCCTGTGTCGTGTCTCCCTCAAGAAACAGCCGCTTGAAATCGACGACCATCATTCCCACCTTTTCGCGTGAGCGGGCCTTAAAATATTCGTACTCGTCCTCACGCATATCGGCGGCGGGGATTTTCTGCAGACGCTCGAACTCGGCGTCTTTCTCGTTTTCCGGCGGTTTGCGGATCACGACCGCCTCCTCCAGCGAGGCCTCCGGCGTGAAGCCGCCCGCCCGGCGGATCAGATCGCTGAGGCGCGTCTCCCCGAGTTCGATGGAATAGCTGCCTTCGTGCCGCACCTCGCCGATGATGAGCACCAGACGGTGCTGCTGAAACTGCGGCCGGGCACGCACGAAGATGTAATCGCCGGCGTTCAGCGCGATATTGACGCTCTGATCATCCGGGTATCCGCTGAGATCCAGGAAGGAACGATCTGTATTGACGTTGTCCTCCCGGAAGCGAACCACGACAACGCTGTCGAGGAAGGCGGATGCGCGCAGTCCCTGACTGGCGTCGATCAGATCAAACAGACGCTCGCCGGGCACATAATCCACGCGTCCTTCCATTCCCACAGCACCGAAGAGCGCGACCTGCTGATCCTTCGGCGGGAAGTAGATCCGGTCACCGCCGCTGACAAAGGGATTAGCCTCGAGGTCGCCGATGCGCATGTAGCGCAGCAGGTCTGCGCGGACCTCACTGCCGTCAGTGCGCCGCACAACGATGTTGCGCATGGCGGTGGTATCCTTCACCGCACCACCCGCGGCGGTGAGCGCTTCGGAGACGCGTGCCGTTGAAGGCAGTACCACGATGCCGGGTTTCCGAACGGCCCCGGCAACGGTCACCTTTACCTGCCGCGCCTTCTCGAGACTGATGATGATGTCGGCGCGCCTGACGTCGCGGCGCAGCTTAGTGTGGATGCGGTCGCGCACATCGCGAAGCGTGCTGCTGCGGACCGACACGGTCCCCAGGCGCGGGATCACGATGGTTCCGTCGGAGTTGACCGGGACGGAGAAGGAATAAAATTCCGTCCCGAAAATACTGATGGAAAGGATGTCACCGGGACCGACGACATACGATGTGTCGCTCACCGGCACTTCCACCACCGGCAGGTATTCTTTCTCCTGGACGAGGGTCTCTTTCTTATCGGGCGGCTTCTGGATGGCCCCGGCATCCTGTGCCTGCACCGCAGCCGCAAAGAAAAGCTGCGTCAGGAGCACCGCCAGGTGAACCGTCCACACCGCCGCATGCGGATATCGAGCGTGCTGCGTTTTCAAATGGATGATAATCGAGCTGTGGATGTTCTGTTGTCGCATCGTACCGAGGGCGGGACTCGAACCCGCACGAATCTTACGATCCAAAGGATTTTAAGTCCTTCGCGTCTACCAATTCCGCCACCCCGGCAGGGGGGACATTGCCGCGCTTCCATGCTGGTTTCGGCCTAGCATGAAATGTACTTTCCCGTCGTTTGGGATACAAGAGACAATTCCGTCTTGGCGGATGCCTGGCGGGATGATGCGAAACCGGGATCCGTGCCCGGTCAGGTCGTGTATACGGAATTGAATATGACGTAATCCGTGGTGAGATCGGTGCCCCAGCCTTCGGCCTCGGCCTCGCCGTCATGCAGTTCCATGTGCACGCTGATATGCGATTCCCGCAGCAGCCGCTTGACATTGTTGCGGTCGAACTCCATGGGACGGCCGTCCTCGAGCACGGGCACGGCGACATCCTCCGAACCGATGGACAAATCCACTTTTGTGTGATCGAAGGGAACACCGGCGTTCCCCGCCGCACCGACGATGCGGCCCCAGTTCGGGTCGCGTCCAAACATGGCGGTTTTCACAAGGATGGAGCTCGATATGGCGCGTACCAGTTTCCGTGCGGTTTCGCGGTCTCGGGCACCGGTAACACGGTACGCAATGTATTTCGAGCAGCCTTCCCCATCGGAAACGATAAGCTTCGCGAGATGCGCCATGAGCTCGCGCAGGTTCGCGAAGAAGAGCTGATAGCGCTCATCGTCGGTAGATGTAATGGGTTCGTTGCCCGCCATGCCATTCGCCATGACGGCGACCATGTCATTGGTCGACGTGTCACCGTCGACGGTGATCATGTTGAAGGTATCGTCCACGGCTTCGTGCACCGCTGTATTGAGCACGTCAGGTTCGATGGCGATGTCAGTGACAATGAACGCAAGCATGGTACCCATGTTGGGATGAATCATGCCCGATCCCTTGGCAATCCCTGCAAGATTGATTGTCGTGCCGTCCATCTCAAACTCCAGGAAGCCTTCCTTGGCGAAGGTATCTGTTGTGAGGATGGCATTCGCCACGAGGGAACCTGCTTTGGAGTCGTCGGAAAGCTTCTCCATGTTCGTGCGGATACCGTTAACGACATCTTCCGTGGGGAACGGTTCTCCAATCAGTCCGGTCGATGCAACCAGGACAAGCTCTGGATCGATGCCCAACGTCTCCGCGGTGGCGCTGACCATGGCTTCCGCGCCCTCGCGTCCCTGCCTGCCGGTACAGGCATTCGCGTTTCCCGCATTGCAGACGATGACCTGAGCCTTGCCATCGGCGACATTCTCCCGTGATACCTTCACGGGTTCAGCAACGACTTCGTTCAACGTGAATGTGGCCGCCGCCGAAGCGGGCACCTCGGAGTATATGATTGCCAGATCCCGTCGCATCGACTTGATGCCGATGTGCGCTCCCCAGCACTTGATGCCTCGTACGTTCGTGAGATTGCGTAACATTGTACCGTTCTTCATTGATTGAAAATATTCCGGTCGGTGAAAAAAGTGATGCGTCCGCGCTGCCTGCCGTTATGCTCCGGAGCCGCTTCTGACGGATTTCGCAGCTGCGAGAAATCGTCTTACGGATTCATGGGGACGTGCGTCAGTCCATAGGTTTCCGGGAGCCCGAACATGATGTTCATGTTCTGTACCGCCTGGCCGGCCGCACCCTTGACCAGGTTGTCGATTGCAGAAAGAGTTATGATGCGCTGCGTGCGTTCATCGATGGTAACGAAAATATCGCAATAGTTGGATCCGCGAACGTCCTTGAGCGTCGGCGGTTCGTTGCGGAGACGGACGAAGGGTTCATCCGCATAGTGCGAAGCATAGGCGTCCTGCAGCTGCCCCTCACCGATCGTTCCGCGTGGAGTCGTGTACACAGTCGCGAGGATGCCACGGTCTACCGGCAGCAGATGCGGCGTAAACTGCACGGCGCCGGGTGATGCTCCGCGGGCGGCGAGCTGCTCTTCAATTTCAATCGTGTGCCGATGTGTCTTCAATCCGTAGGCACGAAAGTTGTCGCTGACGGTGGGATAATGTGTCGTGGGTTTCGGCTTGATACCCGCACCGGTGATCCCCGATTTGGCGTCGACGATTACCTGGGCCGGATCGATGAGTTCTGCTTCCAGCAGGGGCAGTGCCCCGAGAATGGAACAGGTGGGATAGCAGCCGGGATTGGCGACAAGGCGCGACTGCACGATGTCGCCGCGATGCACCTCGGGCAGGCCGTAGACCGCACCCTCAAATCCCTTCGGATCAATGTGTTCCTTCCCGTACCATTCGCCGTACACGGTCGGTGAGGAAAGACGGTAATCCCCCGAAAGATCCACGATGCGAAACGGGGCGTCACTGAAGCGCTTGACGAAGTCCATGGATACGCCATGCGGCAGCGCAAGGAACGCGACGTCAATCTCGTGCGAGAGCAGGTCGTCGGCGGATTCCAGCCTGTGCTCGGCGATGCCCTGGAAATGCGGATGCACGTCCGCGAAGGATTCCCCGGCACATCGTTCCGACGTAATCACCTCGATGTCCACATGAGGATGACGGCTGAGAATGCGTACCATCTCTGATCCCGTATATCCGGTGGCACCAACGACCGCGGCGCGCAGCTTCTTCTGTTGCTGGGAAATCATGCAGCCTCCACGCTCTTGATTGAGGCGGAAATGACGTCGACGACGGTCTGCAGTTCTTCCCTGCTGATGATCAGGGGCGGGACGAGACGCAGGACATTTCCGGCGGTGGCATTGGCAATCACACCGCGGCGGAGCATCTCCATGACCAGAGGTTTCGTTTCATAGCTGAACTCCACGCCGATCATCAGGCCAAGGCCGCGCACCTCGCGAATCGCGGGGTGCTCCGCCTTCAACGTCTCGAGTTGTCCGCGGAACCATGCACCCTTGCGCTCCGCTTCCCCGGGAATGTCGAGTTCGATCAGCGTTTCCAGCGTGGCGACTGCGGCCGCGGTGGCAAGGGGATTGCCGCCGAAGGTCGTGCCGTGATCGCCGTACTCGATGGCGTCACTGATTCTCTGACTGCTGAGCACGGCGCCGATGGGCACGCCGCTGCCGAGTCCTTTCGCGAGCGTCATAATGTCCGGTTGCACGCCGAACACATCCTTTGCGAACATGCGTCCCGTGCGGGCGATGCCGCACTGGATTTCATCGAAGATCAGCACGACGCCCTCGCGGTCGCAGAGTGCGCGCAGGTCCCTGATGTACTGCGTATCCATGACATTGATGCCGCCCTCTCCCTGTACCGGCTCGACGATGACCGCGGCGGTCTGATCGTCGATGGCGGCCTCCATGGCGTCGATGTCATTCGACGGCACACGGCTGAATCCCTGCGGAATGGGATCGAACCCGCGCTGCATTTTTTCCCCGCCGGTGGCGATCGCTGCAAGTGTGCGGCCGTGAAACGAGCCCTCGAGTGAGAGGATATTGCCGCCGCGTCCATTGGCATGCGCATATTTGCGCGCGAGCTTGAATGCGCCTTCGACGGATTCCGTGCCGCTGTTCGAGAGGAAGACGCGATCGAGTCCGGAAAGCTCCACAAGCTTTTTCGCCAGATGCATCTGCGGCTCGCTGACAAAAAAGTTGGATATGTGAATCAGCGTTCCGGCCTGTTCGCGGATCGCGTCGACCACGCGCGGATGGCAGTGGCCAAGACTGTTGACGGCGATACCCGCAAGTGCGTCGATATATTCATTCCCTTCGACGTCCCAGACACGCGCGCCCTTCCCGTGTGCGAGGGCGACAGGCATTCTCCGGTAGGTCTGCAGGTGATACTGTGCGTCCAGTTCGTGCAGTGATGTGTTTGTCGTGGCAGTAATTTTCTAATCCTCGTTGTGTGAACGAATCTTCGTGCCGCACTCATCCCCGGCAGCGGCCGTGAGCAGCTGAGCCGGCTTCATGCCGTTGATGATGCGGGCCTCCCTTGCTCCTCCTTCCAGCGCGATACGGCAGGACTCCAGCTTGGGGATCATTCCTCCCTTGATCACGGATCCCATACTGTGCGTCAAATCCTCCAATGTCATTTCCCGGACGAGACTCCCCGGATCATCGATGTCGATGAGCACTCCGTCAACATCTGTCAGAACCAGATAGCGATCCACAGCGAGTGCACCGGCAAGATGTCCGGCAAACATATCGGCATTGACGTTGTGATCCGTACCGTCTGCGTCCGGTGCGATGCAGGTGATCACCGGCAGGTAATCGTGCTCGAGCAGCAGCTCAGGCAGCGTCGTATCAACCGAGGTCACATCGCCGACGAGACCGAGATCGAAAGTTCGTTTCTCACCGTCCACCATTTGTTCATGTTCGCGCCGCTTGGCGGTCACCATGCGACCGTCCTTGCCGGAAAGCCCGACGGCGCGCAATCCCGCGCGGTTGAACAGCTGGACGAGATCACCGTTCACACGTCCTTTCAGCGCGATTTCGACATACCGGAGAGCTTCCGGCGTCGTTTTGCGGTGTCCCGCCACGAATTCGGATTCAATTCCAGCCATATCCAGCATTTCCTGGATGAACGGCCCCCCTCCGTGAACAACGACCACACGCAGACCGCGCTCACGCAGTTCGGCGATACGCGAAACGATGTCTCGTTTGAGTTCATCGCTGCGCATGGCATTGCCCCCGTACTTGATCAGCACAAGCGGGGCTGTTTCCATGATCTTGGCATGTTTGTTCATTTCAGCAATAACATTGTAATGTACTATTATTCCGGGGAAGGCAAAAATCTGCACTCTTCCCGGCCTTATCCTGACTTTTTCATCATACATTTGCGCGTCGTATGCGGACCGTGCGGTGGTCATTCAGGAAGGGGAATCCCGCAGACTTTGCCACGGTCAGTCAGCGGCGGAGAAATCCCGCGGCCGCCGCAGCGGCATACATTGCTGCGGCAGCGATAATGACAAGGGAAAAGCCGAACTGCAGTGCAAGGACGGTCGCGGCGCCCGTGGCGACAACCGAAAGACTGCCGTTTATCGCCCATGCCCACGGAATATGCGATTCATTCGATGCGCCGAGGATACGGATGCCTGTCGGGAAAGGCATACCCATCAGCACCCCGGCGGGAAAAACGACTGCCACTGCAATGAGCACTTTTACGATGAGCGGAGCGTGCATGGTTGCGTTCAGCAGGGGATGAAGCCCCAGCGCACCGGCGAGCAGCAGAACGGCGATCGCGCCGCAGATATGGATAAGTGTACCGCCGTTGGCGCGCAACCGTTCAGACATGCGGCTTCCGATGCCGGCACAGAGCAGCAGCAGCGTAATCACGGCTGCCGCCGCGTACGCCGGATTCCCGAAGTACAGCACGAAATGGTGCAGCAGCAGAATCTCCACGAACATGAATCCGGAACCAATGGTGGCGAAGTGCAGAAACGTCCACCCGCCTCCCCCACCACGCATCCCGCGCGGGAGCAGCGGAAGAACGATGAAGACCAGTGCCAGCAGCGTAACCGCAGCGACGGCGGCCAGCACCGTCACCGAGCCCAGTTCCATGGTGGGAATGGCAGCTCGTCCCGCCCGGTCGGTAATCACGTCCAGCGAGGCCGGTGTCAGAAACTGTGAAAAGAATGGCCGGTTATCGGTCGCCGGGCTGATGCGGAACGGATACCCCGCGATGAAGGTGTCGCGCTCCGGACCAAGCAGCGTATCCAACGCGCGGAAAAATCCCTCCTCCCCGATCGTGTGAAACCGCTGCCGCTCATCCGCGCGAACACCGGGCAGCAGCGCGGGATCGAACTGCAGACGTTCACAGAAACCCCGCACACGGCGCACATCCCCATCGGCCAGCGGACTGCGTGTTATGACGAAGGTCAGCGTGCCCCAGCCGCGCACGGCGGCAATGTGCCGCCACGGCTCCCGGCCGACCCGGTCCAGCATCGCTGCCAGCGTCGCCGGCAGGCGCAGGGTGCTGCGCCAGGGATAATCCATCCACACGGTGACTTCGATCCTTCCCGCCGGTGAAAGCCGCTGCCACATGGCGGTGAAAGCCTCCACCGTGAGCGTGTACTCCTCCTGCAGGGCGCGCAGGCCGGCACTGCCACCCATCGATTCCACGACAGGATGGATGATGAGATCATACTGCTCGCTGCGCGCCAGCACGCTGCGAGCGTCGCGATGCAGCAGCTGCAGGCGCGGATCATGAAACAACGAATCTGTATCCGGAGCCAGCAGCCCCAGGAGCAGGGAACGAAGACGGCCGTCGGGAAGCACCGCCGCGACCTGATGGGCGCCATGGTGCAGAGCCTGCACCACTTCCTCGCCGGTTCCGGCATCGAGGATGAGCACGCGTGAAGCCGGTCCGAACGCATACGGCAGCGCGCGCGTACTGAAATCGAGCAGCGGCGGCGCATCACCCGGAGCAGGTGCCGCCAGCACTCCGAGCATCGCCCCGTCGCGAAAGACCGCATCCTGCACGGGAATCGCCCCGGTGTAGGTCAGACTCAATCCGGGGGCATGCCGCAGCGCGGGCGCGTGCACGACGTGCAGCATCCCGTAGGGACTGTTCGCCTCGGCACGGATCTCCGCATCGGGCAAATCCATGGTGCGGGAAAGACTTTTGTACGGGGAGATTTGCGGCCCGGGCAGCAGCGGAACGGATGCCAGGCACAGCAGCAGTGCAACGGCCTGCATCAGCCACAGCACGCGCGGTTTTGCGCGGCCGGACGTACGTGCAGGCAGCAGAAGAGCGGATGCGGCCACAGCCAGCAACGCCAGGGCAGCGGGGATTTGCTGTGGCAGCAGCAGCCAGGGAAGCAGCACGGCGAGCAGTCCGCCTGCCGCCGAGCCGCCGAGATTGCTGAGGTAGAGTCCACCGATGCGCTCAGGCCAGCTCGCAAAGGCGAGAATGAGCACCATGGCACCCGGAAGAAAGGGCAGGAACAGCAGCAGACAGGTGAGCAGCAAGCGCCATATATGGGAGCTGTCCGTAAACAGCAGGAAGGGATCGAAGGCGGCCGAAGTGAGCAGCGCCGCCGCGGTACAGACGATCATGAGGACGGCACTGAGGGATGCCAGTGCCGGGAGCAGCGTTCGGCGTTCGGTGAGCATGCGCACACGCAGGAGCGAAAACAGCGTGCCGGAGGCCCCGAATCCCGTGAGGGCGATGGAAATGACGAGAAAGGCATAATGATGCCACTGCACGAGCGCGAACAGCTGCATCTGTGCCAGCTGAAACGAAAGCAGCGCAGCGGACAGCATGGCGATCGCCACATGTACGCGGACCGGCAATGCGTGTTGCTTCACAGGCATGGGTGCCGCTCACCTCTTACGGGTGAAAGGCACGAAACGCACCGGCATCAGTGTCCTGGTGCTGATCTCGCCGTCCTTCTTTTCAACGAGCATGAGATACTGTGTGCGAAATGATGAGCCGACGGGTATCACCATCACGCCGCCGTCCCTGAGCTGTGCGACAAGAGGCGGTGGGATATGCTCCGCCGCCGCCGTGACAATGATGGCATCAAAGGGGGCATGCTCCTTCCAGCCATGGTATCCATCCGCATGCCGCACATGGACGTTATCGTACTCAAGCTCCGCAAGCCGTTCTTTCGCGCTTGCGGCCAGCTCCTCGATGATTTCCACGGTAAATACTTCCTTGACCAGTGGCGAGAGCACAGCTGCCTGGTACCCCGAGCCGGTTCCGATTTCGAGGACCACATCGTCCTTCCGCGGATTGATGATGTCGGTCATGTACCCGACGATGTAGGGTTGGGAGATGGTCTGTCCGTGTCCGATGGGCAGCGGCTGATCGGCGTAGGCCATGCGCCGCATATCCGACGAAACGAACAGATGACGCGGCACGCTGCGCAGGGCATCGAGCACACGCCGGTTCTCAACACCGCGACCGGCAATCTGTACCCGCACCATGCGTTCGCGCGCCTGATCCATTTCTACTTTTCCCTGGGCGGGGAGGTGACCCGCGAACGCGAACAGGATAAGCGGTACGACCAGCAGCAGCGGCGGCGGAATAACCGTCGCAGCATATGTTCTCTGCATGAGAATTCCATGAATTGTGAGCATCTCCCTGTATCCTCGCGAAAAGGGCGGACAAAGGCAAGTCCGGAACGCGGGACAAAAAAAACCGGGTGTGGAACCCGGTTTTCTTGAGGCGACGATCGGATTCGAACCGATGAATAACGCTTTTGCAGAGCGTCCCCTTAGCCACTTGGGTACGTCGCCATTGGAATATCAAAGATAGCATCGGAACCGGCAAAATGCAATGACATATCATGTCGGCACCGTTTACAGATGTTCACATGGCAGAGCCGATGGCTCGGCCCTACGGATTCTCCTGCTCGTGCTCCTGCTCCTGCTCGTTCGTTTCCGTCAATTCCCGTATCTTTCGGGATTGTGACCACAGGGCCATGAAGGCATGCCGAAAATCCTTTCCATCATCATTCCCTGCTACAACGAGGAAGCGACCATCCTGGAGCTGATCCAGCGCGTGGAAGCAGCGGAAATTGCTCCGGTCAAAAAACAGCTCGTGATTGTCGACGACGGTTCGACCGACAGCACCCCTGAGCTGCTGCGACAGCATGCCTCGCAGCACACGCTGCTTCTTCGGGAACAGAACGAGGGAAAGGGAGCTGCCATTCGTCACGGACTGACCGCCGTGCAGGGGGACATCGTGATCATCCAGGATGCCGACCTCGAATACAATCCAGACAATTATGCCGCATTGATTGCCCCGATCCTTGAGGGAAAAACTCCCGTGGTGTATGGCTCGCGTGAGCGCAATGCACGGAATCGTCTGCACTCGGGCATGACGTATTACGCGGGAGGAAAGTTTCTTTCCGCAGCAACCAACCTGCTCTATGGATCGGACATCACGGATGAACCGACCTGCTACAAAGTCTTTGATGCGCAGCTTCTGAAAAGCATCCCCCTGCGCTGCACCGGCTTTGAATTCTGTCCGGAAGTCACGGCGCGCGTTCTGCGCCGCGGCATTGACATCGTCGAAGTCCCCATCGACTATTTCCCACGGAAAAAGGACGAGGGGAAAAAAATCCGCTGGCGTGACGGCATCGAAGCCGTGTGGACACTGCTCCGGTACCGCTTTGTCCGAGACATTTGAATCCTGTTGAAATGAACGGCATGCTGCAACAGCTCTGGGAAATGGTCGGACGGCTTCGGCCCGGGCGCATTATCGCCGCGGCGGTGGCTGTGCGCCTGCTGTTTGGCCTGTTCTGGATGCTTGCGGTTAATGCGCCTCCCGAGAATGTGCCCGTCGCCGGCAACACCTGGTACCAGGCGGGAGCGGATGGCTACCTGCAGATTGCCCGGACGATGCTGATGACCGGGGAATACGCCTTTACACCTGACGGACCGCCCGTGCATAACCGTCCCCCGGTACAGGTCGTGCTGCTGATGATCTTCGGGGCGTGGTGGCCGGCGCACTGGTATCTCGTCTGGATGCTCGGCAGTGCCCTGCTCTCCCTGCTGATGTTCGTCGCCCTGCGTGCCCTCGGCCGGGATCTCAGGCTCTCTCCCCTCATGCTCCGCCTGCTGCTGCTCCTCGCCGGATTCCATCCGTATCTGATTTTCATCAGCAAGACCACGACCTTCATCAACGTCGCGGCACTCCTGCTCACCGTGGTCGCGCTCTGTGTGTTCCGCATCCGCCATGCACCGTTGCGGTATGCTCCTGCGGCCGGTTTGCTGATGGGCGTCGGCGCACTCACGCATGGCACCTTCCTGCTGATGCCGCTGCTGGCGGCACCATACATCCTCAGCCGTCGCAGTCTGCCCGCGGGAAGACGCATCGCCGCTGTGCTGCTTGTGATCGTCTGTGCCGGAGCAGTGGTGGCGCCGTGGACGCTTCGCAACGTACGCACGTTCGATCAGTTCATTCCCGTAGTGACAGGCAACGGCTACCACTACTGGAAAGGGGAAGCGGTGTACTTCGGTGGACACTATCCAATGGCGCGGCTGTACGAAGAGGAGACGGGGAAGGAGTTCGAGGAAATGTATTATGGCGCGGTGGATCCGAACGCGGACGCGGTCCTCTGGCGGCTGGCGAAAGAGGACATGCTCGCGCGGCCGGAGCGCATCCCCCTGCGGCTGATCATCGGAACGGGAGCGTTCCTCGCGCCCTGGGATGGCGGACCGAAAAAAGCTGTCGCTTCTGCTCTGATGAACATCCCCCTCATAATCCTGCTCCTCGCCGGCCTCTATCGCCGCTTTCGCCGCGGCGGCTTCACTGCAGAACAGTTCGCCCTTACCCTGCTTCTGCTCTACATCGTCGAAGCCTTCGCATTCTTCGTCGCCTGGGGATCGTATTTCACCATGCTCCTCCCCCTCGCCCTTCTTTTGACAGTCTCACTCTTTGATGACACCAGGACACGAAGTCACCAAGCCTCGAAATGAACTTTTTCTTCGTGGCTTCGTGTCATCGTGGCCTTGTGACCATCAAGAGTTTAGTTTTTCTCGGAAGTAGGCAGCGGTGCGGCGGAGTCCCTCACTGCGTGACACCTGCGGCTCCCAGCCAAGCAGCTCGCGTGCACGACTGATATCGGGCTGGCGCACTTTGGGATCGTCCTCGGGCAGCTCTTTGTGCACGATGCGGCTCTCACTGCCGAGAATCCCGATGATCTCTTCGGCAAGCTCCTGCATCGTGATCTCATCGGGATTGCCGATGTTGACGGGGTCACTGTAATCAGACATGAGCAGACGGTAGATGCCATCCACCAGATCCGACACGTAGCACACGCTCCGCGTCTGCATGCCGTCGCCGAACACGGTGACATCCTCCCCGCGGATCCCCTGCGACATGAAGGCCGGAATGGCTCGTCCGTCATTGACACGCATGCGTTCACCGTAGGTATTGAAAATACGCACGATGCGCGTCTCCACCCCGTGATACCGGTGATAGGCCATTGTCATCGCTTCTGCGAAACGTTTTGCCTCGTCATACACGCCGCGTGGTCCGACCGGATTCACATTCCCCCAGTACGACTCCACCTGCGGATGTATCTCGGGATCGCCGTACACTTCGGAGGTGGACGCGAGAAGGAATCGCGCCTGTTTGGCCTTGGCCAGTCCGAGCGACTTGTGCGTGCCGAGCGACCCCACTTTCAATGTCTGAATCGGCAGCTTGAGGTAGTCGATCGGACTCGCCGGTGAAGCGAAATGCAGAATGTAATCGAGCCCGCCTTCGACATGCACGAACTCCGTGACGTCATACTTGATGAAACGGAATCCCGGATGACCGAACAGGTGATCGACGTTGGCGAGATCGCCGGTGATGAGATTGTCCATGCAGAGAACCTCATGGCCCTCCTTGAGGAGCCGGTCGCAGAGATGGCTCCCGAGAAATCCGGCTCCGCCGGTAATCAGTGTGCGCGGCATGGATCCTGCAAAAATTGTGTGTGTAAAATGAGACCGGGACGGAGCACATGCTCCGTCCCGGCTGTATGTGCTGTTGAATAATCGGCCGGCGGCGCTTACTCGATGATCACCGAATCGACCATTGGTTCGTCGAGCGCCTCCGGACCTCGCTGTTGAAGCTGCTGATAATAGCGGATCTGCTGCTGTACGCCAGGGTCATCGGGATACGACTCTCGCAGGCGCTCGAGCAGGTTGATCGCCTTTTCGTACTGCTGTGAGGTTTCATAATACTGCAGCAGGAAGACATACGCCGAGCGCACATTCGGATCGCTTGCGGGATCCGCCGTGCCGAGCGTTGGCAGCAGCCAGGTTTCGAGGTCCTCGGCCATCTCGATGTACCTGGCCGTGTCACCGATCATGATGTAGAAATTGGCGAGATCGGTGCGCAGCGAATTGTCGAAGCGGTGATACTCCGACGGCATGACCTCTTCCATCTTGTCGAGGACGGCCTTTGCCTTCTCGGGATCGCCTTCCTCCTGCACGATGATCTGCGCGAGCCCCATGTACAGAGCCCGGAAACTGAAGATCATCTTCGTGCTCGCCTCGTCGAGATTGATCTCGGGATTGTCGAGCTCGCGGAACATGAATCCGAACGCGCGGTTGGAATCGGGTTCCTGGCGGAGATTCATCAGGTGATCATGCGTCGACGAAATGTTCATCGCACCGTAATACCGGCCGCCACGCTGCGGAAACTCGACCGGGGCGACACGGTACGCGAGTCCTTCGACAATCATGTGATTGGTGAGGCCCGCGCGGTCCTGCGTTGCAGTGCTCAGCGCGAAGTAGATCGGCCGCGTGTTGAAATTGTTGTTAAGGATATCAAGAATGAGGATATCCTGGATGCGAATACCCTTGTTGCCCGCGGGATCTTCGTAGGATGCCGGCACGGAGAATTCAAGTGCGGTCGGAAGTGAAACCCGGTCGCGGATCTCGGGAACGTCCTTCAGCCTGCCGAAGTTGAACTGCGCCGTATCGATCGGGACGCTGATCTTCCGCGTGTCCCAGAGAATGGGCTGCAGCGATTCGAGCTCCGTGTCGGAGTACGATATCCCCACCTTTTTCGCGCCGTACGGCATCTCGTTTTTGAGCTGTTTGCTGTACCACGGCGTGTTGAGCAGACTGAGGTTCACCACGCGCACGTCGCGGCGGATACCCGCAGCATACTGCAGATACCAGACGGGGAAGGTGTCATTGTCGCCGCCCGTGAAGAGGATGGCATCCTGGTCGCAGCTCTGCAGCAGATTGTAGGCATAGTCGAACGCGACGTAATTGTAGTGACGGTCATGCGTCTGATAATTCTGTGCGAGCATGTTCATCGGACCGATGACAAACAGCAGCACGGCGAGTGCGAGACCAACGGCCTCGTTCCGCTTGACTTTTGTCAGGATCGATTCAATCAGCCCGTACAATCCCAGTCCCGCCCAGAGCGCAAAGACATAAAACGATCCGACAAAGAAGTAGTCACGTTCACGCACCTGCGGCTCGGCCATGTTGAAGTAAATCACGAGTCCGAAGCCCATGATGAAGAACAGTGCCGCCATGGCTGTGCCGGTGCGGTAGTCTTTCCGGAAATGATAGATCATTCCGATAAGCCCGAGGATCAGGGGGATGGCAAAGTAGCGATTCGGATAGCCGGAACTTTCCGACCAGTTCCCCGCATCCCCGACAAAGGTCACCGGCGCTTCCTGAATATCACCCGCCCGGCCGACAAAATTCCAGAGGAAATAGCGGACGTAGATGTGTCCGAGCTGATATTTCATGAAATATTCCATGTCGGAGGAATACTTCCCATAGGAGTCGCGGTGCGTGGGATCAGGACTCCAGCGGCGCGGGAAATAGACTTCCCTGTTGCGGTTGATCGACCGCGTACGGTCGTCCCAGTTCGGTCCCTTCAGCAGCGGATACGAACCGTACTGGTCGCGGTTCAGATAGCTGTAGAGCCCGTCGAGCGTTGTGGGCGCGTTCTCATTGAGCGCCGGCTGCTGGTTCGCGCGGATGGGAACGATGGCATATGTACTGTAGCCGAGCGTAACGAGAAGGATCGCAAGGGAGATCATCCGGAACTGCGGATGCAGATCCTTCTTGGCCACGATGGCGATCAGCGCACCCACCAGCAGGATGATTACGTACCGCCCGACATCGCCACTGAGGAACTGCGGGATGTATTTCACGACACCGGGATAAACGATGGAGAAGCCGAGCGCCATGAACAACAGGGCGAGACTGAGCGACTTCATGGTGATGTCTTCCCGCCGGCGGTCGCGGAAGTAAATCAGGAAAAACACAAAGAACATCGCGAGCAGCGACAGCAGGTGAACGCCGATGCTGAGACCCAGCAGGTAAGCGATCAGCAGCAGCGACCGCTCCGAGTCGAACACACCCACATGGAAGTACCACTCCACCGCGATCCAGACGACCACGGAAACGAAAAACATGCCGATGCCGTAGACCTCGGCCTCGGAAGCATTGAACCAGAACGTGTCGCTGAAGGAAAGAATCAGCGCGCCCGTGGCCGCCGAGAGAATCATCGTCAGTCCTGCGACGGGCGTCTTCGGCTCACCCTTCCACTCTCGCAGCAGCCGCATCGAAACGAGGTACACGAACAGCACCGTCAGCGAGCTGGAGAAGGTGGACATCAGGTTGACGCGGAATCCCAGATCCTCGGAGAAGGGAATCAGCGACAGCATGCGTCCGATCAGCTGATAGAACGGCGCACCGGGGGGATGCGGCACGCCCATGGTGACGGCGGAAGTGATGAATTCGCCCGCGTCCCAGAACGAGATCGTGGGTGCGACGGTCATGAGAAACACGATCGTCGAGAAAAGAAAAACGGCTGCGGCGGATACGCGATGCCAGAGATTGAAGTTCATGGTGATATCTGTCCTGATGATACGTTTCAGACGTGAAAATCCGTCCGCCGTCATGGCCGGCCGTCCTGCGGCAGCCGCGGCGGGATATCGACGGATGCGATTATTCGGCGGCCTGCTGCGGCTCCTTCTTCTTCCGAATGATGATTCCGATGGGAATGATCACACAGTAGCCGATGAAGAGGATGATCGGGGCAACGGTGACGGACAACGGACTGACCGTGCCGCCCATGCTCATGACCAGCATGCCGAGCAGAACAACGGCAACGCCGGCGATCAGGATGAGATAGTTCAGACGCTGCGGGAGCTCCGCCTCGGGCACGGCCTGCCGCTTTTTGCGGCCTCCTCCGCGACGTCCTTTCTGCACTTTTGCCATGTATTGACTCCGTTCGTGAGATTGGCAAATAGTTGATCAAACATGAAAAATACGAAACTTGCAGCGAAAATCGCTAGGATTCCGCGAGAAGTTTTCCGTCGTGCAGGCGCCAGGTCGCATCGGCACGCGCCGCAAGCCCGGCATCGTGCGTGACCAGCACGAAAGTCTGTCCCTGCTCCGCGGCAAGGCTCCAGAGCAGATCGTGCAGCATCGCGGCATTCTCCTCGTCGAGATTGCCCGACGGTTCGTCGGCAAGCACGATGCGGGGACGGTTCACCAGGGCACGTGCAACGGCGACACGCTGCTGCTCCCCACCGGAAAGTTCCGAGGGACGCGCATCGGCGCGATGCGAAACACGTACGACATCCAGCAGCGCATCCGCCCGGCGTTCGGCATCCGCGAGCGGCGCACCCGCAATCATGGCAGGGATGGCCACGTTTTCGCGTGCCGTGAATTCCGGCAGCAGATGGTGAAACTGGAACACGAATCCCATGCTGCGATTGCGGAATGCCGCAAGCGCGTGATCCTCCATCGTGAACATGTCCTGTCCGTCAAGCAGCACGCTGCCCGCGTCGGGACGATCCAGCGCACCGACGATGTGCAGCAGCGTGCTTTTGCCCGTGCCGGATGCTCCTACGATGGCGACCACCTGTCCCTCGCCGACCTCCAGCGATGTGCCGCGCAGGACGGTGAGTGTGCCGCCGGCGCCGGTGGGATAGGATTTCTCGATATCCCGAACCTGAACGACGGGATTTATGCGTGTTTCCATATGGGAATGTACACTGATATGATGATAATCCGGTTTGCTGTTCGATCAGTTACGAGGCAGGCCGGGCCTGCCGCTTCCGTGCCGTCGGGCCACCGGGCCCGCCGAAATGAAATACATGATAGTTTGACGCAGCATTCGCCTGTTTGATCCATCATTCCCATCGCACGGCGTCAATAATTTCCACCCTGCGGGCCCGCGCGGCCGGGAACCAGGCCGCGAGAAGGCACAAGCCGAAGGTCGCGGCAACAATGAGCAGGATATCCGCGATGCGGATTTCCACGGGAATGGCGGGAATGATGAATGCGGCATCAAGCGCGAACAATCCGAACTGCGCCTGCAGCCAGGTGATCAGAAGTCCGATGACCAGGCCCGCCGCGACGCCGATGCTCCCGATCCACACGCCCTCGAGCAGAAAGAGACGCTGAATGCGCCGTGCGGGCATCCCCATCGTGCGGAGAATACCGATGTCGCGCCGTTTCTCCAGCACAAGCATGGTCAGCGACGCGAGAATGTTGAACACGGCCACGGTGATGATAATCGCGAGCAGAATGAACGCGCTCCACCGCTCGATCGCCATTACCGAATACAGATCCTTGTGCAGGTCGTACCAGCTGAGAACGTTCCATCCCTCGCCGGCGGCAGCCTGAAGCTCACGCTTCACCTCTTCGCTGTCATCGGCGTCATCGAGCCGCAGTTCGAAGCCGGTCAGTTCACCGCGCATGCGGAACAGCTTGCGCGCATCCTCGAGTGAGAGAAATGCGTAGGCGTTGTCATAAACCTTGTTCTGTGACAGGTAGATACCCGTGACCGGGGCGCGCAGCACGGTCGGCGCGACGTACTGCGTGAGCATGTTTTCCATGCCCGCCGGACTGTACAGCAGCAGCGTATCTCCGACGAGCACACGGAGTTTGTCGGCGAGCCCGCTGCCCAGCACGACGCCGTTGTCCTGCTGAAATCGAAAATCCCCCAGCACGATCTTGTCCACGACGCGCGAGACTGCCGCAATACTGTCGGGCGGCAGTCCCTTTACCCAGACGAACTGTGAATTCCCCTCCTTCATCGCCATGGCCTTGCGCTGAATGAACGGCGACATCCCCGCGACATCATCCCGCTCGCGGATCAGCGCGCGGATGTCTTCGGCAGGCTTTCCTTCACTGCGCGGAACGCGCTCCATCTTGATGTGCGGATCGAAATCCTGGAGGATGGATGTGACAAGTCCGTTGAACCCGTTGAATACCGACATCACCACGATGAGCGCGGCCACGCCGAACATGATGCCCAGCGTTGCGAGCAGCGAGATGATGTTGATGAAACTGAAGCGCTTTTTGCCGTAGAGATAGCGGCGCGCGATGTAGGATTCAACATTCATGTGTCAGAACGGGATTCGTCTGTGCGATCGTGCCACGGGACCTCAATGAAAACGGATGGAACGAATGGGATCGAGACGTGCCGCGAGTGCGGCCGGGACGAGCGATGAAAGCAGCGCGAGCAGGACACCGGCCATCGCCACGCCGGCGAAGACCGCGGCGCTCATGTGTATCGGCACGGTCGTCATGAAATACACGTCCTGTGGCAGGCTGAAAAACTGCAGCTCCTGCTGGGCGAAGCTGAAGGCGAACGCGATGGCCGCACCGATCAGCGCACCCGCCGTACCTATGAACAGTCCCTGCATGAGGAAAATGCGCCGCACGTGCCTCCGCGAAGCGCCCATCGCGAGCAGGATGCCGATGTACTGCGTCTTTTCGATGACGAACAGCAGCAGCGTGGCGATGACATTGAAGACGGAAATCACGATGAGCGATCCGACGACGATGGGGATCAGCTCCTGCTGCAGATCGATCCACACGAACAGATGGTGATAGATCGAAAACACCGACCGTGGATCGAAGGGATACCCGATCTCCGCCTGGATGCGGTCGACGGTCTGCTCCACTTTCGAAACATCGCTGCACAGCACATCGTACCCGTTGATGCGTCCCGGCAGTCCGAAGACACGCTGTGCCGTGCCGAGCGCGGTGAATACGTAGACGTCGTCGAGATATTCAGCGAGCCCGGTCTCGTAAATCCCGCGAATCGTGCACTGGACCTTGGGCGCGTTGTACACGTCGGTGAAATCCGTGACGCCGAGCAGCAGCATGCGATCGCCGACCGCAAGATTGAGCTTGTCGGCGAGCCGCTTGCCGATGACGATGGAATGCCGGCCGTCGACGGGATTGAGCACGTAGGAACCCGCGATGATCTTGCTGCGAATGCGCGAAAGGTCCTGCGTGGAATCGAGTCCCTTCACCCGCACCCCCTCGACATTGTCGCCGGCGATGACGATGGCCTCGCGCTCGAGAAACGGGCCGGTATCGGAGACGTTCCGCACTCCGCGCAGTTCGCGCAGCGTGGCGGGATCGTTCTCCACCACGTCGTTGCGGAACACGCCGACCTGGATATGCGCGGAGAAGCCGATCAAATTCGAGCGCAGTTCACGCTCGAAGCCGTCGAGAATCGTAAAGGCGATGATCAGCGCGGCCGTACCGACGGCGACACTGCCCACCGCGACTGCCGTCATGAAGGAAAGGAAGCGGGAGAGATTCCGCTTCCGCAGGTAGCGCGACGCTATGAATGAAGCAAAAGACATGCAGTGGGATGCGCGTCCTCAGGTCGGCATCGAGGCCACCGCGTTGCCGAACTGCAGGAGATAGGCCTGCGCGAATTCCTCGAGATCGCCGTCCATGACCGCCTGCACATTGCTGGTTTCCTGTCCGGTGCGGTGATCCTTGACCATGTTGTAGGGGTGAAACACGTAGGAGCGGATCTGGCTGCCCCACTCGATTTTCTTTTTGCTGTCTTCGATCGATGCCAGCCGGTTGGCCTCCTTCTCGCGCTCCATCTGGTAGAGGCGCGACTGCAGCAGCTTCATGGCGGTGGCGCGGTTCTGATGCTGCGAGCGTTCCTGCTGACAGGCCACGACAATCCCCGTGGGTTCATGCGTGATGCGCACGGCCGTCTCGACCTTGTTGACATTCTGTCCGCCCTTGCCGCCGCTGCGGAAGGTATCGACTTTCAGATCGGCGGGATTGATGTCGATCTCGATTTCGTCGTCGATCTCGGGATACACGAACACGGAGGCAAAACTCGTGTGGCGCCGTTTCGCCGAATCGAACGGAGAAATACGCACGAGACGGTGCACGCCGATTTCCGATTTGAGGTACCCGTACGCGAAGGGTCCCTTGGCCTCGAACGTCGCGCTCTTGATGCCGGCGCCCTCGCCCTCGAGCTCATCGACGAGCACGACCTCGTAACCACGGCGCTCACAGTAGCGGATATACATGCGGTACAGCATTTCGGCCCAGTCCTGCGACTCCGTACCGCCGGCGCCGGAATGAATCGTGACGATTGCGCTGCGGCGGTCATCCTCGCCGGAGAGCATGTTCTTGAACTCCAGTTCCCCGAGCATCTTTTCGAGGGATTTCAGCTCGGTCTCGATTTCCTCGCCGAGGGATTCGTCCTGCGACTCCTCGGCGAGTTCCACGAGCGCGTTGAAGTCAGCGGTTTTCCCGTCGACCTCATCCCACAGTTCCACCCACTCCTTTCGGAGGGTGATTTCCTGCATGACTTTCTGGGCCTCGATGTTGTCGTCCCAGAAGCCGGGCGCGTGCGTTTTCTCTTCCAGCGCGGCTATCTCTGATTTCTTGGTGTCGATGTCAAAGATACCCCCGGAGATCATCGACGCGTTTACGGATTTCCATTCCCTTGGATTTGAAGTCTTCGAACATGCGTGTGTTATCCTTCCAAACGGTACAGTGATTCAATGGAAACAAAGCGTGGTGGATCGTCCGCCTGCCGCGGATCGCGATACCGCCGTCCGCGCAGCCGGCGGCGCCGTGCGGAGATGACATACTCCACCGGCGCCCGGTCGATACGCGTGGTCTGCGTGTTGATCGCCGGATCGAATGAGAGCATCAGCACGAGGAACAGCACGACGAGCACGTTCCGCAGCCGCAGCTCTCCGCGACGGATGTCATTCGGCGCTGTCATCATGATATCGCTCGTATGCTTCGATGATGTTCATGACGAGGCGGTGCCGCACCACGTCGCTCTTGTCGAGATACACAAAACCCACCCCTTCGACGCCGGTGAGCACATCGCGGATCTCAACGAGTCCGCTCGCGGTCTTCGCGGGCAGGTCGATCTGCGTGATGTCGCCGGTGACAATGGCGCGCGAGTTGGCGCCCATGCGGGTGAGAAACATTTTCATCTGCATGGATGTGGCGTTCTGCGCTTCGTCGAGAATGATGAAGGCGTTGTTCAGCGTGCGGCCGCGCATGTATGCGAGGGGGACGATCTCGATGGTGCGCCGTTCGATGTATGCCTTGAGCTTCTCGGCGGGGATCATGTCGTCCAGCGCGTCGTAGAGCGGACGCAGATACGGATCGATTTTCTCGCGGAAATCGCCCGGCAGGAAGCCGAGGCTTTCGCCCGCTTCCACAGCGGGACGCGCAAGGACGATTTTCAGCACCTCATGTTTCCGCAGCGCCGCCACGGCGGCTGCCACGGCGAGATAGGTTTTTCCCGTACCGGCAGGACCGATGGCAAAGACGATGTCGTTGGCCTTGATGGAGCGAATATAGCTGATCTGTCCCGGCGTGCGGGCCTTGATGTAGTCTTTTTTCGCATAGAGCACGACATTGTCGAGCTCCTCGGGAGCGATCTCCGGAGAAGCGCCGCCGGTCATGATATCGATGACCGTGTGCACGTCGCGGTCGGAGAGCGCGTCGGTCTTGTTGACGATGAAGACCAGTTCCTTGAGCACTTTCTCGATCTGGTCGACGACCGTATCCTCGCCGCGGATCATGATACTTTCCCCGCGGGCGACGATGACCGCGTCGAAGCGGTCTTCGAGAATGCGCAGATGGGCGTCATTGAAACCGAACAGCACGACAGGATTGGTGCCGTCGATGCGGATGCGCTTTTCTACTTCCAAGCACACTCCTCTGCCTGTGATGCATTCGTGCCGTCCACACGCCGATGCGCGGACGGATAAGGAAAAACCCTTACATCAGGTAAATGTAAGGGTTTTTCCGCTAAAACGTTATGGGAAAAGCAGGGGATGAACGTCTTACTTGTTCACGTTCTCCGGTGACGTTCCCATGTCGCCGCCCATTTCCGCCTCACGCTTCTGGCGATAGTAGCGGCGTGCCGCGCTTTCCTCTTCCGGTGTCAGCGGAGCAGGGGCGGGGACCTTCAGAACCTGACCCGGGTAAATCAGGTCGGGGTTCTTGATCTGATCGCGATTCTTCTGCCAGATTTTCGGCCATTTGAACGCGTCGCCATAAATATCAGGCTTCTTCGCGATGTTCCAGAGACAGTCGCGGTCCTTCGACCAGGTACCGACGACGTAGGTCTTCTCCGCGCGGCTGAGCGTTTCGCGCAGCGTGCGGATGTTCTCGCCCATGCGCTGCACGCGATCGTAGAACGCGGGGAGGAGGCTGATCTTGTTGCCGGCGAGGTTCTTGTACTCCTCTTCGGCGTCATCGACCTCGCTCTTGCGTGCGAGCAGGTCCATCGGGGAAAGGCGCAGCAGTTCTGCCACCTTGTTCTCAAGCCGCTTCAGGCGCGCCTCGAAGGCGTCAACGTCCTGGCGGGTGGCGCCGACGAGCGCGTACAGCTCATCGATACACTTCTCGTAATCGTCCTGTTTCTGTTTCAGGACCTTATTCTTCTCTTCAAGCTGCCTGTCGAGCGCATCCTGCTGACGCTTCAGCTCGGCGGAGCGCTTCTCAAGCTGCTGAATTTTTTGTGCTGCCTCCTCCTCGGTCATTTCTTCCTGCTGGGCAATAGCGGCACTGCCTGCCATCAGGAACAATCCGAGCGCGATGGTCAGCACGGAAATGCGATTCCATTTCATAATATTTCTCCTCGCTTGTACGATTGTTTCATGAGACGTGACAGTGGACACTAGTTGCCCTTCCAGTTAGCCAGACGCTGTTTGACCAGCTCCTTGTCTTTGGCGCACTGTTCCAGCTTGGCTTCCTGGGCCGAAATCTGCCGGTCCAGCGTGCCGATCTGGGACTGCTTCGTTTGGATCGCTGACTCGAGAGCCGTGATCTCGCGCTCAAGCTCAGCGATGCGCGCGAGCTGCTCAGGCGTTGCATAGGATGTGCAGCCCGAAATCACAGCTCCGGCACCCATGATCGCCGCAGCACAAACGAGCACCACAGATTTGCGGAGTTTTTTCATAATAATCTCCTTTGCGGTGATGAGTTAAAGTAACAGGTTAGACTCAAGAATTAACTGCATATATGTCAATAATAAGAAGATTCGTTCTAGTTGTCAAGAAAAGAACGTCTCAAGTCCTGAAATATTACGACACACGGACAAGCATCCTGTGACATTCTGATGAGAATTCTCTGTGCACAGCGTGTCACGCAGCCTGCATTTCGTGTTCCTGAAGGAATTCCTCGCTGTAATACAGCAGGCTGTGGAGCACGTCCTCGGCTTCGGCCAGCGTTTCCGGCTTCATCAGAATGTTGCGCATCTGCCTGCTGTTGGGCACATACTTCAGGTACGCGATGTAATGCTTGCGCATCTCCAGCACCGCGCGTCGCTCACCCTTGATCTGCACCGCGAGACGCAGATGCCGGAGCGCCGTCTCGATGCGTTCGCGAAACTCCGGCGGCTCGGGCAGTGTGCCAGTCGCCAGCAGTTGCTTTGCTTCCCGGAAGATCCAGGGATTCGCAATCGCACCGCGTGCGATCATCACGGCGTCACAGCCGGTTTCATCGAATGCGCTGACAACATCCTGAGGCGTCATGACGCCGCCGTTGAGGATGACGGGGATGGAGATGGCCTCGCGGATTCTTGGAATCCATGTCCAGTCGGGATCCCCGCTGTGTCCCTGCTGCCGTGTGCGGCAGTGAACGGTCAGTGCGCGGACACCAACGTCCTCGAGCATCTTCGCCAGCTCGACGATCTGAATGGAATCGTCATCCCAACCGATGCGGGTTTTGACCGTCACCGGCAGATCCACCTGATCAACGATGGTTTTCGCCATCCGTACCATGTAAGGAAGGTCGCGCAGTAGTCCGGCGCCTGCGCCGCGTTTGGCAACCTTCTTAACCCAGCATCCCGCGTTGATGTCGATGATGTCGGGCTGCTCGGTCTCCACGATGGTTGCGGCAGCCTGCATGGAGTCGAGATTGCCGCCGTAAATCTGAATCCCGGCCGGACGCTCTTCCTCCCGCAGAATCATTTTCATCCGCGACTTGGTGGGTTTCTTCGAACGGACGAGTCCGTCGGCATTGACGAATTCCGTGTACACGATATCCGCTCCGAATTCCTTGCAGATCTGCCGGAACGAAATATCGGTGACATCCTCCATCGGTGCCAGAAGAAGTCCCTGTTGAGCGCCGAGTTGTTCGAGAATCGATTTCATCATTGAGAATTTATTGCCCGTGCATATACTCCAACAGTTTTCCCGGCAGTTTCATTCCAGGAAAACCGCCGCATCTGCATTTCTCCTTTTTTGGAGAGCTGACGTCGCAAACTAGGATTTTCCGCGACCGTTTTCAACGTACGCGCGAATGCATCCTCCTGTTCCGGATCGACATAGTGCACGGCATCACCTCCCACTTCGGGCAGTGACGCGCGGTCGGAGCTGACGACCGGCGTGCCATGCGCCATGGCATCGAGAAGCGGCAGGCCGAATCCCTCGTAGAGCGATGGAAAAACGAGTGCCATGGCATGCGCGTACAGATGTGAAAGCTCCTCTCTGCTGACATAGTCGAGGAACAGCACGCGGTTCTGCAGACCGAGATCCCGTGCCGTCTCTGCAAACGGATACCGCATATCACGCTTCCCCGCCACGGCGAGCTGAATGTCGTCGGGCAGTCCCTCACGAACCGCCTGCGCCATCGCACGCAGCAGCAGTCCGAGTCCCTTGTACGGATCATGCCGGCCGACGTAGAGCAGATACCGCCCCGGCCGCAGCTGCGCCTCGGGCAGATTCTCGGTCCCGGCAGCCGCAGCGTCCGTGCTGGCGGCCTGCGAGCGTGCGCCGGCATCCTCCCTCGACGCGTGCCCGGATGCTGCGGCATCCCCCGCACTGGCATCCTCCATACCGGTATCCCCCGGTTCCAGCGTATGCGCGGCATACACGATATCCACATTTGCCGGATCCGCGTCCAGCATCCGCACGATGTCGCTGCGGCTGCACTCCGAAATCGTGATCACACGGGCGCTTTTCCGCACCGCCGTGCGCATGAGAAACCGGTAGACGGGAAGGAGACGCACCTTCAGTGATCTGGCCAGATACTCTGGGTGGACGAGCGGAATCAGATCGTATATGGTGCTGACAACGGGGATCGGACAGAGAAAGGGGAACATGAAATCCGGACTGTGAAAGAGATCGTACCGCCCGCGTCGCAGAAGACGCGGCAGACGCCACTGGTGATGAAGGCGATAGATATCACCATCGCGCACATCCCGCGTATGCCGCGCGATATCCATTTCGCTTTCGACGGTCACGATGCCCGACGGGACGTACAGATGCAGATCCACCCGGTCGGCAAATTCCCGCAGCAGTGCGCGCAGCAGATGCCAGTTGAATTCCCCGATGCCCGATCGATGCGGTGTGATCACATGGGCGTCGAAAACGACACGTATGCGCCGGTCATCAGCCATCGAAGCGCGCGGTAAGAATGTTTGCGATCTGACGGCTTGCGGTGCCGTCACCATAGGGATTGACGCCCGTCGCCATGGCGGCATAGGCATCAGCGTCGTCGAGCAGCGTGCTGACCGCGCCGACGATACGTTCGCGATCGGTGCCGACCAGGCGCGCCACACCGGCATCGATGCCTTCGGGACGCTCGGTGACCTCGCGCATCACGAGCACCGGCTTGCGCAGCGACGGACCCTCTTCCTGAATCCCGCCCGAGTCGGTGAGCAGCAGCACGCTGCTGTCCATCAGCAACAGCAGCTGCTCGTAGCGCACCGGTTCGATCAGATGCACGCGCGGCTTCCCCTCGAGGATGCGCTTGACCGCTTCGCGCACGTTGGGATTCGGGTGGACCGGATACACGATTTCCACATCGGGATACCGCTGCGTGATGTCGAGCATGGCATTGAGCATGCGGTCGAACGGCGCGCCGAAACTCTCACGGCGGTGCGCCGTGACGGTGATGAAGCGTCCGCCCCCGCCGAGCAGACGTTCTACAACGTCCGCTGACAGTCCCGCTTCCTCGAGCAATGCCTGCCGCTGCTGCGCCTCCCACCCGCCGAGCATCTCGCGTCCGAGCAGCAGCGCATCGACCACCGTGTTGCCGGTGACGAATACGCTGTCATCCGGCCGTCCCTCCTGCCTGAGGTTTCCCGCCGCGCGTTCCGTCGGCGCGAAATGATAATCCGTCAGTGATGCGGTGAGCGTGCGGTTCATTTCCTCGGGAAAGGGACTGTAGCGATCGAAGGTCCGCAGTCCGGCCTCCACATGACCCACGCGAATTTTCTGGTAGAACGCCGCCAGCGCGGAGGCAAACACCGTTGTGGTGTCTCCCTGCACGAGCAGAACGTCGGGCTGCAGGTCGGCGAGCACCTGCCGCATTTTCATCAGCACCGCCGCCGTGACATGCTCGAGCGTCTGGTTGTGCACCATGACGTCGAGATCCACGTCCTCGCGGATGCCGAAAAAATTCGTCACCTGCCGCAGCAGTTCGCGATGCTGCGATGTGAGACAGACCGACACGCGAAAGCGGTCGGGAAGGGATTGCATATGCTTGATCACGGGGGCCAGCTTGATGGCTTCGGGCCGCGTCCCGAAGGAGAAAAGGACATGCGTCATGAGTTTCGATCCGGATCTGTGTATCAACAATGAACCCGCGGCGTTCTCCGCGGGTCCCGATGAGGCAACATAGCACCGGTGAGCATACCGGACAAGATCAGTGCAGGATGGCGGCGTCGGATTCGCGTTCGCTGCGCAGCACATCGGCAATCTGTTCGCGCAGTCGACCGACTTCCTCGATATACGTATCGCGATCCTCCGCGCGGCAGTGGCGGCTCTGGAATTTGCGGAAGGCCAGCCGCGTACTGAGCTGAATATAAAGCTTGCGGTCAACCGCCGGAGAAATCCATCCGAGCAGCTTGCGCTTACTCGTGTAGGGAAGATACTGCATGTGCGTGGTCGGAATTACGCCCAGCTCCGCCTCCTCGGCCAGCTCGCGGACGATGAGACGGTTTTCCGCGAGCAGTGCCAGCTGCACGACGATGACGATGACCAGTAGTCCGAGCAGGATGAACACCATGCCGAGTCCCGCCGCCGCGGGATTGTTGATGCTCACCGAGTAATTCCAGAAAAAGTGGATGAATATCGCGAGCAGGAGTCCCAGTGTACGCAGCGGCCAGCGCGCGGCAGGACGACCGAATTTCGTCAGGCCGATGAACGCACCGAAAATACCCGTCGCCATCGCATGCATGATCACCGTATAAATCGTACGGACCACGACGAGGAATACCCATTCCTCCGGTGTCGACGCTCCGAGGAAATACAGAAAATTCTCCGTCATCCCGAAACCGAGCCCGATGGCCATGCCGTAAACCACACCGTCGGTGATGTTGTCGAAGCGCCGGTCGCGCACGGTCCAGAGCAGAAACACCCCCTTCATGATCTCCTCGCTCACCGGTGCGATGAACACCACGCCGACGAGATCCGTCGCACCGAGCGATATCGAGAGCAGCAGACTGAAGAGCACACCGAAGACAATGGCGCCCACCGCCCCCCAGAGGAAGTTGGCGAGCAGAAGTCCGACCGGTTCACGATCGTAACGGTCCATCAGCCAGATGCTCCAGAGATACAGCAGCACCGGGACGATAGCGAATACCAGGGATGCGATGGCCTGCATGGGCGACTCCATGTCGGACCGGACACACCGGCCGGGATGAAACAGGTTATCGTTCAGAAGGGAAGATACGGATCAGGCACCATTTTTACGATCGGATTCACCGTCTTCGCGTCCGACGTGCTCCCGCGTCATGCGCACACGTGTGACGCGGCGCTCTTCGGCATCGATGACCTCCACGCGCATCTGCTCGTACAGCATGCTGTCCCCCGTCTCAGGAATCCGCCCGAAAATGGTGGTCACGAAACCACCGACCGTGTCGTAGTCGTCACTTTCGGGGATGGTCAGTTCGGAGAAGGAATTGAAATCCGAAATATTCACCATCGCCTCCACCTCGATGCCGCCGTTCGGCAGCAGTTCATACGGGATGTCCTCCTCATCATACTCGTCGCGGATTTCGCCGACGATCTCCTCGAGGATGTCCTCCATCGTAATCAGTCCCTCCGTTCCCCCGAATTCATCGACGACAATGGCCATGTGCAGGCGCTTGAGCTGGAATTCACGCAGCAGCTCGGAAATGGGTTTTGTCTCGGGAACCACGTAGGTGGGACGAATGATGTCCTGCAGCACGATCAGGTTCGGATGTTGAATCAGGCTGATGACATCCTTCGCGTAGATCACGCCGACGATGTCGTCCATGGATTCACGGAACACCGGCATGCGCGTAAAGCCCTCCTCGAGAAACATTTCGAGGATCTGCGAGGGATGCATGCCCAGTTCCACCCCGACCATGTCTGTGCGCGGGATCATCACTTCCCTTGCGGAGGTCTCAGTGAACTGGAAAATGCTCTCGATCAGCTCATGCTCGGTGCGGTCGAGCAGACCGGTTTTCGCGCCGTCCTCGAGGATATCCATGAGATTCTCTTCCGTCGTGACGGCCTCGCGAAAGCGTGCTTCCCCGTTGAGTGGCTTCAGCAGCACATTTGCGATAAAGGTGAGCAATCTACGCGGAATGCGCAGCACACGAAGCAGCCGATGAATGCTGCGGGCGGAGCGCAGAACCAGACTGTCTGCAAAGGTCGCCCCGATCGACCGCGCCATCAGGTGCACGAGCACGAGTGCCGCACCCGCAACGAGAATGGCGACGACCATGACGCCCCCGATCTGTATCAGCGGCTGCATCCAAGACTCTGTCACACCCGGCAGCCGCTCATGCAGCCATTCCGATACATACGGCAGCACAAGCAGTGCCGCAAACACAATAAAGAAGAGAACCGCGATCTGCGTCGCGCCCTGCAGGTCTTCATCCATATCCTTGACATGCAGCGCATGTTGCGCATCGGCGTCGTCACGCTCGGCCAGCTGCTCCAGCCGGCTGCGGGAAGAGGATGTGAGGGCGGATTCCGCGATCGTCACCAGGACGGCGGCGACGAGGGAGGCGAGAAAAAGAACGAGGTCAAGCACCGGCGTGCCCGTCATGACGGCTCATCTCCATCATGCCGGTCGACGTCTGCCTGACTGCTGCTACTCGGAGGTTCCATATCGATGTGGTACAGGACGAATACAGGCATGGATCCCATGCCTGCCGTGCCGCTGCGTCACGAGGGCGCGCGGCATGAACCGTGCGCTGTTATCCCAGGCTCTGAACGAACTTCGCCAGCTTGGACTTCTTGTGCGCCGCGTTGTTCATGTGGATGATACCCTTGCCCGCCAGCCGGTCCAGAATCTGCGTCACCCTGCGGTACTTTTCTTCCGCGACGGTCTTGTCCTGCGTATTGCGCAGTTCCTTGATGGCGGTTTTCATGCGGGATTTGTTTGCCCGGTTGTATGCGCGCCTGCGTTCCGAGGTGCGCATCCGTTTCTTTGCTGACTTATGCTGAGGCATGATGCTCCTTGTATAAAAATACGAACTCAAATATACGCAGGATGGAAAATCAATGCAAGATCTCCGGGGATCAGCGAATGACACTCATGCGGCGAATCTGGGCGACGTCCCCGCTGCGCAGGACGAAGAAGTAGGTTCCGGGCGATAGCGCCCCTGCGTCAAATTCATGCTCGTAACGTCCGGCTGAACGCATTCCGTCGACCAGAATCGCAATTTCCCTTCCGCGCGCATCGTGCACGCTCAGCCGCACCGCACGGTCTTCCGTGAGTGTGAAGGAGATCGATGTGCGATCGCGCACGGGATTGGGGATATTCGCCCCCAGCGCCATGCCCGCAGCGGTGCGTATCAGCCGGCGGCCGTCCGCAAGACAGTAGCCTTCCAGCGCGAAACTGCCGCCCTGGAGACTGCGCATCCATATCGCCGGATGGCTGAAGCGGAAATCTGCCGGCCGGAGGGCGGAAAGCGTGTCGTCCCCGACCAGCACAAGCAGGCGCACGCGCAGAAGCGCCGCCGCCGCGGTGAGCTGTCCGCTGTCGACATGCATGCTGACCGCTCCGCGCTCCGGGTCATACGTCCAGCGCACGCGCATGTCTTCGGAAGCACTGCCCGTGATATCCACCCCCACCGGATAGAGCATTGAGGGATTGAATCCAAGCGTTCCAGCCCAGCTGTCGACACCGAGACCGGAGATGTCGCGTGACAGCAGCAGCGGGACGCTCACCGTGTCATCCACCTCGCCACGGATATCCGGCACGGAAAGGCTGACGGCAAACAGGTCTCCCTCGCCGCTGAATGCCATCCGCACGGGGATGGTCGCGGTACAGGGAGACGACACGTCGAAGAGCAGGCTGTCAGTGATGCGTCCCTGGCGGTCGGGCGTGAATGTGACTCGCACACGCAGGCTGTCTCCCGGTGGAATGACGGCTGGAAGGGGCGGAACGGTTTCGACGACACGCAGACGCATACTCTGCGGACGCAATGCATCGGCCGTGACCGCATATTCCGCCATGTTGCGTCCCACAATCTCGACAACGGCGCTTTCGGTCCCGAGCGGTGCCGCTCCCAGGAACATATCCGGCGGGAATGACAGCCCGCCGTCACGAACGAAGGCCCGCAGCGATGAACGGAACGTGAAGAGCTGACCGTCGATACGTACATCCGATTCCAGTTCCGCTTCGAATAGACCACGGTCACCCGGAGCGGGAGTAAATAGTACCTGCAGCTGGATGGATTCACGCTCGAGCAGCGTGAAGGGCAGCGTCGGGACGCGATCGAGCTGGAAGCGATCGGCCAGTGTGCCGGTGACGGCAATCCGTTCCACGAGCGCCGAGGGGGCGACATTCGCCGTCAGCGAAACGAAACCGCTGCGCGTTTCACAGAACGGCAGCGCACCGAGATCAAGGTCAGTCTGCACGAAATGCCGCAGCGCGCTGCCGCGGACGATGATGCGCATGCTGTCGGCACAGGGCGAAACCCGCAGCACGAGCGTGTCAGCGATACCCCCTTCCTGCGCCGGCGTGTAGCGAAGCTGCAGCTCGGTCGAACGCCCTGCGGCGGTTGTCTTCGGCAGCATCGGCTGCAGAAGCGCATATCCGTCGGGGAACCACAGGGAACCCAGTGTCAGCTGCGCCGTCCCGGGATTCGTGATGGTAACCGAAAAATCGAAAGGACTGCCGACAAGAACCGGACCGAGATCGACAATTTGATCCGGCGGAGTAACCTGTCTCACCCGCATGCCGCGCATCGGAAGCTCGAGCACCGGCTGTTTCGGCGCGTCCGTTCCGACAAAGAGAGACGCCACCACCGGACCGTCAGGAACGGAAGCAGGCGCAAAGCGTACCCGAAAATCACGCGATTCACCGGCCGGCAATCTCTCCGGCGCAATGATGGGATTACGGATGGAATAGGCGGCCGCACCGGCTCCGCCCACGGAAGCCGACTGCAGAAGCACCTCCGTGCTGCCGGTGTTGCGCAGCACGGCGATGAGTTCCTGCTCCTCGCACTGTGCGAGCGTGTCAAAACGCAGCGCCGCGGCATCGAACACGAGATCGCCGTCAATGGCCTGCCCCTCAAGTGCGATGCATACGGTGTCGGCACAGGGTTCATCGATGATCAGACACAGCGATCCGAAGAAACTGCCGATGGTATCGGGCAGAAAACGCACATCGATATCCAGCACGTCGCCGGTGTCGAGCGCGAGCGGAAGCGCGGGTGTGGCGGTGAACGGCGGATCATCCTGGACGCGCAGAGCAGCGATCCGCAGTCCGAGCATGTCACGGTTGCGGATACGCAGCGTGCGCGTCTGACTCGTCCCCGCCACAACATTCGCGAACAGCAGCGTGGACGGAATCGCCTCTATATATGACTCGGCATATCGACCCGTCAGGACGACATCCGTGACGCGCTCACAATGCGCGAGGCGACTGCGCACGGACAGGGTGCCTCCGTCAACCCCCGTCGTGCCGGGACGATAGCGCATCCGCAGCATCGCCGGTGAACCCGCTGGCACGGTGAGCGGGAGTTGCGTCAGCAGGGTGAATGCGGGATGATCGATGGACGCATTCAGAATCACCTCATCCACACGCGCGCTGTTGAATATCTGCCGCACGACGACGCGCTCATCCTCGCAGGCAGGAATGTTGCCCGCATCGATCGTGTCGGGGAGCAGCAGTCCGCCGTCCTCACGCACCGCGTGAAACTGCACCGCGGTCAGAGCTCCGGCGTTTCCGCGCAGCAGCAGCTGCCCCCTCGCCTCCGCCGATGCCGGACGACGGCTGCATACGATAAACATCGCCCGTCCGCCCGGGTCCACCGGAACGGCGGTGTCCGGTGTCACGGAGAATACTGCCGGATTCAAAACGGCCGCGTCCACCATCTGCATTTCGGTCAGCGTGTTGGTGACGGTAACCGTATCGCATATCAGCGAGTCGCAGAACAGATGCAGCTGCTCGACGGTATCGACGGTGGTCACCAGGGCGCGGTCTTCAATGCGCAGCTGCAGGGGGAAACACAGGGTGTCGGGACAGGGGGAGGAGAGCAGCACACAGAGCGCACCGAAATACGAGCCCGTATCCTTGAGCGCCCGCAGCTGCAGATTCACCGGCAGCACCGAATCGGGTAAAAGCGCGACCGGCAGGGACGGCTGAATTCTCACCGCGGATGAAAGATCCCGAAGCAGAACCTTCTCGACCTGCACGGTCATGGTGTCTGCGTTTGTAACGTGCACGAAGAAACGCGACGTGTCGGCAAGGGCACGGGTACCGAAATCCAGCGGATCAGGCAGCACCGTCAGCAATGGATGATACACTCCTGCATCCAAGTGCACGAGATATTCCACGCTGCAGGGTTCCATGCGCACACGCATCACCACGGAGATGACAGTGTCGACAGGGACCGTGACCGCAAGTTCCAGCGGAAAACTGCCCATCGGCGGCACGTCGGCAGGAATGGACGCATGTGTCAGGAAGGCGAACGGCGCTCCCTCCGCGAGGTCAATATCGGTGATGCGCAGTGCGTCGCCATGCGGATTGCGGAGTTCGAAACGCCGCCGTCCCTCACTCCCGATACAGACTGACAACGGGGACAGGGTATCCCCGGCGAGTATCAACGTGCGCACATTCCGACGCCCGATCAGCCGGACCCGCGTCTCACCAAAGGCACTGGAATCATTGTGACTGATCAGCAGTTCCGCCTGGCTATGCTGATTCGACGGCGCGTCATACGCCAGCACGAGAAACACACTCGAATCCGGCGGCACTGTCACCGGAAGGCGGGGACGCAGCACCCGGAAATGCCCCGCCTGCATGCCGTGCAAATCGGTGCGGGAAAGACGCAGCGGCCTCTGTCCCCCGTTGCGGACTTCCACGCTGTCAATCACGGGTTCCACACAGATCTGATCATCGAAGCGCAGGGAATCCTCCACCACCGCAAACGGCAGCTCCGCGCTGCGGATCAGTACCGGCAGACGCAGCGTGTCAGGACAGGGATCCGACCAGCTCACCTGCAGCATGGTCGTCAGCGTGTCCGGAAGCGGTGCGGTGTAGGACACAACGATGTCGAGTTCCTCGGTCGGACGCAGGCCGCGTGGGAGCACAGCCGGTTCGACGACGAAAAGTCCCGGCACGGGCGGATCGAACCAGATGTCCGTGATACTGACACTGTCGAAACCGCGGTTGCGCAGCAGGACGTTGCGGCGGACTTCGATGTTCAACGGCACCGGACCGATGGCCAGCGCAGAGTCGGGGTCAGTGCGCAGCAGCGCCCTGACGCCGCGTCCGCTGCAGACGAGTTCAAGCGTATCGGTACAGGGACCAAGCACAAGGCGGAACACCGCGCCACGGGGAAGCGAGTCTGCGGTCGTGGGTGCAAAGCGCACCGGGACCTTAAACGTCGTGTTCGGAGCGATGCGCTGCGCAGTGTCGGCAAGCACGGCGAAATCCGACTGTCCCTCGGTCTGGATGACCGTGACAACCCGCCCGTCAAGGTTCCCGACATTTTCCAGCTGCACATACTCGATGCGTTCACTGCCGACACAGACATCCTCGAATTCGATCTCCTTCGGCGAAAGCTCCATCTCGTTGCTTTCAATGAATGCCTCGTACGGCAGGGTGAGCATTTCGGGACAGTCTTCGTGACCGACCATGAGACGAACGCTCCCGGTAATCACTCCCGACCTGTCGCTCAGCAGCGCGAAGCGGAGAGAGTCATTGCGCGAAATGCTGTCACCGATGCCGTGTGAAAGCAGTGCGATGGATGCGCGTGTGCCAAGATCCTCGATACCCAGGATGCGCGGCGCACGGTTTCCATATGTCGTCACCGGAAATGGCACGAGCACCGTATCGTTCCGGCATGTCGGCGCAAACACGATGCGCTGCGACAGCGGTCGCAGGTCATTGATGATGCGCAGTCCTGTCAGCGCGATCGTCCAGGGATTGTGCTCGGTGTCGTTCGACGTCACTTCCATCATGCTTCCCGGCGGCACCGGACCGTAGAAATCGACATCCGGTTCCCAGCGCACGGTCACCTCGCGCGATTCACCGGGCGGGATCACGATCGGCCATGAGGCGTCACGGAGCGAGAAATCCGCATTGGAGAATGAAATACCGTCTGTCGGGATGGTCAGATTTCCCGCCCCGCTGTTGACGATGGGGATCGTGAAATCCTTGAATGGACCGCAGGCCAGCGTATCCAGCGATACCGCGACATTCGTCTGTGAGATATCGGGCGTCTGCGTTCCGGTCCACTTGAAAATCCAACCCTCCGAAACACTCGGATAACCCGACGTGCGCTGAATTCCGCCCACGGCCCATCCGACAGCCTCGTTGAGGAAAACCATCTTGTTGACCGGCTGATAGGTCTTGTTCCCGAAAATGTTCGGCTGAAAAACGCTCCAGCTGGAGCCGCCATCCGAAGTATAGGCGAACTCATTGTAGCGGCTCGCCACCCAGCCCTTCAGCGTATCGAAGAAAAAGATGCCACGGTGCGCGCCGGGCGTTGAAGCAAAGGAGGGTTGTCCGGGACTCGGCGTCCAATCCACCCCGCCGTTTGTGGTCTTCAGCAGATGATAGCCCGTCCCCTGGTTGTATCCGTACAGAAAGCCGTGTTCGTCGTCGACGAAGCTGATCTTCATGTGTGATCCGTACGACTCAGCCGAGGCCTTGAAGGAAAGGTTCACCCATTTCTGCGTGAGGGGATTATAGCGAAACAGCGCATTATTCCCGCCCGCGACCAGCCAGCGTGACCCGGTGAATTTCACATCGGTGAGAGCCGCACTGACCGGGAGGATGTAACTTTTCCATGTCGCTCCACCGTCACGCGTCTCATGCACACGCCCCGGTCCCTCGCCGACGATCATACCATGCCGCGGGTCACTGAAAGTCAGCGCGTATCGGATGCCATAGAGAATCGGGTTCTGCGGGGATACGCTGAACCAGTTGTACCCGTAATCGAATGTTTTATAGACGAGACTGCGATAGTCGTCGCGCCATGAAACATACGCAATGCCGGTGTTGGGGATGGCGAACACATCCTGCGCCCACGACGAAAGCGCGATATTCAGCGCGGGCGTGAATGCCGACGGCGGCACGGGATGCCAGGTGGGATTCCCCGCGCGCTTGACCAGCACCCCCGTCTGTCCATTCAAGACATCCACATCACCGACAGCGTACCCGTGGCCTGTGTCGGCCATGGAAATCCCCATCAGGCCGCGTACGTCCACGGCGATCGGCTGCTCCTCCCAGCGGCCGATCGACTGGGCCCGGAGCATCGAAGCCGCCAGCAGCAGCATCGCGATAATGACAACAGAAATGCGTGCCAAGAGTCTATACGCGTGTGATGGTAAATGCTAGAAATCGGAGATCTTCTATCCGGATTGTAGGATGGAAGTAGAATGAATGATAGAGGAAAGGAAAATCAAAGACAAGGGGCTATTTCCAGCGGTACATCACTTCCGCGCGTGCCCACCAGTAGCCAGCCGCCCTGATGACCGGCCCGTCGCCCGTATACCACATGCGCTCGAGAAGCAGGTGACCGGAAACGGCTTCACCGGGAAACAGTCTTACCTGAGCGATGCCCAGCGTGCCGATGTCCGGATCAAGGTTGAGCCCTCCGTTCGGCTTTGCATTCCGGATGTGCTGGAGCATCCCGCGCAGGGCGACGCCGCCCGAGGGCTGGAGGGATACGCGCAGAAACGGTGCCTGGACGTTGCTCCACTTCGCAATGCCGCTGGCAAGGCCCGTCAGGGTGTAAATGAACGACTCGCTCCAGATGGGCCAGCGACCGAAGAGCGGATCCCAGTGCCGGGATACTGTCTCCTCCCCGCCGGTCAACCCACCCGAGTACTGATAATATCCCGCTTCCACGGCCAGGCGTTCCTTCGCGGCGAACAACGGCATCCATCGCAGGGAGGCATGCCAGGCCCACGAGCGGATATCCCTGAAGGTGGGTATTCCCTCCGGATACGACGCGTCCCATTTCCCCCACTGAAAAGCTCCCTCCGCCGTCATGTTCAGACCGGGCGCGATCGACCCCGCCAGTCGCATCCCCGGTGTGTATCGCATGTCCGTCACGGTTCCTCCGCCCATGGGTTCTGGTATGTCGTCCTCACTGCGTGAGGCGAGGAAATATGCCTGCACATCGACGGGAAATTCCCCGCAATCGTAGTGAACGCCGGCGGCATCGATGGGCACCTCCTGCAGCGCGCGCTCCGCGTCATTGATGCGCGGCAGGAGATTGTCCCGCACCGGCTGATGCATCGCAAACACGGTGACATCGTGCCCATCCGCCGGCTGCACGTCCACCCGCAGGGCGTTGAAATAGATCGAGCGCGAGCCGTCCAGCGGACCGCCGTCCATAACGATGAAGCCGTCGCCGAAGCGCAGGTTCTGCCGTCCGGCCGTTACTGCGAGAGGCAGACGGTCCGGCGACCACTTGACGTACAGGTTGTCGAAGAAGATCTCATCCAGCGTGAAGTCGGGCAGAACGCGGGCGCGGTACCAGGAAAAAAATTCGTTCGCCAGTACGGCCCGAAACTGCAGTTCCGCTGTCGGTGTCCATGTCACGCCCGCCCGTGTGCGATGACGTGAAAACAATCCCTCCCAGCCGTCGTGCGGGAACAGCCCTTCATCCCAGTACACCATGCGGCTGCGATGGTCGGCATCGAAGCGCAGCACCCGCGCCTCCTCCGTGACCTGCTGTGCGGGAGCAGCGGCGGGAAGCAGCATGATATATAGAAAAGCGGAAACGAGACGGCGCACGGTCTTCCCGGTTGTGTTCCGAAGTCCGAATATCGGACATCATGCACTGCTGAGCAAACACGTCCGTATCCGGGGACAGAGAGTTCCCGCATATCCTGCAGACAGGGGTGCACGAAGCTGGCATCCGCCGCGGGTGGAAAACGATGCGGACACCCGGCCCGGAGTCTGCCGACGACGGAAGCACACGCGGACACAGGATCTGCCGCCGACAGAAGCACACGCGGGCACAGGATCTGCCGCCGACAGAAGCACACGCGGACACAGGACCAGCCTCGGGAGGGAAAGGAAAACCCCGCTCGTGGCGGGGCTTTCATGAAGGAATCATCGGTCAGTCGGTCGGCGGTGGTGGCGGTGGTGCAGGGGGAACGAATGCGCCCGGGAAGAGCAGCACGCGCTCGAATTCCGGGAAGGCCCCCGGGGCGAACGACTGCACAATCATCTGCAGCACCGCCTCGGTGCTGACCTTCGCAAAGTAGCCGCGACCGGGACGCAGCATCCCGCCCGCCGGCTCCACATACCCGAGATCCGGGTGGTAACCGTAGATGGCGACCAGGGCGTCCGACGGACTGCTTTCCATCATTGACAGCGGAACGGGACCACTCGGCGGCCCGATAAGATTCCAGCCGCCGTATTCGTCCTGCAGCGTCATATCCAGCGCCGTCTGGTACGATCCACTGACGACGACGGAATCATCGCTCGGGAACTTGATCCAGTAGCCCTTGCCGATTTCCATTTCCTCGACCTCTACGTATCCCTCGTCAGGAACGTACTCATATGCGCTGCCGACGGCGTCAGGAAAGATATCCGCAATGTTCGCGGAACTGAGCGGCAAAGGAAGTGAGACGAGATTCCATCCCTCGACGTAACGAACCTTGATTTCACCGCGCAGTCCCTCTGCGGTGAAATCCACTCCGCTCTGATCTGCCGAGAGTCCGTTGAATGTCCGCGAAGCGGGAGTGAAATCATAGTATGCGCTGCTGGGGGCGAGACTGTAATCGCCCGGCACAAGACCGGAAATGCTGTACACGCCGTCAGCATCGGTGAATGCCTCGCTGTTCTTCGTCCCTACGACGACCATGCGCACGCCGGGCGCGGGAGCACCGAAGGCGTCCCTGACAGTGCCGGAAATCTCGTAAGAGACCGCCGGTACGACATTACAGATGATGTTGACCAGCACGCCGGCGTTGGCCGCATTGCCTCCGATAGTGACGTTGTCACTGTAGCTGCCGAGCGGCAGCTGCGTGTTGTTGATTTCAACGCGTATCGAATCCTCGTTCCCCGTGCCAGTCGAAGGAGTGAGGTCATACCACTGTGCCGATCCACGCGTCGCCGTCCATGACAGCGTCTTTCCGCCCGTGTTGCGCAGATGAATGTACCGCGGATCCGGGGCGGGACCGTTCTCGTACATGGTAAAAATCAACTGACGCGGATTCACTTCCATCAGCGGGACGGGATCCTCGATCACAAAGGCCTTGCTCTGAACGGCAGGCAGTGACGCCGAAGGCGGATGAATGCGGATGACGGCGTTGTTTGTCGGCGGACCGGTTACCTGCCAGTCGAAACTGCCGCCGGAGGCCGGCACCGATGGAGCGAGCACCTCCGAGAAGGTCTGCCCGCCGTCCCGCGACAGCTCGATACGCACGTTGATCAGTCCGGACGCGGTCCAGAGATTTTTCTCTGTTTCGCCGATCTGCCAGCGCTCTCCGCCGATGGGAGACACCAGCGTCAGCGACGGGGGCGAGGGCAGTCCGGACGCATCGGCAAAATACGCCTGAGACGAATTGCGAAAGCTGCCCGTGCCGTGGTAATTATTGCCGGACCGATCGAGATCATCACCGTGGAAACGGTATGCCGCAACGAGTCCGCTGCGGGGACCGTTGAATTCCATGCGGTGGTGATCCCCGATTTCGTGATCGCTGCGCGCGGTGTTCCAGATGCGCACCTCGTCGATGCCGCCGCTGAATCCAAACGCCGTCTGCCCCGTCGATTGAATGTCGGCAGAACCGATCAGCACATCCTCCTTGATGGCCGAGCCTGTCTGCGAGTAGCTCTTCGTGCCGGCAGGCAGGCCATTGATGAATATCGCGGCCTTGTGCGAGCTGCCGCTGCCTTCGAACCGTGCGGCAACATGTGTCCATGTATTGAGGGAAATCGTCGAACTGCTCTCCAGCGCATTCTGCCAGTCGCCGTTGGGGACGAAGCGTACACGATTGTTCTTCTTGTTCAATCCCAGCCAGTACAGCCAGCGATTGTTGTTGTATGAGCCCTTTGTGATAAAGGTCTGGTACAGCGAGCTGCCACCGTTCGGGGCGGGCCGCACCCAGCATTCCAACGTGTAGTTCTGCGTGAGATTCAGTGCCGAGCGGCTGGGGATGGTCACATGATCACCGCGGTCGGGACCGTTGGTCACGATCAGGGACATACGATCATAATGCGATGGATCCGGCGTCTGCGCGTACGACACACTGCCGACATTGCTGCCGTTGTGGCCGTTGACGGCGCCCCGGGCATTTCCGTTCAGGCGCCATGCTTCCTGCATGAATCGACCGTGCAGTCCGCCGCCCATCGCCCAGGGCACGCGATACAGCATGCCGACCGCAGTGGAGAAATCGACCTCCACCCGCCAGATGCGCACCTCGTCGATGCCTCCGATCCAGTAATCGGTCGGGCCGCTGTTGTCACGATCCGCCCCGATGCGCAGATCGAAATACCCGTAGCCGAGATAGCTTTGCTTCGTCTTGATCTGCCGATCGAGACGGCCATTGATATAGAATTTCATCTCGTTTCCGCTGGCGTTGTAACTGACTCCGACATGCGTCCACGTGTTCAGCGGAATGGTGCTGTTGCTTTCATCGTAGAACGTCGGATTCGCGTAGAAACGCAGCTTGCGCTGTGCGTTGAGTCCGAACCAGTATGCCGATACGTGCCGGTCGTTTCCAACAATGCACATCAGTTGTCCTGACTGCGTCGGACGCACCCAGGCGTCAATGCTGATCGCCCCTGAGGCGACGATATCGTCATTGAAGGTGGCATTATAGGGGATGGAGATGTATGATGAACCGGTCAGCTGCAATGATGCGTTTTCTGACGCATAGTTCTGCGCCCCTGCCAGGACCGGCAGCAGCAAAAGCAACACAGGGATGAACAGTCGTGTACATTTCATGGTATCCTGTCTCTCTCTTTCTGCGATGGGAAGCGGACATCCGCGGGACAGACCGTCCCGCGAATATCCACAGGTTCAGAATGAACGTGCCGCTATTTCAGCAGCGTCATGGAGTTGCTGAGAACCGCATTTCCGGCACGCAGCGTGTACGTGTAGATGCCGCCCGGCAGTGCGGAGGCGTCAAATCGCACGCGCTGTACCCCGCTGTTCATCTCAAGCGAGGACGAAAGATCCATCACCTCCCTGCCGAGCAGATCATGGATTTTCAACGTCGCAGGTGCGCCCCTGTACCCGCTCCCGAGATCAAGCTCGATCACGGTGGAAGGATTAAAGGGATTCGGATAGTTCTGACTCAGCCAGACTCCGTTGGTCGCAGGGACGTCTTCCACGCCGACGACCATTTCCATCTGCACCGGAACATCGAGGCTGGCGTTGTACACCTGCGACCGCACGCGAATCGTTGCCTGATACGTACCGACAGGCAGACGCTGCGTGTTGACGGAAACGGCGACGGTCTGTTCACCCTCCCCGTAGCCGGGGATGATCGTCAGCCAGTCCGCATCCGTATCCAGTACCCACGAGGCACCGGGGTCGCCCTCCGGCGAGATCGTGAGAGCCTTCGTCGGAGGCGGGTCGTTGTTGTTGACCATGAACGTCAGCGGACTCGGCGATGCCGCATAGCGCAGCGGCGCCGGATCGTAGCCGATCTCGATCACGAACTGCCCGGTCATGAATTGCGATTCGACGCTCGACTGCCCGCTCATGTCCTCCCCGTCGATCGTCAGACCGGTGATGCGGCCGGGGAGCGGATCGGTCCAGCGCAGCGTGACACCCGAAGCGTTCACTCCCGCCTGGTAGGAAATCGTGTACCGCTCGCTGGCGGGTGATGACGGGAAAGGACGATAGTCGGCAAGCGAACCGAGTCCCAGCTGGGAAGTCCCGGGCGTGCTGATCAGACGGGCATCGAAAATCTCGTTGGGCGGCTGGGGAGGCAGCTCGGCCTCCTCCAGTCCCTGATCGATTCCTGTTGTCGCGCCTTCACGAACGCCGGCGGCGAGACGCTGACTGCGTCCCTCACCGTTGTCGACAAAAAATTCGAGCGTGACGCCGCGGTACTCCTGCGCGGCCGCGTTCGCGGCCAGCAGCAGGATACCGATGATGAATATGCGTGTGTATTTCATTGTGAGCTCCTCTTACTTGACAATCGTCAGTGTACGCGATACGACACCTTCCGCCGTCTCGAGGCGGTAGGTGTACATGCCGGGCGGCACCGCCGCACCGGCATCGTCTGTTCCGTCCCATGTCACATAACGGCTTCCGCCGGACTGACTGCCCTGCACGAGCGTGCGGACCTGACGTCCGAGCATGTCATACACCGTCAGTCGTACCATACCATCCTGCGACAGTGTGTACGGAATGACGGTGGATGCCGCCGTCCGGAAGGGATTCGGATAATTGCTGCCGAGCACGATGGAGGCCTCGGCAGGACGCACGCTGCTGTTCAGTTTCAGCATGCGCGTGCCACTGACATCGAGAATGAGGTGATCGCCGGCAGTGCCATCGAACGTGTGCAGCAAACGGCCGTCTTCGTCGCGCACCGTAATGTCGATGCGGTCGGATGCGACGGGCGTCGACAGCACGTGACGTCCGCTGCCCTGAATGCGGATGGTGCTTTCACCCGGGAACACGAACGCGCTCTGCTCGGACGTACGCACGTCCAGCGCTCCGGCCGGCGGCGCCGCGGGCAGTGCGAGAACACCGCGCGTCTCGGCGGCGACTTCCGTACCTGCCAGGTAGAGCCTGCGCGACTGGCCGTCCGCATTCTCCAGTGACAGCATGCCGGCCAGGTCGAGACCTGCAACGGCCTTGCTGTATGCCGTCGCACCACCGCCGTTTGAACCGCCGGTGAAACCACTGATACTGATGCCCAGCTTGGTGTCGGGATTCACGCGCACCCAGTACCCCTTGCCGGGCTGGATCTGCGTCGGGATGATATATCCCTGCGAGGGATCCCAGCCGAAAATGGACTGCAGTCCGCCGGAGGGATCCTGCGCAATGGAGGATACATCGACGGGCTGGTACAGCGATCCGATCATATTCCATCCGTAGCCGTAGGGCTCACCGACACCGCTGAGGTCCGTCCACTCGAAGCTCGGCTTCGAGAGTCCGATCATGACCTCTTCCATGGCGTCAGCCTTCAGCCAGTACCCGCGGCCGAGCTGCATGTCAGACACGGCATCGTACTGCCCGGCGTCGGTGTCGAACTGGTACATGATGAAATTCGGATCTCCGAGCAGCGACACAACACTGGGGTTCTGCAGCTGCAATGGCGTGGAGACCATTTCCCAGTCGCCGGATGTCCGGAACACAAAGCGCTCGGGATCGCCGTCACCATCGGGGATCGGCGGATCAAGCGGCACTCTCGTTGTGTCGTTGACCTGGTCTTCATCCTCATTGTCCGTCACGATGACGACCTCGCGATCACGCTCCGGATTGTCGGGATCCATGCAGATGCGGTAGATCAGCAATGAATCGCGCTGAATGATGTTGCTCACCTGCGTCGGACGCATCGCGCCGCTGCTCTCACGCTGCATCAGCTTCAGGTTGAAGGGATTGAAGTATGGACGCAGGTCGCCCGTCCGACGATCACGGATCTTGAGCTTCAGGTCAACACAGGGCCAGTTCTCCTTGTCCATACCGTCGGGAATGACGACCACCTCGTTTTCCTTGGTGGGCTCGGGACACTCGGGTTCCGTCACTTCGACGGTAAAGATGTAGCGTCCCGCGTCGCTGAAGGTATGGCTCGTTTCCGTGCGCATGTCGATCTCACCCGGCACACCCTGGATCTTCAGCGTATAGCTCGCTGCGGGTGACGCGGACGGCGCGCCCCAGGTCATGGTCACGGGTTCGGTCGACCCGGTCTGCACCTGTCCCTGGAAGGTATGCGTCGATTTGATCGCACGGATATCCGTCAGGCTGCCCTGCGAATTGGGGATATTAAGCCAGCGAATGTCGAATGCCGTGGGAGGCGGCACAGGCGGCAGGTCGGTCTGTCCCGGCTCGAGTCCGTCTCCGGCGCCCGCCTGCATGCCGTACTGCAGCGCGACCTCGTTCTGCCGCGCGTTGCGGAACAGGATCTCATGCTCCCAGCGGCTCATGGGTTCGGGCACACATGGTTTCGGACGATAGTATGCGATCAGCTTTTTGCTGCGCCACATGGTGACGTTGATGGGATTGGTAGTCGCAGTCGTATCACCGCCCCATCCCACGAATTCATATCCTTCCGGAGCGGTTGCCGTGGCCGTCAGGGATGAACCGATGGATGTGGACTGACGGTCATCGATCGGACCATCCGGCCCCTCGGGATGAATGACGACGAGTTCTGCGACACCATTGCTGATGGGTTCGATGATCGGAAACACCTGGTACTCCTTCGACTCGGTGTTCGGTCCGATATTGACCTGCGCGGGATTATCCTGCAGGGTGCCGAAATCACCACCGAAACCCTGGAAGGAATATCCGGGAGGCACCTGGTAGTACATATTGATGCTCTGGGCACTTGACTTGCTGATGCCCTCGCGAAACAGTTCATAGCGCGGATGCGGCCGCATGATGATCTGGCCGGGGAAGGGATGCGTGAATTTCAGCTTCACGCAGTCCGTACAGAGCTCCGGCAGCTTGAACCCGGGATTGATCCTCTCGCGAACCACTTCGATCTCATATTCCCCGAAAGAGAAGTATCCTTCGTTCGGATGCACCAGATCATTCCAGGCACCTCCTGAAACCTCCGACTCCACCTTGACGATGTATTCGCCATCCGATGTCAGTGCCAGATGATGCACACCGCTGGAAACCCAGGCATGTGTATGTGTATTCGTACCGACGCGCTGTGCCCGGAATTTCGGTTCAAAGTCCGAACCATCCTTCACCCGGAGTTTCAGCATCAGACGCTCGCCGAATACCGTGGAACTCACATCGATCACTGTAATCCGGAAATAATCCCACTGGGGGACATTGAATGTGAACTCACCGATAAGGGGCTGCAACGCGATACCGCCTTCAACCGTGTACGGCTCCATGCCCGGACCTGAAGAACTGAGTACCTTCGGATTACTGAGCGGATTCGGTTCGTTGGCATCCGCGCAGTAGACAGTGTCAATCGGCGTCGTCGGTCGCGTCGTGATACTTGCCTCGTTCGACGGATTCCCGCGATTGTTGTTGAAATCACCGACAACGCGGAAGTTGTATGAGCGGAAAGGCTGGATGTCGGTCTTTCCGGGACCGGACGCATTGGGGACAGCAAGTATCAGCAAACCGGTCCACTGTCCGATGCCGACGCGTGACGGTCCTCCCAGATAATGATTGCCGTCGAGTTCCCGCCAGTTGCCCGGCGAGGCTTCATACTCGACAATCGTCCTGGCATCGTTCATGTTGAACTTGTTCCGCCACTTCAGGGCGATGGCCGGAGGCGGCGACCCGCCGCCGCTCGCGGTGGCAAAGTGCGCCGAAAGGCTGTTGTTGGCTGCGAAGATGTCGGGTGGATCGTCCGTATAGACCGCTTCGACATCGGTTACCGGATTGGACTGCGTCGATGTCAGCGCATAGGAGGGAAGCTCGTTTGCGTAAATGTCAATGGTGGTACTCGCACCGCTCTCGCGCTCCACACGCCAGTGTGAGAAATACCAGCGCTTGCCGCTGCGGAGGAAACTTTCATCAGCGATGACACGGTGACAATACCAGTAACTCATCGGGACGCCGATCGGCGTTGTCATCGAGCGGCCTCCCCACGGGTCGCAGTTCTTGAACTCCAGCTCCGCACCCGACGGCTGGCTTGTAAACATCCGCACGGGCACTGCCTGCCCGGCATTGATCACACCGGTGTGCACGGCGGTCGCGAGGCTGCTGCCTCCGGTGTAGTTGCCTTTCATGATGCCTTCCCAGCCGCGCATGTCTCCGGACCGTCCCCACGCCGGCTGCTCGGCCTGACAGTTCACATTCGGCATACCGCGATAGCTCCATCCGCAGTTATCGTTCGGATATTCATCCGGTGCGCCCCAGAGGTGCCCCATTTCATGCGCGATGACATTGCGCCGCGGAGCATTGAAGGGATTGTCCCCCGAATACCGCGTATCCATCTGGAACCACACGCCCAGCCTGTCGCCGTTGCCGTAGATGATCGAAAATGCGCGTGGCCAGATACTCTCATCGCCGGAGGGCTTATAGGCGATGTATCCCATGATCGACTCATCGGCGTTATAGGTGTCACGCATGGTCTCGTTGTAGAACCAGCCATACTCGTAATCGTCGTTGAAGTTACTCCACTCCGGCGGCTTGTTCGAACCGGTGATGTTAATCACCTTGCTGACAGTCTGACGGATGAAGGCACTTGACCCGATATCGCCGGGTTCCCCGTTCACCTGGGTAACCATGTGATACGGTGAATAGAGTTTCCAGAGGGTCGTGATGCTCTTGCCGTACCGTCCCACGAACGACGACCAGAAATTTATGCCCGCAATGTAGAGGCTGCGATAGCGGGTGTATACGGTATTGTCCCAGTTCCAGCTGCCGGTGCCGGATTTGCTTTCGAGGAAAAAACTGGTGTGCACGATATATCCGCGCACCGCAGAAGCACGGTCAAACTCATATCCGCCCTCCTGCATGAGCATCCCGTGATCCAGCGCGGGGATGCCGCTGCTGATCTGCCGGTCGGGAAGCATGTCGGTCGTCTCGACCATGACGCACTCCATCCCATGCCGATGCTTGAGTTTTTCCTCGATGTCCTGTGCGCTCTGACGAATCTGTTCGCGATCCGCTTCCGTCAGCGGACGCTTGATGAAGTCAAGATACTCCACGATGGCGCGGTCGGCGTCGTTCTCCGCAGTCATCGTTTGATTGGGATCGCGGTTGCGATCGAATTCGGCCGAGGAATACGAGACCGAGCGCACGCCGAAGGAAGCGCCAACCGCCGACTGGATTTCCGTCTCCAGCACGGCGTCTTTTGATGCCGGTGGCACCCAGGCGAGCATGCGCCGCGGCGAGGTAATGATGGAAACAAGCGCGCCGTTGCGAACCAGCGCATCTCGCAGGTCGATGGCCTGGTTGAAATCCTCGCAGGTGGTCTCGACAACGGCGAGATGCTCGTTATACGCCTCGATTCCCGCTGCGGCGGGATCGGGGGGAACATATCCCGGCTGCGGCGCCTGTGCGAATAGGGGCCCGGCCAGGATAACACATGCCAGCAGAATCAGCTGAATGCGTATCGTGTATTTCATGTTCAATCCTTCCTTTGTGAAAAGTGGTTTGACTCGCTCAAGAGTATCAGGCTTCCGTGCACAACAGCAGTAACCATGAAAGCTGTCGTTCACATATCGTGTACCCCTCTCCGGGGTCTTGATACATCGTCTTGTTCAGATTGTCGTGCTCTAAAGTATACTAATTAGGATATACTTTGTCAAGATTTCGGGGAACACGGGGCGGACCAGGCTCGGAAGGAAATTGAACGCGTGGAGCTTCCCCCGGGTGGATTGAATTTTCTATCTTATCGGGGTTTCACATTGAACGGAGACGCATGCATCCGATCAGCGACATCACCGCATTCTGCAGAGAGCACGTCACGGAAGAAAAAATCATCGTCGCACCGACAGGTGCCATCGGACGTCAGCTGCGCGAACGCCTCGCGCAGAGCGGTGCCGCCTGGTTCAACCTGCGGGTCGTGACACTTCACAGACTCGCTGGAACACTGCTGCTCCGTGAAAACCAATCCGCGCCGGAGGTGATGACGGCCATGCAGGCCGAATGCCTGCTCGAATACGTGTGTCCCGATGACGACACGTTCTGGTACGCATCACTGCGCGCGAGCCGCGGCTTCCATCGTGCCGTGCTGCAGAGTTTCGAAGACTGCACGCTCGCGGGTCTCGACCCCGCGGTGCTGCCCGACGACGTGTTCACCCAGCCGAAAAAGGGAGAAGCCTTCCGCCTGCTTGCGAAACGCTTTGCAGCCGCCTGCGGTGAACGGAAGCTGGTCACACAGGCCATGTTCCTCTCGCAGGCATCGCGCTGCCGTCCCCATGACGGCGGACCACCCTGGCTGCTGATCGACGATACTTTTCTGGCATCACTGCGCGATGCGGAGCGGGAACTGCTCACTGCTGCCGGCAGCATCGTGCCCTTCCGACTGTATATGCACCCCGCCGAAGCGGTCCGCTTCCGTGTAGCGGAGAACGAAGACCGGGAAATGCGCGCGGTATTCCGCGATGCACTGCAGTACGGCAGGAAATGGGATGAAATCGAAATCGTCCTCTCCCGGGAAGACCTGCTCCCCCTGGCCTTCGAACTGACACGCCTCCATGACATCCCCGCGACCTTCGATCCCGGCGTGCCGCTGCACTACAGCAAGGCGGCACGCACCGTTGTGGCATGGCTTGAATGGATTGCCGGCGGTTTCGATACGGCGCACCTGATACGCATGATGTATGACGGCGTTCCCGCCCCGTACGAATTCGTCGTCGACGGCGTCAAAGGCGGCCGCCTGCAGATGGCGCATCTTCTGCGCGAGGCAGCAATCGGCTGGGGACGCAACCGCATCCTCCCCCAGCTCGACTGCGCGATCGAGCGGCTCCGCGAGCACAGCGGCTCCGACACCGCAAAGGATGTACTGCAGGCCCGCGCGAATACCGCGTGGATCCGGCGGCTGCTCGACATCACCCCGCTTGAGCACAACGGTCTGCTCTCGCTTCGCGACACCGCCGCCGCTGCCCGCACCCTGATTATCGACATGTGCCGCGATAAATATCCCGGTGAGAAAGAGGCGATGCAGCGGCTGGCGGATCTGCTGGCGGATTATGCCGCCGGCCCGGAGCTTCAGCGTCCGCCGCGCACGATTGCACAACGTCTGACGGCGGATATCCGCGCGGCGTATTTTCCCATGGTGCTGCAGCAGCCCGGCACACCGCCCGTGCCCACCACGCGGCCGCTGCCCGGACACCTGCACGTTTCCGTGCTCGAACGCGGGGGATGGAGCGGCAGATCCGCGACGTTTCTCCTCGGGACGGACGCTCGCACACTTCCCGGCATTGTGCGGCAGAACCCGGTCCTGCTCGATAGCGAACGTCAGCGCATCAACGCGCGCTTCGAAGTCACACTCCTCCGCGCCAGCGAAAGTCCGGAGCGTTCCGCGGCAGCGTTTCATGCCCTGCGGAGACGCTGCGGCGGCACCCTGACCGCGTCGTGGCCCGCGTCGCACATGCACGACGACAGTCCGCGTTTCCCGTCGCGCCTGCTTCTCGAGACGCTGCGCGAACAGCGCGGCAGTGATACCCTCTCATATGGAGACCTGTATGAGGAGGCCGGTGAGCCCGAGGGTGCGCTCCCCGGCACACAGCCGCTGTCGCTTTCCGAATATCTGCTCGGCCACTGCGACGGCGGAAGCGCCGAAGATATCACGCGTCTCCTGCATGACACCTGGCCGCTCCTGCGGGAAGGTGCCCGCGCTGAAAACGCACGACGCTCGGCCGCATTCTCCGCGTGGGACGGCCTCGTCGCCGACGCCGTGCCACCCGTCGAACCGCACTATTCCGCCTCCTCCCTGCAGACACTCGCGAAATGTCCCTACACATGGTTCCTCGAATATCGGCTGGGACTGCGTGAGCCCGAGCCCTGGCTGCGCGACGACCGCCGCTGGCTGGATCCAGCGCAGCACGGCACCCTTCTCCACCGTGTCCTCTTCCACTTCATGCGTACGATGCAAACCGATGGTGCACAGCCCGATGCACAGCGGCATGCCGCCATGATCGCAGCGATCGCCGAACAGGAGATGAAGAAAATCGAGCATGAGGTTCCCGTGCCGAGTCCGGCTGCACATCTCGCCGAGAAACGCAGGCTCCTCGCGGAGTGCGCCATTTTTTTGAAGACCGAAACGGCGGAGGGCGGTCGCCCACTGCTGCTCGAAATCCCATTCGGTCTTCGGGAAGACGAAGATGCCGTACCGCTGGATACCGGCGCGCGTACGGTCACACTCCGGGGACGGATCGACCGCATTGATGACTGTGGCGACGGCGCGGTCGCTGTGTGGGATTACAAGTCGGGCGCCGTGACATCCAATCCGAAAAAACCGCTGGACAGGGGACGCGACATTCAGCATGCCGTGTATGCCCACGCCGCACGCGAAATCCTTCAGCGCCGGGGGATGCCGCCCCGTGCGGTCACCGCCGGGTATTACGCACTGTCTGAGCGGGAGCAGGGGCGCAGACTGCAGATGCCAGACTGCAACGCTGAACTGCCGCAGGTCATCGCCCTGCTCGACGAGCTGCGCGCGACACAGGTGTTTCCGCACAGCAGCGACGTGCGCAGCTGTGATGCCTGCCGTTTTCAACCGGTCTGCGGTGCCGCGGGGGAGATCGTCGGGGACACGAAACGGAAGTTGGAGGATGAGGAAAATAATCCGATGCTGGAACCCTACCGGAGACTGCAGCATGTCCGCTGAACACCCCCTGCGCGACGCAGACGCGCGACGCATCATTGAAGAAGGTCTCGATCACACGCTGCTCGTCGAAGCGGCGGCGGGAACGGGAAAGACCACCGGACTGGTGCGGCGAATGGTCGCGCTTGTTGCCGGCGGGAAAGCGGATCTCGGCGCGGTCGCCGCGATGACGTTCACAACGCGTGCCGCGGGACAGCTGCGCGAACGCTTCGAAGACGAACTACGGAAGCGCCTGCGCGACGGCGCTGCGGGTGACACTGCCGACAATCTTCACCGGGCACTCGATGACATCGACGACCTGCGCATCGGCACCATCCATTCCTTCTGCGCACAGCTTCTCGCGGAATATCCCGTCGAGGCAGGCATCGAACCTGGATTCTCCGTGCTTGAAACCGATGAGGATGTGTCCCTGCGGATGCGGGCCTGGCAGGATACCATCCGTGACCTTCCGGAAAAACGCATTCTGCGCCTCCAGGAGCTCGGGCTGGATCCCGCGCAGCTGGAGCTCGGCTTCACCATGTTCTGCGACTACCCGGACGTGCGCTTCAGCGCGACACCGGTCGCGTTCGATGCCACTGAACACGTCGCGGAACTTGCCGACACCCTGCGCGCCATCACGGAAGCGCATGCCGATCCCGTGGATGAATACCAGGAACGCCTGCGCAGTGCGATCATCCGGCTCGAAAGCGGGCAGTCGACCATCGCGGATCTCGCCGCAATCCTCGACCTGCTCGACGCCGACCTCACAAAAAAAATTCGCGTGCGGAGTTGGACCGATACGCCGCGTGCGAAAGAGATCCGCGATGAGCACTTCCCCCGCGTACGCGCGGAGCTGATCACACCGCTGCGCCAGCGGCTCCTCGCGTTCCGCTATCCGGAAGTGCTTGAACTGCTGCATCATGCGTCAGAAACCTACGACGCACAGCGTCAGAGCGGCGCTGTCCTCAACCATAACGATCTGCTCATTCGCACCCGCGACATGCTTCGCGACAACGGCACCCTGCGCCGGGCCCTGCAGCAGCGTTTCCCCTTCCTTCTGGTCGACGAGTTTCAGGACACCGATCCGATGCAGGCGGAAATCATCGTCTTTCTTGCCGGCGTGCAGCATGACGAAACCGACTGGCGGCGCATGCTGCTGCGTCCCGGCGCGCTGTTTGCCGTCGGGGATCCCAAGCAGTCGATCTACCGCTTCCGCCGCGCCGACATCAGTGTCTACAACGCCGTGCGCGAACTCGTCACGCACAGCGGCGGACGCGTCCTGCAGCTCGGCAGCAGTTTCCGTGCGGTTCCGGCGCTGTGTACCTGGGTCAATGATACGTTCAGCGATGTCTTCCGACCGGAAGCCGACGATATCCAGGCCGCCGACGTTCCGCTGCAGCCCACACGTAAAGACGGCGGCACACTCTGTGGAGCCTACCGCATCGACGCCGAAACCGGAGGCGCCCGTTCGCGGGAAAACATCGCTGAAGCCGAAGCCACCTCACTCGCGAAGTGGATATCCCGCGCGGTCGGAACCCTGCGTATCGTGAACGCCGATTCGGACGATACCGAAGAGCGCACACTCCGTCACGAAGATATACTCGTGCTGTTCCGCGAACATCAGGATCTGCGCGTCGCGGCAGGCGTGTTCGAGTCCACCGGCATCCCTCATCAACTCGAAAGCGGACGCATACAGCGCGGGGCTCCCGCACTGACGGATTTCCTCAACGCCCTGCGCGCTCTCATCGATCCCGAGGATCCCGTCCCAATCGTGGGTTTTCTGCGCGGACCGTTCTGTGGTGCCGATGACACCGCGCTGGCGCGCTACGTGGAAGCCGGAGGCGTGTTCGCATTCAACGCGCGCGCTGTCAGAGGCGCTGATGAGCGCATCCAGGCGGGACTGCAATACATCAAGGATTCAGTGCGGCTCGTGCGCTCGAATCCCCCCGCGACGGTCATCGCCGACATGATTGACCGCCTCGCCCTCCTTCCGTGGGCGGCGTCACAACCGAAAGGCTGGTCCATCGCGGCGGCATTCCAGGAGCTGCTGCACATCGCGCAGCGACGCTCCGCACGGGGCGATGCGCTCGCGGAGATCGTGTTGCATCTCCAGCAGGCCGTCGAACAGGGGTCGATACGAACATCGCAGCTGCGCACTGACACAAGTGCTGTGCGGCTGATGACGCTGCACAGCGCGAAGGGACTCGAGGCACCGGTCGTGATCCTCGCGGCAGCGGCAGGAGAAAAGCGGCATGAGGTCGCGATGGTCGTTGACCGGCGCAGTGACCCGCCAGCGGGAAGCCTCCGTCTCGAGCGCGCCCATGGCGCCTTTCAGCGAAGGGACATCGCGCGTCCCTCAGACTGGGAGCGAAAGGAAATCCTGGAGCGTGCGCATGTCGATGCGGAGCTCGCACGGCTGCGGTACGTCGCTGCCACCCGGGCGCGCAGCGCATGTATCGTCAGCGTTCCTGATGCGACCGGGCCGCAGCGTCATCCGATGTGGGATTCCCTCGCCGAACGCGCCATCCATGCCCTGCCGCAGCCCGAGGGTGATGCCGGCACACCGTCGACAACGAAGCCGGTGCACGCGGACATGGAACGCACCCATCGCAGCATTGCATCCGGATGGGAGCAGGCGTCGGCACCGACCTACGCGCGCGCACATCCCAGCGCGCTGCATGACGATGCGCCAGACGCCGAACGATCCGCGACGCCGCCCAGACCGCCCGCCCGGCGCGAGACAGAGACGGCCGGGGGCGCCGAATTCGGCTCGGCGATGCACGCCCTGCTCGAACACATGCTGCTGCATCCCGATGCGGATGCGACAGCCGTCGCCGCATCACTCGCCGACAAGCACGGCCTCGACGTATCCGCCGTGCCGGCGCTGCTCAAACTCCTTGACCGCACGCGGCGTCATCCGCTCTGGTCACGCATGACCGCGGCGGAGGAGCGCCATGCCGAAGTGCCGTTCGGTCTGCCGCACACCTCCTCCGACGGACTGCCCGGCGTCATGGAGGGAACCATCGATCTCGTCTTCCGCGATGCCGATGGCTGGACAATTGTTGACTACAAAACCGATGCAGTGCATGGAAACGTTGAAGAACTCGCCGCACACCATGCACCGCAGCTGCGCGCCTACGCCGCCGCCTGGGAGGAAATCACCGGCGAGGAAGCACACGCACTGCTGTGGTTCCTTACCGCAGAGCAGATCGTTACAGTCGAGTAATGTTCGGCCGAGCTCACGAGCACGATAGATTGTCGATACGCACCTCGTCCGATAACCGGTGCTGTACGGTTGGTGCTTCCCTCAGCGGACAACGATGACGCGCTGACGTTGGGTATCACCCTGCCGCACATGCAGCATGTACGTTCCGCGGCGCAGCCCCGCGCAGTCTAGCTCCAGTCCGCTGTCGCGCGACACCGCGCGCGTCCATTGCCGCTGCACTCTTCCAAGCAGGTCGAATAACCTGATCTCCGCATCCCCGCCAGCCCCCGCCAGCCGCAGACGGAGCGTCCCGCGTACGGGATGCGGCCAGACCTGCAGCGCCGAACGCGAAGGCACTGCCGCGACCTCGCTTGTGGCATCCACATGAACGCGGAGGGGAAATGCGGCGCTCCGGCAGTCGCCCTCGACTGTCACAACGTACAGCACGGTGTCGCTGTCCCCCACCCGCACGAATAGTTCATCACCCACCGCCAGCGGCAGTGCGTCACCGGGCCCGTGGTACCAGTGAATGTCGCCGTCATCCGCATGCGCGCGCAGTACGATCGTCGCATGTGGTGAAGCCACGGTGTCGCGAACCACTGGGTCCGGTGCGCGCACGCGCACCCCGACGGGGATACGTGCGCTGCGGCAGCCGCCGACGTTCACATCTACCCAGAACGAACGTGAGCGACGCAGCGGCGGCGTGCTGAACAGACGCCCAGTGCCGAGCGGTGTCGCAGCATCTTCCGTATCATACCATGAGACGACGCCTTCGACATTTTCGGAGCGGAGCACCGCGCGCGCGCCGTTGCAGATTTCGATATCAAGCGGTGACAGGACACGAAGCTCACGGCCGAGGAGCGCATCCGACGCGGCGAAATACAGCAGCCCCCGGAACACCGTCAGATCCGACGGTGCCCCTGATGCCGCCCCAGTATCGACATCCGCCACGAGCCACGTTCCCTGCTGCGTCCCGTCACTGCGCCACAGTTCGCGGCCGTGCATGCCGTCGCTGGCCTGGAAAAACAGCTGTCCGCCGTGGAGGACCAGATCGCGCGGGTAGGATCCGCTGAAGGGATTGATATCGCGCACCATGCGCGGCGGCTTGAGGCCGGCAGGATCGAGCCGCCAGAGCTCCGCTCCTGAGCCGTCGTTCGCGACGCAGAGCAGTGCGCCGTCGTGCAGCATGAATTCCGATGGAAACGAACCGTTGTCGGGATGGAGGTCGGCGATGCGGCGGGTGCCACCGGGTGTTCCGTCGGAGATGAACGGTTCCTGTCCCGCGGTCCCGTCGTCGGCAGAGAAATACAGTGATCCTGCAAGTACGGCAATGCCGTAGGGACGGCTGTCTTCCTCCCCAGCGTGAATGTCGGCGACGAGCATCGTGCCCTCACGGGTGCCGTCGCTCACCCAGAGCTCCCGGCCGTGCACGCTATCCGCAGCCGAAAAATACAGCAGTCCTTCCGCCGGCGTCAGCACCTGCGGATCACTGCCGCCCGTGCCGGGAGCGATGTCCGCAATCATGGACGTCCCGGCAGAAGTACCGTCGCTTTTCCAAAGCTCACTGCCGTGCAGCGAGTCCGTGGCCTGAAAATAGACGATGCCGTCCATGGCGGTGAAGCCGAAATCCTCGAAGGCACTTGTATGCGGCAGGCGACGGATGCGTTCGGTCCCGGCAGAAGTGCCGTCGGTGCGCCAGAGCTCGGTGTGGTCCTCCCCGTCGTTGAGCATGAACAGCACCCAGGTGCCGGCATCAGTGAGAAAGAAATTACTGAACTCCTCGCGCGCGGGAAACTGTATCACCTTTTCGGCCGGGCCATCGAAGATCGGCATCCGCCAGAGTGCGGGTCCATTGCCGCGGTCATTGATGCCGAACAGCAGCACATCACCCCATTCCATCATGCTCGTAATGCCCGCCTCCCCATCGCCGCCAGACATCTCCGTGCGGCGGCGGGTGCCTTCCGCCGTACCGTCGGTACACCACAGCTGTCCCCGTGAGACGTGGAAGAAGAGCAGCGAATCCGTTGCGAGAAGACGCGAGGGGTTCGAGGATGCCGCGGTATCGATATCCCGCACGATCCGTGCCTGATCCGTGAGTACCCCGGTGGACGGCAGGACGCGAACGAGCACGCGGGCGCGCTGGCTGCGGCAGGAATCCTCCGCCTCAACGTACCATGCCTGTGGTGCTTCAAGCGGCGGCGTGGTGAACACCGGTCCGAAACCTACAGGCTCCCCTCCTTCGGACCGGTCATACCAGGTCAGCGTTCCAATCGGCGTCGATGCGTGCAGCGTCACTGACGATCCCATGCAGACCGCCGTATCACGCACCTCCGGTTCCATGAGACCGCAGCAGACATAGTCGGAGGCTAGCGCCACGGCACGTACCCGTTCGAGCTGCATCGGTGTCAGTGTGTCGGCACAGCGCGAGATGGTGTACGACATGATAGCGCGTGTCAGCGGCTGATACCGCATGCTGTTGGCATCCCGTGCGCTGCCGGTGTAGCTGCATGAACCATTGACCTTGCCGAGCAGATTCGGGTCGGCGGGCGTGTCGCAGAAGCGGTCCCCGGCGGTCGCGCAATTGCTGCCGTCGACCAGTTCGTTTGTCGTGCCGGAATTCGTGTAGCCGTGCGTATGCGGAAGTCCCATCACATGTCCCAGCTCATGCGAGAGGATATTCTCAAGTGTGCGGTTGCAGCGAATGTTGATCGACACGAAGCTGCCGGTAGCGTAGCCGCAGCCGTCCGGCGACGCATGAATGCTGACATTGACCGTGCGGCGGTTGACTTCCGACTGCGCGTCGTCACTGAAAAAACGCGTTTCGCCGCAGGTCACGAAGCGCACCCCGGCCCCGGCAAACCAGCGGTTCGTCGCCTCCATCGCCGACGCGATGCGCGCGGCGCCGACGACGGGATTCCCGCCTTCCTCTTCGACATGGAAGGTCACGGGGACGTCCACGATCCCCGTGTCGACGGCGATGCGCAGCCGGGTGGATTCCGCTGCGATCAGGCGGTCGAAACGATCCATGAACGCCTCGTCGGTTATGGTGCCGCAGAACTGCGCGGCAGCGAGAGGAGGCATGAACAGAACACAGGCGAGAAGAATGCCGGTCGCTTTCATCAGCAGACGTCCGGAACAGGTATGACATCAGACAAACGCGTGGAGGCGGCTCGGGAAATATAAGAAGATTTCAGCGGACACACAGGATTGTCCGGCAGCAATGAAACGATGTGCCGAAGCACGCAATACAGCATGAAACCGCCGGGGAAAAATTCGTATAATGGGATATGCGGAATTTCATCAGCATGAGACCAAACGCCTTTGCCATCACAGCAGTCCTGCTGCTGTTCTCCTCGGGGATGCTCACCGCACAGCGAACTCCATCCGACCTCGTGTTTTCGGGGCTCAGCGGCTACTGGAGCGGCGAGATCGAACAGCGCACAGACAGCGACACAACGGTGCTTCCCGTCGCGCTCGACATCCGCCGCAGTCTCGACGGCGGAATGATTGCGGTCAGTCGCAGCGTCCGCCTGCATGACCGCGTTCTCGAGCGCATGGAAACCATGGTCTTCGATGCCGACAGTCTGCTGCTGCAGAGCGCGGTCGCCGCGGACGGAAAGCTTGAAAAGCATCACTACACGGTGCAGGGACTGCACCGGGTGCGCAATCCCAACCGCTGGGTCATCCGGCGCACGGAAAACATGTCGGATCAGTTCCACCGTGTCACCGACGTGATGCAGAACGACTCGCTGATCATGCTGATACAGACATCCGAAAACGGACTGGACTGGCAGACCGAAGAAATCATCCGCGTCGCCTCGCGCGCGCGCCCCTCCCGCGCGTCATTTTTCCTGCCCGGATTCGAACGCGCCCAGAGCGTGTACGTGGTCGGCAGCTTCAACCGCTGGGAAGCCGGACGTACGGTCATGCGGCGGGAACGCGGCGGCTGGCGCGTCGACGTGGACCTGCCGCCCGGTGAATATCAGTACAAGTTCTGGGTGGACGGCGCGCTCGTACGCGACGTCCTTTCCTCCACGATCATCTCCGACGGCGAGGGCGGGTACAACGCCCTGCTTGTTGTTCAATGATCGTGAGCACTCCCCTGAAATGAAACGAGCCGGACAGCGCAGGAGCGTCCGGCTCGTTTTCCATTGAATCGACACCAATACGTATATCAGATGGTGGCCTTCGCGCCCGTCGTGCCGAATTCGATCAACTCCATCGTGGAGTTATCCTCCTCGCTGGTCGATTTGACCATACCGTTGAGCGGCACCGAGGGATGCCAGTATCCCACCGATGTGAAATCCCCGAATGTCGTCTCGACCTCCGCGCTCGCCTTCGTGGCGCCGTTGAAGGTACCGGCGGGTACGCGCACCGCGGCAGTGCCGCCCTGCGGCTGAATATTGATGACAAGCCCGGTCAGCGCTTTCTTGTACGTACCCTTCATCATGCCGAGCACCATGCCGTCGATTTTCTGCACCTCGTCATCCCCCGACTTCATCTTGATCCATTTCAGATCCATCTGATCGGGATCCATGGACTCCTGCACCTGCTCGAGTCCCGTCACGGCGACCTGCATTGTCGTCTCTCCCGTCGGGGAAAGCATCGACATCTCCACGATCCAGGCACTGTTCCTCTGATCGACGATGGCGGTGCGATACACCGAGCGGCCATCCTCATCGGTAATGCCGTAGACCACGTACTGTCCGACAGCATAGGGCATGACCTGCTGGAAGGTGCCGCTGGCATCGTAGATTTCTGATGATGACTTGGCGAACCAGTCCCCGACGCGTTTCTGCAGCACGGGATCAATGGATGCGGCGCAGGCGCTCAGAACGAGAACGGCGACGATGGCACTGTATACACGAATGGACATAACGAACCTCCTGGTTGGTGAACATCAGGAGCGCGCGGTAAAAGCACATCACCGTGACAGCTCCCGGATACAATGATGGATATGGGCTAAACAGAAAAATCTTCCGGACGATTCCCTGGCATCCGGAGGAAACATGTGCAATGGGCAGAAGACGGATCAGAAATCCGCGAAGCGCAGGATGAATCCGCCATAAAACGTGTTGATCGTTCCGTCCCCGAGCACCTGCTCGTCGCCGGCCTTCATGTACCAGTCCATGCCCACCCGGAATCCGATACGGCGTGCGACGTCGATCTCGGCACCGACACCGGCGAACGGTGAAAAGCCATTCGCGTGCAGCGTGTGCGATGCCACGGTGGAGTGCTCACTCTGCGAAACATTCATGTACGCGGCGCCCGCACGCACGTACAGCTCCGAAACGCCGGTCAGCGGCAGATGACCGTACAGCGCGGCCTCGGCACTCAGAGCACGGATTTCACCGGAGCGGATCACTTTCGCATCGGTTGTGGAGACAATGCCGCGAAAACCGCTGGTGCCCATGCTGGCAAGCCCGATATCCGCACTGACATACCTGTGCAGACGGTAGCCGAGCTGTACGCGGAAGTGCGGCGTCTCGCCGTGCACGATGGCCGAGCGGAGATCGGTCTGCTGCATCGGCGTGTATGAATATCCCACGGCGGCGAGGACGGTGAAATGCGGATCGTGCTCCGGACTGAGAAATGACTGTGCGTCCGCCGTGCGCGCAGCGGTGCAGAACACTGCCGCGGCAAGCAGCGCCAGGGGAATATATCGTCGGAAATCAGGTGAAATGCGATTCATGATGAGGTCTCCTTCCTTACTCCTGCATTGAAACTGTGTGACTACTTCCACCCGGTGATGATCACCGGAATCCATACAGCTGCAACGACATCAAGGGGCGCAGAAAAGGCAGGCGAAACGCCGCTGCCGTCGTCGCGTAAGCATGTGTGTGATAACAGACAATCCAAATTTCGTGCTTTTATTCTCATCATGCAAGCGAACTGTACATTAAATTTTATTCAGATCTTTTCTAAAATTGCGTGTGCGGAACGCCACGCGCGGGACTGCGGTTGTGATGAAAGGGAGCCGTGTTTCGCAATGCAGAGGAGATTGTCATGCAGGAAAGCAATTCCGGTCAGTTCCGTATCGCCCACGACACACTCGGTGAGATCCGCGTCCCCGCCGACGCCCTGTGGGGAGCGCAGACGCAGCGTGCCATCGGGAATTTCCCCATCAGCGGCCGCCCGATGCCGCGCAGCGTCATCCGCACGCTGGCGATGATCAAGCTCTGTGCCGCGGAGGTGAACACCGAGCTGGGCGAACTCGACCGCGACATCGCCGAACCGATCAAGTCCGCCGCCCGAGAGGTGATGCTCGGCAAACATGACAACCAGTTTCCGGTCGATATCTACCAGACCGGTTCCGGAACGTCCACGAACATGAACATGAACGAGGTGCTCGCCCGCCGGGCGCACCAGCTGCACGGCGACAACAACCGGGTGATTCATCCCAACGACCATGTCAATCGAGGACAGTCGAGCAACGACGTCATGCCGACCGCCATGCACCTGGCGGTGCTTGAGTCGGTCGACAGCATGCTCCTACCCGCTCTGATGACACTGCAGGAAACCCTCGAGGAGAAAGCGGCGGCCTTCAGGGATGTGCACAAGGTGGGACGCACGCATCTGATGGATGCCGTTCCGCTCACGCTCGGTGATGCGTTCGGCGGCTACGCCGCACAGGTGGGATATGCGATCGCGCGCATCCGGCAGGCACGCGAGGGTCTGCTTGAGCTGCCGCTGGGAGGCACGGCCGTCGGCACGGGACTGAACGCCCATCCCGATTTCGCTCGGAACACCATCGCCGCGCTCACCGCGGAAACGGATCTGCCGCTGCGCGAAGCGGACAATCATTTCGAAGCCCAGGGTGCCCGTGACGCCGCAGTGCAGTTCTCCGGAACGCTCAAAACCGCCGCCGTCAGCCTCATGAAAATCAGCAACGACCTCCGGTGGATGTCATCCGGACCCCGGACCGGCCTCTCCGAAATCCGCCTTCCCGAAGTACAGCCGGGCTCCTCGATCATGCCGGGGAAAATCAATCCTGTCATCCCCGAGGCCGTGACCATGGTTTGTGCGCGCGTCATCGGTAACGACGCCGCGGTGACCGTCGCCGGACAGAGCGGCAATTTCGAGCTCAACGTGATGATCCCCCTGATCACCGTCGCCCTGCTCGAATCCGTCGAACTCATGGCGAATGCGGCGCAGGTACTCGCTTCGCGCTGCGTGCGCGGCATTGAAGCGAACACGGATTCCCTCGCAGAGCAGCTCGAGCGCAGCCTGATGTCAGTGACCGCGCTTGTGCCCGAAATCGGCTACGACCGCGCATCCGCCATCGCGCAGGAGGCACATCGCAGCGGACGCAGTATCCGCGAAGTGGCGCATGAGCGCAGCGGGCTCGAGCCAGGTACCATTGACCGCCTGCTGGGCCCCAGCCCCTGCTAAATCCTGTAAATACAGGCATGTCACCAGGTAGTGACATCTTTGAGACTCTATGTCACCGGGTGGTGACATCCTGACGGCCGCATGTCACCGGGTGGTGACATCAGCGTGTCCGGGGCCTCCGACGAACGAAGACGTTCGCGATGACAGTGCCCGCAGATACGAACGGGCAGGCATCCGGGAGGATTTGCGTTCTTCGATTCTTCGGGACAGATTTCCTCTGTTCGCTTGAACTGACAGAGGAATTTCCATGAAATCCGTTCTTTCCGTCCTGCTGCTGATCATGCCTGTCCTGTGCATGCCGCTGTCCACCGCCGACGCCCAGGACTCCCCCCTGCATTTCCATCCCATCGACACCACCGAGGGATATGACGGATTTACGGCGCTGCGCCTGTTTCCGCTTCCGCCCGGACAATCGGGTCCCGGCGCAGCGGATGACGCGCGCGGCGTGTTCGGACTGCACGCCTACGCGGTGCCGTTTCGCGGTCCGACAGAAGATCGCGCCAACGAAGCCGTTACCTTCGGATGGAATCCCATGGGGCGCCTGCAGCCCGACCAGCCGGGGTTCTGGTGGCAGTACGAGTGGGGATACGGGAAGATGCGCGTGCCGATGTTCGAGTTGAACCTGGACGTGCGCGACAGCGCTTCGGTGGACGGTGAAGGATACAGGCGCCGCATCAGCTACAAAATGGAGCGCGGCACGGGACGCGGGGTATCAGCGGATTTCTCTTTCGACAACACCACCTTCGTCAGCGGCCGGCGCAGCGCCGGTGACAAGCTCCTCGACCGCTATGTGCAGATTGCCACCGGCTCGGATCGCTTCCGCGTCAACCTCCGCGCGGATTTTCGCAAGCTCGTGCAGCACGCCGTCATCAGCCACAGTACCGCCGACGCACGGCTCTTCCTTCCCCTCGAGCGCGGCACCATGTTCTCCGCGCGGTTGATCCCCCTGTACGGCGCCATTTCCGACAGCACGCAGATTCAGCTCAACGACATGCAGGCCGGCGTGCAGTTCGTGATAAAAATCCGCAACGAGCGCGAGTACCCCGTCCGCCTCGACTGGAAGCCCCTCACCGGCCGGCGGCTGTACTGGGACACCACGCGAGCCGCGCCCGACAGCATCGATGCCGGTGAGACCCTCGTCGTGCGCATCATCACCGACGAAGGCACGCACGCCTTCGGCAGCGTGCACGGGCGCTTCCGGGAGGATGATTGAACGCCGCCTACACGGAACTGACGCCTGACGAATTCGCGGAGCGTGCGCAAACGCTGCGCGTGATGAGCGAGAAGTGCCGCATCTGTCCCCGCAGCTGCGGCGCGCGCCGACATGAAGGAGAACACGGTCTCTGCCATGCCGCCGATGGCGTCGTCGTGGCCAGCGCGGGACCGCATTTCGGCGAGGAGTCCGTTCTCGTCGGCACGATGGGATCCGGCACAATTTTTTTCACCGGTTGCAATCTCGACTGCAGTTTCTGCCAGAACTTCGACATCAGCCACCTCGGTGCGGGCGAGCCCATCGCCATCAGCGATCTCGCTTCGCTTATGCTCCAACTGCAGGAGCGCGGATGCCACAACATCAATCTCGTCACACCCACGCATTACACCGGGGAGATCGTTGCTGCGCTCGCGGAGGCGGGCGCTCAGGGACTCGAGCTCCCCATCGTCTGGAACAGTGGCGGATATGAATCCATCGAAACCCTTCGCCTGCTCAACGGCATCGTCGACATCTACATGCCGGATCTGAAATACGGTTCGAACGAGGCAGGGCAGCGCTATTCCGGTATCGAGGATTACTGGGATGTGGCGCGCGAGGCGATCCGTGAAATGCACCGGCAGGTGGGCGACCTGCGCGTGGGTCCACGGGGCATAGCGCGGCGGGGTCTGCTGCTGCGACACCTCGTCCTGCCGGGGGATGCGGCGCGGTCGCGGAAGGTCATCGACTTCCTCGCCGATGAGATTTCCCCCGATACGTATGTGAATGTCATGGAGCAATACTACCCGGCATTCCGCGCCGAACGCATTCCCGAACTCAGCCGCCGGCTGCGTCCGGAGGAGCATGCCGCTGCTGTCGCTCATGCGCGTTCACGCGGCCTGCGCCTGGCGGATTGACTGCTAATCGTGCCCGTGGCGCACTTCGATGTTGACGATGAACTTCCGCTGATAGGGATCGTTTGTCGGGCCTTCATCCTCGGCGATGTACTTGCCCTCCGCGATGAAGCGGATGCGATCCTCGCCGCGCAGGCGCCGGAAACGCGGCGAGCGCTCACCCATCTCGCGGTCAATCATCTGCATGGTATAGTAGGCGCGGAGATGCGACAGCTTGACGTTCCCCTCCTGCCGCTGCATGACCGTTCCCGGTGTGACGGTCATGGTCTGCGTGCGCACGGTCTCTTCCTCGTCGAAGCGGCCCCAGGCCAGTCCGCGGGCATCCACGTGTCCGAGCACGGAAATCAGCAGCGTATCCACACCGGTGTAGCAGGTGTCAAGCATGGGCACCAGCATGTTCTCGATCTGGCTGTAAAGATGTTCGAACCAGCGGTCGACACGCTGCGCGGCAAAGTCGTAGTCGTAATCGTTCATGTCGATGAAGTTCGCGTTGGGCAGAGCGTTCGCTGCCAGGCGTGAGCGCAGGCGATCGAGTTCGTCAGGCGTGTTGGGATACCAGTAGCCGGTCACGAAGAATGGGATCGTGTCGGTGAGGACCTCGAACTCGGGGAGCAGCGGACGCTCGAGGGTAATACGAAGAGGCATCTCAGTCTGATACGATTCCGGGACGGGGGTGGTGAACTCCAGAACGGAAGCGGACTGGTAGCACTGTTTGTTCCCGGGACGCAGCTCGTAAGTGCGTCCCGCGCGCAGGCAAAGATCCGGCGCGAAGCGCCCCGCATCGGAGGTCACTCCCCGGGCGACAGTGCTGCCAGTGGCAGGATCGATGATCTCCATCGCCACCTGCGGTCCCGGTCTGCGGCGCGGCTCGCCGTCACGCACGGGCTCGACGAGTTCCACATCGGCGATGACGCGGATGCAGTAGGGCACCTCGCCGCACCAGATGTCGTAGCCGCCCTGCCCGCCGGCCCGGTCGGAAGCAAAGAGTATCTGCAGCCGGTCAGGCGTGATGAAGGGAAAGCAGTCGTTGGCCGGACCGTTGATCGGCGCGGGAAGCCGCTCGACCGCACTCCAGCTGCCGTCGGGCTGCATCTGCGTTCGGACGATCTCGAAGCCGGCATCCTTCCAGCGCCTGGTGGCGAAGTAGAGATAACCGTCCACCGAGAAAAACGGCGACATGTCGGCCGTGCCCGAATTCACGGGCGCGGGCAGGAGTTCCGGACTGCCCCAGCTGCCGTCCGCTCCGCGCTCGCTCATCCACAGCTGCGGATCGCGGCCTCCCTTCTGCTCCACGCTGGGCTCGTCGGGGATGCGATCGGAAGCGAAGATCAGCCACCGGCCGTCCGGCGACACCGCCGGCTGTGCATCCCACCAGGAAGAATTCACGTTTTCGATCGGGTGCGGTGTGCTCATGGCGCCCTCCAGTGCCGTGACGCGGAACAGGTCCGCTCCGCCCCGTCCGCCGTCGAGATAGGTGCCGCTGCTCAGGTACATGTCGCCCTTGGCGTCCAGCGCCATCGTGCCGGTGTTGACGCGGCCGAAAACCGACGGACGATATACCAGCGGTGCGGTCCAGGCCGAGGACAAATCGAGGTCCAGCGCGGGCGTGTCGGCGGTTTTCTCCGCGACGTACACGGCCTCGCCGTAGCCGAACTCATCCGAGAGGATTTCCGTGCGCTCATCCGCGCTGCGCGTGGAGGTGAAAAACACCAGACCGCCGTCGGGATGCATGAACGGACTGAACTCATCGGCACCGCTGTTGAGCGCCGTGCAGTTGTAGATCGGCAGATCGCCCGTCGTGCCGGCACCGGAATCCTCGCGTACCGTCGTTTCGCTGCCGCCGCAGGCGGTGAGCAGCAGGAGTGCGCATGTGAGAGCTGCTGGGATGAAGTGTTTCATACCGTCAATTCTCCTTGATCATCGGATAGAGCACATCGAGGCACATCTTGTATTTGCCGTCGGGGTCGACGCTGACCTCGCGCACACGCACACAGGCATACGAAATCACGCCGTCGCGCTCGATGCGAATGGAATAGACCGATCGGAAATCCAGCGTGGCCGCCTGCGACGTACTGAAGCCGGGCGAGGTGATGCTCTCGAATTCCGCTCGCGACCAGCCGTTCTGTCCGGTCGACATGTCGGTGTAGTTGAACTGATCCTCGCTCACGCCCGCCTTGATGAACTTCCATCCGCTGCGGATATACACGTCCGCGTCGTCGTTCGGATCGACGGCGGCGACAACGAGATCCGACAGCTGCTGTGCGGGCGCGTTCGGATCGAAGCGATCCTCACCCTTGCCCTGCACCGGTGTGAAGTTGTAGCCGTAATTCTCGTTCTGATCCCAGCGGTAGATGCATCGGGAGAAGAGAATGGGCAGCGTGTCGACAACGACGCGCACGGTGACGTCGCGCACCGGACCGCATCCATCAATGCGCAGCGGAAGGTCATGAAGGATCTTTGCCGGCTGACCGTGTCCGTCAGGCCAGACAACCTCATCCGAGGCCTCGAAGCGCACGGTGAAGCAGCCCTGTTCCTCGCCATCCAGTTCCAGTTCGTCGCGAGTAAGGGAGAAACCGGGATAGTCGCCTTCCAATGCCGATGCGTTCAGCACGAGCGTACCGCAGCCACCCACATTCTCGAAACAGATCATGCCGTTTCCGGATGTGTACACCCGCACCCGGCCGAGATCGAAATCAAACTGATTCGAACCGGGCGGATCACGCTCAACGAGCCGCGGGCCTTCGAGCAGCTCGCATTCGGGTCCGCATCCGGAGCCCGTGAGAATCACACGCGTGGTGCAGCGCCTCTGTTCCCCGGGCAGGAAATGTTCGACAAGAATGGTATCACGGTAGGCGCCGATCTGATTCGGCGTGAATGTCACGGTCATGCTGCTGCGCTCCCCGGGAGCGGCCACCTCATCGACAAGCGGCGTGACACGGAAGACGTCCGCGATGGTCGGCTCCTTGATGATGTTGTCGATGCGGTCGAACAGGCAGGTGTTGCGCAGCAGATCGACGACCTGCCGGCCCTCTCCGCGCTGCGTGGGTGGCAGGGACTGTATCGTGCCGAAGTCCACGAGAATTTCGTCGTCGGGACAGTCGCAGGTGTTGCAGTTGCGCGCGTCGATCTCCACGGTGAGATTGATCGTCACCGCAGCCTGGTTGGGACCGGAGCCGGTGAGCTGATAGCGCACGACCTGCAGCCCGCTGTCCTGCGGCGTCGCCACCGCGCGCAGCGTGAACTGTCCGCCCGCCAGAAGGACAAACGGACGGTCGGTCACCACCCCGCCCTGCGCGTTGAGCACAAACAGTGACAGCGCGGGGGAGTCGTCGGGACCGCTGATGCTGAAGGTCAGCGGCACGTCGCATCCCGAACGGAAGACCATCTGCGTTGAGTCCGTGAATGTCTGGCCGGTGTTGAGCGGCGCGCAGATGTCCTCAATGCGGATGGTACGTTCGATGATGCCGGAGCAGGGAATTTTCTCGGAGGCGAGCCGGACGATCAGCAGCGTATCACGGCAGAGCAGATTTGCATCGACCGTCGTGATGCCGGTTTCAGCATCGCCGACCAGGAAGCGGTATGGTGCGCCGGTCGTCGGGATTTCAAAACGGAAGTAGGCGTTGCCGGTGCGGTCGGTGACCTGCCGGTCGATTGCCGTGCGCTCTGCCTCGGGGATGCGGAGATCCTGTACCTCGACCGGAACGAGCTCGACGGGGCGTCCCGCGGCGTCCTGCACGTGGACGAGAACGTCACGGGCCTCGATCGGCGCGCGCTCCATCGGTGACTGGCAGGACCACAGCAGCGGAAGGAGTAATGCCGGAAGAAAAAAACGAATCCGCATAGTGTATTTTATTGTTCGTGTCATTTCGGTACCTCCGTCTTAGAACGTCACGCCGAGGCGCAGCAGCAGTCCATGACTCTCGTTGTAGTAGATCGCCTCCGCCCGCTCGGGCCGGTCGGAGCAGTCGCAGACCACGGCCGTCGGCAGCTGCATGTAGCGGTAGCCGAGATCGACCGAGACATCCAGGATCTCCGACAGCGGGAAGTCGACACCGGCGCCGATTGAAAACAGCTTCGGCGCGGCTTCGAAGAGATTATTGAACCCGAGCGTTTCGCCGGACTGATCGTCGAACACCGTGCCCGCCTGGGCATAGAGGAACGGCGCGAAACAGTGCGCGGACAGCTGATAGCGCGCATGCAGGAAAAACGGAAAGCGGTTGATGTCGCGGGCGCTGAACCATCCGCCGCCGAGTCCGATACCGAACGCGCCGAAACGCAGTCCCGCGGCGACCTCCGGTCCGAACGTGAAACTGTCGAGCCCGATCTGTCGATCAGATTCATCCTCCCCGGCGTAATATCCCCACAGCCGCAGTTCCACGAAATAGGGGATGCGTTCCCGCTGCCTGTCGTCGCAGGGATACACGATGCCGACGGGATTGTACGACGGCGTGTAAAACGTTCGCGCGTGCGTCTCGATCACCAGGATATCCGACGGCAGCTTGCGCACGATCTTCCCGTCGCGCGTCTTGATGACATAGCGCTCATACTCACCCTCCTCCTGCTCATAGGTCACCTCGACGTTCGTGATCACCGTGCCGTCCTTCAGGCGCACCACCTTGTCGTAACGGGGTTCATCGTCATCCTCCTGCTGCGCGATGGCCGCCACCGGCAGCAGCAGGACGAGCACAAGCGCAATGCCTCCCCATGAATGAATGAACGCACTGACGTATTTCGACATGGCAAACCTCATTGACGAAGCGACGGACAGAGTCACCGGTGTAATAGGATGGAAAGGTATTGGATTCCGGGACTAATGCAAGGGGACGGGAGGAGCGATGAGCCCCGCAGGGACGGCATCCCGGGCGTGAGCCCGCCCGATATCATGGCCGCACGAAGACCATCACCGTTCGATGTTCCCCGAAGAACTCCGTGCGGATGAAATACACACCTGGCCGTTCACCGGACAGATCAATACGGTGATAGAGCTCCTCCCCTGTCGCATTCACCGTCCGTCGGACCCGTTCACGCCCGAGCAGATCCCTGACCGTGATATCCACTACCATGGAATGCAGCCCTGTGAGATGCAGATTGAACACTCCCTCGGAGGGATTCGGATACACGCTGCAGGTAACCGCCTCCGGAACATGTGGTCCTGCCGCGTCGGTAACGGTCACAAAGAGGCTGTCCGACAGGTGGGTGCATCCAAATGTATTGCTGACGCGCACCTGGTAATATCCATCCTGAAGCGCCGTACACGAACGCATGAGCGCTCCCGGGATCTCCGTTCCGTCGAGATACCACTGCCACGATGCGGCGCTGTCCGCTATGAGGAGATTTCCGTTCTGTGTGATGGACGGCTTCGCCGGCCGTGAATGAACCGTCACGCGAACCGTGTCCGATCGTGACGGACATCCGTTTCCATCCGGCAGCGTCACGGTCGCGAAATAGCTGCCGCTGTTATGCACGGTGAGAAAACGGGTTGAATCACCCGTGTTCCAGGCGTGGGAGGCCCACCCCATCCCCGCATCCAGGATCACACTGTCGCCTTCGCAGAAGGACACCGGTCCGAGAACGCTCAGCGAGAACGGCCGCGGATACGGTCCGATACGAAGCTCCGCCGAACCGTAGACGGGCGGGATGTTATCGGCATCGACGCGCAGGGTGAAGTCCACCAGTCTCCAGAATTGATCCGTATTGATGTTGCTCAGACGCACTCCCCACGTCACGCTGTACTGCTGGCCACGGAAGAGGACGGGACGCAGACGGGGATTGCTGTTGTCGGACCATGCGGGATCGAATTCGATCAGGTTGTTCCCGCTGAGGTCGTCCCAGCTCAGCTCCGCGCGCAGGTTGTTGATGTTGACATTCGACGTGTTGCGCAGTCTGGCCGTGACGGTACAATGTGTTGGTGACACGTACGGGGAATCCGCGATACAGTGCAGCGTATCCGGTTCGACGAGCAGTTCGGCTTCCATCTTCCGTTCGACAGCGGCGACCGGAATGGTTTTCTCACAGATGATGGGATTCCCCTCGTCATCCCATGCCGTGACACGGATGGTCAGCGCGCGCGGCACCGTACGGTTCGACACATCGATGATCCACTCCCAGGTGGACTGGTCGCCGTGGTCGATGACGAGATCCAGATCGAATCCGGGGAGGTTTGATGAAGCAGAATTCAGCGAGAATCCGTTTTGCCATGGCAGCTCAAGCTGGATGCGTGAGACCTTCCCGGCATGCAGTCCGGTATTCCGCAATGTGAAACGGACGGTGAATGGATTTGGCACCACGCCGGTTCCCGCCGTGTCGAGAACCAGGGAGTCCGGCATCTCCAGTTCACATGCGAATACGGGCTGCAGTCCGCGAACCTTGAGCTCGCATTCCGTGAACATCGTATCGAGTGGCGATCCCGATGTGTCCTCTGCGGTGACGGCAAACCGGATGGGGACACGGACATCGTAGCGATAGCGTTTTGCCCACTGCACCGTCCAGCTGACTTCAGGAATCGGGTCACCGATCTTCCACGGCGGAATCGTCGAGGGTGAGAGGGTCTGTGTCCGCGGTTGTGATGGCGGATCCAGCTCACACTCGGGCGGAATCAGAATCGTTGCCCGCACATTCCTCGCCTCGACATTCCCATTGTTCGTACAGGTCAGCTTCGCGGTGAACGGATTCGGCGCATAGTTATCACTGACGGAGTCGTATGAGAGGGAATCGGGCACGGAACAGCGCGGTGCAAGCACGGGGCCATCCATCGCGGGAATGGTCACCGTCGCTTCACAGCGTGTCGAATCCGCATTGTCTGCCGTCACCCAGACAATGACGACATACGTGCGTTCATCATTCGTATACGAATGCTCCAGCATCCACATTACTGCACCGGACTGACCGGCATGGAGTGTTGAGGGAAGGACCCGTTTCCGAAACGTATGCGGAGCATCCGCACCTGCCAGCTTCAGTTCCGGGGGCACGACGATGCGCGCCTTCACGGAGTCTGCCGCAGGACCGGAGAGATTCTGCACAGTGACGGTCACCGGAAAGGGCATGGGTTCGTAGCGATGATGCACCCTGTCGGCTGTGACGCGCGGCACATCGACGATGCACTGCAGGTTCGGATCTGCCGGGAAGACACTTCTCCTCCCGATGGCCGAATCAGAACCGGGTTGTGCTTCCGCGAACACTGCGACATCGAACCGGCTCACGGGGAGCCGCTCGTGATTCATCGACGGTGTCTGAGCCACGGCAGCTGAAATCATGCAGAGCAGCATCAGACTTGCCGGCAGTGCGCGCATGCACCCGCGCGCTTCCCCTGTCAACGACATACATCCTCCGGGTATTGCACTCTAATATATGGGATAAACCCGCCGATAGGCGAGAAGTTACAACACGCGTCACATGAATCCCGCCAGGGCGACACGAAGGTACAGGGCTGTGCCGTCCAGTGGTGTCGCCAGTTCAATGGTCACGCTGTGCGTTGAAGTAAGACCAGGCAGATCACTGTCATCCGTATGCATTTCGTCGTCTCCATTTGCAAATATCGACCTATTACTCTATGTTTATGGTATAACATCGACCACTTTATCGACATTTAAGATCGATCGGAAGGAGCAATCATGAGTGAACTGATAAACAACAGCGAAAAGCGGAAGCAACAGCTCAAGGAACTCATCCTGAAGCTGCATGAAGGAGACCGGCCGGACGCTGTGCGCGAGGAGCTCGCCGAAGCGCTCGGCAACGTGCCGTACGGCGAGGTCGTGGAAGTGGAACAGCAGCTGATCCGTGAGGGACTCCCGCAGGAAGAAATCCAGGAGTTCTGTGACATCCACACCGCGGTGCTCGACGGACACATCGACACCAGCATGGCGCAGCTCGTGCCACCGGGCCATCCCGTGGATGTATTCAAGCATGAAAACGAGGAAGTGCAGTCCGTCACCGCACGCATCACACAGCTGTGCGCAGATCTCGAGGATGCCTCAGGGGAAGAAATTGAAGAGCAGATACTTCAGCTGCGCGCGATGTTCAATCAGCTCGCCGATCTTGACAAACACTACCGCCGGAAGGAAAATCTCCTCTTCCCGCATCTGGAGAACAAGGGAATCACCGGTCCGCCGACAGTCATGTGGGGCAAGCACGACGAGATCCGTGGTCTGCTGAAGGGAGCGCGCGAGTCACTCGAAGCTGCCGCGGGCAGCAGCGGAGATGAACTCGCGGCCGTCGCTGACATGCTGCTGCTCCCCGCCGTCCGTGCAGTGGACGACATGGTCATGAAGGAAGAGCAGATTCTCTTTCCGATGTGCATGGACCATCTCACGGAACTGGAATGGTACGAGATCCATCGCCAGACGCCGGAGATCGGGTTCTGCCTTCATGACCCGCAGGTTGACTGGAAACCGAAAGACATGCCGCGGCAGGCCGAGGCTGCGGTCGAGGGCGATGCCGTCCGCATGCCCAGCGGCGCACTGAATCCCTCCGAACTCACTGCCATTCTCAACACCATGCCTTTTGACGTGACGTTCGTGGATGCAGACGACAAGGTGAAATACTTCAGCCAGGGCGCGGAGCGTATTTTCGATCGCAACCGCGCCATTCTCGGACGCGACGTGCGTCTGTGTCACCCACCGTCGAGCGTGCATATCGTCGATACCATCATCGACGACTTCAAGAGCGGAAAGCAGGACCGCGCGCCATTCTGGATTCAGCTCCATGGAAAGTTCATTCATATCGAGTATTTCGCGCTGCGGGATCCAGATGGGCGCTACCTCGGCACACTCGAAGTCTCCCAGGATCTGACGGACAAACGCGCACTGGACGGCGAGCAGCGCCTGCTGTCCTATGCCAGCACGGAGGAATGACCGCGATGCTGCTGCAGATCCCCGCGTTCGCCGCAGGCGGACGCCATCCCGGACGCATGTCCGGGACATAGCCCCGACGTCAGTCGGGGACCGGGAACGCGACGTCATCCGTGGAACAGACGAGTCCGCCGCAGGCGGACGCCATCCCGGACGCATGTCCGGGACATAGCCCCGACGTCAGTCGGGGACAAGGACGGGGGTGATGCGTATGCATTATCGCAATCAAGTGATGTGATCGATCAATCCCGGTCATTAAAAAACACATCAATAGCAGTGTGTCCCAATCCATACCGCTCGAGCAGCTTCCGGAACTCCTCTTTTGGTGACTGATTTTTGTGATGCTCTTCCTGATGTGCAATATATCCACGCACCGCATCGATATGTGTCGGACTCACGCTGAACGCACCATATCCGGCCTGCCACTGAAATCGTATGCGAGTAACCTGGTTCTTGTTCATCAGGCGCGATGAATTTGATTTCAGTTTCTGTGTAGCCTCGGATATTGAGAGAGCCGGAGGAATGTCCAGCAGAAGGTGAATATGATCGGGGATGCCGCCGATCGCATAAAGGTGAATCCCCAGATTCTTACACACACCACGGACATATCCCGTAAGAGCACACATCGGTTGTTTCGTTAGCAAGTCCTGCGAATGCAGTGTACGAAATACCATGTGAGTGTGAAGCTGCACGTATGACATGTTATTCTCCCTATGGTTGAACATGGTTGCTGCTGAATCTTCGCTTTTTGAACGATATTTTCAATACACATTTCCGTCATTGAATCAAGACGCCCCCCGGAATGCCGTCCGCCTGCGGCGGACTCAGCGAACCTTGGTGCCAACCCGCATCGCCACATTCCCCCGACTCACGTCGGGGCTACGTTCCGGGCTCACGCCCGGAATGCCGTCCGCCTGCGGCGGACTCAGCGAACCTTGGTGCCAACCCGCATCGCCCCATCCCCCCGACTCATGTCGGGGCTACGTTCCGGGCTCACGCCCGGAATGCCGTCCGCCTGCAGCGGACTCAGCGAACCTTGGTGCCAACCCGCATCGCCCCATCCCCCCGACTCACGTCGGGGCTACGTTCCGGGCTCACGCCCGGAATGCCATCCGCCTGCGGCGGACTCGATTCAGGGATCAGTTGACGACGACCGGCACGGTGCGGATGTCGTCGCCGGCGTGCAGCAGCACGTGGTAGCAGCCGCGCGGCAGCTCCGCGCAGTTGATGCCGATTTCATGACGACCCGCGAAATAATGAGCATCGGTGAGCACGGCAACACGGCGGCCGAGCATGTCGCGCAGTTCGGCACGTACCGATGCCGGACGCGGGAGCGTGATCGGCAGCAGGCCGCGCAGCCGCGATCCGCCCAGCGGCTGCGGATAGATCGGCTCCACCGTCATCGCGCGAGCAAGCCCGGGGATTTCCCGTACACCGGTCACCGATGCAATTTCACTGAGCAGCCAGCCATCCGGATCGAATATCCAGTCAACGACCTCCATGTCGGGCAGACTGTCCACGGTCAGCACACATTGCTCGACGGCAGGCAGCTGCCGGGTGACCCGCATGGTGTCTCCACTTTTCAGTACCAGGTCAAGCTCAACCGGCATGGCAAACAGCGGCCATCCGCGATCCTGCTGCGTCTGCCGCACGCATATCCGAAACGCGCCGTCCGGATCCTCGCAGAAACGACGCAGTTCAAAAACGGGCCAGCCGCCGTCATACACCCACTGGGAGAAAAACTGGCCGAGCTGCTGCCCGCTCGATTCCTCCATGGCGCCGCGGAACATCACGCTCGTCGCAGTCCCGCCCATGTACGACTGCACGTAATGCCGCAGACCCGCATAAAACGCCGCATCCCCCATGACATGCCGCAGCATGTTCAGCACCAGCGCTCCCTTGAAATAGATGGTGCCGGGATAATTGTTGTCGATGCAGTCACGGTATCCCTGCAGCGGCAGTGCGCCATCGTGTCCGGCGATCTGCTCACGGTAGCTCGTGACAAAACGTGATGCGAGCGCATCCATGCCGCCTTCGTCGTAGCGCTGCACACGGTACAGCCATTCGAAGTACGTGGCAAAACCTTCACTGAGCCAGTTTTCATTGACATCCGCGGGCGTGATGCCGTTGCCGAACCAGTGATGGGCCAGCTCATGCGCCTCGACAACGCCGGCGGTCAGGTCCCAGTTCTGCACGTCGAAGGTGATCATGCCCTGCCCCTCCACCGCGCCGAACGGCACCCAGCAGAAGCCGATCTTGTCGGCCGGCCAGGGACCGAGCATCATGGTGAGCATGTCAACCATGTCCGCTATCGGAGCGAAGTACGGCGCAGCCCGGCTTTCGTCTTTCTGCAGGACGTAGTAGGCAGCAGGGATGCCGAGAATGGTATCGCGCACACAGGCGTAGTCCGCAACCGCATAGGTGACGCAGTGCGGCGCCGTCGGGATATCCTCCACCCAGCGGTACCGGCTGCGTCCCTCGGCCGTCGCACAATCCTGCAGCTTGCCGATGGATGCGGCGCAGAGTCCTTCCCGCACATTGAAGGTGAGATCCCAGCGCGCCTTGTCGGCGAAACAGTTGTTGATGGGAAGCCAGTGCGTCGTGGTGCAGAGGTAGTCGAGCAGTCCGCTCTGCGGGATGCAGTAGGACACCTCGCCGAAGACGGGCCCGCACCCGTTGCTGCACAGCGGTATGCCACCGTAGACGACATGCACCGAAATCGTGTCACCCTTACGGACGGGATCCTCGGGATAAACGAGCAACCCGCCGAAATCGTGCACCCAGGGCACGGGCGTGTTGTCAACGGCGACGGACAATACGCTCAGTCCGACCAGATCGAGCGGAATGCAGTGCATCTCCGTCTCGGAGGAATTGGTGAGCAGAATATCAGCGGTTGCTGTGAGCGCTTTCTCTTCGATTTCGAACGTCAGCTCGGCGCGGTAGCACAGCACATCGAGCTGCGGAGCATAGGCCTGCAGCGACACGGGGAGCAGCAGCATGAGAAACAGCGGAACAACTTTCATGGCATCCTCCTCGGGGATTTTCTATGGATGAATGGAAACCAATGATGCGTCTATCAACGCGGGCCCGGTGTGCGGCCCGGCATATGCGAAGGAGGATATCCGCCACGCAATCAACGTGATGCAGGCATGTGACGAACTGCAGGCATGTGGCGGGATGCAGACATGCGGCGGATGGTCGATGTGTCTCAGATGCGTATACCGGAGTTCTACGTAGCTTTTCTTCCCGGGATTCATGGGGATGAATTATTGCCCCCTCGCGGACTGTCCCCCGTCTGAGTCCCGGAGCTCGGACCCTGCGCTTTGCGCTTTGCACTCTGCGCTTTGCACTCTGCGCTTTGCACTCTGCGCTTTGCGCTTTGCGCTTTGCGCTTTGCACTTTGCGCTTTGCACTCTGCGCTTTGCACTCTGCGCTTTGCGCTTTGCGCTTTGCACTCTGCGCTTTGCACTCTGCGCTTTGCACTCTGCGCTTTGCACTCTGCGCTTTGCACTCTGCGCTTTGCACTTTGAGATTCCTGATGTAGATTCGCTCGCGCATACTCCGCGATGGACTAAACCAGACCGGCGATGTGCGTGTCCAAGAGATGCTGTATCCGAGTCATCGAGTCCACCATGAAACACATCATTACGCTTTTCCTTTTCCTGTCCGTCTGCGCACCGGCCATCGCGCAGCAGCCACAGGTCGTTCAGGGACGCATCGTCGGGGATGACGGCACTCCGCTGGCCGGCGCAAACGTACTTCTGCTGCGTCTGCCCGATTCCACCACCGCGGGCGGCGCCGTTACCGGACCAGACGGCAGTTTCCGCTTCAATACCGTGCGCCGCGGTCGATACACGCTGCGCGCGACCTTCATCGGGTACCGCGCCGAGCACCGCGACCTGCGCGTGCAGAACACAGCGGTGTCTCTCGGCAGCGTCACGCTGCACGAACGGAGCATTCCCATGGAGGAAGTCGAGGTCGAAGGTACAGCCCCTATCGCAGTCCTGAAAGAGGACACCACGGAATTCATCGCCTCCGCCTTCAAGGTGAATCCGGACGCGTCTGCGGAAGACCTCGTGCGCAAGATGCCGGGCATAACCGTGAAGGACGGCGAGGTCGAGGCACAGGGCGAAAAAGTGCAGCGCGTGCTCGTGGATAACCGCCCGTTCTTCGGCGACGACGCACGCGCGGTATTACGGAACATCCCCGCGGAAATCATCTCACGCATCCAGGTGTTCGATCAGCAGAGTGAGCAGGCGCAGTTCACCGGCTTCCGGGATGGAAACGAAGTGAAAGCAATGAACATCATCACGCGTGACGCCATCCGGAACGCGCAATTCGGAAAAGTCTACGGCGGATACGGCGAGGATGAACACTACCGTGCCGGGACCGTCCTCAACGCGTTCAGCGGTGATACGCGATGGTCCCTGCTCGGGATGACCAACAATGTCAACGAACAGAATTTCGCCTCTGAGGACCTGCTCGGCGTGATGCTCTCATCCCGCTTCGGCGGCGGAGGCATGCGCGGTCGCGGACGCGGGATGCGCGGAGGACGTCCGCCGGGCGGTGGCGGCGGCATGCCGAATTTCGGCATGGGCGATGTACGCGATTTCATGGTGAATACCACAAACGGCATCGCCACGACACATGCGGTCGGACTGAACTACGTCGATACCTGGGCGGAAACGATTGAGGTCTCCGGCAGCTATTTCTTCAACCTGAGCGACGCCGACGCGGCCAGCGGTCTCAAGCGGGAATATATCCTTCCTGAGATTCAGGGACAGTTCTACAACGAAACAACGGGCGCAAACACCGAAAACCTGAATCATCGGCTGAACCTGAGGCTCGATTACAGGGTCGATTCGCTCAATTCCATTCTCTGGCGGCCGCGCCTCTCCGTGCAGCAGCACAACGGCACGGAGCTGACCTCCGCGTCGACGGCACTGCAGTCCGCACTGATCAACAGCAGCAGCAGTGATTTCTCATCTGACCTGGCCGGACTCTCCTTCGAAAACGAGCTGCTGTGGCGGAGGCGCTTCGCAAAACAGGGCCGGACCATATCACTCGAAATCGAGACCGATTACAATCGCAACGCCGGCGATAACCGGCTGTATTCCGATTATCTTTCCTTCGGCCGCGACGCTGCCTCAGACACGGTATCCCAGCGTGCGGAACTCGAGAAGCGTGGATGGGAACTGGGAAGCAGCCTGATGTACACCGAGCCGGTCGGGGGCAGCGGACAACTGATGCTTCGCCATCGCGCCTCGTACAGCAATGACAACTCCGACCGGAAAACCTGGAACCTGCCCATGCTCACCGGCATGAGCGAAGAACTCGATCCCCTGCTGAGCAATGAATTCACCACGGGATACCTGACCCAGAATGCATCGATCGGTTACCGACATCATGACGATCGCTTTGATGCCATGCTGGGCGCGGGGTACCAGTGGGCCGCGCTGGAAAACGAACAGGTCTATCCATCCGCCGCATCGCTCGACCGCAGCTTCGACGATGTAATGCCATTCGCGATGATGCGCTTCAAATTCGCGCAGGGACGCGACATGCGGCTGTTCTACCGCACGCGCACATCCCCGCCGAGCGTCGACGATCTGCAGGAAGTGCTCGACAACACGAATCCCCTGCAGCTGAGCATCGGCAACGAAGAACTGCAGCCTGATTACACCCATTTTCTCGGTATGCGTTACTCCGCCACGAATCCAGCCGCGGGCAGCTATTTCTTTCTGTTCGCCATGGCCTCCTATACGTTCAACGACGTGGGGAACAGCACGGTGTTCGCCTCGGCGGATACGAGCGTGTTCGGTGGCATCCCGCTGCTGCGTGGCGCGCAGATCACGCGTCCGGTGAACCTCGACGGTGCGTATGCGCTCCGTTCCTACATGACTTACGGTCTGCCGGTCTCATTCCTGAAATCCAACCTCAACCTCAATCTGTCGGCCACCTATTCCCGCACGCCGAGCGAGATCAACGGACTTCGCAATGAAGCATCGACACCGGCGGCCGGTGCCGGAGTGACGCTGACCAGCAACATCAGTCAGAACCTCGACTTCACGGTCTCGACACAGTCGAATCTCACGTGGATCAGAAATTCCCTGCAGGAACGCACAGATACGGATTATTTCACACAGTCCTCCCGGCTGCGCCTGAACTGGATTTTCGGCGGCGGTTTCGTGTTCAGTACGGATATGGCACATGAGCATTACAGCGGACTCGCGGAAGGATACAACGACAACGTATTGCTCTGGAACCTGAGCGTCGCGTACAAATTCCTGCCGCGTGACCTGGCGGAAATCCGCCTGACGCTGTACGATGTGCTTGAGCAGAACGACAGCATTGTGCGCAATGTGACGGAAACATACATCGAGGATTCACGCACCGCGCTGCTGCAGCGGTTCGCGCTGCTCACGTTCACGTGGAATATCCGGAATTTCACTCTCTGAGTGCGCTCGGGCCCTTCACTCCCAGGCCCGGATTCTGCGCAGGTGCATGAGATGTCCGTGAAGCACGTCGGGAAAATTGTTCGTCGCATCGGGTGCACTGTCGAGCGGCCAGTGTGCGAGCAGCCCTTCTTCGGGAATCGACCCGCGATACAGCGCCGCGATCTCCGCATCCTCCAGGCGCCGTTCCCATACACAGAAATCCGCCACGGCCCGTGCATTCGAGAGAAGACCGTATGAGCTGTCGAAATACTTGGTCCGCAGGTGGTTGTATCCATCATAAAAGAAACCCAGCTGCAATCCATAATAGCGGAAGAACGGCCCGCGGGCCAGTGTCTCCGACGTGATCGTCTTCACGAAGCTTCCGTTGAGGAAGTAGTCCAGCGTTCCGTCCCGGGCGACACGCAGTGCCACGTGATTCCATCCCTCACGGACGCGGACATCCCTGTATGGTCCTTCCCCCACGGCCACACCATCCGATAGCACCTGTATCCACGCATCCTGATTGGAGACGGCCATCATCACCCGTTCTTCCGGTCCGTCGTGACGGTACCACAGTGCGTAGCTGCGCGCGGAATCGGACTCCATGAGCTGCTGTGCGCAGTGCAGATAACAGAACGGAGCCAGTTCCGTCGCGGGACGGTCGAGCGGACCTTCGACGGAACGCACCGGCGGGGCTTCCGAGACCGTTACCGGTGCGGCCGATCGCACGGGAGCCGGTCTGCCATATGGCTCCGCTTCCTGGGCACTCTTGTATGCGACATTAATGCTTTCCTCGGTGACGTGATCCATGTCCCAGTATCCCCGCAAGCCGGGGGCGCGGGCGTCCACACGCTGCCGCATGGTTGCGCGGATCTCATCTGCCGAGCGATATCCACGCCAGAGACGGATTTCATCGACGGCGCCGCGGAAATGTCCTCCATGCTCGAATCCGTTGTGATAGGCGCCAACAGAGACATACGGCCGGAAAATGTTCTCCATGATGAATTCGTCCTCGCGGTCGAAGACCACCACACCGTTGCACAGGGCTGTCACACGTCCCGGTCCCTCCTCCCGCGGATGCCGGTACGTGAGAGCAAAATGCATCCATTCCCCGGCACGGACATTCGCTTCCTCGGGGATGCGTACGGAAACACCGATACTTGCGACGCCGATGTGAAGCGTATCATGGCTGAATGTGAAGGCCATATTCTCGATTGCCTGTCCGTCGGGCGGATTGTAGGTGTTGCTGTAGAAGCATCCCGCCAGTGTATCCGGACGCAGCCACATCTCGACGGTTGCGTCATCCATACCGAAGGCGTAGGACTTCTCACCGAAAACGAGCATGTCGTCCATTCCGTCGAGCTGCATTGCGTAGCCCGCGGGCTGTGGCGGACCGGCGCTTCCGTGGAGTGCAAGCACATAGCGCTCCTCACCGGAGCCGGCATCGCGCAGCACCAGCCGCGCGGTCTTCATTCGCCCCGGCCGCACGGGAGCGAACATGACCATCATGCGGAGTTTTTCCGTGGAAGCGATCTGCTGCTGCCCGCCGTTCCAGTTGCAGTACCACTCTTCATCATCATCTGATTCCACGGTGATGTCGAGCTCGAGCGGGAAGCGGCCGAAATTGTAGATGTAGAAATTGCGGAAACAGCCGTCGCCAATCTCCAGGTCACCGAATGGCACGATTGCGGATTTGTGTTCATCGCCGTCACGGAAAGTCCAGCTGACCTCATCTTTCGGATTGTAGACGATCGAACTGGCTTCCGGGATTTTCCCCTGCGCCTGTTCCAGATTCGGATAATCGTAGTAATACTTCCAGAGCAGAAAACCGGTATACCCGCCCAGGAGAAGCAGGATGAAGATCAGCAGCGCAACGGCATGACGCCGGGAGAATTCGAAAACGCGGTCGGAGATCGCGCGGCGTTCATGGCGGATCACTCCGTCTGCATCAGCGCAGTCGCCGAGGGTCTCGATGCCATGTACATCGAGCTGCCGTGCGGGATAGCGCTGCTGCAAAGATCGCACGATACGCAGCGCCTCCTCCCTCTGGGCGGCAGCGATGACCAGTCTGTCGACGGGAGAAAAAAACGCAACGGCAACCTTTCGCCGAAGCACGTCGGAGGGGAACTGCTGCACACTTCCGTCCGCGTTCAGTCCGCCGCTGCATGCCATGTGCGCCGCGAGATGCCAGCGTACCTCGCGATTGAAGCCGCGCTGCATATCGATGATCATCAGCAGGGCGGCGCCGAGACCCATGGAGGCACCACGAAATTCGGCCCCACGGTCATGGAAGGAAAAATGGTACTCCCTCGGCGGCGGCGTGGAAAAGGAGCGGCGCACGAGGTCGGCTGCGAGACTGGCTCCGCGCTCGAGCTGCACCTGTGTCTCGGTATTATCCGGAGCAATCTCGCTTGTGAAATGGACATGCATTGCCGAACTCGGACGCGACCGCACATCGAGACGCAGCACTGTCCCTGAATCCATGGCGGGATTATCAGACGCATCGAGCAGAACGACACCGACCCCGCCCTCTTCACGGGCATGCCGCCACTGCTGCAGCGCACTGTCGATCGGGACGGGCACCGGGATCTCCGGAGGCACCGCGCGCCGCACGTATTGCACGAAGGCATCATGACCGAGCGTATCCGCATTCGAGATCGCGCTCCAGTCGGCCTCAGAAAGCTCGCGCAGCCGAAATCGCCGCATGCAGAGGTACCCGTGCAGCGCGCGAAACGCGCGCACACAGGCATGCGCGAATATCATGCGACCGCAGGCAACGTCACGGATCCGGTCAAACTGTTCGCGGTGCGCGAACCAGCCGTATTCGCAGGCCGCATCGAGAAATCGCAAAATGATATTCCACCGTTCAGGCTCGCCTCCGGAGATATAGACATGCTCTGCCAGCCGGGACACACGGCGGACCAGCACGGTGCCATACGAGGTCAGCCAGGGACGCGGCAGCGCCTCGGTGTGCGAGAGAAAATCCGTCAGCAGTGAGAAATTTCGTATCGGGGAGGCGGACTGCTCGAGATGCCGCTCCAGAGCGCGGAACGCCATGTCGAGTTCGATCGGAGTGCGTATGTAGGATTGCGGCCCTTCCCTCGAATCCATTGATACGCCTCAGCCCCGATCCTCGATATCCACCCGCATGGGTTCGATTTCAATTGAGGACGGTCCAATATCGAAGCGTCCCTGCGCATCCGGCGTGAAAACATCCTGCAGTCCGCTGAAACGGATGCGCAGGGCTGCGTAGCGCTCGGGATCGCCGATGCAGAATCCGGTCAGCCGCTGTTTCTCCGTTTCCTCAATGACGCGAATAACCAGCGCACCGTCTTCGAGATACCAGGTCTGTCTCCAGCGCTGGTCTTCGTCCGTATCGGCTTCGGACTGCGCTGCAAGCCGGAACGACGAATCTCCAGGGTGTGTCCCGGCTCGCTGTTCCTGCGGAGCGCCGAGGAGCATTTCCCGGAGAGCAACGTACTGTTCGCGGCAGAACGCGCATTCATACAGATGCGGATCGTCCTCTCCGCTCCGTGCAATCTGCACCAGGCGGAGTTCAGACAGATGTGATATGTTCTGCTCGGTCATGCTCAGACCTTCTTCTCTGTACTATTATTCGAGCCTCCGACGAACATTGGTGAAAACCGTGCGAACAATATATTCGTACGTATTACGATAGGATTTGCGATACCGCTGCTGTGTGAGACCGGGAAGAACCTGACGCAGATACGTAAAATGACCGAGGGCATCGTCACGCTTCAGATCATCCACATACAGCTGGATCGCACGAAGCATGGCCTCAGCCTCCATGGTGCTGAGTTTGTGCCGCTGTACGTACTTCTCATCGACCCAGTTTCGCGCTTCGGCAAGCGCCGCGTTCAGTGCCCGGTCTGCCATGATGGAATCATCCACGTCTTCCGCCGTCATGGCAGCGTCGCTTTCAACGAGGTGTCGCGACTGCAGCATGCCATGGGTCCAGTCAAGGATGTCGTGTTCATACACCGCCTGGCGCACACCGGGGATACGCGCCACGGCATCGAGGGCGGCGTGCAGCACACTGCGCACGGGATGCCCGTCAAGCGTTGTCGCGGCGAGCGCGGAGCGCAGCGTGTCGGCGGGGACGGCAGGCAGATGGAGCTGCGGATCACGATCGGCGGCGGCATACCAGTAACCGCTGACGCTGTCAATTCGCACGACAGCCGGAGAAGCCACGGTATACCGTCTCAGCGCGCGGAGCAGGCGCGACTGCAGCGGATTGATATCCATGAAAAAACGGGCGAGGTTCAGGCGTGCGGTACGGTTGACGACGGCAACAAATGCACTGTCCGCATCGAACGCCTCCCCCTCCTCATCCCGAATTCCGCGAAGTGCGCTTTTGAGCCTGCCGAGCACTTCACCGTCAAGTTCCGATACCAGTTCGGCGACCAGATCGTATGCCAGGTCGTCGATGGAAAGCCCTGTCGGACCGAGATGGTACCCGCGCTGCCAGATCAGCCATTGAATATAGCGACGCGCGCACTCGACGGTGCGGTCGACGATATGATCGACACGGTGAGCGTTGAGCTCGTCATTGAGCAGACGCGCGATCAGGTCCGATGTTGCGGGCGGTGCGTGCATAATTCAGATCAACGCTGAAATATACTTCCACGCACAATAACATATCAAACGACATTCATGAGTTCGGAAATATCCCGTTCCCCGGAAACGCGGATGCGAAAAACCGCCGGAAATATCATCCGCCGCCGGTCTGCAGCTCCGTGTGGTGTGGTGGGTGTGGATTCCCCGGTGGTGAACACCGGCTCATCCGGTTGTGACCGACAGCATCCGTTTTTTCCAGCGGCTTTCCGCTGTTGCACACCCTCCGTCCCACCCGATGCAGCGCCCTTACAGGCAACAGATCCCTCGCCGCCCTTTCTTCTCCTTCCACTCTTCATGCATTGCAGCGCTTCCTGAATGCGCAGCGCTTACTGTATCCATTGCCCGACTGGCGCGGCACGTCCGCATGGCGTGGCACCTCCGCATGGCGCGGTGTGGCCGGGCGGCGCAGCGTGTCATGGCACCGCTGCGCGGGCGACCACAGGACAGTGCCTCATCTGGTAATTCCCGCGATCAGCGACCGCTGGATGGCCGTGCGCGAGAAAAAGGCACGGTCATTGTCCGTGAGTCGCGCCCATATATCCCTGTGATCGGGAATGCTGATGTCGCACCATTTGCAGTTCACTCTCATCACAAGGCCCTGCTCGTTGATGCTCAGGCAGAAACAGTTTTCCCTGCGCAGATCGAGCACGGCAGTCGCACCGGCATATTCGTCTTCCAGATAAATGATACCGTCATCCCATTTGACCGGGACCATCACATAGTCCCGCAGCTTCAGATTCATGGGTGTGATGACGATGTTCCCGTCACAGGATTTCACGAGGATCTCATCGGCTTCAAACGGCTGCGCCTGCGCGGTAAGCGGAAGCAGCAGGGCTGCGATAAGCAGGGACAGCAGATAGTGACGTGTCATGGCGACCTCCAACCTCTCTCGAATTATTGATGCGTGCCTCTGTGTGCGGTACACATGCCGGGCGACATGTGTACCGCTGTTCATCCTCACAGGGCTCAGATTTTTTCGATTGAATGACTGGGGGTAATAAAAGGGAAGGCACGTCAATGCGCAATAGGTAGTACCACCCATTTTTATAGGTAGTAGCACGCAAATCTGACCATGGAAGCGGTTTCAAGAGGTCAGACGCCGTTGACGCGGTTACCGTCCGCCGGCTTTATCGCGGAGTTCGGCCGCCATGGACCTGATTTCGGTCAGATCGCGGACCAGCGCGCTCCAGCCGTCCCAGAGAGCATGGTTGGGACTGTTATGGAAGGTCCCCTGGAATGCGCGCATGCGATGTTTGTAAAACATTTCGAAAAGGCGCAGTTCGATCGTCGTCGGGGCGTCATGAAATGACAGCAGGTCGGGGAAAGGCTCCTCGTAGGAATCCGGCATGGTCAGGATCCCGTCACGGTAGAGCGCCGCCACGGTGCGGATGGCCTGCGCCATCAGACGGTCCGCTTCACGGATCATCTGGTCGCCCTTCTCTAGTTCCTTTTCCGCGAATCTCCCGGAATGACAGTTCTCACAGTTTCGGATCATGCGATCACGCTCGATCTGCCAGGCGGATTCGGTAAGACGCATGACGTCGTATTTGCGGAGATTGATGACGCGTGTGGTTGGATTTCCCAGCATGTCGAGCATACCCAGTGCCTGCATGATGGCAGCGCGATCCGCCGCCCAGGCGTTGTCGTCCGGCATTGGAAGCCGGATACCGAAAAAGCCCCAGGAGGTGCGCACCTCGTGATTCCCCTTCGCCATATGGCAGTCCTGACAGGTCGGTGCCGATGTCTCGCTGTGGAGCGTGCCGTTCTGGCGAAGCAGCGCGCGCACGCCGTGCTTTGATGAGGAATACATTTCCCACTGCGCGTGGTCGAAGCCCATATGGCAGGTCTTGCAGGCCTGCGGCTGCTGCGCTTCCGTCTTCGAGAACGTGTGGCGTGTGTGACACGCATCGCAGCTCGCAAGACCGTACCCCTGGCCTTCCGACTTCAGCGTTGCGATATCCTCCTCCGACTTGAGTCCGATCTTGTGGCAGCCGTTGCAGCCCTTCATCCCGCTCATCATGGCCATTGGCTGGGCGTGTGCCGTCGGCATGGCCTTTGAGGCAGTCCATGCAAGCGCGTGTTTACCCTTTGAATACTGCGTGACCTGCGTCTCATGACACGGCGCGCAAACGGCGGGCGTGGGGATACGCGCCTCGTGTACATCGTCGATCCCGGAGTGTGCTTCTCCATGACAGGTCACACAATCGACATCGTTCTGCGCATGACGGCTCAGCTCCCAGTCCCGGACAATGCCGGGCGTTTTCAGTTCATGGCAGCTGATACACTCCTGCGCCGACGCTCCATCCCAGCCCATCATAAAAAGAGCAACCGCGATGAAAATCCATTTATGCATGCATACTCCGGGACGATACGAGAAAGACAATATCAGACACGTCATTCGCCTGACAGGTCAATATACGGGTTTCGGATTACAAACCATTGTTTTTATTTCGTTAAGAGTGTTTATCCCTCGGCAGCGCTGTGACGACCCCGCAGACGCCGTGCGCACCGTTGAATCTATGTGAAGAAAGACCTACTATGCAGGGTTCTCCGGATTCAATTATCTCTTATGTACCGCCACTTGCATAGGCTGAGGTGAACCATGTTTCGTCCCGCATGGATACTTCTTGTGCTTCTTCTCCTGTTTTCCTGCCGTTCCCGCGAGGAACGTATCGCTGAAACCCGTACCCGATGTGCCGATGTCCTCGGTTTCTGGACCATGACCTTCGACGACGGTTCACCGCATCCTCCCACCGCGCTGAAATGGATCGACGTCGATGAGGACGGTGATCTCATGGAACGCCTGCATGTGGAATTGCAGTGGAATGCGTTCATGCGGGTAGATAATGAGGACATCGCATTCGACGATGGCATGCTGCAATTCTACGATGAATTTTCCGGCAGGATGGATGTCGGGGCGGAGAAGGTACGGCTCTCATATCGGACATGGGATGCGCGGGACATTACCTTTGTGTTGCGCAGAATGCATGATCCAGATACGATCCGCATGATGAAGGAGATCTATGCCGAACGCAGCGCAAGTATCATGCCACTTCCCGTGCCGGATCTCCGTGACGGGCTGGCAGCAGCCTCCTTTGCGGAACTCGGCGTCGACAGCATCCCGCTGATTGAACTGCTCGGGGATATCCACGACGGGAATTATGGTGATCTCCATTCTCTGCTCATGATGAAAAACGGCCGGCTGTTCCTGGAGGAATATTTCGGGGCTGACGGCGCACTGCATGGTCCGGCCACAGCGAAGTTTCTTCGACGACAACCTGTATCTCCGCAATCCGTGTCGAAGAGTGTGCTGTCGGCACTCGTCGGAATCGCCATCGACAGCGGGCTGATTCCGGACGTCAACACTCCTGTCGCAGAGCTGTTTCCTGAGTACGCGCATTTCCTAGAAGATCGCAAGTTGGAGATGACACTCGAGCATCTGCTGGCGATGAATTCCGGACTGGAGTGGAACGGACCGAGCGTCGCAATGACCGACACCACCAACGACACGAACCGTCTTCAAAGGCACGAAGATCCCCTGGCCTTCCTGTTTTCGCGACGGCTGCGGCATCTGCCCGGAAAAGTGTTCCGCTACAATAACGGTCATTACCATGCCGTGCAGGAACTGCTCGACTGCCGCATCCCCGGCGGAACCGGCGCATTCGCACGGCGTGTACTGTTCGATTCCCTCGGCTGCGATTCCGTACGCTGGGGCCGTCAGTCCGCTCCCCACCTGCGCCCGCGCGACATGGCACGTTTCGGGATGCTGTATCTCCGCAGCGGCAGATGGCAGGGCCGGCAGATCATTCCCGCCGAGTGGGTGACGGTCTCGACTGTCAATCACCAGCAGCCCGGACAGACGCGCTACGGCTATTTCTGGTGGCCGCAGAAGTACATCACCGCGGGAGACACTCTTTCCTGCATCACCGCCATCGGCTCAGGCGGACAGTACATTCTCCTGTTCCCATCCATCGATTTTCTGCTTGCGACCACCGCGAACAACTACGACCGACGCACACGCGACCTGCGCGCCACCGTCGAAGACATCATCCTGCCGGCCGTGATGTGCTGTCCGGATCGTTGTTCCTAGCGCAGACGTACTATCGGAATGCGGGTGGCCCGGTCCTGTGTGAGAAGATGGAGATGATAAATTCCTCCCGGCAGTGAGGTTGCAAAAAACGGAAGAACGTGCTTTCCAGCCGGGAACCGACGCGAATCCGCAATGCGCGCGACTTCACGCCCAAGCATGTCGGTGACGAGCAGCGTGACGGACATCGACCGCTCAAGCGAGAAACGGATCACGGTGTTGTCGCGGAACGGATTGGGATGATTCTGCTCGAGGCGCGCGGCGGATGGCAGAGGAGGCGAGTCCGCATGCACGGGACGGAAGACATGACGATAAATCCCGTGCCATCGTGTACGTGCATACACCACGCCCTCATCCCCGATGCAGAATCCGTCGATGAAGATGCGGGGCAGCCCGTCGGTGAATTCCTCCCATTCCCGTTCCGGATCCTGAAGGATGTACACGCCGTCGTCATAGGATGCAAGGAGTTCCCCGGATGGCAAAAGCATCATCGTTTTCGGGACCCTGCCCCGTGATGAACAATAATTTTTCCACGACACCCCTCCGTCGAGGGAGCGGAATATACCTTCGGGAGTACTCACAAATACCGAATCCGTGTCTCCCGTGATGCAGCTGAACTGCGTCCCCGGCAGACCGTTTTCACATTTCTCCCAGCTCTGCGCCCCGTCATCGGAACGGTACAGTCCGTCACCAACCGCGAAGGCGAACACTATTTCCCCGGCACACTGAAGCAGACCAATTCCGACATTGCTGAGTGGCGCACCGAATTCCTGCCAGGTGTTGGTGCCGGGAGGGAGATGCATGTTCGGTGAATTCCGCAGCACCGCGTAGAGATGTCCGTCGGGCGCAACTGCGAACTGATAGAAGCGCGGCCGGTCCAGTCCCTCGCCCAGTGGATTCCATGTCGTACCTCCATCCGAGGTGACGGAAATACCGCGATAATCCATGGCATTGTATATCCTTGCGGATGCGTCCATGCCGAGCAGCCTCCCTCCGTAGGTCTCATCCGCTTCCTGCCACGTGTCTCCGTGATCGGTGCTTTTCAGCAGATGCCTGCTTCGGAAGGCAACATACAGCGTTCCACTTCCATCGACGACCATGCCCGTCGCATCGATGTTCCTGATGCCCTGACTGGATGGTACCCAGCTTTGACCGCCGTCTGTGGAGCGAAACAGGCCGTAATCACCCCTTCCGCAGTAGAATGTCCCTGAATCGACCTCACGAATCACGAGTATTGGACCAACATCTCCGGGACTTGGCAGCTGCGTCCAGCTCCCACCGAGGTCCGTACTCTTCCAGATCTCCCCGGCCTGGGTACCGACGAGGATATCACCGTTGTCGCGTATGAGAATTGAATTGACGCGCAGATCGTTCACGCCGGTGCTGCGATTCTCCCAAGTGAACCCGTTATCCGGGGAGATATAGAGACCCTTTCCCCAGACGGATGCGACCAGCGTTCTTCCATTTCGCGCGAGAGTCTGTACCTGCTCGCCGTCGAAGGCGGGATCCGCGAGTGCCCAGCTATCACCGCCGTCGGTCGAGCGTCGCAGTCCGGCATTATTGAACCCGGCGAGGACAGTATTCTGATCAGTGACACAGACACACAGGCCCTGCGAGCCTTCCGCACCGGCATCCAGATGTCCCCAGGCATCGCCGTCGTCTATGCTCCGGAACAGCCCTTCCCGCCCCGCGGCGAAGAATGTCCCCGCGCCGTCGTCATCGATTGAGAAAATAAAACCTTCCGGACTTGCTACGACCCCTCGCCAGCTGCTGCCGTTATCCGTGGAGACAATGATCTCATTCTGGCATCCTGCGAAAAGTCTCGAGGAGGATGCGCGGTGAAAAACGAACACCGCCATCTCTTCCATTCCCGCCGGTGTCCACTGACGCCCACCGTCATCGGAGCGGTACAACCCTCCGAAGTAGGTGCCGGCAAGAACGGTCTGGACGTCGAGGGCGACAAGGTCGCGCACTGCTCCGCCGTATGGTCCGGGCGTGGGCTCCCAGATTTCCTGTGCGGGAAGCGAAGTAATGAACAGCATGGTGAGGACTGTGATGCAGAGCAGATCGCGAGTGGTTGTGCGGAAACTCATCATGGACCTCCGTTCGAATTCCCTGCGCGAACGAACTTCGCGGATGGCACCGCATCGTCCGAGAGGAGTGATGCAAATACATCTGCTGAGATAGAGGGATAATAGAGGTGCAGGAAGACAGATGCAAGGTATCAGACTGCATTATCACTATTTTTCGCAGAGGTCCCCTGCAAAAAAAGGCAGGTCCCGGAGGACCTGCCTTTTTTGTCGTGGAAGAATGCGCGGGTTTATTTCACCAGCATCATCTTCCGGAGCTGGTGGAAGATCTGTCCGCTGTCTCCGGTCGCGATGATGCGATAGAGATAGATACCGGACGGAAGATCGCGGGCAGCATTGCCGCTGTCGAATGTGACGGCGTGCGTGCCTGCAGGGACCTCCTCGTTCACCAGGACGGCGACTTCCTCACCCATGGAGTTGTGTACTGTCAGGTGGACAGTGCTGCGCTCTGGCAGGGTGTAGGTGATCGTCGTCACCGGATTGAACGGATTCGGATGGTTCTGATCCAATGCAAAGCCGGTCGGCGTCAGATCGAGACGGACATCCTTCGGCGGCGGCATCGCGTAGAATCCGGCAAGGAAGCGCGCTTCGTCGAAGCCCTTGTTGATGGCGTCGAGAGCGGCCACGATGTCGGACAGCGACACACCGGTGAAGGACGTGCCGGCAAGAGCCTGGTTGGCCATGTCGAGAAGATCCTGCGGCGTCACATTCATTCCGTTCGAGCCGAGCTCGCTGAGCACGTTGGGCGGGAAGAAGAAGAACTGGTACGTCGTATCCGGCATGTCGTCCGCGTCGCCGCAGATGCCGTTGCCGTATATCGATGCCGCAGTGCGCATCCAGGGCGTCGTCGGAGGCGGCAGGTACATCTTCGTCAGGTTCGAATCCAGGCGCATGTTGAGTGCGAAGGTGATCGTCTGCGACAGGAGGATGTTCCGGAATCTGCCTCTCTTCAGCGGGAGATTGCCCGGGGTGATGTTGCAGTTGTTGTTGTAGCTGTAGTCGTGGGTGAGCGCCTTTGCAGGACCACCACCCGGAAGGTTGCCGATGAGACAGGACGCATCGCCGTGGAGGATTTCGAAGGAGCCGGAGCCCTTCACTCCGACGATGAGTGTGTCACCGGAGAGCAGCAGCGAGTCGATCAGCGTCTGCGTTCCCTGTCCGGTTCCGCAGTACTTGCCGCCGCTGTTACCGTAGAAGCCCTGCGTCAGGGTCTCGAACTGGTTGCACAGTTCGACAATGGTCTGACTGACAACGACGGATGCGTTGCCGCAGGTGTCGACCGCCTGCCAGCTTCGCGTGTGATAGTAGATACCCGCGACGTACGTCGTCGTGTCAGACACGATGACCAGTGCGGGATCGTTGTCACAGTTGTCGCTGTACGTCGGGTCGGTGAAGACGATGGCCTCGCGGCATGCCACCGTGTCCTGCGGAGCCGCCGTGATCGTCGGGGCTTCGTCGTCGACGACGGTGATGGTCTGGCTGACAGTGGTGGATTCGTTGCCGCATCCGTCCACGGCCTTCCAGGTGCGCGTGACGCTGTAGTTCTGCGGGCAGCTGCCCGGCGTCGTCACGTCGCTGCCGACCTGCATGACCGTCGGGGTACCGCAGTTGTCCGTCGCCGTCGGCGTACCGAACACCGGTGTGGAAGCACAGTCGATGGTCGTATCGGCCGGGACAAAGGTGAACGTCGGCGGTGTGCCGTCGATGGTCGTGTTGTAGGTCACGGTTGTGTCATTGCCACAGTCGTCGGTCGCGGTCACGGTGATGACGGCGTTGCAGTCACCGACCGTGGAAGCGGAGAGCGTCACACCGCTGCAGACATCGCTGGATGTCGTGGCGGCGATGGCGGCTGCTTCGGCTGCCGCTTCCGTCGGATAACAGCTGCTGATGCTGCCGGCCGAAATCGAAGGCGGTGTGGTGTCTTCAATGGTGAAGGTGGCGGTCGTGGAGTCCACGTTGCCGCAGTCGTCGGTGGCGTAGAACGTCACCGTCGCACTGCCCGTGGCACCACAGTCGTCACTGAGTCCGGTGAAGTTGTTCGTCCACTGGAAGTTCGAGCAGACATCGCTGGCCACGGCACCGCCGTTGGAGGCGAGCCATGCGTTCAGCGCTGCCGTGTTGCCCGCACCGTCGCACTCGACCGTCTGATCACTGGCCGCGGTCGTGATGTCCGGCGGCGTGGTGTCTTCGATCTCGAAGCGCGCGGTGGTGGAATCGACATTGCCGCAGTCGTCGGTGGCATAGAATGTTACATCGACGTAGCCGCTGCCGCCGCAGCCCGGCACGAAGTTATTCGCGTCGCAATTGTTGCTCCACGAGAAATTGGAGCAGACATCGCTTGCGACAGCCCCGCCGTTGTTGGCGAGCCAGCTGTTCAGGTCGGTGAGATTTCCGTTGCCGTCGCACTCGACCGTCGTGTCAGCGGCTGCCGTCGTGATATCCGGCGGCGTCGTGTCCACGATGGTGAAGCGGGCGGTAGTGGAATCCACGTTGCTGCAGGCGTCGGTGGCGTAGAAGATCACGTCCACGTAGCCGGTTCCGCCGCACAGCGGGACGAAATTGTTGGCGTCGTAGTTGTTGCTCCACGTGATCGCCGAGCAGATGTCGGTTGCCGTCGCACCGCCATTGTTGGCGAGCCAGCTGTTCAGATCCGTGGTGTTGCCGTTTCCGTCGCACTCGACCGTCGTGTCGGAAGCCGCGACGACTGTCGGAGGCGTCGTATCGACGATGGTGAAGCGTGCGGTGGTGGAATCGACGTTGTTGCAGTCGTCGGTGGCGTAGAAGGTCACGTCCACGTAGCCGGCGCCGCCACAGGTCGGGACGAAGTTCGCTGCGTCGTAGTTGTTGCTCCAGCTGAAGTTGGAACAGACATCGCTGGCGATCGCGCCGCCCTGGTTGCTGAGCCAGTTATTGAGGTCCGTGAGATTGCCGTTGCCGTCACACTCGACCGTGGTGTCGGCCGCTGCCGTCGTGATATCCGGCGGCGTCGTGTCCTCGATCGTGAAGCGTGCGCTGGTGGAATCAACGTTGTTGCAGTCGTCGGTGGCGTAGAATGTCACGTCAACGTAACCGGCATTGCCGCAGGTCGACACGAAGTTCGCCGCGTCGTAATTGTTGCTCCAGCTGAAATCGGAGCAGACATCGCTGGCAACCGCACCACCCTGGTTGTTGAGCCAGTTGTTGAGATCCGTAAGGTTGCCGTTGCCGTCGCACTCAACCGTCGTGTCGGCTGCTGCCGTCGTGATATCCGGCGGCGTCGTATCCTCGATCGTGAAGCGTGCGGTAGTGGAGTCGACGTTATTGCAGGCGTCCGTGGCGTAGAAGGTCACGTCCACATATCCGGCATTTCCGCAGGTCGGCACGAAGTTCGCCGCGATGTAGTTGTTCGACCACGAGAAGTCCGAACACACATCGGTGGCAACTGCGCCGGCCTGATGGGCAAGCCAGTTGTTGAGGTCCGTCAGGTTGCCATTGCCGTCACACTCGACCGTGGTATCTGCGGCTGCCGTCGTGATGGACGGGGGCGTGGTATCCTCGATCGTGAAGCGTGCGGTGGTGGAGTCGACGTTGTTGCAATCATCGGTGGCGTAGAACGTCACGTCCACGTATCCGGCACCGCCACAGGTCGATACGAAGTTCGCCGCGTCGTAGTTGTTGCTCCAGCTGAAGTTGGAACAGACATCGCTGGCGACCGCACCGCCCTGGTTGTTGAGCCAGTTGTTGAGGTCCGTGATGTTGCCGTTGCCGTCGCATTCGACGGTGGTGTCAGCCGCTGCGGTGGTTATGGACGGAGGCGTCGTGTCTTCGATCGTGAATCGTGCGGTCGTGGAATCCACATTGTTGCACTCATCGGTCGCGTAGAAGGTCACGTCGACGTATCCGGCACCGCCGCAGGTCGGCATGAAGTTGTTGGCGTCGTAATTGTTCGTCCAGGTCACGCCCGAGCAGGCGTCGCTGGCCGTGGCGCCGCCGTGATTGGCGAGCCAGTTGTTGAGATCGGTCGTGTTTCCGTTTCCGTCACACTCGACGGTGGTGTCAGACGCGGCGACAATGGTCGGCGGCGTGGTGTCCACGATCGTGAACGTCGCGGAAGTAGAGTCCACATTGCCGCACTCATCGGTCGCGTAGAACGTGACCGTGGCGCTGCCGGTGGCACCGCACAGGTCGGAAAGACCCGTGAAGTCGTTGCTCCAGCTCACCGAACCGCACTGGTCGGACGCCATCGCGCCACCGTTGCTGTTCAGCCAGTCATTGAGCGCCGTGGTATTGCCGTTGCCGTCGCACTCCACGGTGGAATCGGACGCGGCGACCGAGATGGTCGGCGGCGTCGTGTCCACGATCGTGAATGTCGCGGATGTGGAATCCACGTTGCCGCAGTCATCGGTGGCATAGAAGGTCACCATCGCACTGCCGGTGGCGCCGCAGAGATCGGAAAGCACCGTGAAATTGTTGCTCCACGTGACCGATCCGCAGGCGTCCGTTGCCGTTGCGCCGCCGTTGGCGTTGAGCCAGGCATTCAGCGCCGTGGTATTGCCGTTGCCGTCACACTCGACCGTCGAGTCGGACGCTGCGGTCACGACCGGTGGTGTGGTGTCGACGACGAAAATCGTCTGCGAGCAGGTGTCGGCGTTGTTGTAAATGTCCGTTGCGACCCACGTGCGCGTGACACTGTACTCGTTGGCGCAGCTGCCGGGTGTCGTGTTGGTGCTCAGAATGGTGACGACCGGGTTCTGATCGCAGTTGTCCACTGCCGTGGGCGTGGTGAACGGCAGCGTTCCGGGTGCCGGACATTCGATCGTCGTATCCGCGCTGCAGGTGATCACCGGCGGCTCAATGTCGCGCACGTTCACCGTCAGCGAGCAGGTGCTCTGGCAGAAGGGGAAGGTGGTTTCGGTGATCGTCAGCGTCAGCGTGAAGGTCCCGACGTTATTGCCGGCATCGACGCTGACGGACTGTCCGTTAGTCGCACCGTTGATGCTGCCGTTGCCGCTGATGCTCCACGCGTACGTGAAAGCACCGTTCGGCGCGTTAAAGATGTTGCCCGTGGATCCCGGGCAGACATCGCCGACCGGTGTGATCGAACAGGTCGGAAGCGCCTTGACGGTCACAGTCTGCGAGACGGTCTCGCTGCAACCGTAGGTGTCCGTGACGGTCAGGGTAAGCGTGTAGCTGCCGTTTGTCCCGGCGTCAACGGTAACGGTGTCGGTGTTCGTTGCGGAGGTGATGGTGCCGTTGCCCGAAATGGACCAGCTCCATGTGACGATGGAATCGATGGGCAACGGCGAATTCGCATCGAACATCGCATAGTAGATGTTGCCCACGGAGTTCTCACAGACAAGAATATCACCTTCGATATCGAAATCAGGCACCGGGAACACGTTCACCGTGCCCGAGCATCCGGATGATGTGAGTCCGTTCGCATCCGTCAGCGTCACCGTATAGGTGCCCGCGGCGGAAGCGGGAACGACGATGCTCTGCGTGGTCGCACTGAAATTGTTCGGTCCCGACCAGAGATAGGTGTACGGCGGAGTGCCCTGCGCGATGCGCTGGGCCGTCAACGTCACCTGCGACTCGTCGCAGATCGTCGTGTCGGCGGGATACACGGCACAGACCGGCGCCGGAATGTGATTGCCAAAATTGATATTCGCGACCGTTGTCGCATTCAATAGATCGACTTCCCAGGAAAACGGGCCATATCCCCCAAGCACGGCAGGTGCCGGGGTATTCACACCGTCGATATCCGTACCGGTGGAATTCGCGTCCGGATAGGTCTGCACCCATTCCGAGGGCGGGATCTGCGCGAATGCCGGTGCGGCGTTCGTATACCCCGAGGCGTTTCCGGTCGTGGGGGCGCTGCCGAGTTCCTCGCTCACGAGATAGATCGACTGCGGCAGTCCGGTCAGACTCCAGCTTCCGGTATTATCAGTATATGCCGTATCCGAAATCGGTACGCCGCCAATGATGGTTCCAATATAGATCGGCCAGCCATCCAGCGATGACTCTCCGCCGTCCTGCGTCTGGTTTCCGTTGATATCGTGGAATTTCAGACCGGAAAGCTGTCCCGCCGGCTGCGGCGGCACAGGGATGGGCACGGTCTTGTTTCCGAGTGTCAGGTAGGTCTGTCCGGATGATCCGGAGACGAAACCGGAGCCCTGCCGCTGATCATTCTGGTACGCAGTGTATGCGTAGGCATATCCTCCCCAGAAATCCGTCGGCGGCTGATTGAGCTGCGTCTGCAGGGAATTGTCCCAGATGAAGGTCTGGGAGAGATGCAGATGAAAATAAATGTAAAAGGTCGTGGAATTCGGAACGTTATTGAGTCCTCCGTAGGCGTTGATGATATCCTGACGGGTGATGGTGAAGCAGTGTGTTCCGTCCGTCGGCCCGCCCTGCAGCCCATTGGTGTTCAGGTTCTGCTGCGAGGTGTCAATTGCCAGCTTCTCATAGCCGGACCAGAGATACTCGTTTCCCCACGACGTGATTCCCTGATTGTTCTGCGCCTGCTCAAGCTGTGGTCGCGCCGTCAAGGAAAATGCCGTGCCCAGAGTATCCGACGGCCATCCCTGGCTGTTGCTCAGCCCGGTCGTCCCGATCTGAATGGCACGGACGAGATCCACGAAACGGGCATTGAGATTCCCCGCCGTGAAGTCGTAGCAGATGGTGATGTCTGAGAAATTCTGGTTGTTGATGTTGACATTCTTGAGCTCGAGCAGGTAGGGAACCCACTCGCCCTCGTTCCATGTATTGCCGAGATTACCGGTTGACCACCCGACGTTGAGTGTTCCGTTGCCGGTGGTATCGGCACGGAAGCCCTCATAGCGGGCGACCCCCCAGCCGGTTTGCGCCTGTGCCGACATGCCAAAACACGCCAGCAGCACAAACACGGTCAGGACCGTGGTACATCGTTTCATTCTTCTCCTCCTCATACTGTATGTAAAGTGGTTGAACATGGTTGAAGCTCATGATTCCAGGCTGTATGACCGCAGCCCAGAGGCGTGGCGGGATTTCTCTCCACAAAATTCCACCACATTCATGCTCTCTCGATGTCGATGGCGTCCAGCATGAAACGTTTCCGGATGCTTCGCTCCGATAAACGGGAGTGCGATTGAGCGCATCCTGTTGCTGAAATTTCCCTCGCAGGATCAAATATCACCTGAGTGTGCGTCCCGCACAGACCGGGATCGACCTATTTCGTATAAGACGACTCACAATTATCCGGATTTGAAAACAAAAAGTCAAGCATTTTCGAAAAAAAATCCATCGCAGATTTTTCTGCCGCGGAAAGGACACTGCGGAATTCTCCCTTTCGCATTGAATAGCAAGGCAAAACCTGCTAATATTGAAAGATTATGAGCCGACGTGTCCCTGAGTTGAGCTGAACTGCATGGCCGAAGTATCCACATCCGATAATGCCTCCCGTCCGATCATGCGATCGCTGATCGTGATGCTGCGCCACTGGCGCTTCCTGCTCGCGGCCTTCGCGCTGGCCGCCGTGATCGGCGGGGTGTTTGCGGCGCTCATGCCGGAGTGGTACAAGTCGAGCGCGACCTTTCTGCCGCCGCAGCGGCGGTCGGGACTGCTCGAACGCCTCGGCGCGGGCGGCATCAGCTCCACCCTGCGCTCCTTCGGCATTTCCGGCCTCGGCGGCGAAGGTGAGGGCTATAGCTATATCGCCATTCTTGAAAGCCGCAGCATGGGCGAGCGTATGGTCGAGGAATTCGATCTGATGCAGGTGTATGAGATTATCGACGGCTCGATGGAAAAGGCGCTCAAGGCACTGGGGAATAACACCGATTTCGCGTATGTGGATGATGGCCGCGTGATCATTTCGGTATGGGACAGAGATGAACAGCGCGCAGCGGCGATGGCCAACGCCTACTTCCGCCATCTCAATGAAATCAGCACGCGACTTAACAGCATCGAGGCGCGTCACAACAGCGAATTCATCCACCTGCGCTACACCGCTGTTACGGACAGCCTGCGCCGGCTCGAACGGCAGTTCGCTGCGTTTCAGCGGCGCACGAACATCTATGCCCTCGAGGAACAGACCAAAGCGGCCATCGAAGCGGCCGGGGAGCTGTATGCCGTGCTCGGTATGCAGAAGGTGCGGCTCGGCATGCTCGAACGCACGCGCAGGCCGGACGACGCCGAGCTGCAGTCCCTCCGCATCACCATCAGTGAACTGGAAGATCAGGTGCCCGGCATGGGCGACAATGATCTCGCAGGACTCATCGGCAAGGATCGCACGGATCTCGGCGAAGAGGGGCTCACCTACCTGCGTCTCTACCGGGACATCGAGATTCTCAGCCGGCTGCAGGGCATCCTCCTGCCGCTCTATCAGCAGGCGCGCATCGAGGAGCAGAAAGACATGCAGGCCCTCGTGCCGCTCGACACCGCCCGGGCGGCCGAACGGCACGACCGGCCGCAGCGAACCGTCGTCGCTCTGACGGCGGGATTCAGCATCCTCGCTCTTGCCATTGTCTTTGTCCTGCTGCGCGAACGTTTCCTTTACTATATATATCGATATCCGGACGCATGGACGTCGGTGCTCCGCACCATCGGATTCAGACGCAGCAACTCATGAAGCGCTTTCTCCAATCCATTCATACCGTCGATACGGCTCTGGAGTTGAACCACCCGCTCTCAACCCGCGAGGCTGCCGGGTTTCTCACGGCGGCCGGACTGGTGCTCGCGGCGGCGTTCCTGCTCCAGCAGCAGCTGCTGCTGTTTATGCTCATCGTCGCCGTGGTGGGTGGCCTGCTGGCCTTCCAGAGTCCCATCCTCTGGATCTCCGCGGTCGTACTCGGGTATGCGCCCATTCTCTGGCAGTGGGGAAAGGAGTTCACGGTCGTCGAAGCAGCCCACGCAGTACTCTTTTACGGCGGATTGATCTGGTGGCTCTTCCATCGCATCGTGATAGCCCGGAAACAGATCCGATGGAGTTTCGGCGGTCTGCTGTTTGTCGCCGTATTCTTCCAGGCGATCCTCCTGAGCCCGCTCTCACTCGCCAGGGGAGCGGAACCGTTCATCCTGATCCGTGAGATCACCGTGCTCGGGAGTCCGCTGCTCTTCATTCCCATCGCGCATGAATGCGACACGCGTTTCAAACAGCATATGGTGGGCCTTTCCCTGATCGCCGCCTCCCTCCTGCTTGCGCTCAAGAACATTTACATGTACAAGCAGAAGGTCATCTCCGCCGTCTACTTCTGGCAGGTCGGGTCATCGCGCGCCGCGGATACGTTCTATCTGGTCATGGTACTGACCATCATCGCCGCGGGACTGATGATTGCTTCCTCCCGCGTGCGCACCATCCTGCTTTCGAGTGCGCTGTTCATCATCGGCGCCGCGGCGACCATTCTCTCCTTCTACCGCACGATCTGGGTCGCGGCACTGGTGGCCGTGTTCGCCATGGGGATGCTGCTCGGCCGCAAATTCTGGAAGCGCACCGTCGCCTACGGCGGAGTCGCACTCCTGCTCGCCGGCAGCGGATACTTCCTCTTTTTCCAGGAAGCCATCTCGCTCGATGTGCTCGCAAACTCCGTCACCAGCAGGTTCTCGTCGATCAAAACCTACGGTTCGGACATCTCGCTGCGAAACCGCCAGGCAGAAACAGCCGCGACGCTGGAAGCGGCAGGCGACAGTCCGATCGTCGGCTCTGGACTCGCGACGGAGATCACATACAAGAATCTGATCACACTTACTTCCGTGACCACGTCGTGGACGCACAACGGATACGCATGGCTGATGTATCATTTCGGGGTACTCGGAATGCTGATGATGCTCGGGGCGTACGGTGCGTTCATCTGGCTGGGTCTCCGCGTACTGCGCCGTCTGCGCGCCCGATCCGGGCTCAGCGCACAGGAGCGGTTTCGCCGGCGCACACTCGCCGCGACCGGCGTCGGCATCATCATCGCGACCATGCTCGTATCGCTGACCATCAACCAGTTTCACACGCGGGAATGTGCGCTCGTGCTGGCACTCGTCTGGGGATTCCTGGAACGCTGGGATCATGATCTCCAACCTGCGGGAAGCGGCGCATGAGTGCTGACGACAGCCGGCAATCGGGCATCCTCTCCCAGGGCCTGCTCTCCATGCTCGCTTACGGGGTGAATTTCGCCGCGAGCTTCGTCGCCATCATCGGGATGATCCGCATCCTGGGCGAAGCGTCATACGGCCTCTTCGCCCTCGCGATTCAGATCGTCAGCTTCACCGCCATGATCTCGGACTTCGGCATCGGACCGGTGATCATGCGTCGGATGGCGATCAATCCGGGTGCCTGCGGGCGCATCCTGCTCGAGGCCACTTCCGCGCGAGCGCTGCTTCTCGTACCAACCTGGGCCATCTCACTGGTGATCGGCTGGGTGCTGGAACCCGGCGGCACGTTTTTCCTGCTGCTGAACCTGATGCTGCTCAATACGCTGATATCCTCAAAGCTTCCGGTACTGCGGGGAACGCTCGAAGCATTCTACCGGTCGCAGTCACGGATGGGCTTCCCGACGCTGACCATGGCCGTCGACTCCATCGTGCTGCTCGGCGCGGTCATCGCCATGCCGGTGATGTTTACCGATCCCGTCACGGCCATGGCCCTGTATACGGGAAGCAATATCGTGGGCGCATTCCTTCTGACGGCCGGGACGGTGCGGCTCGCCCGGCGCCTCAATACCGAGGCAGTGACGGTTTCCTGGACCGCGGTGCGCGCACTGATTACCGCATCCGCTCCCCTGGCGCTCTACCTCGTGCTCAATGCACTGCACGTGAGCATCGACACAATCTACCTCAAACTCTTTCATGACAACCAGACCGTCGGCGTGTTCAATGCCGCCCTGCGCATCATGACGCCGCTTGCGGTCTTTCCCACGATCGTCGCCATTTCCGCGGCTCCTTCATTCGCGCGCGCTAGTGTGGCAGAAGACGAGCAGGGCAGCGAACGTATGTCGGCGCTGTTCTCTCTCGGCGTGAAAACGCTGCTGCTCGGATCGGTGCTGCTCGCCGGCTTCGGCGTCACGAACGCGGATCTGCTCGTCAGCATCGCCTTTCAGGAGAAGTTCGCCGACGCCGCGGTGCCGATGGCGGTGCTGTTCATCACCTTCCTCCCGATGGCGCTGAATATTTTCATGGTGGAAGTGAATAATGCGCGGGACCGCCTGCGCACGAATACCATGTTCGCCGTCGTCATCGCCGCGGTCAGCGTGCTGGCAGGACCCCTGCTCGTCATGCATTTCGGCGCGGCCGGGGCAGCGTCCACAAAACTCGCCGCCGTGTGTGCCGGACTGATCTTCCTGCTGCTGCGATCCCGCGACGGGCTGTCCATGCCCGTGCGTCCCGTGATCTGGAAAGCAATCGTGCTGTTCGCGCTGCTGCTCATCCCCCGCCTCCTCCTCGACGGCTTCCATCCCCTGCTCTCCAACGCCGTCGCCCTGCTCTGCGTCACCGGCGGCATGGTCGTGCTGCGCGTGTACAGCAGCGAAGAGATTGCCCGCTGGCGGTCACTGTTCTCAGGCATACTGCGGAGGACGGGGTGATGACACAGGAATCGATTACACGAAGTTGTGAACCGCGTTTCGTGGCCGGCGGCCCGGGGAGGGAGGCATGAGCGGACGTGCCGATATCACTGCGGGAGTGCTCAGCTTCAACCGCCTCGCAGACCTGCAACACACCGTCAGCTCCGTGCTCGCCATTGACGGACTCCGTCTGCTGGTGTTCGACAACGGCTCGACGGACGGTTCCGCGGAGTTCCTGCGGGATGCCGCCGCGGCGCATCCCGAACAGCTCCGCGTCATTCTTCGTGAGGAGAACATCGGCATCGCGGCACGGAATGAGATGTTCGCGGAGATCGATACGCCCTACCTGCTCACCCTTGATGACGATTCCTGGCCACGTTCCGGTGAGGATGTCGACGCACTGCATGCCGCGATGGAGCGTGACGAATCCATCGCGTCCGTGTGCGCTTCGTGCATCCATCCGGAAACACATGTGGCCGAGACGATGGGAATCGAGCGCTTTGCGTCCGACGGTCCCCGTGACGGACTCTTCGACGTCGTGAACATCGCCGCCGGTGGCACGCTGCTGCGCATGGAGGCGGTACGGCAGACCGACGGATACGGCGAAGAATTTTTCTGGGGACGCGAGGAGAACGATCTTGCGTTTCAGCTGCTGCTGCGCGGTTGGCGCGTGACCTTCCTTCCCGAGGCAGTGATCTGGCACAGCCTTTCGGGTACCGGACGCGATCCGTACCGCCGGCTGCAGAACGTGACACGCAACAGTTTCTGGCTGCTGTGGAAATATTTCCCGCTTCCCGTCGCCCAGCCTGTCTCGGTCCTTTTCGCTGCGCGTCGGCTGCTGCCTGTCGTGCGGGACATCCGGCGTCTGCGTCCCGTCCTGCGCGGCATCGCGGCGGGATACGGCGGAATACGCGCCCGCCGGCAGTCCGAACGATTCTCGATCCGCCGCACTATCGCACTGCGTGGATGGTTCCTGAAGCTGCTCTATGAATAAACCGCTCAACATCCTGCAGATTTCACCGCGTCTGCCCTGGCCCCCCGAGGACGGCGGCAGTATCGGCATATACAATATCACCCGTTTCGTCGCGCGGCGCGGTCACCGGGTGACATTCGTCTGCTTCGGCAATCCGTCTGCCGACCACGGCGACATGGAAGAAATCTGTGATCTGCACGTCGTTGCCCACGACAACGGCAATCGTCCCCTCGACATGCTGCGGAATCTTTTCTCTTCCCTTCCATATACCGTCAGCAAATACCGCAGTGCGGCGATGACGGCGCAGCTGCGAACGCTGTGCTCTGACCATCATTTTGACATCGTGCACGTGGATCACGCGCATCTCGCCTGGTACGGCGAACTGCTGCAGCGTGAGTTCGGTCTGCCCTGGGTGCTGCGTGAGCATAATTACGAAAGCCGCATTCATGAGCGCTTCGCGGCACAGCACCGCCTGCCGCTTTTTTCTGGATATCTGCGGATGCAAGCCCGGCGCTGGGACGCCTACGAACGCGCTGCCCTGCAGCATCCCGACTGCATCGCCGCCATCACCCCGGAAGATGCGGACGTCATTCGCTCGGCCACCCGGCGTCCCGTACGCGTCCTTCCCGCCGGCGTGGACACTGACACGCTGATGCCGTTCGATCCTGCCGCAGCCGAGGAAGCGCATGTGCTGCTGCTCGGGTCCCTGAACTGGCTTCCGAATCGGGACGCCGCGCAGTGGTTCGTCGATGAGATCTGGCCCGCCGTGCGCGAGCGCGTTCCGCAGGCGCACTGTACGATCGCGGGATCGCATCCGTCCGCGTCGCTTCGCGCGCGTGCATCCGATCATCTCGCCGTCCCCGGATACGTCCGTGACCTGCCGGCACTGCTGGAACGGGCCACCGTCGTCGCCGTCCCGTTGCGTGTCGGCGGCGGAATGCGCATCAAGCTGCTCGAGTTCTTCGCGCGCGGCAAAGCCGTGGTATCCACCCGCATCGGCGCGGAAGGAAACAGCGCGGAGCACGACACCCATATCCTGCACGCCGACACGCCGGAGAATTTCGCCGACGCCATCGCCCGCATCATCGCCGACGAATCCCTGCGCCGCAGCCTCGGTGCCGCCGCTCGAGAGCTCGTCGAACGCGATTACTCCTGGACCAGCGTCGCCGCCGCGTTTGAAACAATATACCGGGATCTCCAGCGTTGATACACGAAACGGCACATCCATCGGATACACATCCCCGATCCTCTCGTTCCTATCGTTCCTCTCGTTCCTATCGTTCCTATCGACTTTGTATACACGAAATATCTGCATAGTTTTATCCCGATACATCCATGCGCTCCAACGCCATCACATCCATCCCCGCTGTCCGCTTCTGGATCGCCATTCTGGCCGCCGGTCTCGTGCTGCGTATCGCGGCCGTGGCAGCCTTCGCCGACGTCGATCAGCCACCGCTGTATGAATACGGTGGCATCGCGCGCTACCTGATCGACGGACAGGGCTACAGCCTCGTGTTTCCGGGACTGCATCAGGAGGTCGGCTTCAGCACGGATCTCCCTGAGGGGGCGACTCCCACGGCATTCACGCTGCCAGGACTCACACTGGTCATCGCGGGCGTGTTCGCCGTATTCGGTGACAATATCGCGGCCTACATCGTGCTCTTCATCCTCAACATCATCGTCGGAATGCTCGCGGTGTACCTGATCGCGCGTGTTGCAGAGGAGCTGTACGGTATTTCGGTGGGACGATGGACAGCCGTGATCGCGACACTGTATCCCACCATCGCCGCGACCGTCGCGACCACCGGAGGCACGCCGTGGTATCACGCAACGATGGCCCTCACGATTCTCCTCGTCATTCGCGCGTCCCGCACGGACGCCGGACTGCGCATGGCGGTACTCGCCGGCGCGTCAGCGGGACTCTGGGTGCTGTTCCGCAGCGAGGGGCTCGCCGCATCGGGTTTCCTCGGTCTCTGGATCTGGCAGCGTACCTCGTTCAAACGCGCGGCGGTATTCGGTATCGTGACCGTATTCGTTTTCCTGCCCTGGTCGCTGCGCAATACCATCGTCTTCGACCGCTTCATCCCGTTTTCCACCAACGTCTGGCTCAACGCGTGGCGCGGCAATCACGAGGGCACCACCGGCGGCGCGTTCACCACGGACGGACGGCCGAACTGGTCGAACGCGGAGATCTTCGCGGAGATTTCCGCAGTGCCGCAGACTCGGGACCGTGAACTGCGCATCATGGAAATCTACCGTGAGCACACGCTGGAGTTCGTCAGCGAGCACCCCGGGCGGGTCGCCGTGCTGTATGCAAAAAAGCTGCTCATGTTTTTCACCCTCGAGATCTCCGATCCGCGGGTGCAATCGCCTATTTTCTGGATACCGCATCTCGCGCTGATGCTCGGCGCCCTGGCGGGAGTCATCGTCCTGTGGCGACGCCGCGCGGTACTCTGGCCCATTCTCGCCATCATCATTTCCAACGCCCTGGTCGTGTCCTTCCTCCACGTGGAGTCGCGGTATCAGCTCATCCTGTCCATTCTCTACGCGGTATTTTTCGTGGCGGCGCTCGATGCCCTGCTCACACGTCTGCGCGGCGGACGAGGCCGTGCCGCGTCAGGAGCTTCCAGCATCGCATCAACGGAGGGACGCGCATGACCTTTCTGCGATACGGCATTCTGCTGATTGTTTTCTGCGTCGCGCTTCTTCCCCGGCAGGCGGCGGCGCAGGCGGAGCACGTCCCCGTCGATCATCCGGTGTATCAGTTCCTCAACCGCATGCACGTGCGCGGCACCGTGGAGGGATATTCGCGCAGCAGCCTCCCGCTGGAGCGCAAACAGGTAACCGGACTGCTGCGCCTGCTGGATTCCAGTGCGACCGGACTTTCAGGAGTGGAGCGCGATCTGCAGGCGCGCTTCCGCGATGAGTTCGTGGCGGAGGCGGACGGCACGCAGCAGCCCGCCGTCCTTTTCGAAACGCCGCCGGCGGAGCTCCCCGCCGCCACCTTGAGCGACCGGGAAAAATTCCTCTATCGCTGGCGATCCGATGACCGGCAGAGCAGCTTTTACATGGAGCTGCTCGGGTCGCTGGAATACCGTACCCGTCTCGCGGAAGACGGTGATGCCAATGTCACGGTGGGACAGATCGGCGGACGTTTCCGCGGCACGCTGGGCGGGATATTCGGATATCAGCTCGCCGCCACCAACGGCACCACTGCGGGCAACCGCTCGCTGGCGCTGACCGATCCGCAGCTGCGGCGGAGTTTCACCTACGGGAAGCTCGATAATCCGTTCTTCGACTTCGCCGAGGCAGTTGTGTCGGGCACATGGGCATGGGGATCGGCCTCGCTCGGAAAGGAGAAGCGGCTGTCAGGCACCGGACACTCCAACCGCGCCGTGCTCAGCACGAACGCACAGCCCTTCGACGCGCTGACACTGTCGCTGCATGCGGGAGACGTGCGTTTCTCCTTCCTGCACGGCAGCCTGCTTTCCGAACTCGAGATGCTCGAGGGCGGCCGCCCCTACTACGACGCGAAATACATCGCCACGCATCGTCTCGAGGCCGACCTCTTCGGTGCCCTGCGGCTCGGCGTGTTTGAGAGCGTGATCTACTCGGGACGGCAGATCGACCTCGCGTACCTGAATCCCGTGAATTTTTACAAGTCCGCCGAACACGCCGGCGGCGACCGCGACAATCCCCTGCTGGGCTTCGAACTCTCCTCCCTCGGTATCGGCGGACTCGAGCTCTACGGCAGCTGGCTGCTCGACGACGTGGACTTCAGCCGCATCGGGGATTCGTGGTGGGGCAACAAATTCGTCTTTCAGGCGGGCGCGACATCCACGCACATCGTCAATACCGATTTCACCGTGGAATACACGCGCATCAATCCCTACGTGTACACGCATCGTCTCGAAGGCAATCAGTACACGCACAATCGTGACGTGCTCGGGCTGGAGATCCCGCCGAACAGTGACGAACTCTACGCGAGCGTGCGGCACTGGCTGAGCGCCGAGCTCTGGGTCGAGCTGGAGTACCGGCATCGCCGCCACGGACGCAATGAGCTCGACGCGGAGGGCAATGTGATTGTCAATCACGGCGGGGATGTATACGAGTCACTCGATTACGTGCGGGATTCGGATATCGCGCCGTTTCTCGACGGTCCGCGCGACACCGTGGATCTTCTTACACTGCTGCTGAGGTGGGAACCGTGGCGGAATATCATTTTCGCGGGGCAGTACCGGTATCGGGACCGGCGCTCGGAGATCGACGGGGATCGGGCGGATCACTACATCTCTTTCGGGATGTGGATTGAATATTGAATGTCCGATTGCGATATCCAGAGACGCCCGCCATCCTGCACCTACCTCTGCAACCTCCAATGCGAAGCCCCATGCGCATGGGGACCATGCTGCCATGGTAGCCAGATAGTCCAAGACAACAACAGGGCGGATGCTGTTGAAGCATCCGCCCTGCCGGGTTTTGTTCCTTTCGATTGAGGAAAAACCTGCGACCGGTTTCCGGTTACTTGAGCAGCAGCATCAGCCGCTCCTTGACGAACTCGCGGTTGCTGACGCGCGAGGTGGCATGGATTCGGTAGATGTAGCTGCCGGAAGCGACCTTGCTTCCATGTGTGTTCGCAGTGGCATTCCACACGGCACTGTGCATGCCGGCCGGAACCTCCGTGTCGACGAGCGTCGTGATGGTCTTTCCGAGCGTGTTGATAATGCTCAGGCGGACATGGCTCGCCTCCGGCACGAAGTACTGGATGGTCGTGGTCGGATTGAACGGGTTGGGGTAGTTTTCATAGAGTGCGTATTCAGATCCCGTCACCGAGGGTTCACCGCCCTGCTCCGCAGAACCCTTCGAGAAGATGTTCAGCGTGCAGAAGGCCTCGCAGGCGGCGTTGTTCGGATCGTTGGGATCCCAGTTCGCATCGCGCACCTGCAGCGTAATGGTGCCGTTGTAATTGCACGGGATGTCGAACATCGGTCCCATGTGCTGTGACGGCATCCAGAGGTACGAGTATGGCGGGGTGCCGCCACTCACCGTCGCCGACACCGTGCGGATACCGTTGATGCATGGCGATACGTTGCACACCACGTTGAGCGGTGGTGGTTCGGGAACGTGGATGGTCACCGTATCCGTGCAGTTGTTCGCATCGGTCACGATGAACGTGTACGTACCCGCCTTGTAGGTGAACGTTCCGACACCGCTGTACGGGGGCGTGCCGCCCCACGCCGACACGGTAATGTCGGAGAACCCTCCATGACAGAGAACTGGCGTCGCGGCTGCGGTCGCATAGACCGGCGGCGGAGAGGCGATCGTTGCCTGGACGGTATCCGCGCATCCGTTGGCATCGGTCACGATAAACGTATACGTGCCGGCCAGACGCTTGAAATCGCCCGTGCCCGAATACGGCGTCGTACCACCGATCGCCGTGATTCTGATGACCGCGCTGTCGCGTCCGCAGCTGACGGACGGCGCATTCGCGTTCGCCTTCAGCTCGGGCGGTTCGGTAATTGTGATCGTCGTGCTGGCGTTGCAGCCCCTGGAGTCAGTGACAACATAGGTGTGTGTGCCCGCCAGTGCGGTGAACGTCCCGGTACCGGTGTACGGCGGTGTACCACCCGTTGCCGTGACCGTAACGGTGGAGAGATCTCCGTGACAGAGAATCGGCGTCGCGATGGCCGCAACGAAGAGCGGCGGCGGATCGTCGAGTGTGATCGATACCGAGTCCTTGCAGCCGTTGCCGTCCGTGACGACGAAGGTATGCGTGCCCGGACCACGGGTGAAGCTTCCGACACCGTTGTAGGGCGGCGTGCCGCCGGACGCGGTGACGGTGATCGTTGTGGTTCCGCCATTACATGCGATGGGTGCAGCGGTAATCGATGCCACGAGATCGGGCGGCTCGGTGATCGTCACCTCGACCGTATCGGTGCAATTGTTCGCATCGGACACGACAAAGGTGTACGTACCAGCGCCCTTGTAGAAGATGCCGACACCGGAATACGGCGGCGTACCGCCCCAGCCGCTGACTGTGATCGTGGAAAGATCACCATGGCAAAGAATGGGAGTGGCGTTTGCTGCCGCGTAAATTGGCGGCGGTCCCGTGACCGTCACCTGCACCGAGTCCTTGCAGCCGTTCGCATCCTCGACGGTAAACGAATGCGTGCCCAGGGTACGGCGGAAGGTACCGGTACCGGTGTACGGAGAGGTACCGCCGGAGGCCGAGACCGTAACCGTCGCGGTGTCCCGACCGCAGGTCAGCGTTGTTGCATTGGCCGTCAGTGTCAGGAGTGGCGGTTCCGTGATGGTGATGCTCACCGACTCCGAGCAGCCGTTGGCGTCCGTGACGGTAAAGGTGTACGAACCGGCAGGTTTCAGGAATACGCCATCCCCGGCGTACGGCGGAGTGCCGCCCGAGGCCGTGATGGTCACCGTGGAGCTGCCGCCGTTGCAGAGAATCGGCGTCGCCGTGATACCGACGATCAGCGTCGGCGGCTCGGTGACCGTCACTTTGACCGTATCAGTACAGCCGTTGTCATCCGTGACCATGTAGGTGTAGGTACCTGCGCCGACCTGGAACGTCCCGGTTCCGGTGTATGGCAGTGTGCCGCCGATGGCCGATACGGTGATCGTTGTGGTTCCGCCATTACAGGGAATTGGCGGGACGTTTGCAGATGCCACAAGTTTCGGCGGTTCCGTGATCGTCACCGACGCTATGGCCGTGCAGTTGTTGGCATCGGTGACCACGAAATTATAGGTACCCGGACCGCGCGTATAGGTCGTCACACCCGTATACGGTGGTGTTCCGCCGGTGGCGGTCACGGTCACCGTGGAGCTGCCGCCGTTGCAGAGAATCGGCGTCGCGCTTGCACTTGCGGTCAGCGCCTGCGACGGCTGTGTCAGCGTGACGCTTGTCGAAGCCTGACAGCCGTTCGCATCCGTCACCGTGAATGTGTGCGTACCGGCTGTTTTCGAGAACGTGCCCGTGCCCGTATACGGCGGGGTGCCACCGGTGGCGGTCACGGTGACGGTTCCCGTACCGCCGTAGCAGTCGATCTGGGACGAAACCGCCGCACTGATACTGACGGCGGATGACGGCTCGGTCAGCGTCACTGTCGTGGTTGTCGTGCAGTTGTTGGCGTCCGTGACCGTAAACGTGTAGGTTCCGGCACTCTTCGTAAACGTGCCCGTTCCGCTGTACGGCGGCGTGCCGCCGGAAGCGGTCACGGTCACCGTGCCGGTGCCGCCATAACACATGATCGGCGATGTCACCGTGGCGGAAGCGGTCAGCGCGTTCGCCGGCTGCGTGATCGTCAATGTGGTCGACTCCATGCAGCCATTGGCGTCGGTGACCGTGAAAGTGTACGTACCGGCGCTCTTCGTGAATGTTCCCGTTCCCGCGTAGGGTGGTGTGCCGCCGGTGGCGGAGACGGTAACCGTCGCTGTGCCGCCGTAGCAGTCGATCGCAGTGGTGACCGCGGCACTGACGCTCAGCGGATTGGCCGGCTGCGTCAGGGTCACACTCGCAGAAGCCGCACAGCCGTTGGCATCTGTAACCGTAAACGTGTGCGTGCCGGCCGCCATCGAAAATGTTCCCGTGCCGGTGTACGGGGGCGTGCCGCCGGTCGCGGTGACATCCACCGTGCCGGTGCCGCCGTAGCAGTCGATCTGGGAGGTCACGGCAGCGTTGACGGTGACCGCACTCGCGGGCTGCGTCAGTGTCGCACTCGCCGTGGCCGTGCAGTTGTTGGCATCGGTGACCGTGAAGGTGTATGTTCCGGCGGATTTGTTGAACGTGCCGGTCCCCGTATACGGCGGCGTGCCGCCGGAAGCGGAGACCTGCACCGTGCCGGTGCCTCCATAGCAATCGATCTGAGATGTCACGGCAGCCGTGGCCGCCAGCGCCTGCGACGGCTGTGTGATCGTCAGCGTCGTCGATTCCGTACAGTTGTTCGCATCGGTGACAGTGAACGTATGCGTGCCGGCTGCCACTGAGAATGTGCCCGTACCGCTGTACGGCGGTGTGCCGCCTGTCGCGGTGACGTCCACTGTCGCGGTACCGCCGTAGCAGTCGATCGCTGAGGTGACCGCCGCACTGATGCTCAGGGCGGATGCAGGCTGCGACAGCGTCACGGTCGTGGATGCCGCACAGCCGTTGGCATCGGTCACGGTAATCGTATGCGTGCCGCCGGACAGCTGCTGCGTTCCGGTGCCCGTGTACGGCGGCGTCCCGCCGGAAGCCGTGACGGTCACCGTACCGGTGCCGCCATAACAGTCGATCTGGGATGTGACCGCGGCGCTGACGGTGACCGCGCTTGCGGGCTGTGTCAGTGTCGCACTCGCCGTGGCCGTGCAGTTGTTCGCGTCGGTAACAGTGAAGGTGTACGTCCCGGCGGCTTTGATGAATGTTCCGGTACCGGAATACGGCGGTGTTCCTCCTGTCGCCGTCACCTCTACCGTGCCGTTGCCGCCGTAGCAATCGATCGCGGATGTCACGGCAGCGGAAGCCGACAGCGACTGCGATGGTTGCGTGATGGTCAGCGTCGTCGATTCGGCACAGTTGTTCGCATCGGTGACGGTGAACGTGTGCGTTCCGGCCGCCTTCGAGAACGTCCCGGTGCCGGTGTACGGCGGCGTGCCGCCGGAAGCCGCCACATCAACGGTCGCGCTGCCGCCGTAGCAGTCAATCGTGGAAGTGATCGCCGCACTGATGCTCAGGGCGGATGCAGGCTGTGTCAGCGTCACGCTTGTCGTCGCCGCGCAGTTGTTTGCGTCGTACACAGTAAAGGTATGTGTCCCGGCGGACTTGGTGAACGTCCCGGTGCCGGTGTATGGCGGAGTGCCCCCGGTCGCCGTCACCTCGACGGTGCCGGTGCCTCCGTAGCAATCGATTTCGGATGTGACGAAGGCATTGGCGACACAGGCGGAGGCAGGTTCCGCCAGCGTGATGCTCGCCGTGTTGGCACAGCCGTTTGCGTCCGTGACGGTAAAAGTGTGTGTCCCGGCCTTTTTATGGAACGTGCCGGTCCCGTTGTACGGCGCTGTACCGCCGGATGCTGTGACCGTGACCGGTGCTGTTCCTCCGACACAGGCGATCTGGCCTTTTGCCGAGGCCATCACACCGAATCCGAGTACCTTCACTTGCATCGGACAGATGACTGTCTGCAGTCCATCACGCACGATCAGCGAAAGCGTGAACGATCCCGCATGCGGTCCTGCATCGACGAGAACAGACTCTCCGGTTGTCGATCCCAGAATCGTGGCACCGCTTGTATTGTCCGCCAGTGACCAGGAGTACGTGTAATTGCTGGCCGCGCCGCCGAAGGTGTACGTATGCTGTGTGCGCATACATACCAGGTCGGGACCCGAGGTGCCGCAGATGATGCTCGTCATCACCGCGGCGCTTTTGATCTGATTGTCCTGGCTCCCGAGCGGACTGCCGTCGAGTTTCTCCAAGGTGACATGATACGAACCGCCGCTGATGCTGCCGGCGCCGTATCCGCCACCATAGCCGATTCCGCCACCCGCACCGGTGACATCACTGCCCATCGCGAGATGGGTGGCGAATTCGACAATGACATTTTTCGACTCCGACGTCCATGTCAGCGTATACAGCGCCATGGCGTCCCGTCCCGGTGTGTATCCGTCGAAACGCAGTTCGGCATCCGTGATCGGCTCCTCGCCGTAGATCTGAACCGTGCGGTCTCCGAAGCGTTTTTCGTACTGCTGCACGCTGCTTTCGATACTGTGCGTCAGCAGTGTGCTCATCTTCGTCGGCGCGCGCACCGGGAGCGAGTACCCGTTGGTGCGCAGGTCTTTGGCCATGCTCTGCATGGACTTGGGCGGACCGATGTCATCGCCCCATGGATTCATTTCAGACATGACACTCGGACCCACGATTGCGGTTGCCGCCTTCTCTGCCTGACTCCAGGAAGTCAGATAGTCATAGGCGTGTTTGCCGTTTTTCGTGGCCCTGTGACTGAACGTCAGTTTATGAACGTTCCCCTGCGTGGCGGGAACGTTCATCAGAACGATACGCTGGGGCACGGACATGCCTTCATAATAGACAGCGTTATTCTGATGAAGAATTGATTGGACCCAATGTACTTCTCCCGTGCTGTAGGGACTGTCGTTATTCGCTGCCTGACGGAAATCAATCCGCATCGGCTGCGACAGAGCAGTCACCGAGCAGCATAACATGAGCAGAAGCAATATAGGCGCAGAAACCGTGGGCAAGCGTTTCATGGCGCACCTTTCCTTAATTGGTGAATCGCATGAATCCACATTCGGGCAGACGGGATTCGTCCTTTTTTAGGCTCACCACAAAGCTAGGTTGGCAACCTTTCAGGAGATTGAATATCACATGACAATTCCCTTTCAATCGGCTTACAATTCTGAAAGGAAGTTCGGATGCTTCTATCCTCCCATAGATCATCCGAATTGGCGCATTCATGCTCCATCAGGAGGGATCCGGATTCTCATGCAGCAGTCGCGCTGCCGTGGCATGCCGCAGCCCAAAGGCATCCCGAGGCCGGCAGGATGCTCTCTTTATTGTGGGGAAACCCTCACACCCCGCATTCTACCCGGGTAATATTCAATTTTACCCGGGTAATATTATATTTTACCCGGGTAAAAGCAGATTTTTACCCGGGTAATACTTTGGAGGACATCACTTCAGGAGCATCATTTTGCGCGTCAGCACATGTGGAGCGGCAGGAGACGGTGAGAGCGGAAGCGCCTCGATCCTGTAGAAATACACACCCGAGGGCAGTCCGCTGGCATCGAACTGCACGGAATGACTTCCTCCGGACAATCCGTTTTCGCTCCGATCCGGCGCGGCAAACAGCTCACGGCTGCTGATCCTTTTCACTTCCCTTCCCAGCGCATCGGTAATCACCAGTGAGACGACCATCGGTCGCGGAAGCGTGTAGGAGATCGTCGTCGTCGGGTTGAACGGATTCGGGTAGTTCTGATGCAGGACGACACGCAGAGGTGAGACGGCTGCCGGGATCCCTGTCGGTGACGGCGTGTACCGGTACACACCATTCCAGTCGACCACCGCGAACAGCGTCCCCGACCCGTCGATGACCATCTCATCGACATTGTCCCGCGGCAACCCTTCGGCGACGGTCTCCCATTCATCCGTCACTGCATTCAATTTCAGGACGCCCCGCGCCGTCGTGGAGATATACAGACTCCCGTCCGCGGCGGGCGCCACACTCGTGACCACTGCCGCGGTCTCGTTTCCCAGCTGTGTCCAGGAATCCCCCATGTCCGTGCTCCTGTACACCTGGCCGAGCGATCCCGCCCACAGCGCCGCACCGTCGCGGGTGAGACAGGTCAGCCGCTCACGCCCGGCGCCGCCACACTCCTCCCAGGTGAGACCGTTGTCCGAGCTGCGATATGCTCCGTTGTCCCGGGTTCCGGCAAAGAAATGGGAGCCGGCATTCAGGAACCACAGGATGTTCTTCCCTTCCATGATCCCGCCGAGCGGCTGCCATTCGTCAGCTCCGGGCGGGAGATGGTAGCACGACTGATCGCGGAGAACGACGTACATATGCCCGTTCCCCGCGACGCCGAAACCGCGGAACTGCGGACGGTCCAGTCCCTCGGAATGCTCCACCCACGTGACGCCGTTGTCTTCGGAATGAAACACACCGACATACTCGCGCGCGCAATACAGGACGCCCTGATCGGAGACGGCGATGCGTCGACCGGATCCACGCACATCGTCGACGGCCTCCCAGTGCTCTCCGTGATCGCTGCTTTTCAGCCAGTGCAGATAGTAGGGGGTGATGTGCACCGCACCATCGGGAGCGAGGAGAAGATCATCCACTCGGAGATTCGCCAGCCCCTCGGCGGATGCTGTCCATGTCGCTCCGTCGTCGGTCGAGCGCGCGATACCGGTGGCTTCCAGACCGCAGAGCAGGGTTCCGTCGGGACCGGCGCACATCGTCAGCGCGCCATCAGTGCGGGGGAGCGTGCCAAGGGGAATCCAGCTCTGCCCCAGATCCGTACTCCGCATCGTTTCCCCGGTATAGAAGGATGCGAGCATATCGCCGTTGTCGCACACGCAGAGGTGATTGATGCGGGGGCGGTCGAGTCCGCCGCTGCGGACCTCCCATGTCGTACCGTTGTCGGTAGAGCAGTATATATCGCTGAACCAGACCGGAACGATCAGCGTCTGATCAACGCTGCAGAGGGCCACGATGCGTCCGCCGGAGAACACCGTATCGACCGGTGCCCAGGTATCCCCGCCGTCTTCGGAGCGGAGAAGCCCGGCATTGTTCGTCCCGGCATACAGCGCATCACCATTGACGAGCAGACTGAGCACCTGCGCATTATCAGCGTCGAGATCGAGCTGTTCCCAGCTGAGGCCGTCGTCGGTGCTGCGGAATGCGCCCTGCGCGCCTCCCGCGAAGATGGTTCCGTTTCCATCGGCAGCCAGCTGCTCGATGAATCCCACCGGTTCCATTTCCAGGGTTTCCCAGGTCATTCCCTGGTCCGTCGACCGTGCGACGCCTCCGGCAAATCCGGCGAGCAGGTCCCCGCTCGCGAGCCCGAGGAAATCATACACAGAGTACCCTGACAGCGCCCGGTAATGCCAGCTCCGGCCCGCATCGGTTGATCGGAATATTCCTCCATAGGTCCCGCCAGCGAGCACGGTGTTCGCGTCGAGAAACAGCAGGCACTTGACGGCTCCCCCGTAGACTCCGGGAACGGGCTCCCACCGCTCCTGTGACATCGCGGTCAGAGGCAGCAATGCCAGTATCGCTGCCGTGGCAAGGATTCGATGCATTCGAGCACTCATCGGTACACCTCTCGGATAGTCATACACATGCGTACATGCTCCGCAGTCAGCGACAGCTCGGCGCGGCGGAATATCGGACATACTTGGATGGATTACAACGAATAATACAGACTGAGCGCGTGAGATTCAAGTACTTTTACGGCGGAGCACATTCAGCTGAGGCCCCTCCTTAAATCTGAAGCGGAATCAGACGAGACGCCGAGTCATTCGGCCTGCCTTTTTCCGGCAAGTCCATCAAATATGCGTGCGATGGGTGAGGGCAAAGCGGAGGAGGGCGTTGCTGCCGTTCAATCCGAGCTTATGGCAGATGTGCGAGCGATGATTGTCCACTGTTCGCTGGCTGATACCAAGAATCTCAGCGATTTCCGAAGAGGATTTCTCATCCGAGACAAGCTTCAGCACGCGCCGTTCGGAAGGGGAGAGGGTGAGAAGTCCCAGACGCATCTCAGTGGACGTGCTGCGAGGGGGCTGCGGTTTGAGAGCAAGATTGGAGAGATCGGAACTGACAAAATATTCTCCTCTGGCCACCGCCCTGATGGCCTTGATAATATCCATTGACGCACTGTCCTTCAGCACATATCCAAGGACACCGTAATCCATGGCCTCATTGAACATGGCCTCGTCATCGTACATCGTGAGGATGATGACTGCGGTTGGAAGTCGTTCGGAACTGATCCTCCGCGTGAGGTCCAATCCATTCATCCTGGGCATCTCGAGGTCAATAACCGCGATGTCGGGATGGAGATCCCGGATGGACGCAAGCGCGGATTCCCCGTCACCCGCTTCTCCCACGACGGTATACCCCGCCTCTCTTTCGATAACCTGCCGCAGACCGGTACGAACCAGCGGGTGATCATCTGCGATGACGATGTTCAGTGTCTCAGTCATGGTGCTCCTCATCCGCATCACTCAACACGTGATGCGTCCGTTCTTCTTTGAGGGGGATCATGATATGAATCGTTGTTCCCTCCTCTCGTGCCGATGAGATGCGCATTTCCCCGTTCAGCAGGTCCACGCGCTGCTGCATGCCGAGCAAACCGAAGCCGTACTGCTCCATACGCGCATCAAAACCATTCCCGTCATCCCGGATGACAATTTCCACGAGCGCATCGCCGTGGACAATGCGAATCGTCGCTTCATCGGCGTCCGCATGGCGGATGATGTTGTTCATTCCCTCCTGTACGATACGGTACACGTTGATTTCCAGCTGTTTCTCAAATGCGCCCTCCATGTCATCAATCTCCACGGTAAACTCAATACTCGAACTCTCGCCGACACGACGAATCATATCGTTCAGTGCTCGCGCAAGACCGTAGCGTTCAAGCTGGAATGGTCGGAGATCACGCGCCAGACGGCGTACGTTATCCAGCATCATTCCGGTCGTCTTTACTGCCGCGGTAAGATTCCCGTTCATGGACTGGTCCTTCAACGCGACCAGGATGTTGTTTCTGATGAATACGATATCCTGTCCGAGTTCATCATGGAGTTCCGATGCGATACGCGACCGCTCGTGTTCCTGCGACTGGATGAGCTGTTTCAGGAATTGCCGCTGAGCGCGATGTTCTTTTTCAATGCTCTCTGTCTCGATGACACGCGCCCTGATCTCCGCTGTCTCGGCACGCAGCGCAGCTTCACGTCGTTTGCCCTGCACTCTCTTCATACTCAGATAAGCGATGACTGCGAGCAGCACAATGCCCACGATAAGCGATATGATCAAGAGGTTGCGTCTGCCAAGCTCAGCGCGTGAAGCAGCTTCCCTCTGGCGGAGCAGAGCAGATTCCTTCCGCATGGAATCCTGCTTCATCTCTTTCATACGAATCACCGCGCCGCTCTGGAGCAGCTCGAGCGCTTGCAGTTCGTTGGACTGGGTCAGGATCTGCATTTCCTGCTCCTTTCTTTCCGCCTGCAGGTTGTGACGCAGGATTTCATCCGCCTGGTGCGCGAGGGTCAACTGCTGGATCGCTCTCTCCTGTTCCAGCATGTCAATCTGCTGCTCTTTCCTTTCGGCATCATATTTTTCCCTCAGTTCATTAATCTTCTTCGTATTTGCCTCATTGTACAGACTGTCTTCGAGCGTCTTGTAGTGGCGGTAATGCTCCAGCGCCGTCCGGTGGTTTCCCCCTTCTGCAGCGATATTACTGAGATGGAGTTCCAGTGCACTCATTTCTCTTACAGCGCCAAGTTCATGAAACATTGCGAGAGCCCTTCTCCCATGCTGTTCGGCCATATCAAGATCGCCAAGACTTTCAAAGTAGATGGCTGATAGGACACCCTGAATACGGGCGGCAACTTCCTTTATACCAAGTGTCATATTCATCTCCCCGGCACGTGATAGCGTCTGAATTGCCTTCTCCGTTTCGCCAACCTGGTAATAACAAATCCCGAGGTTCAGGAGAATGGACGCAATGCCCGGACGGTCATTGAGCTCTTCACGGATGAGAAAAGCCCTCTCGAAGAAGGACAGTGCTTCTTTAATCTTTCCGAGTTGAATATAGCACGCTGCAATATTATTGTATGCCTTGCTCAGCCCGATTCTGTCGTGAATCGTCTCTCGAAGCGCTGCGGCCCGTGAGAACCACGTAATCGCCTCACTGCAGTTTCCCCAGTTCATGTACACGACGCCGATGTTGGTGACGACATCGGCGATACCCGAGGTGTCCCGGAGCTCCTCCTGCAATGCAAGTGCACGGTCACAATACCACAGGGCTGAATCATACACTCCTGTTGACAGATGGATCGTTCCAATGTTGTTCAGCATGAAGGCCATACCGCTGCGATTGCCAATGTTCTCGCGTAACTCATAGCTCCTGCGATAATGAGACATTGCCTCCGCATATATTCCAATCTCTGCATACAGATTACCCACAGCGCCATACGTATATCCCGCTTTCTCCGGATTTCCGAGCTGCTCTGTTGTGTGAAGACATCGCTGAAAATAGACCTTTGCTGAATCATATTCCTGCTGACGCAGGAATAATTCACCGAGATTATAGAAGCATGCACTCGCAGCATCGAGATTTCCGAATGCCTCTGAAATTTGAAGACCCTGCCGAAAACACACGCGTGCTGAGTCGTACTCAGCCTGTCGTATGAATATCTCACCAAGACACAGGAGACATGCACCGATACCTTTCTCGTTGCCGCAGCGCCGCTGTTTCTGGAGAAACGACCGAAGCAGCTCATATGCACCTTCGATGTTATGCTGCTTCAGAAATACCGCTGACAGCCTCTGATGCATTTCAATGATTTTATTCGAATCACCGATCTTTGTATAGATTGATAACGCACGTCGAAGACATGTCGCCGCAGCATCGTAGTGATAACGGGCCATCTGTACGCTGGCGAAGGCACACCATGCTTCCGCGATTTCCGCCGGACAATTGGATTTCTCGAGTTCGCGCAGACTTTCCTCTGCCAGGTGCCCGGCCTGGTCGAAGTCTCCCGTTCTGAATGCGAACGACGCCAGCTGCAGCAGGGCACACCCCGTGCCCTTAACATAGGATATATCCCGTGACAGCTTCAATGCCTGCCTGGCATATTCCTGCGCACGGTCAGGGTTGGATGAACTGAGTTCCCTGCTCAGTCGAAGTAAAAGCTGTACGCGCGCCGTATCGTTTTCTTGATTGAAAGAAAGTTCATTTTCAAGACTGTCAACAGTACTCTCCTGAGATTTTCCCGCTTCGGTCAGTCCAATGGTGAGACTGAGCGCAAATACAATACACATCACTGATTTCCGTATCATGGCTTCACCTATCATGCAAATGCATCTGGGCTTCAATGCCGGGTTCTCGATCAATGGATCACAAGCATGCGTCGCGTCTGAACGCCGTTATCTGTCGTCAATTGATAGAAATACAGGCCCGCTGACGGAAGGAGTGACCGATCTATGACAACTTCGTCACCATTTCGCACCTCTTCTGTGAGGTCAATGACCTCCCTGCCGAGCTGATCGTACACGAGGAGGGATCTCGCTTTCGATGGATCCCACCCGCAAACAGGGATTCGTGTCGTGCTCGTGAAGGGATTCGGATAATTCTGACTGAGCTTCATATCATGAACCTCGAACGCAGGATTTGCCGAAACGGGAGTCATTGACAGACGAAACACCCCGCCGTTTGTGACCCCGGCGAGCAGGTTGCCGGTTTCTTCGAAAGCAAGACAGAATACATCCGCACCTGTGAGACCCTGTGAAATATCCATCCAGGAATTCCCCATGTCACGAGATGTATAGAGACATCGTGCCTGTCCTCCAACGAATACATCTCCACTTTCGTTGACTGTCATACAGTATATGCGAGCTTCTCTGAGCTCGGAGCTGCTGATCTCCGTCCATGAATCCCCGAAATCTGTTGACAGATGCACTCCCCCTCTATCACCCCCGAGGTATATCCGACCATCGCCGTCTATTGCGATCACCGGATATGGATGAGTAACTCTCCAATCCATCTGCAGCGATGTCCATGTTCTGCCGGTATCCGACGTGCGATAGATATCACCATGCGGCGAAGATGCATAGATGGTTCCCCTTACGCTGTCTGTTTCGATCCAGTACACGTCGCGCGCTGAAAGTCCGTCGGATCGCTCAATCCAACTGTCGCCCTGGTTTCTCGACACGTACACTCCCCCCGATATATCGCTCCATGCTATTCCCGCAATGATCGTAGAATCGTCCAGTACTTTTATGGATCGTGCCATTGTACTACGCACTCCATGATGAATGCTCTCCCATGACTCTCCATCGTTCGACGAACGATACAGACCGTCATCCGTCGCAGCATAGACGATGCCGCGCTTCTCATCATAATCAACGTACCAGCCCTTCTCAGGTCTCGATTTCGACCATGTCGAGCCCTCATCCCCGGAGATGTGTACACCAAAGCTTGCAGCCGCAATGAATCGATTGTCCGAGGTGACATGAACACAGAACACCCAGTCCGCGGGGGCTCCGACATGCTCCCATACCACGTGACCACTCTTCAGACGATAAATCCCGGCCATCGTAGCAATCAGCACATCTTTCTGTTCGTTCACGCAGGATATCCGGAAAATCGCCGCATCCGGGATGTTCAGCTCGCGATGCTTCCAGCTTTTCCCGAAATCGGTGGACTCAAACAATCCCTCATCGGTCCCTGCCAAAACGATCCCCGGCTTTCTGACATCGATTCGAACCGGGAATATCGCTGTATTCAAAGATATTCTTGATCCACTCCAACTCTGTCCGTTATCCGTGGATACAAACACGGTATCATTCGAATTGACATACACAATGTCATTGGCCTGATCATACGTGATTGCGTGAAGCGCTTGCATCGATCCATCCTCACTCACCTGATCCCAGGAAAGACCATCATCGTGTGACATCCATAGTCCATCGTCCGAGGTCGCGGCATACATGTTTCCTTCGTTGTCACTCGTCATGCAGAACACATCATTGATGAATATGCTCCTTACAGCAAGGGTGTCCCGATCCCAGCTTTCACCACCATCCGTTGACCGAAGAATGATACTGTTGCTGCAGCAGGCAAATAATGTCCCGGTAACACGATTCCGATGAATATTTCTGATGATGTGTGCATTATATGTCTCATAGCGTTTCTCCCAGCTTCGATCATCTGAGTCGTATGCATATATGCCCTCTTCCATGCCGGCCAACAGCATTGAGTCACCATCGGAAAACAGACAATAAATGATTGAGGAATACACATTCAGTGCAATGAAATCCCAATTCCGGCCATCATTGACCGAAGTGAGAATACCTCCATAGGCGCCAAGATACAGGCAACCAGTGCTCTCATCCATGATCATGCAGGAAATTGGTCCTCCATATGGGCCGCGCAGCTGTTCCCATCCTTCCGTCTGCGCACGACAGGGATCACTCCCAATGAGGATACCTATCACAATCACCACAATCATTCGATCCATATTCACCTCCGAAGCACGAGCATCTTTTCAAGAAGCACCGCTGATGGAGTCTCCAGACGATAGAAATACACACCGCTCGGCATGTCATGTGCATCCATTTCTATGGCATATATTCCTGATCCATACCACTGATCGTCAACGATTCTTTTCACTGTTCTTCCATATATATCTGTAATGACCATGGAAACAGTCATCGCATGCGGAATCATGAACCTCACCGTCGTCGAACTGCTGAACGGATTAGGATAATTCTGATCCAGAGTACAGCATGGTGCATGGGCGGCGCCCTCGTCGCAGTCAGTGACCGTCGGTATGGACAGGAATCTCCGTTCATAAAAGCTTCGCTGTCCAGATTTGAGTATCGTACTGAATATTATATATGACAGGTTCTGTAATGCAGAAATCTCTATGCTGTCGCGATACGTTTCATCTGGTCGCAGTATCCCGATAGAGACATTTCCTTGGCTCAGCATGGTAACTCCCGGCGTGATGATGTCGATGCTTGCCGCTGCAGAGTCAGCCCCTCCGCATCCGACATTTTCTACCGTGAAACGGATCCGCCAGCGATCTGAGCCTGATGCGCTGGCACGAACAATCGCTACATCGTCAAGAGTGAGCGCCGGCATACGAATCAGATCCACAACATCATCAGTGAACGTGGAGAGATCCGTCATCACATCATTCATGGGATCAATAATGGAATCGATTTCCGTCACCAGATTGCCCTTTTTCTCTTCGCTCGGTGCCAATAAATAATCCGCAAGCGCCACGGACAGAACAGCACGACGCATTTTCATCCGCTGAACGCGAGCAAGAATGGCATAATAATGCGTACAGACGTCCGTCTTTCCCAATACATCTCCAGGTGCGATGCCAAGCAGTGGACACAGGGACGCCGTCATCTCTGCAGTCATCTCATCGCCGCTCATGCGAAGTGAGTCATAATACATATCGATAAAGTGAATATCCTGTTGTATCACCCTTTCTCGCATTTCTCGGAGCATGTTTGTATCTCTGGCGATTGCATCATTCATATCCGGGGAGCGCCCCTCGGAAGAGCAATAGACTGCAGGCGCCGTACCTCTGTCAGATCCGATCATTCCCGTCGCCTTGCGCAATGGTGACGCCAATGGAGCGCTGCTGTGATTCCCTCGCTCATCCTGCTGAATGACACAGTTGACCGGATCAAAGATGGCATTCCCGGCATTCCACAGGGCTGACGGCAGGGTTTCGATACCAGGTATGGCATCTGTCGACGTAAGGTACAGGAAGCGCTCCACTGGGACATTCCCGGCGTGAAGAGCATCGTGCATATTCTCTATGAGCCTGGGACGCAATACAGCCAGCTTGTTAAGAAATACATCCAGAGGATTCCCGGCCGTCTGACAGATAGAAAATGCGGCGTCAAGACCGGAGCATATCCTGCTGTAGTCACCGAATCCGAGAGTGAACGTATCAGCAACCGCTCGCAGTATTGCGAGTACTGTATCCCGGTTCTTTTCCGCATCGACCAGTGATCCGGATACATCATACTGACTCGTTCTGCCGGAAAACAACGTAATAAGCGGATTTACAGCCGGAATGTGATTCATGGCCAGGAAGCGTTCTTGCCAGTAGTCTTTCATTGAGAGCAGCAGCGGTACTGAGAGCCCGGGCACCTCACCTCGACCACGTACAATTGCGTTCGACAGTGCAGATACTTCCGCGGCATGGTTCGATCCCATAAGCGTTAACAGCAAGGCAAGATTATCAGTGTGAGACAGCACGACATCTTCCATGGCCGACGTAAGGAACCTACCGCCTGACCCGAGAAATGCACACTCATCCTTCCATGCAATGGCAAGTGCAACGAGATCTTTGCATGTGAACGCCGGTGCGCGAGCTGCCTGTTCGGCAATGTCCTGCGTGCCGGGAATCACCGGTGAGACATCTTCATCTCCCCAGCTGTCCTGGAGCAGTTTCTCAAAAATGGTCAGTCGCTTCATCGCTTCGGTCGCACGCCCGGGATCATCCGCACCCGTATCCATCCACTCAGAGATCAGCTCTCTGGCAGCGGATTCATCATATCCACGCAAATAATCGCCAAGAAGAGAGCGCAGGAGCGACAATTGCTCACTGCCATCCGGGATGATGCCTTCAACCGCAGTGATGACTGCGCGCTTTTCATCCATTATTGCACGCAGTGCAGGATCAATATCAATGTTCAGCGTTGTCGCACTGACTGGCTCCGTCCAGGGTGAATGACCATAGCTGTTGAAGGACCGCAACCGATAGTAGTACCTCGTCTCCGCTGTCAGTCCACTATCAATGTGCTGCCGAGCCCCCTGCTCGGGTTGTCGGGATACCGGAAGGAATTCCTCTTCGACTGGCGTCCGGGAGCGCTGCAGTTCGAATCCCTCTTCATTCGAGACTGCCGGCATCTCCCAGGTGATCTCGATATGATTCCTGCCCAATGCACGAGCTGATACATTTCGTGGTTGTACAGGGTCGTCGGATTTCAACGTGGTCGCGCTGGCCAGATTGCTGTATTCCGACTCCCCTGAGTGATTCACAGCCCGAATTCGGAAATAATATGTTATCTGTTGATCAAGCCCGGATACGGAATATGTATCTTCATTTCCTCCAACAATTGCAGGGATGCGTTCGAAATCGTCTTCACTATCGGTCAGTGACATCTCAATGTCGAACGACTCGGCATAGTTGGGTGAAGCAGGGATCCACGTCAGCGTAACGGATGTCGGTCCAACGGCTTCCGCCTGCAGTCCGAACGGGTCACCTGGTATTGGGACGTCAAACGTTGTGGCGCTGTCTTCATTGGACCAGTCCGACACACCCAATTCATTCTCAGCACGTACGCGATACCAATATGTGGTGGTCATCTCCAAATTCTCGTCAAGAATATTTTCTTCTCCCGGACCTGCAGTTGTCAGGAATTCCCAGTCACCTTCAGGCACCCTGCGCCACACCTCATACCCATCCTCATTTTCCGATCCCCGCTCCCAGGTGACACGGACGGAGGTGTGATCAACCGCACTCGCAAGAAGGTTATATGGGGCAGCGGGTTTCATGCGGGTACGGATCGAGCAAACGTTGGAATACCCGGACGCCGCATTCGGTCCTATGGCGCGGATACGGAATGCGTTCGTCGTGTTCGGCGTGAGTCCCCGGGCATCGTAGCTCGTTGCATCCGCAACTGTGGTATCCAACATCTTCCAGCCCTGATTCTCCTGGTTATGCTCGATCTCATATCCTGATTCCCCGTCCGCTTTATCCTCCCAGGAGAGTACGACCTGAGATTCCGTCATTAGCGTGCCATTGAGATTCGTTGGAGCTGCGAGATAAAGCAGCGTCGTTGCCTGGGCGATGTTCGAATACGCTGTCCTTATGTATCCTGCGTACGCGTAAATGCGAAAATGATATGATGTGCTGTGCTCAAGGTTCCCGGCCATATAATACTCGGAAGCCCGGTCAACCGAGTCAATAATGTTCCACGAACCACCTGTCTTCATGCGTTCCATGATGTAGCCATCTTCTCCATCGGTGGAACCCACCCATGCAAGACTGATTTCCACCGATGAATGCGCCGTAGCGGTAAGGTTCAACGGCGGATCAAATGCACCGGTCGTCACCGTCGCGACATTTGACCAGTCTGATTTGTATCTGGAGTTGACCGCCCGGACACGGAACGAGTGCTCTGTCAGCGGTGCGAGATTCGCGGCAAGACATGAATCTGAATTCTTTGGTACAGTCTGAAGGTCATACCATGTTTTCCCAGGATGACACGATTGGATGTCGAACACTGCCTCGTTCTCAGAATTATCCTGCCAGTTCAATCGTACACGTGTCGGAGATTCGACAGATGCCGTCAGTTCGGTTGGCGCCGGAGGCGGGATTGATGACAACTCTCCATCACAGTCGAATGAGGCAATGAATACGTCAAAAGGACCGCCACCATACGAACTTGAAATTGTGATGGGCAGATCCGTGCTGCTCGTCCTCCCGGTAATCGAGATGTTGCCGTTTGCGTCTACACCACATCCTCCACCCGGTCCACCGAAGAGAGGGATGAAGTGTTCGTCACCACTTCCGCCATAATAGGTGGCCCAGAGGATATTCCCGTTTCCATCAAGTTTCGTCACGAAGTTGTCGAACGCCCCCTTGCAGGTCGAAGAATTTGTCACCGGGAGATTTGTACTCTGTGTCTCGCCTTTGACGGCGATATTCCCTGCCCCGTCAACAGCTATGCCAACACCGTAATCCCAGCCCATTCCGCCAAAAAACCGTCCCCACTCCAGCGTGCCAGATGCGGAATACTTCATCACAAATGCATCGATACCGCCGCTGTGTGCTGTCATTGTCACAGGGAAATCGTGGCTTCTTGTAAACCCGGTAAGAAAAATGCATCCAATCGCATCGACCGCTACGCTTAGCCCGCGATCATCGCCGTTTCCCCCGATGTACAGTCCCCACAGCTGTGTGCCAGATCCGCTGAGCTTGACAAGGAACGCATCTCGGTCACTGTGATTTGAATTTGTCGCAGGGAAATCCGGACTTCCTGTCATCCCAGTTATGATCACATTGCCTCCGGTATCCATCGCAAGATCATACGCATCTTCTTCCCACATCCCGCTGAGATAGTGCGTCCATTGAATCGTCCCTGATGGGGAGATGCCCGCGACAAAGACGTCTTCATATCCGGAATACGATGTTGAACCTGGATGTGGAAGATCCGGACTTCGCGTCCATCCAGCGATAATGACGGATCCACCAGAAGCGATCCCAACGCCATTACTTTCTTCACGATCGCTCCCGCCTACGTACGTTGACCATTGCAATGTGCCATCACTGTTGAATCGAGCGACGAAGCTGTCGGTCGGCCCTGACAATGATGAGGACGCAGCATTTGGCAAATCAGGACTTCCTGTCCACCCGGTGATCGCAATGTCTCCAGCCTGATTGATCCCGATGCCGTGGCCTTCTTCAAGACCGGTGCCCCCAAAGAAGGTGGACCACTTCACCGTACCTGCTGTATCAAACTTCGTAATAAAGGCATCTCCCCCGCCAACGTAGGTCGAAGGATTGTCAACGGGGAAATCAGGTCCGGATAATCCGGTAATGAGAACATCCCCATTCGAATCCACCTCTAGATCCCATGCGCGTTCATTGTCGACTGAGCCGAAATATCTGGCCCACGGATCTATGACAAGTATTTTTGTATGGTCATATTCGTCTACCATGAATCCGACTTCAGAATCAATCTTCCTGAACCTCGCCGTTACCCCAACGCGTTCGATTCTTCCGGGGTTAATATTCTGCTTTTGATACGTGAAAGGCACCTCCTCTTCCAGACCTCCAAATGAGCTCAATATCCGCAGCCGTCCACCCGGGGATATTTCAATCGATTCCGCACCACTGTACCTGAGGCGTATATCATCCACCTGGCCGCCTGGATGGACGATAAACGTATATTTCAGTCTTCCACTGATGCTCAGGTATTCCAGGTCGATGTGGTCGTAGACTCCCACATAGGTGATTTTCCTGTATTCACGCACGCCGAGAATACCGTCAGGGCAGTGTGCCAGATAGTAGTTGTTTCCACCTTGAAGTTCATCTTCAGCGATGATGCGTACTGCGGGATTCACCCCGACCAGCTCCATGCTCAGTCTGCATATCTCGGTTCTCAGTTCCCGCGACCGGACACCGTGCTCGTTGTTGTCAATGATCGGCTCTCCTGTGGCTTCACTGATGCTTCGGGATTCCGGGACTCTTCGTGCATAGACATAGTGGGTCCCTCGCAGGGTGAAAAACACTCTGGCTCCATCCACATCTGCAACGTATTTGATCTCCGGTCTGGTTTGACCATCCGTATCGACGACCTGGCCACGGTTTTCGGTGAACCCCTTCACCTGTCGGGAATGCACCCGTGCCGGGGATGGCACAGATGATCTTGTACTGCCTTCGCTCAGGGAATTCTCGACAGAAGTGGGTTTTCCACTGCTTTGCGGATTGCCCCTGGAAGCGGTCAATGGACAATGACTGTGGAGCATGAGGAGCAGGACCACAAGCACACTGGCCGTGATCCAGGGAGTTTTTCGCCGTACCATGATTCCTCCAGGTGAAATCGAATCGGTTCTTGGAGAATTTCCGTCCGGTCATCAGGATATCTCCCTTCTCCCAATGGCCGCAGCCGGAATACAACACGATCGATCAGGTCAGACGCGAAATAGCGCAGTGACGAACTTCGGTGAGACGGTACGATTCTTCGACACGGACGTCAGATCAACGCACAAGACATACGCCCCTCCGACCGCGAGGACGCAGCTGTTGTCTTGGCAGTTCAGCTCTTGTAGGAAGTCGTTGCCTGTATGAAATGTACGATCTCGGATCTATTGATTCAAGATATTAGCGTCCTCCAAATATTATTTTTTCCTGTCCAGCGGCGTTTTTCCGAATAACGATGTGCTCGCATTCGAAAGCGCGGTGAAGTATCCGTTCCACCGCGCATCCAAGGGCTGTGCTACTTCAGAAGAAAGAGGCGCCTCGCGAGGACACGACCGCTGACATCCAGACTGAGAATGTAGATTCCACTCGGCAGACAGGCCGGAACGAACACTGTGGTGTATCTTCCAATGTTTCGCTCTGCATCGACAGGGGTTGCGACTTCCCGTCCCAGCAGGTCGTACATCCGCACGGCAATATGCCCCGGCTCGGGCACCGTATATGCGATAACGGCATCCGATCGCACCGGATGTGGACTGATGTCCAGTTCAATACGCACCGGCTTGATCGCCTGAACCTTGGGAGAGGATGATCCCTCACACTCGTACAGATGACTGAGTGCGGTGTTGAAGCTGTAGCCGCTCTTCCGCACGTCAGTGACGGTGAAACACCAGATGCTACCCGGATTGCGATCCCAGCTGGATTCGAGAACGGCCTCACCATTCGCGCCGGTAGTGCCGGTAACCGTGCCGGATGTCGGACCGCTGTAATCCGCTGTCACGACGGCGCCTCCGGCCGCCTGTCCGTTGTTGTCCCTGACGATGACGACATCCTGCGCAAACTCCTTGTTCCCCGGCTTGTACTGGCGGGTCACTAACTGGCTTTCGACATAGAGATATCCGCCGACGGTGGAGACGGTGATGGTCACCTGGTCCGTTCCCGTCGCGTTATCGTTGTCCGTGACCGTCAGTGTCGCCTCATAGGTACCGGTGTTCGGGTACGTGTGCGTGGGGTTCGCATCAGTGGAGCTGTTTCCGTCGTCGAAATCCCAGTGATAGCCCGTGATGCTTCCGTCTGGATCGTACGATCCGCTGGAAGAGAAATCCACTGTGAGAGGAGGTGCGCCGCTCGTGGGTGACACACTCGCCACAGCGACGGGATCCTGGTTTACAACCGCACAGGGACCCAGCGTCGCACCCTTCTTGTCACAGGCCTGCAGCGCCTTTCGTTCGGTGTCGCATTTGGTCGTGCCGTTCTCACAGTATGTGACATCCGTCAGCCCCGGACCACAGCGGACATCCACCACGTTGACATGGAACCAGCATGTACTGACGTTATTGTTCGCATCCGTGATCGTGACGGAATAGGTCGTGGGCACCACTGGTGAAATCGATATGGACGATGTCATCTCGCTCGTGCTCCAGAGGTAACTCGTCACGGGATATCCACTGGTATTGCCCGCGGTCAGTGTCACCGACTGCGCACCGATCCCGAGGTAGAGGGTATTGAGCTGCTGGTTGACGACCGTGGGATTGGGAGTCATGGCGATCGTGGCATAGCGCAGCGCGGGACCCGTGCCGGATGCGGTGAACGTACTAAGGAAACCATCCTGCGCCCCCTGATAATAGGGGTGGCAGGAAGGAGGTGACAATGGGAAATCCTGACTCTCGGTCCAGCCGATGAGAGCAAGATCCCCTTCTGCGTTCGCTGAAACGGCGCGTCCCTGGTCATCTGCCGCGCCGCCGAGGAGCGTGCTCCATAGCGGGGTACCGTTCGCATTCAGCTTGAAGATGAATGCATCATCCCCTCCCGAGAGGACGGACTGATGCGCATTCACAAACGGAAAGGATGTGCTCGACGACCTGCCGATGACGATGACGTTCCCACTCCCATCAACGGTTGAACCATACACGTTTTCCTCCTGACTTCCGCCGGCATATGTCGCCCAGATCCTGCCGCATGCGGGATCGAGTTTCACAACGAACGCATCATTCCCGCCCTGCAGGCTGCTCTGCCAGGCTCCGGATGTCGTCGGAATATCCGTGCTGTTCGTCTCGAACGCAAGGAGCACGTTCCCGGATGCATCCGTATTGATATCGGTGCCGATTCCGAGTCCGTCCTCGTATCCTGTCCCGCCGTAATACGTCGATGCAAGGAGCGCGCACGCGGGAGAGAATTTCGCAACGTACACGTCGGAATTCCCCGCAAGAGAAGACTGACACGCGCCCACCGTCGTCGGCAGGCCTGCACTCCTCGTATTCCCGCTGACGTGGATATTTCCGCCTGCATCGGAACAGAGCCCTTGAATTCCATCCGAATCACCACCACCGAGAAACGTCGCCCATACGCGTCCTCCCGTGGCATTCATTTTGACGATGAAGCCATCGTGCGTTCCACCGAACGTCCACTGGTAACAGGATGTCGACACGGGGAAATCCGAACTGGCGGTCACTCCGGCCAGGATGCAGTTCCCGCCCGGATCGAATGCGACTGCATTCGCCCAGTCCGAACCGCTGCCGCCGTAATAGGACGCCCACTGCAACTGTCCGTTAGTATTGAACACAGCGACGAACGCGTCATTGCTCCCCGAAAGCGAAGCCTGATACGCATTCCGTGTCGGCAGGTCCGCACTCCAGGTCAGTCCGGACACGGCCACATTCCCGCTGGCGTCGACGGCAATACCTGCCGCGCGATCATTGTCCGATCCACCGAAATACGTCATCCACAGAAGCGTCCCGGAGCTGGAAAATTTTCCGACGACCGCGTCCACGTATCCGCCGAACGTCGCTTGCGCGGCGTTGAGCACCGGGGAACCGCCGCCGTAGGTTCTTCCGCATACATAGATATTCCCTTCACCGTCCACCGCAACGTCGGTGAACAGGTCCTGCATCGATCCACCATAGTACGTCGCCCAGGGATCGATGATGATTGACTCATTCGCATCGTTCAAATAATCGGTGTTCGCGAACGCCCGGGGCATCGCGAAGCACGCACTGAGCAGAAGTCCGCATAAAATCAATGTAATGTGTCTCATGACTACTCCGCCTGATATATTGATATAACGCACGGTAAGAACGTGCCTGATTTCATCACCGATTTCACATTGGATGACGCTGAAATCAGTCAATATTTCCGGGGAATCTCAATGAGCAGGGTATCACGTTTTCATGAGTATGAATACTCATTTTTGCATGGTCGGGGATGCCACATGGCTTCGCCCACGGCACAGGCGATGGCCGGAAAAGCGAAGCCCCCGTTCGGGGGCTCGCGTAATCGTGAATGTGTGAAATCTTCGTTCGAACAGTATCTGTCCGTGCATCGGCTCTCGACAGAGAACAGCTACCGCATCAGCACCATCTTCCGTGTCAGCACAACATCCGGTGTCTCTAACCGATAGGAGTACACACCCGAAGGGAGTCCGCTCGCATCGAACGCAACCGCATGCGTGCCTGCGGCCAGCGGCCAACGGCTGGCGATTCTCTTTACCTCCCGTCCCAGCGCGTCCGTGACGATCAGCGCTACACGCATCGGTTTCGTCAGCGTATAGGAGATGGTCGTCCCGGGATTGAAGGGATTCGGGTAGTTCTGATGCAGGATGCAGGATGCCGGCAGCCCTCCGGGGGTATCGACAGCTGTCGTGGTGTCTGCCGGAGACGGAACCGCAATCGTTCTGCGGTCGAGAAAACGACGGTTCCCGGTCTCGAGGACGACCGAGACTTCCACATGTCTGGTCGACGGAGGGACCTCGATTTCCATGCTGCCCTCTCCGGAACTTCCGGGCTGCAGTGCACCGAGAGAAAAAACGTTTCCTGTCATCGCGGTGACGTCTCTGCTGAGAATGGTGACGATTGCCCTGGCACCGGGAGCGTCCGATCCGCCGAGGTTCGCGGTCGTCAGACGGAGACTGCAGCGGTGCTCACCGCTCGAAGGTTCGCGAACGATCTCCCCTTCCGTCACACCGAGCGCAGGCAGGGTGATCAGGCTCTCCGTACCGGTTCTCATAGCGGTGATCGCATCCACGGCGGCATCGAGCGGGGCAAGAATGGAATCGATTTCCACGAGGAGATTGTCCTGCCGCTCTGTCGTCGGTGTGAGCACATAATCCATCAGGGAAACCGACAGCACGGCGCGGCGCATCGCAAGCAGCTGCATGCGCGCAAGAATACCGTAATAGTCGTCACGCAGATCCTGCCGGAGGTAGATATCCATGGGCTCAATCCCGAGCAGGGGCCGCTGCAGCAGTGCCGCCTCCGCAATCATGGCATGACCGCTCCGCCGCAGTGCCTCGAAATGTTCGATAATGAAATCGGTGTCACCCTCCTGCACCTTGCCGCGCAGTTCGATAAGCGAATCCCTGTCGGAAGCGACTGAAGGAGCGACGACGGAACGCCGCAGCGCAGCGGGGGAAGCTTTCCTCCCGGTCCGACCGGACGCAGCGGAAAAGCCGGGAAGTACATCCCGGAATCCGCTCGTTTCCGGATTGAAAATCGCCAGCCCGGATTGCCGGAGCAGCGCAGGGAGCGAACCGAGTTCCGGGATCTCTTCGGATGCAGTGAGATACAGCATGCGCGCCACAGGCGTGGCTGCTGCCGCGATCGCATCGTGAAGACCGGTCACCATGCGTGGACGTAGATCCCGCAGTTTCTGGAAAAATGCCTCAAGGGGAGTACCCGCCGCCTGGTCGAGGGCGTACGCGGCATCCATCGCCGTACAGATGCTGCCGTACGGTGCGAAGGCCATCCTCAGCGCATCGACCTCGGTGCGCACTGTCTGAACCGCGGTGCTGCGCTTCGCGATGGCCGCCTGACGGCTTCCGGAACAATCCAGCTGTTCCGTTTTGTCCGCGAAGAACGGGATGAGCGGTTGTGTGACCGGGAGATAGTGCGTTCCAAGGATGTACTCTTTCCAGTAATCCACCATCGGCACCAGTATCGTTTTGCTCATATTCGGGATTTCACCCCGTTCCTCCAGCATGGTGACATAGAGGTCCGCCAGCTTCGCATCGGGTGTTATTCCCATGAGCTGCATCAAAAGGATGGCGCCGTCGAACACGGGATTGATCATGTCGACGATAGCCGCATCCAGGCACGGCTCCTCGCTGCCGAGAAACGCACATTCGTCCTCCCATGTGAGACCGAGCGCACAGACGTTCCTCATCGTCATTCCGATCGGCGCGGCTGCCTGTTTCGCCGTTCCCGCCGCTCCCTCGATGGGAGGGGTATAACTCAGATCCTGGAATCCGCTGGACATCACGCGCTCCAGAAATGCAAAGCGTTCAAACGCCTCCACGGCTTTGCTCTGATCTTCAGGATAATCGGTCTGCCACCGGGCGATCAGGCTGCGCGCTGCTGTTTCGTCGTACCCGCGCTGATAATCCGCGAATATCTGACGCAGAATCACCATTGACGCGCTTCCATCGGGGATGAGTTCTTCGAGTCCGGAGAACATCGCTTCTTTCATCGCCATGGCGTCACGCAGTTCCTGTCCCATCGGGTTTCGGTCGGTTGTCGCACTGACGACGGCAGACCAGTCGGAACACCCGTCGCTGTTGCGCGCACGCACGCGGTACCAGTACTTCGCATTCTGCCGGAGTCCGTGATCCGTATAACTGCTGTCGCCGGCGCCGAGATTCGATGTGACCGTCTGGAAGCCGGCGTCATGTGCAATCTCGGAACGTTCGATTTCGAAACCGTCTTCGTTCGATGGCGACGGCATCTCCCAGGTGATCCGTATCTCGCTGGTGCTCAGGGGCCTCGCGTACACGTTCGTCGGCACGGGCGGCAGATCAAGATTCTCCTCGAGCGTCGTCGCATAGACGACATCCGACCACGGCGACGTTCCGCTGCTGTTGTATGCGCGGACGCGGTAATAGTAGGTTGTCAGCGGCTCCAGGCCCTTCCGCTCATACGCGCGTTTCCCCGGCGCCACCGCGGGTTCGATTGTCACGAAGTCCGCGTCGTCGCGTGTCGGGGATTCCTGGATCTCGCAGCCATCCTCATACGAGTTGGGCGGCAGAACCCACGTGATTTTGATGGTATGCCCATCCAGTGCCTCGGCGTCGGCGAAGAACGGCCGGCCGGGAGCGGGGCGCGCATAGGTCCGCGCGGTGTCAACATTCGAATACCCCGAGTTCGCGACTTCGTTCACAGCGCGAACACGGTACCAGTAGACGGTATTCGGTTCGAGATGCTCATCTTTCAGTTCGGTGATTCCTGCAGTTGTCGTGTGAACAGAGGAGGTCCAGGTCGCGCCGTCCTCACTGCGATCGATTTCGAAAAGATTTTCGTTCGTCGAGGCACGCTCCCAGGACAACTGTACGGTGTAAATGTCCAGTGCGTCCGCGACGAGATTGACGGGCGTCGCGGGGGCGAGGCTGGTGAGGATGAACACCTCGTTCGAGTACGCGGAGGCAGCGTCAGCACCCACGGCACGGACACGGAACGCATAGGTCGTGTCTTCCGTCAGGCCGGTGACATCATAGTGCGTTACGTCGGCATCCGCCGTGTGAATGACCGTCCAGAGCCCGTATTTGATGCGCTGTTCGATGTCATAGCCGGTCTCGTCGGGGGAATGATCCGTCCACTCGAGATGAACGGAGGTTTCACTCAACAGCGAGGCAGTGAGATCCGTGGGCGCGTGAAGGAATTTCAGTGTCGTCGCCTGTACGACGTTCGAATAGTCGGAAGCGATCAGGCTGTCCATCGCGAACACGCGGAATGAGTAAGTCGTCAGCGGAGTGAGATTCGTCACGGTGGCGGTGGTGCTGTTCTCGCGGAGCGTATCCACCGGGCGCCAGTCGCCGCCATTTTTCAATTCCACGATATAGTCCGTTTCATTGGTGGCGATATCCTCCCAGAGAAGCCCCACCTCTTTTGAAGAAACATCCGCGACTTTCAGATTCAGCGGCGCCGGAAACACCGGCATGATGATCTCCTTTTCGGGCGAATAGTCGGAGTCGAACGCCCAGTTGACTGCCTTGACGCGGAAAGTGTACCGCGTCTGCGGTTGCAATCCGGTGAGCATGTGCTGAAAAGCGTTCATCGTGTCCGTCGCCACGACCTGCCACGGTCCGTCTTCCTTGCGCATTTCGATGATGTACTCGGTCTCGTTGTCTGCGTTGTCTGTCCAGCTCAGCATGACTTTCGTCGGCGACAGTGCGGTCACCGACAGGTTGGTCGGTGTGGCAGGCTTGTAGAGCGGCATGATGATACCGTCCGGAGACATCGAAGCGACGAACATGTCGGTACCGTAGAAGTTGTCACCGGACTGGATGGTCACGAGATCCGGCTGCCAAGCATTGTACACCGGGAAATCCAGGCTCGAGGTGCGGCCGCAGAGAATCACGTTTCCGCTTCCGTCACAGTCGATACTCCGGCCGACGTCGTAGCGATCGCCACCCAGGTAGGTTGCCCATTGCTTCTTTCCATGCCGGTCCAGCTTGACGACATACGCGTCACTGCTGCTGGCGTGTTTGGGCTGCCAGGGATTGACGACCGGCAGATTGACACTGTTTGTCCCTCCCGTGAAAAACATGTTGTCATTCGCATCCGTCGCCACGCCCCCGATGCCATCACCGCCGCTGCCGCCGAAGAACGTAGCCAGGATACGGGCTCCGCCCGGGGTCATTTTCAGAATGTATGCGTCACTCCCGCCTCCGATATAGGGCTGTTCGGCTCCGCTCACAGGGAAGTCGGCGCTGCCGGTGCTGCCGCCCACGATCACGTTCCGGCTGTTGTCCGTCGTCACGGCGTATGCACCGTCGCCGCCGCTGCCGCCGCAGTACGTGCACCAGTCGAGGACTCCCGCGCTGCTGAACTTCGCGATGAAGGCATCATTCGAACTCGGATTGCCGATCACAGGCTGCAACGCATTCTGAACCGGGAAATACTGGCTCGTGGTGACACCGACCAGAACAATATCTCCGGAGGCGTCGACAGTCACACCTTCGCCCCCGTCACCCCGTTCACCGCCGATGTAGGTGGACCAGAGCAGTGCACCGGTCGACGAGAACTTGGAGAGGAAGGCATCATTCTGCTGTTTCTTGTCCTTCTGCCACGCGTTCTTGACGGGGAAATCATCGCTCTCGGTAAATCCGGTGATCACGACATCCCCGCTCCCGTCCAAGGCGATCCCGATGCCGTGTTCACGGTACGTTCCTCCAAAATACGTTGCCCACTGACAGGCACCGCTGCCGCTGAGCATCAGGACAAAGGCATCATCCGCGGTCTTCGCCGCGATCGCCGGCTGCAGGGCATTCTTGACGGGAAAATCAATGCTGCCGACCGGACCGACGATTGCGATGTTTCCACTTGCATCCACGGCGATATCATGTCCCATCTCGTTCGCACTCCCGCCATAGTACGTCGACCAGAGCGGTGAACCCGAATTGCTGAATTTCAGGATGGCGATGTCGTATCCTCCCGCGTGCGTTCCCTGCGGCCCTCCACTGACGGGAAAATCCGTACTGTAGGTGTAGCCGCACACGATGATGTCGCCGCTCGGATCGACGGCGACACCGTACGCGTCGTCCGTCTCGGTTCCGCCGTAATACGTCGCCCAGGGATCAATCACCAGGGTCTGTGTCGGGTCGTAGGCGCCGACATCAAAGGTGACCTCTTTCCCGCTCAGGACGAATGTTGTGGGAACGTCCTTCCCCATGACCTGATAGGAGTACGGCGACTGTTCATCGATCGCGCCGATGGGCGTGGCGATGAAAAGCCTGCCGTCCGCGGCATGTTCCATCGCGACCGCACCGTCGTAGCGCAGGCGGATCTGTGAGGGATCACCGCCGGCACGGACAACGAATTCATATTTCGTTTTTCCCGGCGCAGCCGCGAACACCATGTCGATGTGATCATAGACGTTCTCATAGACGATCCGCCGGTACCCGGGCACATGCGTGATGCCCTCCGGGCAGTGCGGATAGTAATAGTTGCTGTAGGACGAAAGTTTTTCCTCTGCCCGGATGCGCACGAACGGATTGCTTCCGACGAGCTGCATATCCATGCGATGTGTCGAGAATCCAGCGTCCGCAGGAAACGCCGCCCGCATCGGACCGGATATTTTACTCGCATCCTGTTCAACCAGATCGCTGGACTCACCGGCTGATTCATGAAACACGTAACTGACGCCGCCGGTCGTAAAATACAGCCGCGCGGTTCCCGCGTCCGCAGTGTAGAGGATGTCGGGACGGAGTCTGCCATCCGTATCCACGACCTGTCCGCGGTTTTCAGTAAACACGATCTGTGACTGCGACCGGCCTCGTGCGGGCGTTTCCTGATGATCAGTGATGGTATGCGTGTTTCGGGATACGTGATCCTCCGCTCCATCGACGGGCGTGGCGGTTCCGGTTGTCCGGCACAGGATGAAGCAGAGACTGATGCAGAGACAGGAGGACAGAGCATATTTCATGGCACACCTCTATAGAGAATGACACTCGACGGCATGGCAAACCACCCGCGGCCGGAGAAATCGCGGGTATTGGGAAAAATGAAATGGGATTATTTGCGCTTGTGAAATGGTACGAAACGGGAAACGAGAAAGATATAGGTAGTACCACCTATTTTTATCGGCAATAACTCCGGGGACTCGCGCCCCCGGTCTGCGGTATTCGTGCCGCTGCCCGCATTGTGTGTCGCGTATCAGCGCATCAGCACCATCTTCCGAGTCAGCACAACATCCGCCGCCTCCATCCAAGGGCTGCGGGAGATTCATCATCGTTCTCACAGAAGGAATGACACCCGACTTTACACATTCCCTCCGTTAAAGTCAACCTTGTCTCATTTTCTGAACGTCAGGACGTATTCTGTTGACATTACCTCCAGAGCCCACTACCTTCCCTGTAACGCAATCCCGAATATTCCGCTCCACATCACTCTCAGTCCCTCAGGGACCGCTGTACCATCGCGCATAATTCCCCTTCCCATAGACAATCCATCGGAGGAATGACGATGACGGCACGATTATACCTGATGATAGTGGGCCTCTGCACCTGTGCAATGGTGAGTCAGGCCCAGGACATCCAATCCAGGCTCACAGGCAACACGACAGGGGAGGGATTCTCTGTTGTTGATAAGACAAACAATACGCTGTTTACTGTCCGCGGGAACGGTAACACAGGAATTGGCACATCAAACCCAGCATTCAAACTGACACTCAATTCGGATGCCGGTATCCTCGCCACGGGAACCTATAATTCGGGGACAACACTGCCCTCGATTGTCGATGGTCCCATCATGATCTGGTACGCGAGAAAGGGGGCATTTCGCGCAGGTTACGCACGGTTCGGGAATTGGGACGATTCAAACATCGGGGATTTTTCTTTTGCATCGGGAGAAGGTACGAAGGCCAGTGGTATGTACGCTGCCGCCTTTGGGGACAGATCAATTGCGAGCGGAACATGGTCTTTCGCTGCCGGGAACGGAGCAGAAGCCTCGGGTGGGGGGGCATCTGCATTCGGATACGCGTACGCGACCGGGAATTATTCCATGGCGGCGGGTCAGCTTGCGCGAGCAGATGGGGACAAATCGTTTGCATTCGGATTTGATGTGAAGGCTTCCGGCGAGGAATCCTGTGCAATCGGCAGAAAACTCTTTGCCAGCGGGGACAACTCTGTCGCGATCGGGAGTTTCGTTTCGACCAACGGGAGGACCGGTTCCATGTACCTCGGTGATGCCAGTGCAACATCAATAGGCACTCGACAGGCGTATGGCAACAATCATTTCTACGCGGTCTTCCACACCGGATTCAGTCTGTTCACCGACAAGTCAGCCGGAAACACGTACTGCGTGGTCCTTCAGAATCATAGCACCTCATGGAGTTCCTGCTCGGATTCGTCCAAGAAAGAGAATCATCAACCGGCAGATGGAGAATCCGTGCTTCGGAAGTTCAGCCACCTGCGTCTCGGCAGCTGGAACTTCATCGGCCATGACCCGTTCACCGAGAGGCATTACGGCCCCATGGCGCAGGAGTGGTACGCCGCGTTTGGTCATGACGGGATCGGGACGATCGGCACCGACACCCTGCTCGCCTCGGCCGATGTCGACGGTGTGCTCTGTATCGCCGTGAAGGCGCTGGAGAAAAGGACTTCGGCAAATGTGAGCTCGGTAGCTGAGTTGCAAAAGGAACTCGCAACACTCCGGGAACAGCTGAGGAGCAAGGATCTGGAGATCGCCGGCCTCCGCACACGGCTTTCAGCTCAGGAGAACGAAATGCAGGAAATACGGCGGGGAAATGAACACCGATATACCGAACTGGAGCGTCTTGTTCGCAATCTTCAGCAGGACCAGCAGAACGCAGCCCGGCACGTGCAACTTCTCAATCAGGAGGCAGAGCAATGATACGATGCAGATTCAGCATTATCCTTTGTGTGTTCCTGGTGGGTTTCCTGCTGCCGGGGATGCTCGCCGCCCAGCGCGGCACTATCACGATTCCCGTCGGAGCGGAAATCTCCGTGCCGATCGGTGCGAAAATCTGCGCCGACACCATTTTCGCGAACGGTGCGGGACATGGCAGGCTCAACCTCGCTGATCCGTCCTGCATCTGTTCCGGAGTGGTGATCACTCCGGTCGAGTTGCTCACCCTCTCCGCCACGTTGCATAACGGCATCGTGCAGCTGACCTGGACAACAGCGACGGAATCACGCAACTACGGTTTTGAGCTGCAGCGGAGTACTGCGTCGCAGGATTGGACGCCAATCGGTTTTGTTGAGGGACATGGCAGCAGCGCAGCACCGCATTCCTACCGCTTCACCGACCGTCTCGAGGATCTTCCTCGCTCCACTTCCGTGCTGCGCTATCGACTACGCCAGATCGATTTCGACGGGCAATTCGAGTTTTCACCGGAGGTGGAAGTACATCTGGACCAGCCCCTTCCCCGTTTAGTTCTGAAGGGATACCCCTCCCCCTGCGATGAAACCTACACCCTGTTCCTGACAATGTCTGAAGCCGCATCACCTGATATTCGACTGCACGACGTGACCGGGCGCGTTGTGATGCCCATTGCACAGAATGCGCTTCTACCCGCAGGCAGTCACATCATACGCATTCACACGGCGGATGTGCCGTCGGGCCTTTATCTGCTCGTTGTCGATTACACTGAAGGACGGCGAACGGAGAGGGTGACTATTCGGCATTGATGCGAAACAACCCGGCCCCTGAAATCAGGGGTCGGGTCTACTCAGGATGACCCGCCTTCGTTTCACCGCCTTCGGCGCTTCAGCTTCCGTGCGGCAGGCAGTTTATTGACTTCTTTCCGCCCTCAGGCTCACGCCCGGGATTACCGTATCAGCACCATCTTGCGGACCTGGATAACGTCCGGGGCTTCCAGTCGGCAGAAATACACTCCTGAGGGCAAGCTGCTTGCATCGAATCTGACCGAGTGTGTGCCGACGGCCATGTGCTCATGGGCGATTGCCCGCTTCACCTCTCGCCCGAATGCATCCGTGATCACAAGCGATACCTCCATCTCACGTTGCAACGTGAAACGGATCATCGTCGTGGGATTGAAGGGATTCGGGTAGTTCTGGTGAAGCGAAATGGCCCGCGCAACGACATCCTTCCCGTGCTCACCGATCCCTGTCACCTTCCCGTCGGCATCGGTCTTGATAAGGTAGACTTGATTATCTTTTCCCGGTGCGAATGACTCTGTCAGTCCGGCAATGATATATCCGTTGTCCGAAGTTTTCCGAACGCTCAAACCAAAGTCATGCTCTTCACCTCCGTAGAGGCGTTCCGTGATTACATCGCCGTTGCTGTCCAGCTCTGTCAGATAGACGTCATAGTCGTCACCGTCGCTTTCCGCGATGCCGCCAATCGTCACATAGGTATCGTTTGCCGTCAGCGTCGCGCCGTACAGTTCTGACAGCCGTTCGTCTCCAAGCACGGTTGTCCAGAGCGGATCTCCGTTCGCATCGATTTTCAGCGCGAATCCATACTCGTCTTCGCTGTCCTGAACAGTCATGTTTCCGATGACGAGATATCCGTTGTCCGGTGTCGCGAGCACGTGCTGTGCCCGGTCGTGACCGGCATCGCCATAACTCTTTTCCCACAGCAGGTCACCGTCGGCATCCGTTTTCACCACGTACACGTCACCTTCGGAGTCACCGAACGAGCGGGTTTCCCCGACGAGGATGTATCCGCCGTCCGCCGTCTGCTTGACTGATGCACACCAGTCGTAATCAGTGCCGCCGTAAGTTTTCGTCCACAGAGTATCGCCATCCTGATCGATCCTGATGAGATAAAAATCCAGCGATCCCGCTCCGAACGACGTCGTATGGGCGAGCATGACATATCCACCGTCGGCGGTCGCGTCCATCGAATGAAGGTAATCAGCTTCTGCACCGCCGTAGGTATTGGTCCACACCGTATTTCCCTGGTCATCGATCTTTACGAGATACACATCATAACTTTCGCTGAACGATCTCGATGCGATACCGAGAAGAAAACCCTCATCGGTTCCCTGCACGACGGAAATCCCCGAGTCCCACGATTCGCCGCCATATGATCGAGTCCAGAGTGTATCCCCCCGGGCATCGGTGCGGATCACCCAGGCATCGGTCGTGTCACTGCTGATGGATCGCGTCGTTCCGATGAGCAGAAAACCGTGATCGGCGGTTTCCAGTACATCGTTTCCGCTGTCATATCGCTCACCCCCGAATGTCCGCTCGAACGTGTGCTGCGCGAGGAGCGGTGTAGCGATGACAGACAGCAGTGTGAATAGGCAAATACATGCAGAAAGCTGTTTCATGAGAAATCTCCGGTATTCCCGTTTCGCAACGAAATATTCTGTATGTCAACGCGCCCTGGCTGCTCTCTTCGGCCGTATCGCCATGCATGGACAGCGCAGCCTGGATGTCACAGATAATAGGAGCTACTACTCGGATTATTGCACACCCAATGTAGGCATCGCCGGATTCATATGCAACGACTGTGAGCTTCGCGGCGGGCAGGGGAAAACGAACGACGGATTTATCCCTTGTCCCTCGAGACGGTCGTGCGCCTTGGGTGCACGACCTACTCAGGATGACGCATCTGTTGGCCTATTGCTTGCTGCCTACTGCCTTCTGCGCGAAAAACGCGGAGCGTTTTTCGCTAATCCATGATCTTACGTTCTGTTGATACTGCTGCACTTACAGAAAATCGTGTAACAAATGTGCATCAAAATTTCCTTGCCGATGATGGTGATTCCTTGCGGTTTCTCACCGCTACCGCATCAACACCATCTTCCGTACGAGCACTACATCCGGTGTTTCCAGTCGATAGAAGTACACTCCCGGCGAGAGGCCGCTTGCATCGAACTCTATTGAATGAGTGCCAACGGCCAACGGCTTACCGCTCACAACCCTCTTCACCTCCCGTCCTAGCGCGTCCGAGATCACCAGCGCCACCGCCATCGGCTTCATGAGCGTATACGAAATCGTCGTTGCCGGATTGAACGGATTCGGATAGTTCTGCGAAAGGGCGAATCCACTTGGCGTCCCGGTCTCAAGTCCGGGAGCAGTTCTCGGGATGCTGCTGCTGCGCACGCGGATGTTTCCGTTCCCAAAGGGTGGATTCAGCTGTCGGCGCACCGTCTGGTTGTTGCTCCAGTGACTGGAGAAAAGGACCTGGCCGTTCTGCCGGGCAAGATGGATGCTGATCTCATCATTTGCGCCGCCGGTTGACACGTCGCGCATGGATACGGTGAGATCCAGATTCCCGCCCAGGGAAATGACATTCTGAGGATCAGTCACGTTCTGCAGATTGGCCTTCGTATTGAAATACGCCTCGCTTGTCACACTGTTGACGGCCATCGTGTTGATGGCATTACTCTTGATCTGATAGATGCTGTCGTTGGCACGGAAAATGATGTTCGCCTGTCCCTGAAGATTCTTTCCGCTGGGATTATACTTCATGGTTAAACCAAAATTCATTTTTTTTCCCGTCGTACCGGTCCAGTACCCTGCCGAGTTTTGCATGACGAGGAATCCGCCGCCAGTCACCGCCTCGGAACCGGGCATGGACACGGTGATCACCTGTGTGTCGTAGTCCGGTTGCCCGCTGATGAGAATGTTCTGGTAGTAATTGTCAATCACCGTGTAGACGACAAAGGAAGTGCCCTTCTTATTCACCTCGGCCCCCGTGAGCGTGTAGCTCCCGGACGATGCGACTGTGCCGACGGCCGTATTCGAGGGCGAGACCAGGACAGGCTGGAGGTTGGAGCTCCCTATAACCGTTCCGGATACCGGATCATCCATGCGAAAGGTAACCCGCGAGTTACGGATCTCGCCCCTGTCACCGTCATCAAAATCCACGATTGATGCGGCGAGAGGAATCGTCGCCGTCTTGCTTGAGACACTCGGTGTGGAAACAAAGGGAACTCCGGTATATATCGCCTCGGCGTCCTCCTCCTCGATGGTCAATGTCGTTGTCGGATCCGTGACGATGAAATCGGGATCGACGCTGCTGAAGACAGCCTTGACGGTCTGCGTCCCCGGTTCCATCTGACCTGTGGGCGGATCGCCGAAGGGAACGGGCTCGAGAAGCTGCGTAGTAAGCGTACCCGTCAGGATGCCACCAGAGACAGAAAGCGGAACTGTGCCCATTGATTGCGTACCGACATAGAACGTTACAGAGCTTGCGGCTATCCCGGCATTGGCGCAACTTCCGGGGCTGATGGTCGCTGTAAACGTCACTTCGTCACTATACTGCTCAGCAGACGGAGTGACCGTAACATCAGCGATCGTGACTACCTTTTCGACGGTTACTGTCTGCGTTACCGTTGCACTGTTCGCAGTTGGATCAGTGACTGTCCAGGTAACAACGGTCGTTCCAAGTGGGAAGCTGGTTGGAGCATTATTCGTCACCGAGGTGCCACAGTTATCGCTCACGACAGGTGTCCCCAAGGCGACACCGCTCGCTGAGCAGGAACCTGGATCCGTGTTTACAGTCACTGCTGATGGCGCCGTAATCGTTGGAAACTCATTGTCGAGAACGGTGACGGTTGCCGTCCCCGTCGCACTGTTGTCGCTGTTGTCGGTCACCGTGAGCGTGACGATGTTCGTTCCGACATCGGAGCAATCGAAACGGGAAGGCGCGACCGACATCTCAGCAATACCGCATACGTCACTGGATCCGTCATCGATCTGCATTGCCGTGATCGATGCATTTCCGCTGCCATCGAGATAGACGGTGATATCCTGCGTCAAAACGGTAGGATTGGTGTGATCCTCTACGCTGACCAGCTGTGTGGTGGCAGCACTGTTTCTGGATGGATCGGTGACCGTCCAGGTAACTACGGTCGTTCCAAGCGGGAAACTTGCTGGAGCGTTATTCGTCACCCAGGTGCCACAGTTATCGCTCACGACAGGCGTCCCCAGGGCGACACCGCTCGCTGAGCAGGAACCTGGATCCGTGTTTACAGTCACTGCTGATAGCGCAATCATCGTTGGAAACTCATTATCGAGTACAGTGACGGTTGCCTTCGCCGTACCACTGTTGTCGTGATTGTCGGTCACCGTGAGTGCTACGGTGTTCGTTCCGACATCGGAGCAATCGAAACTGGAAGGCGCGACTAACATCTCAGCAATACCGCATGCATCGCTGGATCCGTCATCGATCTGCGTTGCGGTGATCGATACATTTCCGCTGCCATCGAGATAGACGGTGATGTCCTGCGTCAAAACAGTAGGATTGGTGTGATCCTCGACGCTGACCAGCTGTGTGGCGGCAGCACTGTTTCCGGATGGATCGGTGACTGTCCAGGTCACGGTTGTTTGGCCAAGCGGGAAGCTTGTTGGAGCATTATTCGTCACCGAGGTGCCACAGTTATCGCTCACGACAGGTGTCCCCAGGACGACACCACTCGCTGAGCAGGAACCTGGATCCGTGTTGACAGTCACTGCTGATGGCGCGGTCATCGTTGGAAACTCATTGTCGAGAACAGTGACGGTTGCCGTCCCCGTCGCACTGTTGTCGTTGTTGTCGGTCACCGTGAGCGTGACGATGTTCATTCCAACATCGGAGCAATCGAAACTGGAAGGCGCGACCGACATCTCAGCAATACCGCATGCATCGCTGGATCCGTCATCGATCTGCATTGCCGTGATCGATGCATTTCCGCTGCCATCGAGATAGACGGTGATGTCCTGCGTCAAAACAGTAGGATTGGTGCGATCATCGACGACCACATCCTGCGTCTGTGTTGTTGTGTTGCCATTACCGTCGTCGTAGGTCCAGGTGACCGTGTGCGTCCCCCGCGCGTTGTAGATCAGGGGATCGCTCGTCGTGCCGGTGATCGATCCAGCACAGTTGTCCGTTGCCGTGGGGGCAGACGAAATCGTGGCCGAGCACTCGCCGGTGACGGTGCCAAGCGTGGCGACATCGGGCACGGGAGCGGATTGATCCAGTACTGTCACAGTCGCCGAGCAAGTGGATGCGGCGTCAAACTGATCGGTTGCTGTAAGAATGACCGAAGATGTACCGAGAGGATATGGTCCCGGAGGTTCTTGTGACAGCGTAATCGAATTGTTATCCGGATCATATGAGCCGTTATCAATAGAGCCAAATGCGTTGCAGCCTGCTTCTGCAGAGACCGTGACATTTGTGCATTGCGCCACAGGGGGAGAATTGTCATATAATAGTGCAATCGTACTTTGTTTGCCGTATCCCCGATTGAGAGCTCTCCCGGTAGCGGAAGATCCGACTTGTACAGGCGAATACCGGTCAATGTTCGTGCCATCTCCGACCTGATATTGAGAGTTTGCTCCCCAACCATATAACGCCCAATTATCCTTGATCGCGTGAGTGAATTGTTGACCACATGAGACGTCTCTCCAATCGGTCTGAGTTCCCACTTGCCCGGGAGTCCATCTCTTCGATTGGACTGTTGGTGAAACTCCCAGTTCACCGTTCGCATTCAGCCCCCACGTCCACATTGTTCCATCGTACATGATCCCGGCACTGTGGTTTACTCCACCAGATACTTCCATCCACTTGGTGCTGTTCCCGACTTGAGTAGGAAAAGGATGCTGTTGCCCTGCGGTGCCCAATGCGCCGTCAGGATTATACCCCCATGCCCATAAGGTGCCATTGGTTTTGATTGCGAGAGTATAAAATGCGCCGCAATCCGCATATAACCAATCATTTGCTAAGCCGATTCTCTCGGGATGATCTCTGAAAGTATTAAATCCAAGACCGAGCTGTCCCCCGTCACCATCTCCCCACGCCCAGATGCTCCCATCAAACTTCACAGCGATTGAATGTCTCGCACCAGCAGAAATCAGCTTCCAATCAGTATCTTGACCGATTTGTGTGGGTATCAGCCTGTTTGTCATCGTCCAGTCGCCCAGCTGCCCGTATTGATTATTTCCCCAGGCCCATATCGTGTTATTGATTTTAATTCCCAAGGTAAAATCATCGCCGGTTGCAACAGCCCGCCAATCAGAGGAGGTGCCGATTCGAACCGGGGTAGACTTTGCATTCGTCGTCCCATCACCAAGTTGACCATATGTATTGTCTCCCCAGCACCATAATTCCCCATTATTTCGCACAGCAGCAACATGGCCTGATTGGCAGCTGACCATCTGCCAATCATTCGCTGAACCGATCTGAAGGGGAGTCGTTTGTAATGTTGTCGATCCGTGTCCTAAGGCACCATTGTCATCGTAACCCCAGGACCATGCTGATTTTTGAGCGTTCGTACGTGCAGACAAAGTCAGCAGAAGAAATACAATAAAAATGTGTCTTATGTGAGGCATGCCGAAACTCCTCTACGCTGTTCAAAATGTGTAATTCATCTATTCTCTGGAGAGGTTAACGGCATAAATATGACAATGCGTTGCGCCTATAAATGTGAAGCGCGACGCGATACCCAAAATGCGGGTTGTGAAGGGGATTGATGTATTTTGAAGATATCGTGTTGACGATTAATATACAATAGGTAGAACTGCCTATTTTCGTATCCTTGCCACTACTGTCCGGACGTTTGAGGCTTGATTCGCCATAAAGCACATAACGACAATGGCTTACGGGCTTTCTCGATGGGTCTCGATTTGAAATAGAGCTCTTTCGGTTTGTTTTCTTCTCGTCCACTATCAGAGGACGCGAAGGATGAACAGTGGACAAACGGTTTTTGCGCAGCTCATGGACTTTCTGCCCAATAAGCAGTTCGCAACCTGTGTGCGTCGATACCGAGGAGAGCGGGAGGTGAAAACGTTCTCCTGCCGTGATCAGTATCTGTGCATGGCGTTTACTCAACTTACCTGGCGAGAAAGTCTGCGTGATATCGAGACGTGCCCGCGAGCCCATCAGCCCAAGCTCTATCACATGGGCTTCCGTAGCGTCGTCTCGCGTAGTACGTTGACCGATGCAAACACCGCCCGTGACTGGCGGATTCACGCCGACCTCGCGCAGGCACTGATTCGCATTGCGCGGCCGTTGTACCGCGATGAACCGTTTGGTATCGAGCTCGATCATACCGTCTATGCGTTGGATGCGACTACGATTGATCTGTGTTTGTCGGTGTTCCCGTGGGCGGCGTTTCGTGCGACGAAGGCGGCGGTGAAACTGCACACGCTGCTTGATCTGCGCGGGAATATCCCGACCTTTATCTCCATCAGTGATGGGAAGATGCATGACGTACAGGTCCTGGACGAGCTTCTTCCCGAGGCGGGCGCCTTCTACGTGATGGACCGTGCGTACATCGATTTCTATCGCTTGCACGATCTGCACCAGTGCCAGGCATTCTTCGTCACACGCGCCAAGCGCTACATAGCCTACCGTCGCAGGTACTCGCATACCGTCGACAAAACCACGGGCGTGCGCAGTGATCAAACCATCGTTTTGACGGGCGAGAACGCTCTGCGCGGATATCCGGATCCGCTCCGGCGCATTCGGTATTTCGACGAGGAGAAGCAACAATCATTCGTGTTTCTGACCAACAACTTTCCGCTTCCGGCACAGACAATCGCTCAATTGTACAATTGCCGGTGGCAGGTCCAACTCTTCTTCAAATGGATCAAGCAGCATCTGCGCATCAAGGCGTTTTTCGGGACGAGCGAGAATGCAGTCAAGACGCAGGTGTGGATCGCGGTCTCCGTGTATGTGCTCATTGCCATCATGAAAAAGCGTCTCAATATGGAAGCAAGTCTCTACAGCATTCTACAGATTTTGAGCGGCACGTTGTTTGAGAAAGTCCCACTAAATCAAGCACTTAGCACAACAAGAATCGACGAAACAGTCGGCAGAGACGCTAACCAATTGATTTTGTTCGAGTAACGTCCGGACACTACTGTATCCTTGCAATGACTCGGTTAAAATGTCAGGTGAAGAACTCTTTAAAAATGTCACTAGTGTCCCGACGTTAATAGAATAAAAACAGCTGGTTATTCTCGTCCCCCTCGTTTTCAGCAATCCCGGCATCGCTAAGTACTTGTAAAATAGGCGCTTTCTGAAACAGCGTGACGCTATAAACCTGTAGAATGGTGTGGAGACTCATCGACAATGCCAACCGCTTATTCATGATGGCAATAAGCACATACACCGAGATGCACCTTCGCATTACCACTGGGCAGTGCGGGGCTTCTATGTTGGTTTGTGTTTTTCGGAAGGAACGTGCAGGGAAGTTAACACCCAAACGACACAAGCGCAATGGGGATTCATGCCTATTGAAAACAAAGCGCCCGGGACCATAATCCCGGGCGCTTACAGGTGAATTCTCGATATACTACATATTACAATAATGTAATCATGATATCATTTTAATCCATGATCTTACGTTCTGTTGCCATTGCACGACTTACGGGAATTCGTGCAACAAATGTGCAACAAAATTTCCTTGCCGATGATGGTATTTTGTGACAGATTTTCGCCTGGTTGCAAGCAGGGCAAGCCTGATAGCTTGCCCTGCACGAATCAGAATGATCGGCCTCCCCACTCGTCTACCGCATCAACACCATCTTCCGTACCAAGACTCCGTCAGATGTCTCGAGTCGATAGAAGTACACTCCTGATGGAAATCCACTGGCGTCGAATCGAACCGAATGCGTGCCAACCGTTAACTGCTCATGGTTAACAGCTCGCTTCACTTCACGTCCCAGTGCATCCGTGATCACCAGCGAGACTTCCATCTCACGTGGCAGTGTGAAGCGGATTGTCGTCATGGGATTGAACGGGTTCGGGTAGTTCTGGTGCAGAATGCAGGACGCCGGCAGCTGCCCGGATGCTCTGGCGGTTGTCGTGGTATCTCGGAGTGGAACCGCGATTGTCCGTCGATCGATGAAGCTGCGACCGCCAGTCTCGAGAACGGCACTCAATGTCACGTGTGTGACGCTTCCCGCAATGTCTACGTCCATGCTGTCGCGCATTGAAGCACTCGGCTGCAGCGAACCGAGAGAGAATTCGTCCTTACCCACTATTGTGACTCCACTGCTCAGGAAATCGAGTGTCGTCCGGGCATCGCTCGCTTCCCCACCACCGACATTTTTCACCGTGAAACGGATGTGGCAGCGATCTGGACCGGACTTCTCATCGCGGACAATATCCGCATCGATGATGGAGAGCACAGGTAAGGTGATCAGGCTCCCGACATCGGTGACCATGTTTGTCAGATCATTGATCGCACCGTCGAGAGGACCGATAATGGAATCGATCTCCGCAATGAGATCGGTCTGCTTCTGTGCAGTTGGTCCGAGGACGTAATCTGCCAAAGCTACAGACAGTACCGCTCGTCGCGTCTTAAACAGCTGCGCACGCGCGAGCAAACCGTAGTAGCTGTCGCGCATGTCCGCCTGCTGGTAGATGTCTTCGGGAGCGATACCAAGCAGGGGACGCTGCAGTGATGCAACTTCTGCAATCATCGACTGTCCGCTGCGGCGCAGGGTCTCGAAGTTGGCCGTAATGTAGTCCGTATCGTCATCGAGCACCATGCCGCGGAGTTCGATGAGATAGTCGCGGTCAGCGGTGATCGTACCTGCTGTGGCCAGAGCAGCCGATTGAGTGCGGCGCAGAGCAGAGAACACAGGACCGACATTCTTCCTGCTCCTGCTCGTGCTCTGAACACTGTTATTCACAGGATCAAAAATCGCATTCCCGGCGTCGCGAAGAGTCGCAGGGAGTGAACCAAGGCCGGGTATTGCATCCGGTGATGTCAGATACAGGAAGCGTTCAACGGGGACAGTCGCATTCGCGATGGCATCATGCATTCCGTCGACCAGGCGGGGACGCACGGCCTTGAGCTTGAGCAGGAAGATGTCCAGCGGATTCCCGGCAGCCTGGCCGATGGAGTACGCGGCATCCAGCCCGTAGCAGATACTGCCGTAATCACTGAAGCCGTTACCCAGGGTATCGATCTGCATGCGCAGTGATGCAAGAACTGCATCACCCTTCGCCTCGGCTTCAGACTTCGTACCCGTGACGTCGAACTGTTCGGTCTTCTCTGCGAAAAGCGGGATCAGTGGATTGGCAGCCGGGATGAAATACCTCCCCAGTATTCGCTCCCGCCAGTAGTCGATCGTGGACAGCATCAGCGGGGCAGAGAGATCCTGTACGCTTCCCTGTTCATTGATGATATCCTTCATCAGGGAGTTCACCTCTGCAGCATCCTTCGAGCCCATCAGCGTTGACAGCAGCGTCATATTGTCGCTGAGTGACAGAATCACGTCCTCCATCCCGGCAGTCAGATTGGGCTCGTCAGCACTGAGAAAACGGCGTTCCTCGTCCCAGGCGAGCGCGAGGGCGACGAGGTTCTTACTCGCGATCGCGTGAGCGCGTCCGGTCTGCTGCGCGATATCCTGCGCGCCGGGAATTGCAGGAATTGCATCACTATCGCCCCAGCTGTCGCGGAGGGCTTCCTCGAACAGTGTATAGCGCTGCAGCGACTCCGTCGCCAGGGCAGGTTGATCCGTGCCCGAAGCCTTCCATGTCTCAATGAGCGCGGTCGCTACCTGCTCGTTGAAGCCGCGGGAATAATCCCCGAGCAGGGAACGGAGCGTTTTCATCTGTGCGGTGCCCTCCGGCAGAATATCCGTCAGTCCATCGATCAGCGCCTGTTTCGCATCCATGGCGGCCAGCAGTTCCGGGGAGATGGGGATCTCCATCGTCGTCGCACTGACGATGTCCGACCACGGGGAGGATCCGGAGGTATTGTACGCGCGGAGGCGATAGTAATATTTCGTACTCGGCAGGAGCCCTGCATCCTCATACACCCGCGCCCCCTGCGCCGCACCCGGTGAAAGACTGGTAAAATCGTTCTCATCTCCGGTGCGTGATTGCTGAATTTCGAATCCGTCTTCCTTCGAGGCGACGGGCATCTCCCAGCTGATTTCGATCGTGGTGTCGCTCAGAGCACGGGCGGATATGTTTTGTGGGACGGAAGGATAGTCTGACCGCAGCGTCCGCGCACTGACGATATTGCTGTATCCCGAAGGACCGGATCGATTCACGGCGCGAATACGGAAAAAGTACTCCGTGTCGGGCTGCAGTTTTTCCACTACGCTGCTCCGCGCAGAACCTTCTGCATCCGGGGGGAAACGGGAGAAGTCACCGGGATCGCCGGTTTCGGAAAGCTCGATCTCGAATGCCTCAGCAGTCGATGGTGAAGGCATGATCCAGGACAGGTTGATCGACGCTGGTCCAATCGCTGCGGCTTGCAGGCCGAACGGTGCCTCCGGAATAGGAATATCCATCGTGGTCGCGCTGTCCACGTTTGACCACGGCGAATATCCCTGATCGTTACCGGCGCGGACACGGTACCAGTAGGTGGTGGTGATCGAGAGATTCTCATCGAGGATGTCTCCGTCACCGGGACCTGCGGTCGTGAGCACGGCCCAGTCACCACCGTCTTCCCTGCGCTCGACTTCATACCCGTCTTCGTTCTGAGAGCCGCGCTGCCAGGTGATACGAATTGTTTGATGGTCGACCGCACGCGCCAGGAGATTCAGAGGCGCCGCCGGCAGCATGCGTGTTTCGATCGCAATGACATCCGAATACCCGGATGCAGCGCCATCGCCCACAGCACGCACGCGGAATCGATTCGTCGTTCGGGGCGTAAGTCCCTGCGCGTCGAACATCGTCGCATTGGCGGACGTCGTGTGAATCGTCATCCACTCCCCGTCGTCTTCCCGATGTTCGATCTCATAGCCCGTTTCCCCCATTGCGTTATCCTCCCAATTGAGCACGATGTTCGTTTCCGACATCAATACGCCGGAGAGATTCGTGGGCGCTTCGAGGAATTTCAGCGTCGTGGCATGAGTAACATTTGAATACGGTGAAAGCATGTTTCCAATAAATGCGCGCAGACGAACTTCATATGCTGTTGCAGGCTGCAATCCGGCGAGCAGGTATGTTACCGCATCTCCTGAAATTGAATCTGATTCCTCCCAGTAGTCCCCGGATGCACGGTACTCGACGATGAATCCGTCCACCTCGCGATTGACATTCACCCATGTGAGACGGATTTCTTCGGATGAATGCGCAATGGCAGTCAGATTCCCGGGTGCGGAGAAATCCAGCGTACTTACAATAACGGTATTGCTATAACCGGAGGAGATGCCCCCCTCCATCGCCTTTACACGAAATCGGTACTCGGTCGACGGATACAAACCAGCCACAATCATCGATGTACTGTCAGTGCCTGCACTCCCGGCGTAATTCCATGTAGATCCATTAATGGACTTCTCTGCAATAAATCTGTCCTCATTCACCGAATTGTCATGCCAACGAAGCAGTATCGAAGAAATCGACGCGGAATCAGCCGAGAGTCCCGAGGGGGATGGAAACGGAGGCATGGTCACCTGGGCCGTATCGGACCAATCAGATTCATGTTTCGCGTTTACCGCTTTCACTCGAAATCTGTATATCGTCTCGGGCGTCAGATTCCCGACGATTACCGTTTCAATATTCCCGCCCACCGTTGCAATGACCTTCCACCCATGATTTTCGTGATTTCCCTCGATGATGTACGCGCTCTCACTTGAAGCGTTGTCGGTCCATGAAAGACTCGCTTTCGTAGGAGACAACGAGGAGGCGGATAAATTCGTCGGACGGGCAGGCGGCAGGATCGGATAGCTATTCAGTTCCAACGTGTAAATGAACGAGTCCCATCCGCCAATCGAGATTGCCTGAAGCGGGTTCTTGAGCGGGAAGTCACTACTGCCCGTCTCCCCAAGTATGGCGATATTTGTATTCCCCTGAGTACATACTGCATATCCCTCATCTATGTGACTCCCTCCCAGAGTTGTTGACCATTGAAGCACGCCATTGGTGGTAAAGCAGGCGACGACGGCATCATGATAGTTATATGGCTGGAGCGGATTCAGCGTCGGGAAGTCTGAGCTTTGAGTATGACCGACAATGACAACATCTCCATAATGGGTCAATACGCATCCATTCGGATACGCATAGTCCTGAAGCCATCCACCCAGATAGGTTGCCCAGGAAATTGATCTGGGATTCCCAGGGGAAACAGGTGCATTGAGCCTGCAGATATACATGTCCCTGTCCCCTCCTCCGAAACTGGACTGGTACGCATTTTGAACAGGCAAATTGTCGCTGTTCGTCGATATCGAAACGTAGAGCGCACCGAGTGCGTCCGCTGCCAATCCCATCCCCATATCCCCGCTATTCCCACTGAAAAGCGTGGACATCAGTAATGTGCCTGAGGAATCGAACTCTGAAATGAATGTGGAGTAATACCCTGTATGTGTGGAATTCATGGAATAAAGCAAGGGGAAATCGCTGCTGCGCGTTGTCCCGCAGAAGGCGATGTGGTTAAGGTTGACCACGGTGGCGCTGGCACCATTCTCGCCTATCGAGCCGCCAAGGTATGTCGCCCAGCACAACGCTCCGCCAGAAGAAAACTTCGCAATGAACGCATCTGTAACACCTCCGGCGTGAGTGGTTTGGAAACCACCTGGAACTGAAAGATCAATGCTGCGTGTACTGCCGGTAAGATATGCCCTGCCTGCAGGATCCACGGTGAATCCTGTAAAACTGACAAGTGCCCCCAGCGCATTCGGACTTCCATCATAGCCTTCCCGATCACTGCCGCCAAAATACGTTGACCACTGCATCGTCCCGTTACTGGCGATTTTAGTGACAAAATAGTCCTGCACGCCGCCGAATTGTGCTTGTGTCGGATTGAGGGTTGGCATGTTGGCGCTAGTTGTCAATCCCGCGAGAACAATCCCCTGCATGACATCGTGCTCCACGGCAGCTGCGTAATCATCACCATCGCCACCAAAGTAAGTCGACCATATCAGAGACTGCCCATCTGCTGCAATTTTTGTTATCACAGCATCGATCCCGTTACGCTTTGTCATCTGATACCCATTTTGCACCGGGTAATCGGAACTTTTCGTGTATCCGCAGGCAACGACGTTACCGCTGTTGTCACAAGAACCATCCCAAAAATGGTCATCACTTGACCCACCGAACCATGTCGCCCACGGATCGATCTGAAGAACAGATTCCGTATCATAATCGGCGATCTCGAAGCGGATAGTTGATCCACTGATTTTGTAGGACGTCGGGATTTCCGCATCGCCCTGATATGAAAGCGGGGCCTGTTTTACCAGATACCCGAGTGGCGTCATTGCCAACAGTCCTCCGTTGTCGGTCGACATCACGTATTCCGCGCCATCGTATCGCAGACGGATGTCCGCAGGATCCGCCCCGGGATATACTAGAAAGTCGTACTTGAAGCCCCCATCCCGCAGTGTGAACACGCAGTCGATCCCGTCATACACATCTTTGTATATCAC
>CAJXVM010000009.1 GCA_913061095.1 uncultured Ignavibacteria bacterium
TTTTACGGCGACCGCTATGCCGGACTGAGCGAGACGGCGCTGCATTTCATCGGCGGACTGCTCAAGCATGCGCCCGCGCTGTGCGCCATCACAAATCCCACAACGAACAGTTACAAGCGTCTGGTGCCGGGATACGAGGCGCCGGTGAATCTCGCCTATTCGCAGCGCAACCGCAGCGCGTCGGTGCGCATCCCGATGTACTCCTCTTCACCGAAGAGCAAGCGCGTTGAATTCCGCACCCCCGATCCCTCCACAAATCCCTATCTCGCCTTCAGCGCGCTGCTCATGGCCGGACTCGACGGCGTCACGAGCCGCATCGATCCCGGAGAGCCGCTGGACAAGGACATTTACGACATGAAGCCCGAGGAGCTGAAGGACGTGCCGAACACACCCGCCACGCTCGAGGAGGCGCTGTACGCCCTCGAGCGCGATCATGATTTCCTGCTGCGCGGCAACGTGTTCACAGAGAGCGTCATCGAGACCTGGATCGACTACAAGATGAACCGCGAGGCCAGGCAGATCGCCCTGCGGCCGCACCCGTACGAGTTCAGTCTCTATTATGATGTGTAAGCTGTAAGCTCTTGGTGGGCACAAAGATACCAGGACACAAAGCCACGAAGGGAAATGTGAACAACGAAGCTCTCGAAAGGAGCGAAGGTTTTATCAAACGGAAAAGGCCCAGCACATCTGCCGGGCCTTTTCCGTTCTGAAAACAACCTTCGTTCTCTTCGTCCCTTCGTTGTTCCCGTTTCCTTCGTGGCTTCGTGACTTCGTGTCCTCGTGCCCATCAAGAGCAAGAACTAAAATCTCCACTGCAGGGCGGCACCGGAGGGAGCGGGGAGGAGGGTGACCGATGACGTTTCGGAAACGTCAAAGGAGAACAGCGCTGCGTCGACGTATGCATCGGCGAGCTGAAGGAGGTAGGTGACCAGCAGCCACCAGCCGTATGTGTCGCGGTTGTCGCGGTAGAATTCGCGGAAGCGCTTGAGCCGGAGATCACCCGAAGGATTCTCCTCGGTGATCGTGGCCTCGTACTGATCACGGTAATCGACGTACTGCTGATGCTCGGAGATCATGCCGTAGATCAGCCAGCCGCTGAGTCCGAGCACGATCGGCACCTTCCAGTACGATTCGTTGTAGAACTGTCCCCAGCCCGGAATCACCGCCGCACGAAGCACGGCGCCCATCGGCGATTTCGTCTCGATGCTGTCGGCGGCGGGTTCGATCTCCTGCGCCTCGATCTGCGGCACGACCTCGCGCTCCGGCTGCTCCTCTTCCTCCGCCTGCGCATACAGCACGGGCGCGAGCATCAGAAGCAGAAGGACGATATGGAGTGCGCTCCGCATGCGAGCAAGTTAGCGCCGCCACCGCCGAAATACAACGCGGATCCCCGTGGCGGGGATTGCAGATTGCAAAACCAACCGCATCTGCGTATGTTTTTTCCTTTACACCACCACCGTGAAGCAACGCGATGAGCAGAAAAAACGTAGCAGTGATATTCGGCGGACGGTCGGGAGAGCACGAGGTGTCGCTGGTATCGGGCCAGTCGGTCATGCGCGCGCTGCATCCCGAACGCTACACCGTCGTGCCGGTGGGTATCGGAAAGGATGGACGCTGGTGGACCGGCGAAGACGCGATGTCCTTTCTGCGCAGCAGCGAAGGTGCTCCACGCCGCTGCCTGCTGCCGCCGGAGCCCGGGAGAAATATTCTTCTCGTCGATGACGGCGGCCGGTGGACGGAGCAGCCGATCGATGTCGTCTTCCCCGTCATCCACGGCAGCAATGGAGAGGACGGCACGCTGCAGGGTGTATTTGAACTGGCTGAACTTCCGTTTGTCGGCGCGGGCGTGACGGCCTCGGCCGTCGCTATGGACAAGGTACTGCAGAAGCGCCTGCATCGCGAGGCGGGGATCCCGATCGTGCCGTTCTTGCACTACACCTCACATGACATCGCGCTGCGCGCCGAGGAAATCGCGCGGGAGATCATCGAAAAACTCGGACTGCCGCTCTTCATCAAACCTCCCAACCTCGGATCCAGCGTCGGCATCACCAGGGTCACCGACGCGGATGCGCTGGCCGATGCATTGCGGCACGCGGCGCGGTTTGACCGCAAGGTGCTCGCTGAAGTTGCCGTGCCGGAGGCGCGTGAAATCGAGGTCGCCGTGCTCGGCAACGAGGATCCCGTCGCCAGTGTCCCGGGCGAGGTCGTACCGAGCAATGAATTTTACGACTATGACGCAAAGTACGTCGACGGCGCCTCGCAGCTGCTGATTCCGGCCGAGCTGCCGGAGGGGATGGACGAGCGCATCCGGCGCATGGCCGTCGAGGCCTACCGTTCGTTGGACTGCGAGGGCATGGCGCGGGTGGACTTCCTGATCTCCCGCGCGAGCGGCGAGCTCTACATCAACGAGATCAACACCATCCCCGGATTCACCTCCATCAGCATGTATCCGAAACTCTTCGACGCCGTGGGCATCCCCTACGCCGATCTGCTCGATCGCCTGATCGAATTCGCCCTGCGCCGCCACGCCGAGAAGCAGGCGCTGACGCGGTCCTACACGCCGAAAGAGGACTGGTACCGCCATGAGTGATGACCTGAATTCCGCGGCCTACTGGGATGCCGCCTACGATGAAGATCGGGACGGCTGGGACATGGGGACACCCACACCGGTGTTCGTCGACATCCTCACGCGTTGCGGGATGGATTTCAGCGCATTCGGTGACAGGGATTACGCCTCGCTCGGACGGCCGCCGCGCGTGCTCATACCGTGCAGCGGCCGGGGATACGATGCCCTGTATTTCGCCACACGCGGGTGGGATGTGACGGCCGTCGATTTTGCCGAACATCCGCTGCGGTGGCTGCGGGAGGAGTCGGAACAGGCCGGGGTGGAGATTGAAATCCTGCAGGAGGATATGTTCACCCTCGGGAGGACGCATCACGAGAGTTTTGACCTGCTCGTCGAGTACACCTGTATCTGCGCGATCGACCCGGACCGGCGTGTGGAGTTCGTACGCTTCTGCCGCGAAGTGCTGCGTCCGGGCGGCACGGTGCTGGCGCTGTTGTTTCCCGTCGACGGTCGACCGGGCGGACCGCCGTTCTCCATCGATGTGGAGGATTTCAAGGCGCAGATGGCGCCGCAATTCACGCTGCTGCACGAGAGCACGCCGGAGACCTCGGTCAAGCCGCGTCTCGGCCGGGAGCGCCTCCTTTTGTGGAGAAAGCAATAGATCATTGTTGGTAGGGCCGAGCCAGCGGCTCGGCCATTTCCCGGAAACGTGAAAACATCATTGGTAGTCGCAGCAGGAACATCATGATCCGCAAACTCAGGCATGAAGAAATCACGCGTACGGCACCGGAAGACATTGCTGCGAAGGCCCGGCATCCGCTGACCGTCGTGGTGGATAATGTACGGAGTCTCTACAATGTCGGTTCGATTTTCCGCAGCTGCGACGGGGCACTGGCGGAGAAACTTTATCTCTGCGGATTTACGCCCGCGCCTCCCCGAAAGGAAATCTCCAAGACGGCACTCGGGGCCGAGGAGAGTGTGCCCTGGGAGCACGTGTACGACATTGCCGAAGTGCTGCGCTACCTGCGGACGCGCGGTATCACAATCGCGGCACTGGAGCACACGACCGGCAGCATATCCTGCTTCGATCTCACGGAGGAACATTTCCCCCTCGCCGTCGTCGTCGGCAATGAAATCGCGGGTATTTCCGAGGAGGCGCTGAAATACTGCGACATCGCACTGGAGATTCCCATGTACGGTATCAAACAGTCTCTCAACGTCGCCGTCGCCGCCGGGGTGCTGTGCTTCGAGTGTGTCCGTGTCCTTGAGCAGAGTGGAACATCAGAATGAAGCGCGCCGCATCCAGCTATGCAGGCAGGATATTGTCGTGCATCGGAAAGGGACGCGGAAATCCCTTGGAAATCCATCGGCCGTGCCATATATTTTAGATAGTCTTTATCCTAATAACACCACCATTCATTCACATAGATGAGAGGAAGTTATATGAAGCAGTTTATGAGTTTCGTTGCGATGTTTGCGCTGACGCTGTCGCTTTCCGTCGCAAACGCCCAGGAGAAGCCCAAGTCGGGCTGCAGTGACAAGGCCAAGGTCGGCTGCACGAGCGTGAAGTCGAGCTGCGGCGACAAGGCCGAGGTCAAGCAGGCCAGCGCGAAGAAGTCCGGCACCTGCGGTGACAAGGTCAAGGTCAAGCATGCCAGTGCCAAGGACGGCTGCTGCGCCGGTGACGCCAAGCACGCCAGCGCCAAGGACGGCCACTGCGATGACGGCGCCAAGCACGCTGCCAAGCATGACTGCGGCGACGAATGCGGCGAAGACTGCAAGATGGCGCACCGCATGAAATAATGCGGAAGCAGCGTCCGTCGACGCAATGCATTCATCCGATTCTTACAAAAAACCCGCCGGTTCGGCGGGTTTTTTATTCCGTCATTTGCCGCGGGCAATCAATGCATCAGAACACGTATTTGACCGCGACGAAGCCGAGGATGAGCAGCACCATGAAGGCGATGGCAAGTTTGTCAAAATATTTGTCGATGTAGGCCTTGAACGAGGGACCGAATTTCCAGATCAGTCCGGCAACGAGGAAGAAGCGCGCCGCGCGCCCGATGGCGGATGCGATGAGGAAAGGAACAAACGGCATCGTGGTCGCCCCCGCGGCAATGGTGGCCACCTTGTAGGGAATCGGCGTGAATGCGGCCGCCACGAGGAACCAGACACCGACAGGACCGCGGTAGGCATTCTCCACCTGAAGCCAGTACTGGTCGGCATTGTAAAACTCGATGATCGGCCGTCCGATGACCTCCATGAGTTCATATCCGATGAAATAGCCGAACATGCCGCCAAGGACCGATCCCAGCGCCGTGATGCCGGCGAAGTGCATCGCGCGTTTCGGTTTTGCGACTGCCAGGGCGATGAGAAGGACGTCGGGGGGAACGGGGAAGAACGACGATTCCATGAAGGCAATGAGAAACAGCGCCCACAGCGCACCGGGCTTCTGGGCGAATCCCTCCACCCAGTCGTACATCTTTCGAAACCATCTGAGAAGTGCTTTCACGCAGTTTCGCTCATTGTGGCAAAACCTAAATGTAGGGAAATACCGGGAAATAACAGCGTACTGAACGTGGGCAATTGGCGATCCCTTTCGTATATTCCCTATCACATTTCACGTATAAACGATTTTATTTATCCATGGAGGTATCCATGAGTTCTGACATAGATGCGCAGCTTCAGAAAATGATCGACAACATGCCGGAAAAGACGGGCAAGACACTTGATGAGTGGTTTGTTGCCATCTCCGCTGCCGGATCCGAGAAACACGGTGATATCATGAAGCTCCTCAAGGGGGAATACGGGGTCACACATGGATATGCGAACACGATTTCCAACCTGTACCGGCAGAAGGCCGAAGGTGGTCTGCCCGGAGAGGATGATCTGGTCGAGGCACAGTACAGCGGTGCGAAAAGCGGACTCCGTCCCCTTTACGAGGCGATCATCCGGGAAGCGGCGAAGCTCGGGGCGGATGTCGAAATCGCGCCGAAGAAGACCTATGTCAGCCTGCGACGTTCGAAGCAGTTCGCCATTGTTCAGCCCTCAACGAAGGACCGTATCGATCTGGGCCTCAACCTGAAAGGCGTTGATCCGACCGATCGCCTGGAAGGCGGTAAGGTATTCAGCGGCATGTGCACGCATAAGGTGCGGATTACCACCAAAAAGGATATCAACACCGAGCTGCGATCGTGGCTGAAAATGGCATACGAGCAATCCTGACCGCATGAAGAATATCATTCGGAGCAACGTCAGAACGAAGAATTTTACCCGGGTAAAACTACAATTATACCCGGGTAAAATCCCCTTTACATTCTCTTACGCCGCACCTCGTAGAGCACGAGTGCGGCGGCGACGGATGCGTTGAGCGAATCCACCTTCCCCCACATCGGGATGCGCACGAGCATCTCGCAGCTCTTGCGAATGACGGGACGCAGTCCCTTTCCCTCGCTTCCCACAACGAGGCAGATCGGACGAAAGCCGTCGAGCGCAAGCATGTCGGTGTCACCGTCGGCGTCGAGTCCGGCCACCCAGATGCCCGCATCCTTCATCTGCTCGAGCGCCTGATGCAGGTTCCCCACACGTGCGATGCGCAGGTGCGAGGCCGCTCCGGCGGATGTCTTTACCACCGTGTCTGTGATGGGGGAGGAGTCGCGCTGCGGCAGCACCACGCCGTGCACACCGGCACATTCGGCCGAACGCAAGATGGCGCCGAGATTGCGCGGGTCGGTGACGCTGTCCACCGCGAGGAAAAACGGCGGATCCTGCTCACGAGTGTACGCGATAAGTTCGTCGAGCGAAAGCGGAGTGAATTCCTCCACCAGCGCCACGATGCCCTGGGCATCCTTTGTATTCCCGAGACGGTCGAATTTCTGCTTGTCCATCTGTGTCACCGGCACGCCGGCATCGCGCGCCAGTCGCTTCACCTGCTGTACCCCTCCGCCATGTGTGCCGAAGCGGATGAACACCTTGGCAATGTTTTTTCCTGCCTTCAGGGCTTCGATGACGGGATTGCGTCCGTAAATGTACATGCTGTCTCTCGCGTGTGGGAAATGAAACTGTCGTGATGCCGGTCATACTGAGCGTGTCGAAGCATGACCGTGTCGTGCATCGTCACCCTTCGGCAGGCTCAGGGGGACGCTCGATGTCCGCTGCGCGGGATGTCCGGCGTCAGGAAATGTCCGCCATGCTCAGATGGCGGCGGATGCGGGGACCGAGCAACTCGCGGATGCCGCGATGCTCTTTCTTCCGCAGCTGCGGGTCGGACTCGATGATGCGGAACGCCTCGTCGCGCGCTTCCTGCAGGATGTCGCCGTGCTCGAGCAGGTTGGCGATGCGAAAGGCCGGATAGCCGTGCTGCTGCGTGCCCCAGAGGTCGCCCGGACCGCGGATCTCCATGTCGACTTCCGCGATGTGGAATCCGTCCGTGCTGTCGCGCATGGTGTCGAGCCGGCGCCGCAGGTCGGAGATCTGCTTCTGTTCGTCGGTCGATTTCCCGCGTCCCGCAAAGTACATGCGCTTCGTGGTCATCAGAATGCACCAGGCCTGCTTGTCGCTGCGTCCGACGCGCCCCCGCAGCTGATGCAGCTGCGCGAGACCAAAGCGCTCGGCGTGCTCGATGACCATCACCGTGGCGTCGGGAATGTCCACGCCGACCTCGATCACCGTCGTCGACACGAGGATGTCGAGCTCCCGCCGCTTGAAGCGCATCATCACGGCGTCCTTTTCATCGGACTTCATCTGCCCGTGCAGCAGTCCCAGCCGCAGATCCGGGAATACCGCTTCCTTCAGGGATTCATACTCCTCCGTCGCCGCCTTGAGATCGAGCTTCTCGCTTTCACTGACGAGGGGAAAGACGATGTACGCCTGGTTGCCGCGCTCCACCTCGCCGCGGATGAACACGTATACATTTTCGCGGTCTTCGTCGAAACGGATCGCCGTCTTCACCTGCTTGCGGTTCGCGGGGAGTTCGTCGATCACCGAAACGTCGAGGTCGCCGTAGAGCGTCATCGACAGGGTACGGGGAATGGGCGTTGCCGTCATCACAAGCACGTCGGGCGTGCTGCCCTTCGAGCGCAGCTGTGCCCGCTGGGTCACGCCGAAGCGATGCTGCTCGTCGATGACCACGAGTCCGAGTCGGTGAAACTGCACGGTTTCCTGTATGAGCGCGTGTGTGCCGACGACGATATCCACGTCGCCGTTGGCCACGGCCGCGAGCAGGGGATTCTTTTTGCCGGCCGCCTGCTGTCCGGTGAGCAGCTGAATGTTGACCGACAGGTCGTCGACGATCGTGGTGATGCTGCGGAAATGTTGTTCGGCGAGGATTTCCGTCGGTACCATGAGCGCGCACTGATAGCCGTTGTCCACCGCGAGGAGCATCGACAGCAATGCGACGACGGTCTTTCCCGATCCCACATCGCCCTGCAGCAGGCGGTTCATGGGGTGCCCGGTGCGCATATCCCCCACGATCTCGTGAAGCACGCGCTTCTGCGCGCCGGTGAGTTCGAAGGGAAGCTGCTCGACGAGCCGGCGGGCGGTCGGACTCTCCGCGCCGAACGCGATACCGGGCAGTGCCGTGCCCTGGCGGCGCCTGCGCACGGCGAGCTGCAGCGAGAGCATGAAAAATTCATCGAAGATCAGACGGCGGCGGGCGTGCTCGAGCTGCTCGTTGTCGGGCGGACGATGGATGATCTCCAGCGCGTCGCGAAGAGGCATGAGATGATGTCCGGCAAGGAAATCCGGGGTGAACCAGTCACGCACCGCGCCGAGGAAACGCTGCAGCACGTGATGCATCAGCCGGCGAAAGCCGCCGTGCCGGTTGAGGCCGACTTTCTCCAGCTCCGCATTGGAGGGATAGACGGGAATGATGCCGCCGGTGTTGATGAATTCCAGCGTGTCGCCCTCCTGCAGGCGGTCGATGTCGGGGTGCACCATGCTGGCTTTGCGGCCGTAAAACTGCACCTCGCCCGAGACAGCGACCATCTGTCCTACGGCGAACGCGTTCTGCCAGTAATTGATACCCTGGAAGAACACCAGCTCCATCGAGCCGCTGCCGTCGCTGAGCGTGACGATGAGGCGCTTGCGGCGTCCTGCCACCGTGTTGATGCGTCCGATTCCTCCGATCACCGTCACCACCTCGCCGGGATGCGCGATAAGGTCGCGGATGCTCACGAGCGTGCTGCGATCGAGGTAGCGCCGCGGGAAGTAATACAGCAGGTCCTCGGCCGTGCGGAGTCCGGCGGATGTCAGCACCTGTGCGCGCCGCGAGCCCACGCCGGGCAGCTGCGCAACGGATGTCTGGTCGGGCGTTATGTCGGCTGTGGGCTGCAGGATGGGTGTTCGATGGTTCGAAAAATGAAAGCTACATGCTCATGCGATGACTTGCAATCCATTGCCGCCGTTGCGGCGAAATCGCTATATTTTGCAGAATATTGTTGAATGAAATGGCCCTGGTAAATCATGGCGAGGAAGAAACCCGGTAACACATCGTCATCCCGTATCCAGCAGCGTCCGCCGCTCGGTGTGTATCGTTTCAGCGACCCGCTGCGGCTGCTGCTGACGGTACTGTTTCCCCTCATTGCCGCGGTGCCTGCGCTGTATTACGCGATCCCGATGGGCTCGCTGATCGGTGAAGCGGCTTTCCCGATCGATGCAGCCTATGTGCCGATCACCTTCGCGCGCAATCTGCTCGAGCACGGCGCGTATTCCTTTCACGCCACGGATATGGTAACCTCCGGTGCGATGGCTCCCCTGCAGGTATTCCTGCTCGCGCTGCTCGGCATCGTGATCCCGGACGGTGTTACGGCGAGCTTCGTGCTCGGCATCACTGCGTTCGCCGTCACGGCGGGACTGACCTTCCGACTCGGCATCCTGCTCATCCCGGACCGGCAATGGATGGCCGCCGCGGCCGCCCTGCTGGTGGCCCTGTCGCCGCGTCTCGCCGGTGCCGCCGTGGCCGGACTCCCCACGATGCTCTTTGCCGCACTGATCCTCGCATCCGCGACAGCATATTTCGCGCGACGCTCGGCGCTGTTTTTCATCTTCGCCGGACTCGCCCTCTGGGTACGGCCTGATGCGCTGATCTTCGTCGTCGCCGCCATCCTGCATCTTCTCTACAATCATGCCGGTGTTCCCGCGAAGCACAAGCCCGGCACCGCAGCCACGAACAGCGCGCCCGACGAAAAGGCAGCGGCTCCCGCCGGTCGTCCCGTGACAGGGCGCCAGACCGCCGTCGGTGCGCTGCTGTTTCTCGCGCTTGCCGCGGGATACGCGGTGTTCAATGCGCTGCTCGGCGGCAGCGTGCTTCCTGCCGCGGTGGAATCGCATCTCGCGTACTATTCCGGAACGGCACAGACATATTTCTCCGGTGTAACGCGTGTGTTCAACCATTCGTGGAATGCGGTCCTGCTCGTGTTTGCGGTTCTCGGGCTTGCCGTCATGCTGGTTCGATTGTTGCGCCGCCATCCGCTGCCGATGTTCATGTCCGCAGCGACGGTAATCGGTTTCGTGTTCGGGTATGCCCTGATCCATCCGGTGATCCTGAATCCGCATCTGCTGCTTCCCGTGATGCCGTTTTTCATCCTCCTCGGAGTATGGGGGCTGCTGCAGGTGTTCGATCTCATCGCCCGCGCGGTGAAGGGCGGCGCGGTACGCACGGTCTCGGTCGTTGTGATTGCGGCGGCGATCGTCGTGATCGCGGGATTCGAAGTCGCCGACTGGGGGCATCAGCGCAGCGTGCACAACCGTTCGGTGCAGTATCTGCTTGACCGCCATGTGGCCATGGGAAAATGGATCGCGGAGCATACGCCCGAGGATGCGCTGGTGGCGACGCATGTGCCGGGCGCGATCGGCTGGTATGGTGACCGCGCCGTGATCGACATCAAGGGAGCGGTGTCGCCCGAAGTTCTCCCGACGATCGGGGATCTGCCGGGATTGACGGCCATGCTCGACGACCGCGGTGTCGATTATATCGCGAGCGTCCGCGACGAATTCGAAGTCGTGAATGTCAATCCCCTCGTCTCGTCGAACCGTTCCGAACCCGGTGTCGCGGAAGTGTTTCGGTACATCCCGACGCGGACGCATATCATGTCGCAGCGCGCCAGCGTGATGAATCTGCAGGCCTCGCAGTTGCTGCGGCAGGAACGCTACGATGACGCGGTCGGCCTGCTTGAACGGTCCCTGCGCGCCGATCCGTTTTCGAGCCGCACGAATACGCTGCTGGGCATTACGCAGCTGCGAAGCGGCGACACGAACGCCGCCATTACTGCGCTGCGGCAGGCTCTGGCGCTGCATCCGCAGTACGCTCCGGCCATGGTGCCGCTGGGCGACGTCCTCGTCAATCAGAAGAATTTCACCGAAGGACTGCGCATCCTGCGCCGGGCCGTGCGGCTGAACCCGCAGTCCACCGTTGCGAAGGAATCCCTCAAAGCTGCCGAGAAGGCGCAGCGTGAGGATTCACTTGGCGAGAGCGTGACCTTCTCCATTGAACTGCAAGCTCCATCAGGAACGCGCTGATCCATGCGACACCACCGCCGCTTTCTGCCGCTGCTTTCCGTGCTGCTTCTTGCGGCGGGGATGCTCGCGCCCTCGCTTTCAGCGCAGCAGGCGCGCCGTGAGCTGCGGGGCGTGTGGCTGACGACGCTGCTCGGGCTGGACTGGCCGGCGGCATCGCTGCGCGGCAATCCCGCGGCACAGCAGCAGGCACTGCGGGAGATCCTGGATGATTTGAAGGCGCGGCATTTCAACACGGTCTTCTTCCAGGTGCGGTCGCGCGGCAATGCGATGTACCGCTCCGCGCTGGAGCCCTGGGCATCGGAGCTGACCGGCACACTCGGCGCCGATCCCGGCTGGGATCCGCTCGACTTCGCCATCCGCGAGGCCCATGCGCGTGGCATGGTCCTGCATGCCTGGTTCAATGTCTGCCGCGTCTGGAGCAAGGGCACGCCGCCGCGGAGCACGCCTCTGCACGTAGTGCGCGCGCATCCCGGATGGGTGCAGCGTTTCGGCGATGACATGTGGATCGATCCGGGCATCCCGGAAGCGCGTGAATACACCGTGCGTGTGATGGAGGATCTCGTTCGCCGCTATCCCATCGACGGCATCCACCTCGACTATATCCGCTATCCCGACCGCGGTTTCAAGGACGAGGACAGCTGGCGGCACAGCGGGCGGCGCGGTTCGCGCGACGACTGGCGGCGAGACAACGTCAGCCTGCTCGTGCGAAACGCCTACGAGCGGCTGACCGCTATTCGTCCCTCGCTGCAGGTGGGCTCCGCCCCCATCGGCATCTACCGCAACATTGACGGAGCCCGCGGCTGGGAGGGACGCAACGCGATTTTCCAGGACTCCCGGCGGTGGCTGCGCGAGGGATACCACGACTACGTGGTTCCGCAGATTTACTGGGGACTGACACGGCGGGGGAGCCGCATTGATTTCGAGGCGCTGGTGAATGACTGGAAGACCAATGCGTCCGGGCGCCATGTCTATGCCGGCATCGCCGCCTACAAGAAGCAAGTGCATCCCTGGCTGCACGAACATATCGATGCCTGCCGCGAGCTCGGTGCCGACGGCGCAGTGTTTTTCCGTTACGAGCATATCCGTGGGAACACGCTCGGCGGTCGATTCGATGATTTGCGTCTTCCGCCACCGCTGACCTGGCGCGACAACCTGCGGCCGAATCCGCCGCTCTCGGTGCGCGTCGACGACCACGCCGTGCACTGGGACGAGCCCGTCCCGGCTGCGGATGGCGACCGCGCGTCCTGGTATGCTCTCTATGGATTCCGCGACAGCGGCGCGCAGCGGGGGGTGCTTCTTGACGTGCTGCCGGGGGATGCGCGTTCGGCATCGCGTCACGAAGGATTCGAGCATTACGCCGTCACCGCGCTGGATGCGTTTTTCAACGAGAGCGGTCCGGCGGAGGAAGGTGTGGGTGTCGCCGTGGCCGCCGATGGGGGCAGAGAAGAACTCAGCGCACCGTCGATCGCCGTGCCGGGACCAACCATTTCCATGCCGCAGAATGCCGGTCCTCTCGTGCTGCTCGGGTATGAACTGCAGCAGGATGCCTACGTGCGTCTGCGGCTGATGAACAGTGCGGGCGCGGAAGTCCTGGTGCTGGTTGACGGGATGCGCTCTGCCGGCACACATGTGCTAGGCATCGAGCGGAGCCGCCTCCCGGATGATATTCACCGCTACATATTCGAGGCGGGCGATGTGCGATACATCATGGATTTTTCACTCGACTCCTGAGCATTCCCGGTGATACTGCCTCGGCGGCAGTTTCCCGGTACATGAACCCGCAGGTTTTTCTTGTATCTTTCCTCCGTGATTCACCGTTCACACATCGAGAAGCAGCTGCTGGAATCGCTGCGTGACGCGGCGCCGGCGGAGTCTGTTCTGCGGCACTGCGCTGATCCGGAGCGTTGCACGCAGCTGTACAGAGGACTGCTCCTGCGTGCAGCCGTGGCGCTCCGCAACGGTGCCGCGCTGGCGGAGGCGCATCTCGCCTCCGTGCTGCTCGACGTACCTGATCCCGAACGCTTTCTGCTGCATCTGGACCGGTTCATCGAGGCCTCATTCAATCCCGCCGGCATTCTGGAGGATCTGTTCGGACGGCCCGCGCTGCTGGCACAGTATGCCCGACTGGTGGCATCATCCGGCTGGCTCGCCGACACGCTGGTGCGTGAGGCCCGCCTGTTCCGCTGGCTCTTCGAGAGCGGTGTGCTGGAGCAGCAGCCATCACGTCCCGCACTCCGCCGGGCAGCGGAGAACACCATGCAGCGTTTCGCACGCAGTGAACAGCGTCTCAACGCGCTGCGGCGCTTCCAGCGGCGTGAACTGTTGCGTATCGCGGCGGCGGATCTGCTGGGGCGCAAGGACCTCGGGCAGGTGCTGGCCGAACTCAGTGCGCTGGCGGATGCGGTGGTTGGCTGCGTGCTGGCCGAAGCACAGAGCGCCGTGCGGGCGCGTCCCGGTGCCGACCACGAACCCGCCATCGCCGTCATCGCGCTCGGAAAACTCGGGGGAGAGGAGCTCAATTACAGCTCAGACATCGACCTCATGATCGTGTACGCGCCACCGTCAGCGGATGAAGCACACGCCTTCGCTGTCGCGACGGTCAGGGAAATGCTGCGCATGCTGACGGCGGTGACGCCGGAGGGCATGCTGTATCGCACGGATCTGCGCCTGCGTCCCGACGGTGCGTCCGGTGCGCTCGCCATGTCGCTCCCGGCCACGGTCACCTATTACGAGAGCCGCGGTCAGCTGTGGGAACGACAGATGCTGCTGCGCGCCCGCATCTGCGCAGGCGATGCAGAGTTCGGACGCCGGGTGCTCGCGGGACTGCGTCCCTTTGTCTATCCTCGAACAGCAACCCGGATGCCCTCGGAGCTGACCGCGGATATTCAGACGCGTCTTGCGGAACGCTGGAAGGAAGACCGGAATGTCAAGCACATGCGCGGCGGGATTCGGCAGATCGAATTCAGCCTGCAGGTTCTCCAGCTGCTGCATGCCCCGCGCCTGCCACAGCTGCGCACACCGTCAACGCTGCGCTCCATCGCCGTCCTTGCGGAGGCGGAATTGCTGACGCTCGAAGAGGAGGCGCTGCTCCGTGACGCGTACCTCTTTCTGCGGCGCATCGAGCACCTGCTGCAGCTCGAGGCGTTTGAGCAGACCCATACTATTCCCGACGATGAGACGGCACTCGGCCGTCTCGCCTGGGCCGCGGGATTCAGCAGCGGCGAGGAGTTCGCGCGGCGCCTCTCCCGCGTGCGTGACGCCGTTGTGCGTATCTGTTCCGGGCTGCTGCCACTGTCTGGCGGGGATGAAGCGCGCCCGGATATTCCCAGTGCATTTCGCGATCCGGAGCGCGCCCGGAAGCTGCTGGATGAACTGCGGCAGGGACGCTCGAGCCGTCCCCGCTCACGTGGGGAGCGGGAACGCATGCATGCACTGATCCCAGTGATCGCCGGGGAACTCACCGCGCTTCCGCTGCCGGACGATGCCCTCGCCGCGCTCGAACAGTTTGTACATCGTTCCGCGTCCGCCAGCGCTGTTGTCGGACTGCTGGAACAGGAGCCGGCACGCGCGCTGCTGCTGCGGCTTGCATCGCTGGCACCGCTGACACTGCGCGAACTCGAAACGGATCCCCTCGCACTCGAGCTTGTATTTACGGGATACGACGCGGCGATCCTGACGTCCCGTCGCCTCGCCGTCGTTCGCCGTACACGCGCCATGGCGGATTTCCTTTTCGGTGAAAGCGATCTCGACGGTTGTTCGAAAACGCTGACCGAAACGGCGGATATGCTGCTGCAGCGGGCATTGATAGAACATGCAGCCGAACCGCCGCCGTTTGTCGTGCTTGCGATGGGGAAGTATGGCGGCGGCGAGCTGATCCCCGGCAGCGACCTCGATGTCATATTCATTTTCGACGGTCAGGAGGCGGGTGCGCAGGAGAACGCGCAGACGCTCGCTCGCCGTTGTATCACGGCGATGCGCGGAGATGGCGGGGGCGCACCTCTGTACGAGGTCGATGCACGGCTGCGGCCCGAGGGACGCAATGCTCCGCTCGCCGTATCACGGGATGCATGGTTGCGGTATATGGAGACGCGGGCGTCTATCTGGGAACTGCAGTCGCTGCTGCGTGCGCGTCCCGCCGCGGGCGATGCGGATCTCGCCGCGCGGCTGCGCGAGGACATCGCCGCCATGCACGCGCGTTTCATCCTCACATCCGAGCATGTGGAGTCCATTCGTGCGATGCGCGCGCAGATGGAACCGCAGAGCCGCTTCCGCCAGCGGGATTTCCTTGACATCAAGCGGTCGGCGGGCGGCATGGTGGATGCGGAGTTCGCCGCCCAGCTGCTCTTTCTTTCCATTGGCAGCAGTGCGATCGGTGCTGCATCGGTTGCGCTGCAGGATCTTCGCGGTCGCGCGGTGGCCGATCCCGATCTGCTGGGGCGCATGGCTACAACCTATACGTTTCTGCGCCGCCTGCAGCTGTCATTCCGGGTTCTTCTTGATATGCCGGGGAATCTCTTTCCCGACGATGCTGATGCGCGCGAGCGGCTCGCCGCAGTGATGGACATGGAAGGCGGCGATGCCCTGTTCGATCACACGGCCGCACTGATGCGCCGCAACCGCAAGGATTTCAATGCGCTTTGTGACTATCTTTCCCATCGCTCTGTCCGCCGAACCGAACGGTAATGCTCATGCCCGAATCCCGACGCAGACGTATCATGATCCAGGTCGAATACGACGGAACCGATTTCGCCGGCTGGCAGCTCCAGCCCGATGTGCGCTCGGTGCAGGGGACGCTCGAAAAGGCGCTGGAGAGTCTGTTCGGCCAGCGGGTGCGTGTGCATGGTGCCGGTCGCACTGACACAGGCGTGCACGCGATCGGGCAGGTCGCGCATTTCGAGATGGAGACGCATCTCGACGCGAACACGCTGCGCCGTGCGCTGAATTCGGAGCTGCCGCCGGATGTGAGCATCCGCGATGCGCGGGAAACGGATACGGATTTTCATTCGCGCTTCTCCGCCTCGTCGCGCGCCTACGTGTATTCCATCGCGCATGAGCGGATATCCCTGGAGCGCAGACAGCAGTGGATCGTCTACCCGGAGGTCGATCACGTTCCCATCCGCGAAGCTGTCCGCTGCCTGTCCGGCACGCACGACTTCACTGCGTTCTCGAAGTACACCCCCGATCAGCCGCATCACTTCTGCCATGTGTTCGAGACAGAGTGGGATGCCGGCGAGCGCATCAGCCGCTTCCGCATCCGGGCGAACCGCTTTCTGCAGGGGATGGTGCGCTGCATCGTCGGCGGACTCATCCAGGTGGGCCGCGGCCGCATGACGCCCGGGCAGTTCGGTGATGTCCTGGAATCCTGCGACCGCAGCCGCGCACCGATGCTGGCGCCGCCGCACGGCCTGATACTCACCGAGGTGCGCTATGACGAATCCGAGCGCGCCGTGGTCGCCGATGTCATGCGCCGTCTCGCCGAGGAAGGCCAGGGCGGAAGCTAGCGCCACACCACCTTCCGAACATCCTTTCCGTCACTCTCCAGCAGCACTGCTCCATCGGCATCCGTACGAAGTATCTCCGCTCCCGATTCGAGCAGGCGCATCCCCACTGTCTCGTCCGGATGTCCGAAGCGGTTGTTCCTTCCCGCGCTGATCACGGCGAAGCGGGGCTGTACCTGCGCGAGAAAGACATCGGCGGTGCTGGTCGCGCTGCCGTGATGCCCGACCTTGAGCACATCCGCGCGCAGGAAACCGCTGTAGCGCCGGACCATCTGCTGCTCGGCGCCGGTATCCGCGTCGCCGGTGAAGAGGAAACACGTGTGGCCGTAATCGAGCCGGAAGACTACTGAGTTTTCGTTGGAGGATTCGACGAGCGAGTCGGGGACCGGGGAAAGCCCGTAGAGTATGACATTACCGGGAAGCTGAAGACGACTACCCGCGCGCACATCGTGCATCACGGCTCCCGAGGCGCGCATGCGCTTCAGCAGATCGCCGGCGGCGCCCTCTTCAGGCCAGCGTCCGCCGAGCAGGATATTCCCGACCGGCATGGCCTCGAGCAGCGCGTGGACTCCTCCCCGGTGATCATTGTCGGGATGCGTGATCACGAGCGTGTGCAGGCGGCGGATACCGCAGTAACGCAGGTAGGGAAGGATGACACGTTCACCAGCGTCGTAGAAATCACTGGCGGGTCCCGCGTCGACGAGCACCGCTTCTCCGCCGGGCAGGTGGATGACAGCGGCATCGCCCTGGCCGACATCGAGAAAGGCGATGCGCAGGACGTCGGGGGCCGGGGGCGCTGCGCGTCCGAGCGTGACGGCGGCAAGCACGGCGGTCGTGAGCATTACGAATTTGTGTTTCAGCCGTCCTTCGGAACTCCCCAGCCACACGAGCGTCGCGGCATACCCGATCCATACCACGGCGGGCAGCTGCGGAACGGCCAGCGTTGCGAGTGGGAGTTGCGCCAGTGCGTCCGCACTCAAAAGAATGACGTCGAGTGCCGCGCCAGCGACGGCGGCGAAACGCAGTGACAGCCATGCGGCCGCTCCCGCCGCGACCGAGCAGGCGCCACAGGTTACCGCGAGGAAAACCATCGGCACTGCAGCGAGGTTGACGAGCAGTCCGGAGGGACTCACCTGTCCGAAACTCACGGCAAGCAGGGGAAGAGAGAACGACTGCGCGCTGATGGTCAGGGCGAAGAGGTTGGCGGGCACACGTGCGACGCCGCCGCGCAGACGGCGCGACAGAGGGCGGAGCAGGAAATCGCGCACGCGTTCATGAAACAGGAGGATGCCGAAGACGGCGGCGAAGGAGAGCTGGAAACTCAGCCCGAACAGCGCCAGGGGATCCATGAGGAGGATGATCAGGGCTGCAGCGGCGAGGGCGTTGACGGGATCGCTGCGGCGCTGCAGCACCACGCCACCGAGGAACAGTGTGCTCATCAGCGCGGCGCGCACGACAGGCGGTGCAAGACCGGTCATCGCGGCGAATCCCCACAGCACCGTCAGTGCGAGACCGGCCCTCAGCGGATACCGCAGACGATCGAGCGGCATGAACACGATCAGAAGGATGATACCGGCGTGCAGTCCCGACACGGCAAGAATGTGCATGATGCCCGCATCCCGGAAATCCTCCATGACATCATCGCCGATCCCACCCCGGTCGCCCAGAAGAAGTCCGGCCATAAGCGCTGCATGATCCGGTCCGTAGCGCATGCCGATGATCCTGCGCGTGTGTCTCCGCATCGCGGTGATCGCGCCTGCCGCGATCCCCGGATCCTCATGGCCGACGATTTCAAGGTCGCTTCCTTTCGACACGCTGCAGAACAACAGGCAGCCCTCGCTGATCATCCATGTGCGGGCATCGAAGGCGCCGGGATTCCGCGACGGCAGCGGCGTGCGCAGACGGCAGCGCAGCCGCGCGACGTCGCCCCAGCGCAATGCCCGCAGCGTGTCATCCTCATCCCATGCGCTTCGGCGGTAGCTGACCAGCAGCATCCCTGTCACCGGAATGGAATCCGGTGCAGCAGCGCTGTCGATACGTCCCGGTGTCTCCGGTCGCACACCCGTTCCTGTCGGCACGTCAGAGCGCAGGTGTGGGAGCGACGTTGCTCCGTCGCCCGTTATCGCCGTGCAGCGCAGACGAAAGCGCAGCCGGTCAGGCGCGACACGCGGATCCTCCGCAACGATACCGGTAAGGATCACGTGCTCGCGGCGGTCGGCAAAGTTCAGAATGTCTTGCTGCCCGGTCCGGAGCGCGCTGCGGCAGTGCAGCATGCCGGCGGTAAGCAGCAGCAGAACTGCCGCCGTGTCACGGAAAGGCGGAAGCCATGTCCGGAACTCCGGTCGCAGTCGTGCATGCAGCAGCCACAGGAGGATCACTGCGGAGAGCAGCGCGACAGCAGCCGGCAGAAGAATGGTGACCGGGACGGGGCAGCGCCAGTGAAGGATGCATCCGGTGGTGAATGGCAGCAGAAAACGGACCGCGGGCAGTCGCACGATCCGGCGCAGTGAGCGGCGCATGCGTATTCTCCCTTATTGCGTGCGCGAAGGTTATGCGAGGAAGCTACAAACGGCGGGAACGATATCCGAGATAGAAATGAGCGACCTGGTGTCGAATCCCTCGCGGCGGCCGAAGAGAATCAGCGGAACCGGATTGCGCGTATGCGTCTTGATCCCGATCTCTTCGATGTTGCCGTGGTCGCTGGTGACCAGCACCAGCAGTTCATCGAGCGGGGCCGCCTCGTGCAGGCCGTGCAGCAGCGCATCGACATCAAGCAGCGTGCGTGCGGCGAATGCCGGATCCATGTCATGCCCGGCCTTGTCGGTCATGAAGTATTCGAACAGGGTGAAGTCATGCGCGGCGGCGACGCGTGAGAGCGCGCGGCCGGCCTCATGCGGTGTAACCACCGGCGCGTCGGGATGTCCGATGCGGGCCCAGCGTTCGGCGGTGATGTCAGTCGATACGGCTTCGCCGCGCTTCAGATCGTCGATGTCGCGGAAACGCAGATCCGCCGCCATTGCCGCGTACATGCCGGCCACCATGCGCCGCCGGGGACCCGCGAGGTAGTCGAAGAAACGCTGCGGAAACGCATTCGCCAGCGTGGCCCGCGCCGGTGCCGCGCCGTTGCGCAGCCGGTGGAAAATATTGTGCACTTCGACCACTGGCTTGAGCGTGGAGTAGAGATAGGGACCGAAATGCTGTCCGATAATGCGTGCAGTATTCTTTCCGGTGTACAATGCGGACTGTCCCGTGCCGCTCTGCGGAAGACCCGGCACGCCGAGGTTTGCATCCAGCGGGATGCATTCTGCCTCTGAGGCAGCGACGTAGCGGTTGCGCAGGGAGGGGAGCTGTCCGTCAAGAAGATCATGCAGGAACGGCGGCCGGGCGGCGAACAGCGGATTCCGCCGGGGATCTTTCGTGCCGATGCCCACACCGTCCAGCAGAATGAGCAGCACACGCCGCCGGGATTCAGGCGTTCGCGCCGTCATCCGTATACTCGGATTTGCTTTTCACGGTGACCGTGACCGGGCCGTCATTGACCAGCTCAACGTCCATCATGGCGCCGAACTCGCCGGTCGCGACACGTTCGGTGCCGAGCAGTGCCGAGAGCTCGGCCACGAACACCTCATAAAGGTGCTCCGCGAGTGCGGGCTCGGCGGCGTGCCCGTAGCTGGGACGATTGCCTTTACGCGTGTCGGCGTGGAGTGTGAACTGCGAGACGACCAGCGCCGACCCACCGACGTCCTCTACCGAGAGATTCATTTTTCCTTCCGCATCGTTGAAGATGCGCAGTCGCGCCAGGCGTCCGGCAAGATAGCGGGCGTCTTCATCCGTGTCGCCGTGGGTGACGCCGAGAAAGGCGAGCACACCGGCTTCGATGCGTCCCGTTATCCTGTCACCGACGCTGACACGTGCGCGGGAGACGCGCTGTATGAGTATGCGCATGGTGTATTCCAGAGAATGTCACATCGCGGGGAACTGCCCCGGCATGTCAATGTAGCACGAGAGGGGGGAATGATGCTAGGAGAAGAGTTTGCTCTTGATACTGTCCATTTCCTCGATGATGCGGCGCAGGAGAGGGTGATCGTCGCTGTCGACCATCGGATAGTAATCGCGCTCGGTTTCCTCGATGTACTGAAAGGGATTGCGTTTCACTCCGAACTCGAGGCAGCGGTAGTTGTCGAGGCGCTCGGCAAACTTGACGATCTTGCAGTCGACACTCGCAAAGCGCAGGCGTTCGATGTATTCCTGGTCGGAGTGTTCGCGTTGCGCGCCGCCGAGCTGAATGTTTTTGGTCAGTACCTCGACGATGTAGGAAATGTATGCGTTGAAATTGTACTTGATCACTTCGGCTGTGATGATGTCGCTGTCTTCGAGCACGTCATGCAGAAGGGCGGCCGCGATCACATCGCCGTTGTAGTATTCCAGCTCACGGATGACGATGCGGGCAACGCGTGAGATATGCCAGAAGTACGGTGTGGAGTCGTTGCGTACCTGGAATTCATGCACACTCGATGCCATTTCATAGGCACCGATGATGGTGGTCAGGTCGACGGGATCGACACGTTCGGCGATATCGCCGATAAGTTCTTCCCGTGAATACTGATTCTGGTTATACAGGTTTATGGGGGAATTCATCGTCACTGCGAAAAGAAGAGCGGCGCCGGGAAGCGACCGTCACCCGGAGCATTTGCCTGCGTGACGGCATGCGCGCGGCCATGCCTTTTCCGTAACAGCATGACCGCGCGAATGTCGGCGTTTCTGAAAGTCGCTCGTTATCGAAATCAGTAGCGATTCTTGATGCGGGCGAAAATGTCCTCGACAGTCATTTTATCGCCCGTAATGGTGATGCGCCGCCACTCGTCGGGGAAGGTCTCGGCACCGTCCCAGGTGCCCTGTCCGCCGGAGTTGGAGAACTTATAGAGCAGATCGCCCTGATCCAGTTCCACGACAAGTGTCCAGGCATTGTCGCCATAGTTCTTGTCACCGTTTTCACCGTTATCCCACATGCGCACGGTGTTCGGTTCCATATTGGCCAGTTCCTTGCGGTTGCCGGCGATGAAGACCGAAGTGATGGCTTCGCGGTCCACGAGTCGGCAGATGAAGGTCACGCGCGTGCGTTTCCGCGGCGCGGTCCATGTGGGTTTGTATTCCGCGGGATTGACAAAGGAAGCAAGGGCCGGTGTCGAGAGTCCGGCCAGGGTCTGGCTCTGCGCAAGCATGGTGCGGAAGCTCTCCTCGAACGGCTTCGGATTCATCTGCAGCAGCGCATTCTTGTTGAACGCCTCCATCCAGTGCGGACTGGTCGCGCCGTAGAAGAAATTGAACGGCTGTGTCGCGAAATCGTCGAGATACTCAACGGTCGTGACCGGGGCGGCGGCTCCGGCGATCTTGCCGCGCGTCTGGCGCAGATAATCCCACGCCTTGTTCGTTTCACGCGTTCCGATCCAGAGATTGAAGTTGCCGTTGTGGCGCGACCCCGAGGCCAGTTCCTTGATGCTGGTGAAGTCGGCGGGCCGGTGCGGCGGGATGCCGCGCATGCGGTTGCCGTTGATGTATTCGGACATCGTGACGGACACGATGGCGCGTGTCTTGAACAGCTTGTTGAGCTTGCGGTAAATGCCGTTGATGATTCCCTTGCCGTCGATGTCGCGCTGGTAGTGCGCCCAGGCCTCGTCGCCGTCAAATACCACGGTCACGAGTGCGTGCTTCTTCGGATTGTTCGGGGCCATCGCGAGGACGTTCGTGATGAAGTCGTCAGCCGAATTTTCCGCGTAGTAATTGCGGTACACCCAGTTGATGCGGTTGCTGAGCAGGCCGTTCGCAAACGCACCGTACAGCGATTTGTCGTCGACGCTGACCATGTAGGGCAGCGTGCTCGGGAGATTCCTGGGAGAGGATTTTTCCAGGACCTTCTCATCGGAGGTGAACCACTCGAAGCCGTTGTCCTTGAGCAGCGGGATGACATCGGGCGAAATCGCGCCGTACGGCGGCACGTAGCCGGTCGGTGCGGCGTTGAAATACTTCTGGTAGGCGGCGATGGACATCTTCAGCTGCGCATCGGCATCCGCCGGGTTGGCGTAGGTCGCCGGCAGATCGATATCAGGATCGGCGTCCTTCGCGACGTCGGAGTTGATCAGCAACGGCAGTACGGCGTCGGCGTAGGATGTGGATGCGAGCTCGAGCTGGCCGATCATGGCCTTCGGATTGAACATGGCCTTCTCGAAGGCGGGCTGGATGCTGGCCATGACATACCAGATCGACGCCACGATGCGCTCGCAGTCGTCCTCGGTGATCGCGCGCTTGAGGTAATACTTGCCGTCACTGCGGAAGGATACCAGGTCGCGCATGTCGAGCGAACGGTAGATGCGCGTTCCGGTCTGGATCAGCGGCACGCGGCGCTCGTAAAACTCGGTGTCGAAATTCGTGAAGATTGCCATGAATTTCAGGAGGCGCAGCTCATCGACCGAATAGCTCGGATTGCCGTTGCTGTCACGCCATTTTTCGTACAGCTCCATAAGTTCCGGGAAACGACGAAGCCGCACTTCGCTCATCGTGAACGCGTTCCACTCGTTCCTGTAGAGATGGGCCTTGTCTTCTTCGGTGAGCTGCTCGGCGGGCGTCAGGCAGATGTCGATCCACGGGTCGGTCTTTCCCTTCATCTCGCGGAGGAAACGCGCACCGTCCATGTCCGCATTCGTGGGATTCATGGCGCGGTACGGTTCGACGTAGGGCTCGAGGCGCTTGACGTAGATTTCCTGAATCTGCCAGAGCAGGGTGGGAGACAGCACTGCCGTGGCATGCACGTTGGGATAGCGCTGGATCACATCCGCGAGCTCGAAATAGTCGCGCAGCGCGTGCTGGCGAACGAAGGGCGCGGTAATCTGGTCCTGTTCCACGTCATAGTACAGCGGCAGGTGATGGCGGAACACGAGGTTGAGGTACACCGTGCCGCCCGTCTTGGCATAGTCATCGTTCAGATTCTTCCGTACCGGATAGGCCTGTGTCAGCAGCTTCCCGTCTTCTCCCACGCTGACGAGGGAATTGAGGCGGCGGCCGTCGATCGATTCGAAGGTGAGAGGATTCTCCGGATCGATGACGATGTCGCTTCCGTTGAGGGAATACGCGTACTGATATGTTCCGGGCAGAAGGTCCACGGTGGCCGTCCAGACACCCTCGTCCGATTTGGACATGGGATGGGACTGGGTGGACCAGGCGTTGAAATCTCCGACAAGGGAGACCGAGGACGCTTCCGGATTCGAATAGACGAACTGAACCCCTCCGGCCACACTTTCAGGCTGGGCCTGAAGCGGCGCGGATGCAAAAAGGGTCGCAATCAGCAGAAGGAAGAAACTGCGTTTCATAATACTCCGCGAAAACTATGAAGGTGAATACTGAAACTCAGGGTTGTGGAGACGAAGTGCCATCAAGACGTCAAACTACTTTTTTATCGCTTGAAATGCAACAAAATCAACGGTGTTCACGGGTGCGCGGCAGCCGACGCACCCTGTATTTACGCCGTACGCATCCTGTCGGTTCCCTCCGATCGGCGGTGCACTTTTTCACTTTCTGAACCCGTGCGGAATTATGTATGTTAGGATGTCTCGCCTCCCGTTTCACCAGTACGGTCATCAGTCATGGACGTTTCTCCCCAGGTCAACGATATTATCGAGCTTCTCTCCGCCTACGCCGGAGACCGTCTCCACGATCCCGCCGGTCTCGGCAGTTTTCTGCAGCACGCCCACGATCGCGGCAGCCCCGAGGCTCTGGGGGAACTGGCGTTCAAGGGAAAGTACCTGAGCCGGCTCCAGCTGACCATGCGAAGGCAGACACCGGAATCAGAGCTGTATGAGAAACTCGAACAGGAGTTCTCCCGCACGGTGCATGAATTCCATGCCATGGTCTCGGATTTTTTCGCGGATGCAGAAGAGGAGCGGCGCGAGATAGTGCAGCGGCATTATCTCGCCGTGACACATGATGCGCTGCGACGGCTGATGCAGCTCGCCGAAGATCTCACCTGGCTCAAAAACTGGGAACTGGAGATGACCCAGGACGGGAGTGGCGCCGCCGGCAGAGGCGCCGCCGGCACTGACGGAGCGAATCACGAACCTGGCTCCGGCGGCAATTCCGGTCGGGACAAAAATAAGGACGAGGACAGCAGCGGGAGCGAATAATGTCTCTTGTCACGCGCACAGCGGAAGTTCTGCGCACTGATGGCATCCTGCGTCGCGGTGCACATCTGCTGCTCGCCGCCAGCGGGGGCTGCGATTCCACCGTGCTTGGACATGTGCTCGGTGCGCTGCGCCGCGCGTGGGACCTGCAGCTCACCTTCGTCTATGTGCATCATGCGCTGCGCCGCGAGGCCGATGCCGAAGCCGTTTTTGTGCGCGACTTCGCGACGGAGAGCGGCGCATCGTTCGAGATGCTCCGCGTGGATGTCCCCGCCGTGCATGCGGTGGAGGGCGGCTCCGTGCAGGACGTCGCACGCCGGCTGCGCTACGAGGCCCTTGAATCCGTGCGCGCGCGCATCTGTGCGGATGCCATCCTGACCGCCCATCACGCCGATGATCAGGCGGAGACGCTGCTCGGTCGTTTTCTCCGAGGCACCGGTGTGCAGGGACTCGCCGGCATTCGGCCCCGCTTCGGACGCGTCTATCGTCCCTTCCTCGCCACGACACGGGATGAAATCGAAGCTTGGGCATCGAAACACGGTCTTCGCTGGATGCAGGATGCCTCGAACGACAGCGACACATATGACCGCAACCGGCTGCGCCACCATGTCATTCCCGCCGTGCGCACGCATGCGGAGAATGCCTGGCCCTCGGTGATGACCGACACGGCGCGTCTTTTCCAGTCCCTCGACGAATTTCTCGAGCGGCATATCAGTCGCCTGGCGGACGACTGCATCTCCGAGCGCGGCACTGCGGTTGTTCTTGCGGTTCCGGTACTGAAAGGGTATTTTGAATTCGAACAGCTGTCCCTCCTTCGCCGTGCGCTGGCAGAGCTTCGCGGCAGCGGGGGTGCGTTCGATGAAGTGTTCTCACTGCATCAGCTGATCTCTGCCGATCCCGGGAAGCGCGCCGTCCTGCGAGGCGGCGTTGTCGCTTTCAGGGAGAAAGCCTCCATTGTCATCGAGGCGTCCGCTCCACCTGCGGATCCGCGGCGGATCACTGTTGACGCGGAATGCACATTCGATGCAGCAACCTTCCGGATCGAGCGCTGTGAGCTCTCGACGGTCAGTTTCCACGCGAATCCGTCGGAGGAGTACATCGATCTCGATACCGCGGGAGAGGATTTCATTCTCCGGCCGTGGAGTGCGGAGGACGTCTTTCGTCCCCTGGGCTTCGACGCGGACAAGCGTGTCGGCAGCTTCCTTGCCGACCGCGGCATCCCGCTGCACCGGCGCCTGCGCATTCCGGTGCTCGAGGGACAGCACGGTATCGTTTGGATCTGCGGCGTCCGGCTCGATGAGCGGGCGCGAATCAGACTGGAAACGGAGCGCGCAGCACGCATTGAATATCTATACCAGACCTGAATTTCATGACACCAGACGTTGACATTCCGCAGGAAATTGAAATCAGAGGCGACCGCTTCGTGCCCTTCATTGAAGTGCAGCGCATTCAGGAGCGCACCACCGAAATTGCCGAACGCATCAACCGTGACATGGACGGCGAGACGCCGATTTTCATCTGCGTGCTGAACGGCGCGTTCATGTTTTTCGCGGATCTGGTGCGCCAGATCACCATCGACTGTGAGGTGGATTTCCTGAAGCTTTCCAGCTACGGCGAGAAGAAAATATCCTCCGGAAACGTCCAGCTCGTCAAGGATCTGAACTGCGAGGTGGAGGGACGCAACATCGTGATTGTTGAGGATATCGTCGACACGGGATTCTCCATCGACTTCATGAAGAAGTGGATCGGAAAAAAGAACCCCGCCTCGCTGAAAATTGTTACATTACTGCATAAACCGTCGAGTACGAAAATCAGTCACACGCTCGATTATGTCGGTTTTGAGATTCCGACCAAATTCGTGGTGGGATACGGACTCGACTACGCGCAGAAGGCACGGAATCTGCCGGCGATTTACATTCTCGACGGCAATCATGATACGGAACAGTGACACAGTAATCGTGAAGTGAACGCATTCATGTCTCAAGACTTCAATCCCAACTGGTATATATTCCCCGGCCCGCCGGGCGACGGTGACGAACCGAAGAAGGACTCCGGCGAGCAGAACAGGAATGACAAGCGTCAGCCGGGCGGCGGCAAGCCCCCCGAGGAGAACAACTGGGCGCGATATTCCAAGGTGATTCTCACCTGGCTGCTGGTGCTCATCATCTTCTTTGTGGCGGCGCAGTTTTTCAACACCGAGCCCGAAGCGCCGGTGATCAGTTATTCTCAGTATCAGAAATTCCTCAACGGGGAAGTGCGGACACTCGATGACACCGAGGTGAAAATCGTTCGGGCAACGGTCTACAAGTCCAATCTCAACGACTATGAGATGGTCGCCTATCTTAATCAGTCCTATCCCCTGCAGACGAAGAAGGATGGACCCGCCGAGGAGACGACCAAGTTCAGTGTCAATCTCGGCGCCGTGGATTCGGAGATGCAGCAGGAATGGATCGAACGCGGCATCGAAGTAACATTCGAGGAAAAGGACTCGATGTGGACGCAGACACTGATCAGCCTGCTGCCCTGGATTCTCATCATCGGTGTCTGGCTGTTTTTCATGCGGCGCATGCAGGCGGGTGCCGGCGGCGGACCGAAGGGGCTGTTCTCCTTCGGTAAAAGCCGCGCCAAGATGGTGAGCGAGAATTCCATCCGCATCAATTTCTCCGATGTGGCCGGTGCCGACGAAGCAAAATTCGAGCTGCAGGAGGTCATCGAGTTCCTCAAGGAGCCCGGGAAATTCCAGCGTCTCGGCGGCAAGATTCCGCGCGGTGTGCTGCTGCTCGGACCGCCGGGAACCGGCAAGACGCTGCTTGCGCGTGCCGTGGCCGGCGAGGCGGGCGTGCCGTTCTTCTCGATCAGCGGCGCCGAGTTCGTCGAGATGTTTGTCGGCGTGGGTGCGAGCCGTGTTCGTGATCTGTTCGAAAATGCCAAGAAGAATTCTCCGTGCATTGTCTTCATCGATGAGATAGATGCCGTGGGACGCCAGCGCGGCGCCGGGCTCGGCGGCGGACATGACGAGCGCGAGCAGACGCTCAACCAGCTGCTCGTTGAGATGGACGGCTTCGAGCAGGGGAGTACCGTGATCATAATCGCCGCGACCAATCGTCCCGACGTGCTCGATCCCGCTCTGCTGCGTCCCGGACGCTTCGATCGCCAGATCGTCGTCGATCGTCCCGACGTCAAGGGCCGCCTCGGTATTCTCAAAGTGCATACGCGCAAGATTCCCCTCGATCCCGACGTGGATCTGGAGGTGCTCGCCAAGGGCACGCCCGGACTGGCCGGCGCAGAACTCGCCAACCTTGTAAACGAATCGGCACTGTACGCGGCACGGCGAAACATGAAGACCGTGACCATGCGTGATTTCGAGGAGGCGAAGGACAAGATCATGATGGGCATGGAGCGCAAGAGCCTTATCATCTCCGATGATGAGAAGCGCATGACGGCCTATCACGAGGCGGGGCACGTACTCGTGGCAAAGATGATTCCCGAGGCCGATCCCGTGCACAAGGTTACCATCATTCCGCGCGGCCGCGCGCTCGGTGTGACTACGTATCTGCCGATCGACGAAAAGCATACCTACTCGAAACCGTATCTCGAGGCGATGATCGCCTACGCAATGGGCGGGCGTGCCGCTGAACTGCTGATCTTCGGGCAATTGACCACCGGTGCCGGCAACGACATCGAACGCGCGACCTCGCTTGCGCGCAAAATGGTCTGCGAATGGGGGATGAGTCCACTCGGACCGCTGACCTTCGGTGCCAAGCAGGAGGAAATCTTCCTTGGCCGGGAGATCTCGCAGCACCGCGATTACAGCGAACAGACGGCCATTGCCATCGACGAGGCCGTACGCACGATCGTGCTCGAGGGCATGCAGCGTGCCGACAACATTCTGCAGGAGCACAGGGACATCCTCGACAAGCTCTCGGTTGCGCTGCTCGAACGCGAAATCCTCGACAGCGAAGAGATCGATCTGATCCTGCGCGGAGAGGAACTTCCGCCGAAAAAGACACAGGAGAACGGCAACGGCGAAGACATCCGTAAAGCCGGAGAAGAACGCCTGAAGATCGACCAGGAACGGGCGGATAAAATCCGCCGCGCGGTCGAGGAGATCAAGCGACAGGAGGAGCAGGAGAAACAGGAAAAGCAGGAGAATCAACAGGATCAGCAACAGGATAAGGACAGGGATGCATGACAGCCCCGTCGAAGCTCTCCGGAACGGCTGAGCATGTTTCCTTCGAATTTGAGCTGATGCGGAAGGGCATCCACATGATGTCCCTATCCATCCCCGTGGTATATTATTTCATCCCGAAGGAACTCGCCCTGCTGATTCTCATCCCGCTGACACTGGCCTTTGTGCTCGGCGATGTGCTGCGAACCTTCCATGAGCCGAGTTTTCGTCTCTATCACCGGATTTTCGGAAAGATGCTGCGTCCCCACGAGAAGACGCGGCAGAAGAAAACGCTCAACGGCGCAAGCTGGGTATTGATTTCCGCGACGTTCTGCGTGCTTGTGTTTCCCAAGCTCATCACCATCACCGCCTTTGCGATTCTCATCGTCTCCGACACCGTCGCCGCGCTCATCGGCCGGCGGTACGGAACAAAGCGCTTCAATGACAAGTCGCTCGAGGGTTCCTCGGCTTTCGTGATTTCCGCCGTCATTGTCATTCTCTTTACGCCCAAGCTGCAGCACGCGCCGGCCGAGTATTTCATTGCGATCGTCTCGGCCGTGATCGGTGCGATTGCGGAAGTGCTTTCCTTCGACATCATCGATGACAATTTCGCCATTCCGGTCGCCATTGGTTCTGCGATGTGGCTTTTGTATGTTCTGTTTTTACCGGAAATGAATGTGTATGCCCTGGACGGCTGACATGAAAGCACCCGTGCTTCTGAGTGCATATCTTACGGCCCTGCTTCTCGCGTCTTGCGGAGTAGATACGAAGGAACAGGCCCTCGGTGAACATGACGTTATTACCGTTGTCGCCGACAGCGCGGACTATGATGCGTTGTCGGATGTCATTGAAAACGCCTTCACGGAGCCTTTCTTCACGCCGCAGCCGGAGACCTGGTTTCGTTTGCGCCGCCTGGATCTGGGAGAGCTGCTCGACAACAAGCGCCGCCGCAACATTCTGATCGTCGCGCCTCTGAATGCGGAGAACCGCATGGGCGACTACATGCGCTCCGCGCTGGATTCCACGGTGAAGGAACTCGTTCGTGCAGGAGAACAGCACGTGTTCGTCAAGCAGGATCTCTGGTACAAGGGACAGACGGTTGTGCACCTGACGGCCAGGAACATGCAGGAGCTGCGCGATTTCATGGTCGCGAACGCGGATCAACTGGAATATTACTTTAAGAAGTCATGGGATGATCGCGAGAAGGAGCGCCTGTGGACGCTGCCGCGGGAGAACGACATCGAGCAGCAGCTCATGGATGATCACGGCTTTTCTCTTGCCGTTATCCGCGGCTGGTTCGTGGCGAAAGACAGCGCGGAAATCTCCAGCGTGCTGCTTCGGCGGCAGGCGCCGGCGGAAACCGAGCGCTGGCTGCTCGTACACTGGATCGACACGATCGACACGGGGCTGCTCACCAATGATTTCGCTTTCGAGACACGCAACCGCCTCACGGAGACCCTGTTCCGCACATTCGACGATTCTGCCTGGGTGGTGATCGATTCGCTGCATCATCTGCAGTTTGACGAGGTTCGCTTCCAGGATCGCTTCGCCGTGCGTATGAAGGGGCTCTGGCGCATGAACGATTACAGCATGGGCGGGCCGTTCGTCAGCTATCTCTTTTATGACGAGCAGCAGGAGCGCATATATTTTCTGGACGGCTCCGTGTTTGCACCGAAATACGAGAAGAAAAAACTGATGCAGGACGTCGATGTCATGATGCAGACCTTCTACACGCGTGCGCTCGAGGAGGCGGAGGGAGGCAGCTGATGCACCGCGCATCGGGATCTGGAGATCTTCGCCGCTGGGCGGTCTGGGGTGGAAAGCTGCTGATTGCGGCTCTCCTGCTGTTTCTCCTGGTTCAGAATGTAAACAGCAATACCCTCCTTCCCACCCTGACCGGGGCGCAGCCACTGTTTCTCGTCGGAGCGGTCCTGCTCCTCATCCCTAATCTCCTGTTCCAGTATCGGAAGTGGGCTCTGCTGCTTCGCAGCGTGCATCCCGCCGTGCGGCCGCATGACATAGGCGCGTCACTGATGCTCGGATTTACGTTCGGTGTGGTCACACCGGCTCGCATCGGGGAATTCGGCGGCCGCGCGTTCGCCGTGCGCGGCACCGACCGGCTGGCATTGATCGGACTGACCGCCGTGGATAAGCTCGCGACCCTGACCGTTACCGTGATGGCCGGCAGCGTAGGCCTGCTGATTTTCTGTATCCAGCACCCGTTCATCGATCCCGCACTGCTTGCTGCCGCAGAGCTGACCGTCCTGTCTTTTGTGGCGGGACTGTCCCTGCTGTGGACGCGACGGAAAAGATCCGCATCCGTGATCCCGCCGGCCCGCTGGCTTCAGCAGCGGATCCAACGCATTCAGAGTGCGCTGGCCGGTGTCGATACGCGCCTGCGTGTGCGTCTTCTTCTGCTGTCGCTCCTGTTCTACTGCACATTTCTGCTGCAGTTCGTACTGCTGCTCTATGCGTTTGGCAGCACGGATCTGCTTTCGGCGCTGGCGGGCATCAGTACGATCATGCTGATCAAGACCGTCATTCCCCCCGTGACCGTCGGTGAACTCGGCATCCGCGAGGGAGCGAGCGTCTATGTGCTGGGACATGCGGGCATTGTCGCCGCTGCGGCATTCAGCGCGTCGCTGCTGCTGTTTGCGATCAACATCCTTCTCCCCAGCCTGGCGGGTCTTCTCATTCTGTTTCGCCGTTCCACAGCGCATCATCCCGCGTGATCGCGTTCTCCTTTTTTTCCCTGTTCGCCGCGCTGACGGCCGTATACATGCTGTTTCTCTTCCGCATGCGGTCGGGACTGCGCTGGCTGGCATCCCGTCAGCAGGAGGGCCTGTCTGTCGGAGCGTCTTCGCCGCCCTCGCTGACCGTAGTGGTACCCATGCGAAATGAAAAGGGGAGTATCGCGGACTGCGTCGCGTCGCTGCGGGCACAGGACTATCCATCGGACAGGATGCGCGTGATTCTCATCGACGATCACTCCGAGGATGATTCCGCCATCGTTGCCGGCACAGCGATTTCAGGTGACGATCGTTTTCGCCTTCTCCGTCTCGGCGAACATGAAGCCGGGAAGAAGGATGCGATTACCGCCGGGGTGCGGGAAGCAGAGGGAGAGATCATCGTCACCACCGACGCGGATTGCCAGCATGAACCGCAGTGGCTGCAGACGCTCACGGAGCCGTTTGCCCACGGCGCGGATATCTGTGCCGGTCCGGTGGTGTACGAGCGGCGCGACACGCTGTTCGCCCGGCTGCAGGCGATGGAATTTCTCGGTCTTGTCGGGGTCGGCGCCGGTTTTTTCGGCATCGGATGGCCGAGGCTCTGCAACGGCGCCAATCTCGCGTATCGCCGGGCGATGTTCGATGCGGTGGATGGGTTTGCGGGGAATGCCGGTATCCCGAGCGGCGATGATGAGTTTCTGCTGCACAAGATCGTGTATCGGGAGGGGGGACGCGCGGAATTCGTGACGCATCCTGACGCCGTGGTGCGCACGGAGGGGGCAGCAGGTCCATGGAGCTTCCTGCGACAACGCATCCGCTGGGTCTCGAAAGCGCGGCGATACGAAGATGGACGTTTCGTCTCTTTCCTCGTGCTGCTTTTCGTGTATTTTGCGTTTGCCGCGGCCGCACCGCTGATCAGCATGACGTCGCCGGTGGCCCTGGGAGCGGGCCTGGTGTTCTTCCTGCTGAAGCTGCTCGCTGACGGCGCGGTCCTGTTCACCAGTGCGACGCTGTTTCGGCGTCCGCTTCGGCCGCTTGACCTGATTGTCGCTGAAGTGCTGCATCCGTATTATATCGTGACCGTCTCGCTGACCGGATTTTTTGGAACATATTCATGGAAAAACCGCAGGCTGAAGAACAGCAAACCGATTTCTGGGTGAAAGAAGGGGCACTGCGACCCATCTGGAAGGTGAGCAGCTATTTTACCCTGTTCATTTTTCTTTTCCTGTTTCTGTACATGCTCGGCGGATCCCTGAATCTCCTTATCGGCTGGCGTTTCGGGAATCCTCTGTTCATGCTGGTCGCGGCTGTACTGCCGACGCTGTTTCTTCTGCGTATTTCCGACGGGCGATCCTTCCGTGACGCCACCGGGCTTCACTGGTCGTCCCGCAGCCTGCGGCAGCTCGGTGCCGGGCTGCTTCTCTCGGGATGCATGCTCGTACTTCTGTTTGCGCTGGAACTTCTCATCGGGGATGCGCGTATGTTTCTCGGCCGTTTCCCGCCGGCCCATATCCTGCACATTCTCATCATGGGCTTCCTGTCATTCGCCCTCGTCGGCCTTGCCGAGGAAATCCTGATGCGCGGGTATCCATTCGACGTCCTCCTCAGGCAGGGAAGCACCTGGTCTGCGCTGCTGGTCACCTCGGTGCTGTTCAGTCTGATGCACGCGATGAATCCGGACATCGGATGGATGGGTTTCGGAAATATCCTCTTGGCGGGCATCTGGCTCGGTGTCGCCCGTCTCGTGACGGGATCACTCTGGCTCGCAATCGGGCTGCACACCGGGTGGAATTTTTTTCTCGGGCCGGTGTTCGGCTTCCCGGTCAGCGGGATTCACGAGCGCAGCCTGTTCATCACCGAGACCGGTGGTCCGGCAATCATTACCGGCGGTTCGTTCGGACCGGAGGGCGGACTGCTTGCAACGGTCATCCTGCTCGCGGGCACCGCGGCGCTGTTCCTTCCCGCGCTGCGCGCATGGCTTTCCGATCCTGACGACGGTATGGATCTTCAACGCGGGACGGTGATGCAGGAATCCGACGACGTGAATTACGATTCTGAAAGCGAGGCATCCTCATGAAGCATCTCACGATGAAATACATCCCCATTCTCATGTTGTTCATGGTTGTCGGGTTCTCTGGCACCGCCCGGGCGCAGTGGATCCCGGATCCCACGATCAACGCGATTATCGATGACGGCATTCGTGATACCTACAATATGAAGTTCGCGGATGCCGACCGCGCCTTCCGCAGGGTCGTCGCGGCATATCCCGATCACCCGGCGGGACACTTTTTCCTCGCGATGGTGGAATGGTGGCGCATTCTGATCGACATCGACGATGAATCGCGCGACGACCGTTTTCACGACATGCTCGATGACGTGATCGATCTCTGTGACAAGCGCCTCGACAGGAATGAACGCGACATCGCGGGGCTGTTTTTCAAGGGCGGAGCGATCGGCTTTCAGGGCCGGCTGCACGCCAACCGGAAGAGCTGGATCAAGGCCGCCACACGCGGCAGAGAAGCGCTTCCCGTGGTGATGGATGCGGCGGAGATCGCGCCGGAGAACGCCGATCTGGCGTTTGGCACGGGCATCTACGATTATTACGCTGCTGTTCTGCCCGACCGCTATTCGGTGCTCAAGCCGCTAATGATGTTCCTGCCCGATGGCGACAGGGAGCGCGGGATTCGTGAACTCAAGCATGCAGCAGAGAATGCGCGCTTCGCGAACTGGGAGGCGATGTATTTCCTGATGCAGGTGTATTACGGCGAAGAGAACAAGCCGTCGAACGCGCTGACGTATGCGCGGCGGCTCATGCGCGCGTTTCCGGACAATCCGGTATTTCACCGGTATTACGGTCGCACCTATGTCAAGCTTGGAAACTGGCGGCGCGCGGCGGACGTGTTTTCAGACATCCGCGAACGTGTGAAGAAGGGGAAACGGGGATACAGCACGAAGATGGAACGGGAGGCGCTGTACTACCTCGGATACGACGCAATGCTTCGGAAGGAGTATCGGACGGCGATGAGATATTTCGTCGCCTGCGATAAACTCTCGCGCGGTCTCGACAGTGACGGACCGTCAGGATTCATGGTCATGGCGAACCTGCGCATGGGAATGACGCATGACCTGCTGGGGGAGCGGAAATATGCTGTTAAGCAATACAGGAAGGTGCTGCGGATGCCGGAATTCCGGGGGTCGCATGAGCTGGCGGAGCGGTACAGGAAAAGTCCGTATAAGCGATAAGAGTCTTACCACAGATTGCACTGATTACACGGATTGGCTTTCTCCATGAGAAAGCCCTTCGTGTAATCCGTGCAATCTGTGGTTCCTCTTTTGGTTTCTTCCCCCTGATGCGGGATAATCACATCGCGAATTGTGAATAATTTCCTATATTTGTTACTGGCGTCGCGAGGATCGCTGCGTCTGCTCATACCTCGGATCTCCCACCGGCAGGGTGAGCCTATCCCCTGAAAATATTGCGACTTATATCCACGCACCACTTTTCATAAGGAGCTGATTTATGTACGGGAAGATGAAGGAGGTTCTCAGTGCTGAACTGCAGAACCTGAAAGACCAGAAGCTGTATAAGGACGAGCGCATCATCGAAAGCGAGCAGGGAGCCGAAATCGTTGTTCGCGGAAAGAAAGTCCTGAATTTCTGTGCGAATAATTATCTGGGACTTTCGTCCCACCCCGACCTGGTCAAGGCCGCTCACGAGGCCATCGATGACCGTGGATACGGTCTTTCTTCGGTGCGCTTCATCTGCGGGACGCAGGACATCCACAAGGAACTCGAGCGCAAGGTCTCCGAGTTTCTCGGGACGGAAGACACGATTTTGTTCGCCGCCTGCTTCGACGCCAACGGCGCGGTGTTCGAGCCGCTGTTCGGTCCGGAAGACGCGATCATCACCGATTCGCTCAACCATGCATCCATCATCGACGGTATCCGCCTGAGCAAGGCGCAGCGCTGGATTTACAATCACGGTCACCTCGGCGACACCGAGACCGAAGATCCCGGGACTGGCAAAATGCTCAAGGGACTCGAGCGCTGTCTGAAGGAGGCGCAGGACTGCCGTTTCCGCGTTATCGCGACCGACGGCGCCTTCTCCATGGATGGAGAGATCGCCAAACTCGATGAAATCTGCGATCTCGCCGAGAAGTACGATGCGCTGGTCATGCATGATGACTGCCATGCGACCGGTTTCCTCGGTGAGAAGGGACGCGGTGCGCATGAGTACTGCGGCGTGATGGGCCGTACCGACATCATCACCACGACCTTCGGCAAGGCACTCGGTGGCGCATCCGGCGGCTGTGTCTCCGGACGCAAGGAGATCGTCGAGTGGCTGCGCAACAAGGGCCGCCCGTACCTGTTCTCCAATACTGTTCCCCCGTCGGTCGTCGGCGCTTCCATTCGCGCGATCGATCTTCTCAGCTCAAGCACCGAGCTGCGCGACAAGCTCGAGGCGAACACCAAGAAATTCCGTGCGGAGATGACCGCGGCCGGTTTCGACATCATCCCGGGCGATCATCCCATCGTTCCGATCATGTTCGGCAAATACGAGAACTGCTCGCAGCTGGCCGTGGACTTTGCGAACAAGCTGCTCGACGAGGGCATTTACGTGATCGCGTTTTCCTACCCGGTCGTGCCGCGCGGCAAGGACCGCATCCGTGTGCAGCTTTCCGCAGCGCATGACGACGAGCATATCGACCGCGCCATTGCCGCCTTCACCAAGGTCGGCAAGGAACTCGGCATGCTCTGAGATCCCCCGGGATCCCCCGCATGATATATTCCGGATGAAAGGAGTCCCGCAGCGGCGGGACTCCTTTCATCCCATCGATTGAGCATTATGAATCGCACATCATACACAGGAAGTCATCCATGAAAGAGATCAAGAAGATTCTCGTCACCGGCGCCGTCGGACAGATCGGGTCCGAACTGACCATGGCGCTGCGTGAGAAGTACGGCGCGGAGAACGTCGTCGCCACCGGTCGCAAGACGGAACCGAGCAAGGAGCTCAAGGAGTCGGGTCCGTTTCATTTCATCGACGTCAACACGATCGAGACCGTCGAGGAAATGATCGAAAAGTACGAGATCGACACCATCGTGCACATGGCCGCCATTCTCTCCGCCGTCGGCGAGAAAAATCCGACGCTGGCCTGGGACGTCAACATGAACGGGACGCTGAACATCCTCAATCTCGGTGTGAAGCACGAGATGGCGCGCGTCGTCATTCCGAGTTCCATCGCCGTGTGGGGTCCGGGCACGCCGTCGATCGCACCGCAGGACACCGCGCTGCATCCGACGACGATGTACGGTGTCACGAAGGTGGCCGGCGAAATCCTCGCCGATTATTATGTCAAGAAATACGGCCTCGACAGCCGCGGTCTGCGCTATCCCGGCATCATCTCCTCGGAAACGCTGCCCGGAGGCGGCACCACCGACTATGCTGTGGCGATTTACTACGAGGCGATCAAGAACAGGCATTACACCTGTTTTGTGCGTGAGGACACGCGCCTGCCGATGATGTACATGCCCGACTGTCTGAAGGCAACCATTGACCTGATGGAAGCACCGTTCGAAAATCTCAAACGGCACAATGACTACAACGTCGGCTCGATGAGCTTCACCGTGAAGGAACTGGCCGACTCGATCAAAAAGGTCATGCCTGACTTCACCATCGATTACGAGCCTGATTACCGGCAGGATATCGCCGACTCGTGGCCCGACGGTGTCGAGGATACCCCCGCCCGCGAGGACTGGAACTGGAATCCCTCCTTTGATCTCGACAGCATGACAAAAGACATGCTCGAGAAGCTGCAGGCGCGGCATGACAAGGGTGAGCTGTAAAGGGTTCGGATATTGCAAGGTTAGTATGACCCCGCAGGCAGCTGCGGGGTTTTTTATTCTCGGGGAGTAACGGGGAGTAACAGGGGGTAGAGAGGAGTAGCGGGCAGGTCGGAGGTCGGAAGGCCGGAGACTCGCCGGAGGCGAGATCGAGGGGTGTTGTTTGCCGCGCGATGATTCCGTATTCTTGACCCATTCTCGCGTGAACACCGCTCGCACGGAGCGGAGCCCCTGCACAATTGCCCGATGCGATGCAGAAGTCTGACGTCTCCACCGCAACGTTCGCACGCGATCTGGGTCTGTTTGACGCTACCATGATCGGCGTGGGCGCCATGATCGGTGCCGGAATATTTGTTCTTACGGGACTCGCGGCCGGGGAAGCAGGTCCGGCATCCCTGCTTGCCTTTGCGCTGAACGGTGTCGTCACTCTGCTGACCGCATTTTCCTATGCGGAACTCGCATCCGCGGTGCCGCGGGCCGGCGGGGGATATTCGTTTGTGCGTATGGCTTTCCCGGGTGCCGTTGGATTTCTGAGCGGCTGGATGCTGTGGTTCGCCTACACCGTGGCCTGCAGCCTGTACGCCCTGGGCTTTGCGGGATATTTCTGGGAGCTGCTGCACAAGTACATGCCATCGTTTACCGCCATGGTCGCCGACCTCACGGGTATGCACGCTGCCATCCTTTTTGTCACACTACTCATCGGCATGGCATTCATCTGGCTGAACGTACGCGGCGCCGGAGTGACCGGGAAAACAGAAAATGTGCTGACCATTTCGAAGATCGCCACCCTTGCGGTATTTATATTTTTCGGATTGCTGGTGGTGTTCGGCGAGCCGCAGCAGGTCGGGAGCAACCTGACACCGTTTCTCCCCAATGGTTTCGGGGGCGTCCTGGTCGCGATGGGACTGACGTTCATTGCGTTCGAGGGATACGACCTGATCGCCACGGTCGCGGAGGAAATAAAGCAGCCGGAGAGAAATATTCCCCGTGCGACCTTCATGTCACTCGGTGTGGCGGTGCTGATCTACCTGCTCGTCCTTTTCGTCTCGCTCACGGCATTGAGTGTCCCCGGGGAAAGTACGTGGGAGTTTCTCGGGCGTTTCAAGGAGACTGCCATCGTGCACGCTGCAGACGCTTTCATGCCGGCCTTCGGCGTTGCGCTGATCGTTCTGGGCGGACTGCTCTCCACGATGTCGGCGCTCAATGCCACCGTGATGGCGGCCTCGCGCGTCGCGTTCTCCATGGGGCGCGATCTGTGGCTGCCGCGCCGCGTGTCCTCGATACACAGCCGCAGACGCACGCCGCATGTGGCCATCGTTGTCACCGGTGTCATCCTTCTTGCCATGGCACTCACGCTTCCTATCGAAGCGGTCGGTTCCGCTGCCAGCCTGATTTTTCTTTTGACGTTCGGCATGGTCAACCTGTCAACCATCGCCCTGCGCCGGAAGCACCCGGAAATCCCGCGCAAATACCGTGTGCCGCTGTATCCCGTCGTTCCCGTCCTGGGTTTTCTGCTCAACATGTTCCTTGCCGTGTACCAGTTCAATTTTCAGCCCATCGCCTGGTACATCACGATCGGCTGGATCGTGGTCGGATTACTGCTCTATTATGCCGTCTTCGAAAAGAAGGCGGCGGCGGTGGAACCACAGGTGCTGATTCCGGCACGCCGTGCCCTCGAGCCCGAAAAAGCGCCGTCGGTGCTCGTTGCTCTGTACAATCCCGACAATATCGGTGTCTTGCTCGATCTCGCGATCCCCGAGTCCCGCCGGCGCGGTATGCGTCTGCTCGCCGTGTCAGTCGTTCAGGTCCCACCCCAGATGCCGATTCACGAAGGCATCCGTTTCGCGCATCACAAGGAAGCGCTGCTCAATCGGGCCGCGCGCATGGCGGCCGAACGCGGGGTGCGTCTGGAGACGGATCTGATCATGGCCCATCGCGCCTCGGACGGCATCCTCGCCGCCGTGGAGCGGCACAACGCGAGTGCGCTGATCATGGGCTGGAAGGGGTATACGAATTCACGCGACCGGATTTTCGGAGAAGTCGCTGACCGCATCATCCGCCATGCGTCCTGTGATCTCATGGTGCTGAAAATCGGAAAGGAGCGGAAAATCGAGAATTGTCTGCTCCCGACGGCCGGTGGTCCGAATGCGCAGCTGGCCTCGACCATCGTCGGTAACCTCGCCCAGGAGCAAAAAATGGATGTCTCGCCCTGCTATGTGCTTCCGAAGGATGCGGACGAGGAGCAGCGGCGCATCGGTATGCAGCGCATGCAGGATGTCATGCAGGACGTGACACCGGGCGTTCGGTCACAGGCGCGCATTGTCGAGAGCAGCTCGGTCGCCGCGGGAATCGCCCGTGCCAGCCGTGAGTACGACCTCGTCGTTATCGGGGCCGCCAGGGAACAACTGCTGAAAGTCATGCTCGTAGGTGAAATCCCCGAGAAAGTCGCCCGCTATTCCGCCAGCTCCGTGCTCGTGGTGAAGAAGTACGAGGGCGCAGTGAAATCTCTCTTCAAACGCGTATTTGGCTGACATGAAACGTATTCTCGTATTTCTCGCGATGTTCGTCCCCGCCTGCGGCGGAAATTATCCACCGCTCGAGACGGTGGAATCCGTGGATCTTGAACGCTACATGGGCAAATGGTATGAAATCGCGCGTCTTCCGAACTCATTCCAGGAAGACTGCTGGAATTCAACGGCGGAATATGAAATCATCGACAGCGAAACCGTCCGTGTCATCAATCGCTGCGAGGAGGACAGCGCGGGAGGCCCGATCGAAGAAGCGACGGGCAAGGCCTGGGTCGTCGAAGGAAGTAACAATGCCAAACTGAAGGTGTCGTTTTTCTGGCCGTTCAAGGGCGATTACTGGATTCTTGAGCTGGACGACGATTATCGGTGGGTGGCGGTCGGGACACCCAGCCGCGAATATCTGTGGATTCTTGCGCGCGAGCGGGAGATGGATGACGAGGTGTACGAGTCACTGCTGCCGAAACTCAGGGAGAAGGGATTTGATGTGGCGCAGCTGATCAGGCAGTAATCGGGCTTGCGGCAGAACGGCGGACGGACGCAGCAGTCATGACATGACAAACCCCCGGCAGAGTGCCGGGGGTTTGTTCGTTCTTCGCGGGCAGGTGGAAGCAGCTACCCGTTTCAAATCAGCGAAGGCTTATTTTTTCTTTTTCGACGCCTTTTTCCCGGTGGCCTTTTTCTTGCTGTCGTCCTTGCGGGGATTCATCAGCGCGGCGCGGGCTGCGGCAAGGCGTGCGATGGGCACGCGGAAGGGGGAGCAGCTCACGTAGTTGAGACCGATGTCGTGGCAGAACTCGACCGACGAAGGCTCGCCGCCGTGCTCGCCGCAGATGCCAAGCTTGATATCCGGACGTGAGGAGCGGCCTTCCGCAACGGCATGCTTCATCAGGAAACCGACTCCCCTGCGGTCGATCGCCTCGAAGGGATCACGCGGGTAGATGTCGTGCTGCACGTAGGAGGGGAGGAAACGGCCGGCATCGTCGCGGCTGACACCGAGCGTGGTCTGCGTCAGATCGTTGGTACCGAAGGAGAAAAATTCCGCGACCTCGGCGATCTCATCGGCGGTGATGGCGCCGCGCGGGATCTCGATCATCGTACCGACAAGGTACTTGAACGTGATCTTCTTGGCCTTCATCACTTCGTCGGCCACCTTGCGCACGATTGCTTCCTGCATTTTGAGCTCCTTGACGTTGCCCACCAGCGGAATCATGATCTCGGGGAATGCCTTGACGCCCTTCTTGCGGACGTTCGCGGCGGCTTCGAAAATGGCACGTGCCTGCATTTCGGTGATCTCTGGATACATCACACCGAGACGGCAGCCGCGGAAACCGAGCATCGGATTGAACTCATGCAGGGCGTCGACGCGCTCCTTGACGCGGGCGACAGGGATGCCGAGATCGTCGGCGACCAGCTTCTGCTCCTTTTCCTCGTGGGGAAGGAATTCATGCAGCGGCGGATCGATCGTACGGATCGTGACCGGACGCTTGCCCATGGCTTTGAAGATGCCTTCGAAATCCTTGCGCTGCAGCGGGAGCAGCTTGGCCAGCGCCTTGCGGCGTCCTTCTTCGTCCTCGGCGAGAATCATCTCGCGCATCGGACCGATTTTGCCTTCGCCGAAGAACATGTGCTCGGTGCGGGTGAGACCGATGCCCTCGGCGCCGAATGCCACGGCGTTGGCCGACTGGTCGGGCTGATCGGCGTTCGTGCGGATATTGATCTGGCGCACCTTGTCGGCCCAGCGCATGAGACGGTCGTACATTTTATACACCGGGGCGTCCTTCGGATCGAGCGTCTTGTCGATCAATACCTGCAGCACCTCGCTCGGACGCGTCGGGATGTTGCCGAGCAGGACTTCGCCGGTCGTGCCGTCGATGGAGATGTAATCCCCCTCGTGCACGACTTCCTTGCGTCCCTCAATGCGCATCTCGCGCTTCTTGTAATCGATCTTCAGAGCGTCACATCCCGCCACGCAGACCTTGCCCATCTGGCGGGCGACGAGTGCCGCATGGGATGTCATGCCGCCGCGGGCTGTCAGAATGCCCTCGGATGCGTTCATTCCTTCGATATCCTCGGGAGAGGTTTCGATGCGCACGAGAATGACCGGATCGCCGTATTTGGCGAACTGGACAGCGTCTTCGGCGTTGAACGCAACGCGTCCGGAGGCGGCGCCCGGACCGGCGTTCAGGCCCTTGGTCAGGAGCTGGTTGCTGTCGATGGCATCCTGCTTCTCTTTCATATCGAAGATCGGTCGCAGGAGCTGGTTCAGCTGATCGGGATGGATGCGCATGAGCGCTTCTTCCTGGGTGATCAGTTTCTGCTTGACCATGTCCACCGCGATTTTGATCGCGGCGAAACCGGTCCGCTTGCCGACGCGGCACTGCAGCATGTACAGGTCGCCGTCCTGGATGGTGAACTCGATGTCCATCATGTCGCGGTAATGCTCTTCGAGCTTCTTGCGGATGGCGATCAGTTCCTTGTAGACCTTGGGATCCTTGTCTTTGAGCTGGATGATGGGCAGCGGTGTGCGCGTACCTGCGACAACGTCCTCTCCCTGCGCGTTCATAAGGAACTCGCCGTAGAAAATGTTTTCACCTGTTGCGGCGTCACGCGTGAAGGCCACGCCGGTGCCGGAATCCTCGCCCATATTGCCGAAGACCATCGACTGCACGTTGACCGCGGTGCCCCACTCGTCGGGGATGTCATTGAGTTTGCGGTAGACATTGGCACGGGGATTATTCCAGGAACTGAACACGGCGCCGATGGCGCCCCAGAGCTGTTCCTTCGGATCATCGGGGAATTTCTTCCCGGTTTCACGTTTGATCGCTGCCTTGAATTCCGCGACGAGTTCTTTGAGATCGTCGGCGGTGAGCTCGATATCGAGTTTCACGCCGCGAGCTTCCTTCTTGGCCTCGAGAATCTCCTCGAACGGATCGATGTCGTCCTTGGTCTTCGGCTTGAGGTCGAGCACGACGTCGCCATACATCTGCACGAAGCGCCGGTAGGAATCGTATGCAAAGCGCTCGCTGCCGGAACGGTCGATCAATCCCTGCACCGTCGTGTCGTTCAAACCGAGGTTGAGGATGGTGTCCATCATGCCAGGCATCGAAGCGCGGGCGCCGGAACGCACGGAGACGAGCAACGGATTTTTCGGATCACCGAATTTCGCCTTCATGTCGCGCTCGATTTTTCGCAGCGCCTTTTCCACCTGTTCTTTCAGCTGCGGTGGATACGTTTCTTTGTTGTCGTAATAATAGGTGCAGACATCGGTGGTGATCGTGAAGCCTGCCGGGACGGGCAGACCGATGTTCACCATCTCGGCCAGATTTGCGCCCTTGCCGCCGAGCAGATTTTTCATGTCTGCCCGGCCCTCGGCCTTCTTGCCGCCGAAGAAATAGACGTACTTCTTGCCGCGAGCGGATTTCTTACTGCTGCTGGTCCGCGCTTTTGCTTTTGATTTGGCCATGAAGGTCCTCCACGTAAAATATCAGATTACAGTAGCGTTCTTCGCCGTGATGCGTGCCGGCACTCCCTTGCCCAGCGGGCTTGCCGGATTTCACATTATCTCGCAAGATAATGAATTTCGTGATGCGATAATAGGAGTTGAGTGCGGGGGAACATGAGAATTCTGTTTGCACGCTTTCTGTCCTGTCATTGAGAGGCAATGGACGTGTAACGGGTGAGCGATCCCCGGGATGTGGGCGTCCGGCAATGGTTGATTGTTGGTTGTGAATCTTGCAATCCTGCCAGTGAATCATATCAACATATCGATTGTTATGTTTGTGAACCGAATTATTCTTCCATCATCGCAGTTCAACAATGCGTTCTTTTCTGTTCTCAATTCTTTTTCTGCTTGTCAGCGCATCGCTCCCGGCACAGCAGGTCGATGTGCTGATCGCGCGTGGCGATTCCGCTCAGTTTGCCATGCAGCCGGATGTCGCCATGCGGCTCTACCGGGAAGCGGAGCGACTCGATGCCGACAACCCCGACGTGCTATGGCGCATCTCCAAGGTGTACTCCGATTACGCGGCACAGGAGTCATCGGAGGAGGCTGCGATGCGCGAACTGCAACGTTCGATCGATTATGCGAAAAAGGCGGTGACGGCCGATCCCCGGCATTCCATGGCGCAGGTGTCGCTTGCGATAGCCTACGGACAGAAAGCGGTCGTGGCACCGAATTCCGAGAAGGTGGAGCTGAGCCGGCTCGTGCGTCAGCATGCCGTCCGTGCACTGGAACTTGAATCAGAGAATCACGTGGCGATGCTGGTCCTCGGTATCTGGAATCGCGAAGTCGCCTCGCTGAGCTGGGTACTGAAGCTTGCGCTGGATGTGGTGTACGGCGGACTCCCTGACGCGAGTCTTGAAGAATCGCACCGGCTTCTTCAGCAGGCGATGCGCATGTATCCCGACCAGATCATGACGCATCTCGAACTGGCAAAGACATTGAAGGAGATGGACGATGAGCGTGGTGCGAAGCGCCATCTGCGCAAGGCCATCTCCCTGCCGAAGCGCGATATCGGCGACCGTAAACGCGTCGATGAGGCGCGAAAGCTTCTTCAGGAACTGACATGAATTTCCCGGCCGCTCTGCAACACCTGCGGCTGCATTTTTCGCTTCTCCTCGCTCCTGTATTTCTGCTCGGGGGAGCTTTTGCCGGGGCGGAAGCATCCCTTTCCTTCTGGATCCTTTTCTTTGCGTTCCATGTATTTCTCTACGGCGGATCGCATGCGATCAATGCGGCATTCGATCGTGATACCGGTCCGGTCGGGGGCATGTACCACCCGCCGCCTGTCCCGCGGGGGCTGTTCCTGACCGGTGTACTGCTGAAGCTGGCGGGACTGCTGCTGAGTCTCCTGTCCGGGCTGACAGCAGCGATTATCTATCTTGCGTATGCCGTGCTTTCGACGGCGTATTCGCATCCCGCGATTCGACTGAAACGATATCCGGTGCTCGGAGCGCTGACCGTGATGATCGGACAGGGGCTGCTACCCTTCCTGGCTGCATGGTCCCTCGGAGACGCCGCATGGGGGCTGTCCGAGGGATTCGCGGTGTCTGCCACCGCGCTGCTGATGCTGAGTCTGTATCCGTTGTCGCAGATTTATCAGCACGACGAGGATGCCGCCCGCGGTGACCGCACACTGTCGATCCTGCTCGGCGTGCGGGGCACGTTCCGCTTCGCTCTGATTATCGGTGTGCTCGGTGCGCTGCTGCTGTTCCTTGCCGTACGGCTGTGGTTGGGCATCGCCCCGGCGCTTCCCATCCTGCTGTTTCTGCCCGGACTGGGCGTCGGTCTGATGACATGGGAGCGTCGTTTCCCGCAGCAAACTCTGCGTGAACGCTTTCAATGGCTCATGGGGATGAGTTACACCAACGCACTGGTGTTTTCGGGGTATATCGTGGTGTTGATGCTGCTGTAACAGCCAAGCCGCTTTCACCGCGCTCCGGCGTGGCAGGTGCCTAACGGCCAACGGCGTCGAGAAATGCACGGCCGATGCTATCGGCGAGGGGATGTTCGTCGGGAAGGCGCTCGGGGTGCCAGTGAAGCAGCAGGAGGAAGGCATTACCGTTGCGGGATCTCCACTCGAGCGCTTCGGGGAGTCCGTCCGGACTGTGTGCGGCAACGACAAGACGCGGTGCCACGAGCTCCACCCCCTGGTGATGAGCGCTGTTTACGATCGCTCCCTCGGACCCGGTGATATCATGCAGCAGAGAGTCCGTGTCGATGCGGACCTCGTGCAGTCGATCATTGTCATTGATGCGATGATGCAGTTCGTATCCGTTCATGGGGAGGTCGGCGATGAGTGTTCCGCCGAGGGCAACATTCATCACCTGCAGTCCCCGGCAGATGCCGAGTATGGGCAGGGCGCGCTCCACGGCCTGGTGGATGGCCGCGAATTCGAGCCGGTCACGCTCGGCATCCACGTCGCAGAACGGCAGCAGGTCGGGACGCCCGTACCGTGCTGGATCGGGATCGCCTCCGCCGGGCAGCAGCAGTCCGCCGGAATCAGTGAACGCCGAGGATACGTCATCAGCGGACTGCACGAAACGGATATCCATCGCGGGATCCAGGCGTTGCAGCCAGCGTGTATAGTTTTGATGCTGGTCGGGATTTGTGCTTGTAATGAGGATTGGAGCCATGTCAGCGATCAGCCGTCTCTGGAGCTGTCGGCAGCTGTCTTATCGCCACCCTGCTGATCTTCCATCGTGAGGAGGTGTTCCCATGAATAGATACCGGTGTCGTGTCCATCCCCCCAGACGGCGGCAATGGCATAATTCCCGACGGGTGCCAGATGCTTCAGATCATATTTCCCGGGTTTCGTGACCGGGAGCTGCACGGGCATGCGCACCTCCCCGAAAATGTCGGATTCGCCCTGGCAGCCGGCACAGGGACACTGATCCCGGAAATACTGCAGGGAGAAGCGGGAGATATGCCCGTCGCTCCAGACGATGCGGAGAATGCGATCGTCCGACAACTTGATCTCGGTAGGCTGAGGTGCGGCAGGAGTCATGGCGGCTGTCAGCCTCTGGGTGGAGTTGCGTCGAGAATCACCACAGGCATTTCTCCGAGCACTTCCGCGGTGTGCATGACGTTGGCCGGCACGACGAAGCGCTCGCCTGGTTTGAGAATATGATCCGTGTCATCCATGGTCACTTTCATCGAACCGTTCAGCACCACATGAATCGTGTCGTGATCATGCATATGGGGCGGGAAGCACATCCCTCCGGGATAGCTGTATACGTAGATGTTGTAACCCTCGTCTTTCAACTGCTGCTTGATGGCAGCGATCTGTTCGCCGTCCATTTAGTAGCTCTCCGATTCATTGGGAAAAGTGCTTGCTTTAACGTCGTGGATGTACTGCCGGAAGGCGCGGTCCATTTCATCGGCGAGCGCCGCGTAGCGCCGCACGAAACGGGGACGAAAATCCTCGAACAGTCCGAGCATGTCATGGGTGACAAGGATCTGTCCGCTGCAATGCTGCCCGGCACCGATACCGATCGTGGGTATGCTGAGCTGTTCGGTGATCCGCTTTCCAAGCGTGGCGGGAATCTTTTCCAGGACGATGGCGAACGCGCCCGCCTCCTGGAGCGCCAGTGCATCCTGCACCAGCGCATCCGCTTCTTCCTCGTTTGTCCCCCGCGGACGATATCCACCGAACTTGAGAATGGACTGCGGCATCAGTCCGATATGCCCCATCACGGGAATGCCTTCCCCCGCCACCTTTTCCACCATGCCGGCGATACGTACGCCGCCCTCGACCTTGACACCGTGTGCGAGCGTTTCTTTCATCACCCGTCCCGCGCTGCGGAAGGCCTCTTCGGTCGTGACCTGGTACGACATGAACGGGAGGTCGGTGATTACCATGGCGCGCCGGACAACGCGGCTGACTGCCTTGGTGTGATAAATCATTTCGTCAAGTGTGACGGGGAGCGTGGTAGGGTTGCCCTGGAAAACGTTGCTGACGGAATCGCCCACAAGGATGAGATCGATGCCTGCATCGTCGAGCAGACGTGCCGTCAGGAAATCATAGGCGGTCAGGCATGCTATGGGCATGCCCGCATCCTTCATTTCCTGGATGGTGCGCGTGGTGACGCGCTTGGGCGACTGTTGCTGTTCCGTACTCATGCCTCGCGTGCCTCGTCCTCCTCGGAAATGTAGTCATTCTGAGACAAAGTTGAAAAGCGTACATCCCAGGCGCGCTCGAATCCCGATTTGATCGCTTCGCGCACCTCGTGGTATGACACCGGTCGCTGCAGAATGTCTTGCAGCGTAATGGTATGCTCGACCATGTCGTGCCGCAGCTGTTCGCGCACATCCTCCTCGACGGCGAGGTAGTCGGCGAGCGCGAGATGGGCGTCGCCGATGAGGATGGAGCCGTGCTGCAGCACCGCGCTGCCAATACGGCGCTGCGCGCTGCCGACCAGTTTCTTTCCGCCGAATTCGATTTCATATCGCGCGGAGCTCGAGAAACAGGGGATGCTGCCGGGCTCTCTGTACAGGCGCTGGAAATTAGGCTGCGAGCGGGCGATGTCGATTTGCGGGACGAGGAGTTTGAGCCCCTCCGTCAGCGCCTCGCTGATCTGGCGGTATACTTCCATGACGCCGCGTCCATCGCCGGGCATGACGACGCAGTAGGTGAGTTCCTGCGCGTGCAGGATTGCGCGTCCGCCGGTGGGACGACGCACGATGTCATATCCCGCTGCATCCGTGCGGGCGCGGTCGATTTCCTCGATACGCTGATGGCGTCCGAGGGAGATGCACCATGGATCCCAACCGTAGACGCGCAGCAGCGGACCGGCGAGACCGGTGTCGAGCTGTTCGGCGCGGCGCACGTCGAATTGCATGTTCCAGGCGCCCGTGTGTCTGCCGGTGTCGGCAAAGGCAAAGGACTGTGGCATCAGACGGCTTCCTTCAGGACGATGGTGGTGAGCATGCGGCCCGAGCGCTCGGCGTCTCGGCGGTACGAGTGCAGGAGGGTCTGTTCATGTATCGTGCAGAGCTCACTGACATTGATGTTGTCCGCGGGAATGCCGGCCTGTTCGAGCTGATGCCGATTGAGACCTTTCAGGTCCAGTCGGGGATTGCCGTCACCCTCGCGGATGATGAAGCCCTCGGGGAAGAGCGCCGCAACGTCCTCTCCGACCTCGTAGCAGCAGCTCGCCGCCGATGCGCCGATGAAGGCGTACAGTGTCGCTGCGTCGGCATGATATTCACCGATCAGCTTCTCCGCCGTCTTCTGCGCGATATGCTCCGCCGTGCCGCGCCAGCCCGCATGCACCGCGGCAATGAGGTTTTCGCCGGGTGCGTAGAGCATGACCGGCACACAGTCTGCGGTACGCACCGTGAGCCCGACTCGCGGCTGTCGCGTAATGATCGCGTCGGTGTCGTCGTAGACGCCGGGCTCGCTGATCTCGCGAATCGTGGCGCCGTGCACCTGGTTCATGAATGCGAGGTCCTCTGGATCGAGATCGAGGCGTTCGGCGAACTGTGCGACGGCGGCGGTAACGCGATTTTCATCGTCGCCGAGGCCATAGCCGAGGTTGAAACCGAACGGAGCGGATGCATCGGCACCCTGGCGCGTGCTCTGCGCCAGGGCGACATGCGGAAACTGTGCGAGCAGCGGACTGCGGATGAGGGGAAGCGGGGGATTCATGGCAATCAGATCTGTGAGAGTGCTTCGTCGAGGTCCTGGATAATATCTTCCGGCCGTTCAATGCCGATGGAAAGACGGATGCCGCCGGGATCCATGCCGCGCTGCACCTGCTCCTCGGCGGGAATGGCGGAATGCGTCATCGATCCCGGGTGTTCGATCAGCGTGCGCGTATGGCCGAGGCTGACGGCAAGCGTGATGGCATAGGCATTGTCGGCGACGTAGTTGATGACTTTTTCGCCACGGTCACGACTGTCCTGCGGCGAGTCGCTTTTCAGAGTGAAATACATGAGCGTGCCCGGTGCGAATGCGCCCTCGTAATTGCGCATCTGCTTCTGCGCCAGATCGTATTGCGGGAAGCTGGGGAGCCCGGGGTAGCTGACGGCCTTCACCTTGGGATGCTGTTCGAGATGCTCGGCGATTTCCATGGTGGTCTGGATCTGCCGCTGCACACGCAGGGAAAGCGTTGGGAGTCCGTACACCAGCACGGGCCACGCAGCCTTGGGGGAGAGCACGCCGCCGAAATCCTTGCGATAGAGCAGCAGCATGTCGCGGTATTTTTCGGGTCCGATGACCACGCCGCCCATGTCGGTGCCGAAACCGCCGATGCCCTTGGTCAGCGAATGCACGACGAAATCCGCTCCGAGTTCCAGCGGACGCTGGCAGTAAGGCGTGGCAAATGTGTTGTCGACAACGATTCTGATGTGCTCCTCTTCGGGACGCGTTTCGTTGATCTGCTTCGTCATTTCCGCGATGCCGCCGATATCGATAAGCGTCAGTGTCGGATTGACCGGCGACTCGAAATAAATGACACGGGTTTCCGGTTTGATGGCGCTGCGCAGCATGTCGAGATCGTGCAGGTTGAGCAGCTGTACGCTGATGTTGTAGCGGGGATACCAGTTCGTGAACAGCGAATACGTGCAGCCGTACATGGTACGATGCGCGATGATGTCCTCCCCGCTGCGCGCCAGGACGCCGAGAACGCCGGAAATCGCCGCCATGCCGCAGGCAAAGGTCACGGCACATTCGCCGCTTTCCGCGTAGGCGAGATTCTCTTCGAGAATATCCTTGTTCGGTTCTCCGAGCCGGTCGTAGATGAGGATCGGCTCCTTGTTCTTTGTTTCCTCCGTCGTGTGTGCGAACTCCACGAAGCCCTGGGCGCCGCGCTGGGCGGAATCCAGCCTGTACGTCGCGGATGAAGTGATGGGCGGCACGACGTGATGATCGTAATCCCATTTCTTCGAATGCGCCTGACCGTAAATCAGGTGCGTTTCCTTCGTGTACCGGTCCTTGTTCTTTTCGTCGGACATGCGCGGTCTCCGTTTTTCAGGTGCTTGATTCTATTGGATTTGAATTATCAGGTCGAAGAAATATTTCCGTTTCCGCTCCGGAATGCCAAAATACCGACCGGTGCAGGGAAAAACAAGGAGGAGGTAGGGGCGATCCAACGGATCGCACGGGTGGACCCCCGTTGACAGGAAGCTGTGCAATCCCGTTATTCTATCAGTTTCATCATATCCGAAATCGGAGGATACATGTCCATCACACGCGATGACGCACTGGCACTTCTGCATGAATACACGGAGTCGGAGAGTCTGCGCCGGCATGCCTACGCCGTCGAGGCGGCGATGCGCGCCTATGCCCGCAGGATGGAGGGAAACGAAGAGGAGTGGGGGATGGCAGGACTGCTGCATGATTTCGACTATGAACGGTTTCCGACCGAGGAGGGACATCCGTTCGAGGGGAATCGGATACTCGAAGAGCGCGGGTATCCCGAGTCGCTGCGGCGCGCCATCATGTCACATGCCGATCACACCGGCGTGCTGCGGGAGAGCGCAATGGAGAAAGCGCTCTATGCAGTGGATGAGCTCTGCGGTTTTCTCATGGCCGTATCGTACGTCCGGCCGGATCGCTCCATCGCCTCCGTCAAGGTGAAATCAGTGAAGAAGAAAATGAAGGATAAGGGGTTTGCACGCGCCGTGAGCCGGGAGGACCTCCTCAAAGGCGCCGATGAACTCGGCGTGTCGTTCGAAGAGCATGTCGCATTCGTCATCGATGCGCTGACGGAGGTGCATGAGGATCTCGGCGTCTGAACAGCATCGCAACACCTGTTCCAGGCTCTGTGCGTGTGTGGAATTCAGAAGGGAATACACTGTGAGGGATGGCGGTCAATCGCCGACAAGGTCTTCCAGGGCGGATTCGATGGTCGCGTATTTGAAATCGTAATCCGACTCCAGGGTGCGGCGGGGCTCGGCGTGCTGACCGCCGAGCAGCATTTCGCCCAGCTCGCCCATGGCCAGCTTGATCACGAATGCCGGTACGGAAAACTTCGCAGGACGATCGAGCGCATCACCAAGCGCAACAGCGAATTCCCGGTTGCGAACCAGTCCCGGCGCCACCGCGTTGAGCGGTCCGTGGACGGAGGGATTGTCGATCGCGTGCAGAAAGATTCCGACCGCATCGGCGAGATGAATCCAGGGGAACCACTGTTCGCCGTTCCCTACCGGTCCGCCGGCAAACATCTTGAACGGCGTCAGCAGTTTTTCCAGCGCGCCGCCGCTGCGGGCGAGGACCAGTCCCATCCGGGGGATGACAACGCGTACGCCGTAGTGTTCGGCCTTTTTCGCTTCCGTTTCCCACGCGACGCACAATTCCGCCAGGAAATCGTCGCCTGCGCTGCTGTTCTCATCGATGTCGCGATCCCCGGTATCCCCGTAATACCCCACAGCGGAAACCGATATCATGACTTCGGGCTTTTTCTCTGCTCTGGCGATAGCGTCTATCAGCTTCGCGGCCGTGTCGATGCGGCTGTCATACATGCGCTGCTTGTACTCATCCGTCCAGCGTTCCTCGGCGATCGATTCACCGGCGAGATGTACCACCGCGTCAGCACCGTCGATCGCGCCGGACCAGTCGTCGTCGTTCTCATCGGAGAGCCAGCGAAGGGCCTCCGTGCCGTCGGGCAGAGTGTCGCGTGCTCTGTCAGGGTTTCGTGTGAGGACGGTGACGCGGTCACCGCGTTTGAGAAGTTCCCGGGTCAGCCGGGTGCCGATCAGACCGGTGCCCCCGGTCATGACGATGTGTTTGGACATGATGGAATGAGCTGTGGTTCAGTGGCGCTGCTGTTGCAAACAAATGTACTATTAATAACCAATGCGGCGCACGGGAAATTCCCGAGGCGAGCACGAGCAGCCGAAGGCGGGGAGCACGAGCAGCAGCGAGACGGCTCTGCTCTTGTCCGTAATACGGGGAGTTGCTACATTGAAAAAACATCCACATGTCTCAACATCAGCGAACGATATGCCATGATCGAGAAAATTCGGGAAATGCTCGGCAACGAGGCCGACAATCTGCTCAATCATACCTGCAATACGATTCCGAAAGAATCCCTTCACCTGCCGGGACCGGATTTCGTGGACCGTGTCTGGAAAGACAGTGACCGCAATCCCCGGGTGCTTGTGAACATGCAGCGCATCTATAATCACGGACGACTTGCGGGAACTGGATATATGTCCATTCTTCCCGTCGATCAGGGGATCGAACATAGTGCCGGGGCATCTTTCGCGCCGAATCCGATTTACTTTGATCCGGAAAATATCGTGAAACTGGCGATCGAAGGCGGATGCAACGGCGTGGCGAGCACGCTGGGCGTGCTCGGTTCCGTTGCCCGCCGCTATGCACATCAGATCCCCTTCATCGTCAAGATCAATCACAACGAGCTGCTGACCTATCCGAATACCTATGATCAGATCCTTTTCGGCAGCGTTGATCAGGCCTTCGATATGGGCGCGGCCGCCATCGGCGCGACGATCTATTTCGGTTCCGAAGAGTCCGATCGCCAGATCGTCGAGATCTCCGAGGCCTTCGAGTACGCACATGAACTCGGCATGGCGACCATTCTGTGGTGCTACCTTCGCAACCCGGATTTCAAGAAGGACAAGGACTACCATACGGCCGCTGATCTCACCGGACAGGCCAACCATCTCGGTGTCACGATCGAAGCCGATATCATCAAGCAGAAAATGCCGACCAACAACGGCGGATATAATGCGATCGATTTTGGCAAGACACACCGACTCGTCTACGAACAGCTCAGTTCCGATCACCCGATCGACCTGACGCGCTACCAGGTGGCCAACTGCTACATGGGCCGCGCGGGACTGATCAACAGCGGCGGTGCCAGCTCCGGTGCGAGCGATCTGGCCGAGGCCGTGCAGACCGCGGTGATCAACAAGCGCGCCGGCGGACAGGGCCTGATCTCCGGCCGCAAGGCCTTCCAGCGTCCGATGAAGGAAGGCGCCGAACTGCTCAACGCCATCCAGGATGTGTACCTCGAAAGCGAGGTGACGGTCGCGTAATTTCATGGGTGTGTAAGCAGCCCGAGTTCTGCCGCGGCCACGTCCGTGGAAGCTGAACAGATCTGCTGCAGCACCTCGCATACGATTCGTATCAGGCGCGCAGGATCCACCTTGGTTCTGCGCGCCGTCTGTATTCCCTCCTTTGAATCTTTTTCTCCTTCATTCGTAGAACAGGGTAAGCCCGCTGCTAACCATCCGATTCACGACGCAGGGCGCAATCGCGCAACAGGAAGGTATTCGACATGAAGAAATGGATATTTATCATCGCAGGTGCAGCCGCTGTCGTTCTCATCATCGTGTTCCTGTCATCCAACGGGGAGAGCCAGGCCGGTCCCTCGGTCATTGACGTGACGCGCGGGTCGGTGGTGCGCAAGGCGCTGGCTGTCGGTTCGATCGTCCCGGAAACGGAAATCAGCATCAAATCCAAGATCAGCGGCGTGGTCAAGTCGATCCATGCAGAGCCGGGCGACCGTGTCCGCGCCGGGGCGGTGCTCATGGTGATCAATCCCGATCCGACGCCGCTCGAGGTGGCCGAGGCCCGGCAGCGCATCGACCGGGCGACGATCGCACTGGAAACGATCGAAAAGGAGTACGCACGTCAGAAGACACTGCTGGAAAAGGATCTGATCAGCGCGCAGGCGTTCGAGGGCGTCAAACAGCGCCACGACGAAGCGCGGCTTGCGCTCGACAATGCGCGCGAGTATCTCGACCTGCTCCAGACCGGTCGCGCGGTGGTCTCCGACACGCGTATCGAATCGGTGGTGCGCGCGCCGATCGACGGCGTCGTCCTGCAGAAGCTCGCGAGCATCGGCGATCCGGTGGTGCCGCTGACCAGCTACCAGGTCGGCACGCCGCTCATGACCATGGCCGACATGGAGAAGATCCTTTTCAAAGGGACCGTCGATGAGATCGACGTCGGCAAGCTGGAAGAGGGGATGAGCGCGGAGATCCACGTTGGCGCGCTCCCGAATGCGACGGTGAACGGCAGAATCCGCAAGATTTCCCTCAAGGGCGAGAAGCGGGAGAACGCAACGGTGTTCCCGATCGAAATCACCATCGATCCGAACGAGGAATTTACACTGCGCGCCGGCTACTCCGCCAACGCCGATGTCATCATCGAGCGTCACGACGACGTGCTCACCATTCCCGAGCGCCTGGTGCGCTTTCGCGGCGACACGGCGGTCGTGCGCCGTTTCACCGGACCTGGCACCACGCCGGATGAAACGGTCATCAGCACAGGGCTCTCTGATGCCATCACCATCGAGGTGACGGAGGGGCTGAACGGGGACGACCGTCTCGTGGAATGGGAAATCAAGCAGATCGACTGACCCATGTCATTTTTCGAGAACCTGAAATACACCGCCGCGGAATTCTGGCGCATTGCGCGGATGCAGAAGTCGCGCACGTTCATGACGGCCTTCGGCATCATCTGGGGTACGGTCACCGTCGTCGTGCTGCTGTCGTTCGGTGCGGGACTCGAAGGCCATCTGGAGAAGTCCATGCACGGGCTGGGTGAGCGCATCGGCATCATGTTCGGCCGCCGCACCACCATCCCGTACCAGGGATTTCCCGACGGCCGTCGTATCCGCTTCCGCGCGGAGGATGCCGAGCTCCTGCGTTCGCAGGTGCCCGGCATGGGGCTGATTTCCCCCGAATACATGAGTTCCGAAAAACATCTGCATAGCAACGGCAATGTCGAGGCGACCTCCGTGTCGGGCGTGATTCCGGAATTTCGCCTCATCCGCAACCTCGTGCCGCAGAGCGGGGGACGCTTCATCAACCGGCTCGATATCGCGCAGCGGCGCAGTGTGATTTTTCTCGGCAACGAACTCGCCGACCGGCTCTTCGAGGGCGCCGATCCTGTGGGGCGCTATGTGCGGGTGGGACAGACGCCCATGCTGGTCATCGGCGTGATGCGCGCGAAGGAACAGGATGGCAACTACGGGCGCTGGGACAAAGATGTCGCGTGGATCCCATCGACAACCTATGAGACCGTTTACGGGGATGTTTACCTGAACAACATCGTCTACAAACCCGCGGATCCTCGCGACGGGGAGATGGTGAAGGATGGCATCTACCGTGTGCTCGCGCGCAAGTACCGTTTCGATCCGCAGGACCGCGACGCCTTCAGCATCTGGGATACCGCGGAATATGATCAGTTCCTGTTCTATTTCTTTCTCGGCTTCAATCTTTTTATGGGCATGATCGGTCTTCTGAATCTCGTCATCGGCGGCATCGGCGTGGCCAACATCATGTACATCGCCGTCGAGGAGCGGAAGCGCGAAATCGGCATCCGCATGGCCCTGGGCGCACGCCGGAGGAATGTGCTCGCACAGTTTTTCTTTGAATCCCTCCTGCTGACTGGCGCCGGCGCACTGATCGGTCTGCTGCTTTCCCTGCTCATCGTCGGACTCCTGCGGCAGCTCCCGATCGACGAGTTTGTGGGACTGCCGGTGATTTCTCCCTTCGTGATCATCGTCACGGGAAGCATCCTGACGCTGACCGGTACCGTTGCCGGGTATTTCCCCGCGCGCCGTGCCGCGCATCTGCAGCCCGCGGTCTGCATTCAGATGGGGATGTGACATGGCACGCCTGAACGCACTGCTTCGCGAATTCATCCACGACCTCGGGGCGCACCGGCTTCGTGCGGCCTTGACCATTCTCGCCTTTGTCTGGGGCACCGCCGCCGTGGTGCTGCTGCTGGCATTTGGGACCGGACTGAAGCGGAGCCTCATGGAGGCCATGACGAATTCCGGCGACGGCATCACGCGGCTGTACGGTGGCACGACGTCGCGCACCTATGAGGGATTCCCGAAAGGGCGCGACATCCGCTTCGTGGAGGAAGATGTGGAGATGCTTCGCGAGGCGGTGCGGGGCATCCGCAGCATCACCCCCGCGTACGGCCGGTACGACATCCAGGTGCGTTACGAAAGAAACAAGACGTCCGGATACACGATCGGTGTATATCCTGAAATGCAGTACCAGCGCAGCATGTATCCCGAGTACGGCGGACGGTTCATCAGTGACGCCGACCTGCGGGAGAAGCGGCGCGTACTGGTGCTGGGGTCCGAGATCGCTGAGAAACTGTTCGGGGAGGTCAATCCCGTCGGAAGAACCGTTGTCCTCGAGGGAGTGCCATTCACTGTCATCGGTCAGCTGCAGGACAAAAAGCAGATGGGGATGAGCAACGGTCCGGATTCCCGGCGCGTGATCATGCCTGCGTCGGTGTATCGGACCATGTTCAATCCCGATCACGTCGATCACATCGTCATTCAGCCTGAGCATCCCGGAGCGAGTGCCGCGATCAACCAGCGTGTGCTGGACGTGCTTTCCGCAAAATACAAGTTCGACAAGGATGACAGCCGTGCCTATCTCGCATGGGATCACGCCGAGCAGAGACGTGTCATGCGCCTGATCGGACTCGGGCTGACAATCTTTCTCGGTGTTGTCGGAGGAATGACGCTCGTGATCGCCGGCGTGGGCGTGGCGAATATCATGCTGGTGATCGTGCGGGAACGTACAAGGGAAATTGGCGTGAAGATGGCCGTGGGGGCGCGCAGGAAGGACATTCTCGCGCAGTTCCTTTTCGAGGCCGTGATGATTGCATTCACCGGTGGCGCTGTCGGCCTGCTGTTCGCGGGCAGTGTGATCGGCTTCATCCAGTCACTGCCGCCGACGGACAACTTCGGGCTGCAGCTGCTGGGGCGTCCGGTCATGTCACTGTCGGTCACCGTGATTACGGTGACGGTGTTGTCGCTCATCGCCGTTATCGCCGGGTACATCCCCGCGCGTCGCGCCGCGTCCGTTGATCCCATCGAATCCCTCCGCTACGAATAAACGATACCGGAACAACGAAGTCCCGAAGAGAACGAAGGCTGTTTCACAGCAGAAACAAACAGCAGGTTCGCCGGGGTCTCTCTTTCGAATGAACGCTTCGTGTCTTCGAGTCCCCGTGTCTTCGTGTCCCCAAGAGCTTATTCTTCGTATCCCGTGAGTTCGACGTAGCCATATCCGCCGCGGTCGCCGGTGACGCGCACGGCGCCCTCCCAGTAGAGAACGGAAAGCGGCATTTCCTGGTCGTCCTGCATCGGAGTGATACGCAGGATCATGCCGAGAGGCACGATGCTGATATCCCACCCCGACGGCCACGTGATGCCGGTGCGAGGGGAGGTCCAGCTGCTGCGCGGGACGATGCGGAAATCCCTGCTTTCCAGCTTCTGCGTGCCGCCATCCACGTCAATGAAGATGCCGGAGGAAAACGGATCCACGCCGCCGTCGCGCAGCCGCAGCTGGTAGAGCATGAGCTCGGTACCGTCGTCGAACTGCAGGGAGAACCAGTCCCACCCGCTTTGTTCTTCTGCAAGGACGCTGGTACTCCATTCGCGGTCGAGCCAACTCCGGCCGGTTATAGGGACGCGCTCCCCGTTGAGCAGCACGTGCCCCCGGGTTTCCTGCCGCGTGCGGCTGTAGTAGTATGAGGCATTCCCGGGGTCACCGCTCTTGCGGCTGAGACCGCGTTCACCCTGCAGCACGCGCGGCTTGGTGGCGCGAAGGGAAAGATCGATCCCGAAACCATCCTGTTCGGCGAACAGGCGGACGCTGTCGGGGTGTCCTGTCGCCTGCCAGTTGTCGATCCAGACCCGGAAGGGATCTGCCTGGGCACCGGCGAGTCCCGCCACGCCGCGGCTGAAGCGTTCGAAGGGATAAAAGCGCTCGCCGTCGATGTCACTCAGCGCGAGATGCGCGAAGTAGAGCTGGCGGCTGCGCCATTCGCTGCCGCTGATGGAGTCGGGCGCGAGTGCCTGGCGGAATACCGTGAACTGGTAGCCGAAGCGCCGTCCGTCGCCGGCGGTGAGGTTTCCCGTCCAGTACCACCACTCGGTCTTGAAATCCGGATGCGGACCGGCGTCCGCGGGGAAGCGAAACTCTCGCGGCCCGTAGGCGCGCGCGTAGCCTGTCGTGTCGGCGCCCGAAAGCGCGGCGAGTCCCTGTGTATCCTCGCCGGGTTTGTCCTTTTCATGATCGCATGCGGGGAGGAGTACGAGTGCGAGCAGGGGTAGGAACACGAGCAGCCGCAGGCCGAGCCGAAGCCATGCGTTCAGCTTCTCGAAGCCGTTCGAGATACTGCGGGTAAAAAGGCGGAGCATGACGTGTCGTCTGTTATTCCGCACGGAGGGCCTCCGCGGGTTTTATGCGTCCGAAGCGGATGGCGGGATACAGCCCTGCGAGCATCGCGGCCGAGACAGCCACGCCGAAGGCCTGCAGGAGGTCCAGCGGCTGCAGGTGCAGGGCGAGTGTCCACCCGAAGGAACGCAGGTTGATGACAAATATCAGGATGAGTGCCATGAGGAAACCGACGGGCAGCGCGAGCAGCCCGGATATTGCGCCCATGATGCCGGTCTCCGTGAGAATGAGCCGTGTCACCTGTGTGCGCGACATGCCGGTGGCGCGCAGCGTGCCGATCTCGCGCGTCCGCTCGAGCTGCAATGCCATCAGTGCGTTGAAAACGCCGATGAAGGCGACGAGCGCGGCGAGCAGCTGCAGGGCGGCGGTGATGCTGAAGGTGCGGTCGAAGATGTCCATGGCCGCGCCCCGCAGGCCGCGGTTGGACTGCACGATGAGCTGTTCTTCCGCGTGCAGATCCTGCTGCAGCTGTGCAACGACACGATCGGCGTTCGTACCCGGACGCAGGAAGGCTGCGACCGAGGAGATGAGCGTGTCGCTCCAGAACCGCCGGTAGATGTTATCCTCCATCAGCACGGTGCCCTTGTCGCTGGAGTAATCGTAATAGATCCCCGCCACGGGAAAGCGCTGCTCTCCACGGTCGGTGAGAAGCGTCACGGCGGCATCCGCATCAGCCGCGATATCGTTGCGGTATGCGAAGGGCTCGGATATCAGCACCGCGCCGCGTTCGAGCGCATTCCATGTCTCCGAACGGCTTCGGGGCAGCCACTTGAACGGACGCCGCTCGGCGATGTCGTCGGTGACCGCGACGAGCTGATGCATGCCGTAGCGCTCGGAGGTGAGTGTCAGGGTCCGCGCCGTTGAAGTGCGCGTGACATCCGGATGCGCGTCCACCTGCCGCCGGAGCTCCGGCGAGGTCCCCTCGTTCTGCCCGGCTCCGGTGAAGGGAATTGTGACGAATATGTCTGCCCCCAGCGTGGTACCGAGCCAGTCGACCACCGTCTGACGGAATGAGCCGATCATGGTATTGACACCGACGATCACGGAGACGGCGATCATCAACGCGGCGATGGCCACGGTCGTGCGGCTCAGAGAACGCGCGATACTGCGTGCCGCCATCCCGCCGGTGATGCCGAGTACGCGGCGCAGTGCCGGAGCGAGCACGCGCATCAGAAAGCGCAGAGTGACGGGAATCAGAAAGGATGCGGCCACGAGAAGCAGGAACACGGCGGCGAAGCTGAGATCGATGCGCCTGTGCGGCAGGTAAATCAGCAGCGCGCTTACTGCGAGCAACAGCAACCCGGCGATGGTGAGACGCGGGAGGATATGCCGGATGCGGTCTTCGAGTCCGATCCGCCGCATGACACCCGCAGGACGACTGCGCATCGCTTCCCGCGCAGGGGGATACGCCGCGAGCAGCGAGGCGCCGAGTCCAAGCGCAATCCCCTTGATGAACGTCCACGGCGACAGCACGACGTCGGTCACCGTCATCGTGTAATACAGGTCCGAAATCGTGCGCGTCACGAGATCCAGCGCGCCGCTGCCGAGGAGCATGCCGAGGAACAGTCCCAGCAGGGTTCCGGCGGATGCAAGCATCGCGGTCTCCCCGAGGATCATTCCGGCGATCTGTCCGCGGGATGCGCCGACGGCTCGCAGCACGCCGAACTGCTCACGCCGCTGCACAACAGAAAACGAAACCGTGTCGTAGATGAGAAACATCCCCACCACGAGAGCGAGCAGGCTCAGTGCCGTGAGGTTCAGGGAGAATGCTTCCGTCATCGAGGATATGGCGCTGCTGCGTTTTTCCGCGCGCTGGATGCGCACGCCGTCCGGAAGCACGTCACGCAGCGTGCCGGCAGCGGCAGCGCTGTCGGACGGCAGGATGAGATCGATATGACTCAGCCGACCGTGCATCGCGAGCATGTCCTGCGCGGTGGCGATGTCGGCGATGATCATTCCGCGGAGCGAGCGTCGCGCAAGTTCATCCGACGGCTGAAGCAGTGCCGTCACGACCGCACGCAGCCGCCGGGGCTCACGCAGGAGCACGAGCGAATCTCCCGGACGCACATTCAGTTCAGCAGCGAGATCGCGCGAGAGAAGGACAGCCCCTTCCCGTGTCATAAAGCGCTGCAGGATGGAGAAATCGACGCTGCGTCCGACATAGCTGCGGAAGGGCGCCTCCGAGAAGGGGTCGATGCCGAGCAGGCGCAGGATCCGGCCGTCCGCTGTCTGCACGACGCCCTCGATGACCGGCGCACTGGGACGAAAGCCTGTCGTTCTGCGGAGCTGTGTGAACACGGTATCGGCGATCCCGGTCGGACCACCGACGATCTGATGGGTGGCTTTTCCCGTGAGGCTGCTGGTGGACATGCGGAAGCTGCGATCCGCGCTGACATTCGCGATGTCGATGCCAATGACAACGGCGACCCCCAGCGCCACGCCGAGTACCAGCAGTGCCGCCTGCAGCGGATGCCTGCGATGATAGCGAAGTCCGGTCCGCAGCAGTGCGCGGTTCATCGCGATGTCGCCTCCGCCTGAAGCTCACGGGCGCGCTCCTGCAGTGCGCGTTCATGCCGCAGCAGTTCTTCGAGATCGATAGGCTGCAATCCCCGGTCACGCACTTCATAGACATGATCCGCCCATGGCAGGGCATCGTGGCTGTGCGTGGCCATGATGAGCGTTTTCCCGGCTTCGCGGGTGAGTTCGAGCAGAAGGCGCAGCACCTGCTCGCCGGTGCGGCCGTCGAGATTACCGGTGGGCTCGTCAGCCAGTATGACCAGCGGATCATGTGCCAGTGCGCGCACAATTGCCACGCGCTGCTGCTCACCGCCGGAGAGCGTCTCCGGCATGGCGTCGCGTTTGTGCGCCAGTTCCACGCGCTCGAGCAGCTCGCCGGCCCGCCTTCGGGCGTCAGCCCCTGCGCTGCCGTCCAGCTCCAGCGGAAGCACAACGTTTTCCACGACGGTGAGTGTGGGAATCAGGTGGAAGAACTGGAAGATTGTACCGATATCACGGCGCCGGTACAGTGTCAGTTCCTGTTCGGCCATGGCGCTGACCTCGCGATCCGCGACGAGGATACGTCCGCTGTCGGGGGCGTCAATGCCGCCGATCATGTTGAGCAGCGTGCTTTTTCCCGATCCGCTGCGTCCAAGGAGCATGTGGCAGCGTCCTTCGGCAAAGGACATCGAGCAGTTCTCGAGCACGGTCTGCTCGGTCTCACCCTGCCGGTAGCGGCGAGTGACATCCTCCAGTACGATGAAATGTTCCTTCATTCCAGCTTCCATGTTGTTCATCACACCCCATACAACACGCTTGAAGCTTCAAATAACTCCCCGGGGAGAGAATATTCTTGGGGGCACGAAGGGCACGAAGTCGCGAAGACACGAAGAATTTGAACAACGAAGTCATCGAAGGAAGCGAAGAAGCATTTTCACAGAAAAGACCCGGCAAACCTGCCGGATCTTTCCTGTGATAGAAATCTTCGTTCCTTCGTCCCTTCGTTGTTCAAATTCATCAGTAGCTGAATTTTCCGAGGGTCGTTTTGCCGCGGAAGATCCAGTAGATCGCGATGGTGTAGCTGAGTACGAAAGGCATGCCGAGAATGGCGATCCAGCGCATGATGCCGAGCGTTTTCTGCGACGAGGCCGCGTTGTAAATGGTCAGGTTATACGCGGGATCGATGCTCGAGACGATCATGTTCGGGAACAGAGCGAAGCCGAACAGGAAGGTCAGCGCGGCGATGGTCGCCGTCGAAGAAATGAACGCGTATCCCGGGCGTCCGACGTAAATCGCGCGCGGAATATTCGCGATGGCCAGCACGTTGAGTACGACAACGACCCATGCCCACGGGACGTCGCGGAAATTCGTCACGGCGCTGGGCAGGCTGACGAGTGTGGCCATCGTGGAGAATATGTACAGCACGAGGAAAATCCCGAACGTCGTCCACATCCACCGGTGAATGCGTTTCTGCAGATCACCCTCGGTTTTGAGATAAAGGTATATCGATCCGTGCATGGCGAAGGTCGCCACCGCGAAGACGCCGATGAGCAGAGGATAGGGACCAAGCAGGTCGAGCACAGTGCCCTGGAAATTCATGTCGGCACCGATAGGCAGTCCGATCATGACATTGCCGACGGCGACACCGAAGAGGAAGGAGGCCAGCGTGCTGGCGACGGTGAAGGAAACATCCCAGGCTTTTCTCCACCGGGGATTCTCCTGCTTGCTGCGGAATTCCATCGATACGGCGCGGAAGATCAGCGCGAAAAGCAGGAAAATGAAGGGCAAGTAGAATCCCGAGAAAGCTGTCGCATAGACATGCGGAAAGGCGGCGAACATCGCTCCACCGAAGGTGACGAGCCAGACCTCGTTGCCGTCCCAGAGGGGACCGATGGAATTCATCAGGATGCGCCGCTCCTCATCCTTCTTGACGAACAGGTGCAGGATACCAACGCCGAGATCGAAACCGTCGAGCACCGCGTACCCGATCAGCAGCACTCCCATCAGAACGAACCAGAAAATGTTGAGATCCATGTTACTTCTCCTCCTTTCCGCGTTCACTATCCGCGGGACTGTCGCTGTTTCCAGGGCCGTTGCTGCCCGCGTGCTCGTCTCCGCGCGAGCTGGTCAGTGATGGACCACCCGTACCGGTGCGCGTGGAAATCGTCTCGATCATCCCTCCTTCTGCACCGGCTCCGGCGAGAGCGGATACATCTTCGGGACCTGTCTTGATTTTTTCGTTCATGATATACAGCCAGATGGCAAAGAGAAACAGGTAAATCACCGTGAAGAGAATGATGGAAGTGAGCACTTCCCCTGCGGCCACCGATTTCGACAGTGCGTCACTGGTGCGCAGAAGGTCCTGGACGATCCACGGCTGCCGTCCGACCTCGGCTGCAATCCAGCCTGCCTGGTTGGAGATGTACGGTCCGATGATGGAGAACACGAACACCCAGAGCAGCCAGCGCTTGTCGAACAGCGTGCCGCGCCATCGGAAGAAGGCGGCCAGCAGCGTGATGAAGATGAAATACATCCCGAGGGATATCATGATGTGGTAGGATTGAAACGGGATCTGCAGCGGGGGACGGTCTTCCGGCGCATACTGATCGAGTCCGGTCACGGGGGTCGAGAAATCATTGTGAATAAGGAAACTGAGTCCACCCGGGATAGCCAGCCCGAGTCGCACGCGCTCTTCTTCCGCGTCAGGGATGCCGAACAGGTACATGTCGCCGGGGCCGGTGCGGAAATGTCCTTCGAAGGCCGCCAGCTTCGCCGGCTGCGTGACCGCCACCGTATTCGCCTGCACATGTCCGCTCACAAGTGCCGCCAGCGAGGAAATCACGCCGATCACCAGTGCGATGGTGAACGACTGTTTCGCCATTTCCAGGTGGCGGTTGCGCAGGATGTAATACGCGGTGATGCTCATGACGAAAAATGCGCCGAGGATGAACGATCCGATCAGGGTATGCACGAGGCGATCGACGCTGGAGGGATTGAACACCATCGCCCAGAAATCGGTGATTTCCGCGCGGGCCATCATCCCTTCACCCACGATATGAAAGCCGGCCGGCGTCTGCTGCCAGGAATTTGCGACGACGATCCAGACTGCCGAGAACATTGATCCCAGCGATACCATGACCGTGGAGAAGAAATGCACCCTGGGGGATACGCGGTCCCAGCCGAACACCAGGATGGCGAGGAAACCGGATTCGAGGAAAAAGGCGAAAATGCCCTCGGCGGCGAGCGGAGAACCGAACACGTCGCCGACATAGCGCGAGTACGTTGCCCAGTTCGTGCCGAACTCGAATTCCATCACGATACCGGTCGCCACACCCATGGCGAACACCACGGCGAACACTTTCGTCCAGAAGCGCGCCATGGATTCGTACTGCCTGTTTTTGGTTTTCAGGTACATGCCCTCGGTCACAACCATGATCACACCCAGCCCGATCGAGAGCGGGGGAAAGAGGTAGTGAAACATGATGGTGAGGGCGAACTGGAAGCGGGAGAGAAAGAGGACGTCGAGATCCATCAGAGGGTCCTTTCGGATAGGTGCTTCAATGGTCGCATATTGCGACGTGCTCCTCCAATGTACGAACTATCCCTACATCAGTCGAGCATACGGAATGCGGGATTCGGCGCGCTGAACAGCGGATTTCCCGAACATCTTTTGCAGGAAACGGACGATATGCGTTAAAACACTTGACGCCGCGGCTTGTATTTCGTATTTTTACGAAATACGATATGAAAGAGACAATCATCACCGGACAGCAGATCAAACTTGCGCGATACGCGAAAGCCCTCGGGCATCCGGTGCGCGTATTCATCGTGGAGCTGCTTTCGAAGCAGAGCTGCTGCTACAGCGGTGATCTCGCCGAGGAACTCCCCATCGCGCGTTCCACGCTTTCACAGCATTTGAAGGAATTGAAAGAAGCGGGACTGATCCAGGGGGAGATCCATCCGCCGAAAATCAAATACTGCATCAACCGGGAGAACTGGGAGGAGGCGCGGATGATGCTGCGTGAGCTGTTTACCATGTAATCCCCATTTTTTTTCGGAGTAAAAGGATAAATGGATATTAAGATTCTGGGTGCCGGTTGCGCCAAGTGTCATTCCCTCGAACAGGCCGCACGGAATGTCGTGCAGAGGGAGGGAATCGATGCGACGGTCAGCAAGGTGGAGGACATCACCGATATCATCGCTTACGGCGTGATGGTCACGCCCGCGCTCGTGATCAACGAACGAGTGGTTGTGAAAGGTCGTGTGCCGTCCGAAAACGAATTGTCCCAACTGTTGAAAAATCCGGAGAATGCTTCATGACACTGCGCATCACTTCCATTGCGTTCCTGCTTCTGTGCATGCTCCTGCCGGAACTGACGGCTTCCCCGAAGAAGGCAGATGCCGAAAATGCGTCCGTGAAAGACGGCGCCACAGTCACGGTGTACTATTTTCATGGAAGCAGGCGATGCCGCACCTGCCTCAGTATCGAACGCATCGCACGCAACATCGTCAAAGAGCGTTACGGCGACAACAGGAACATCGAGTTCAAGTCGATCAACATTGAGAAAGAGAAGAACAAATCTCTGGCGAAAAAGTACGAGGTCGCCGGGTCGGCACTGCTCGTCTGCTGCGGGAAAGAGAAAGTGGACCTGACCGCGAAGGCCTTCCAGTACGCCCGCTCCAGTCCGGAAAAACTCCAGGATGCGCTGATCGCAGCCGTCGACAAGTTCGTCAAGTGAGCTGATGGATATTCTGCAGCAGTTGCTGGATTCCACGGAGGTGCCGCTACTGTCCGCGTTCATCCTGGGATTGATGACCGCCATCAGTCCCTGCCCGCTGGCCACGAATCTCACGGCGATCGGTTACATCGGACGGGATATCCGCAACCGCAGGCAGGTGTTTTTCAAGGGACTGATCTACACCGGCGGGAGAGCGATTTCCTATACCGCCCTCGGTATGGTGATCTTCTTCGGTGCCAGCACCTTTGATGTTTCCTCGATATTCCAGGGCTGGGGAGAGAAACTGATCGGTCCCCTGATGATTGTGATCGGGCTCTTCATGCTCGATCTGCTTCGCCTTCCGCGCATCTCCGAGGGCGGGATGTCCGCGAAACTGGGAGAACGCATCTCCGGCGGCACGATGGGCGCCCTGCTGCTCGGCATGCTGTTCGCGCTGGCCTTCTGTCCATACAGCGGAGTACTCTACTTCGTCATGCTCATCCCGATGACTGTCGCGAGCGCCGACGGGCTGTATCTCCCGGCCGTGTTTGCAGTCGCAACGGGACTCCCCGTCATCATCGCGGCATGGCTGCTCGCATTCACGGTCGGTGGCATCGGAAGCTTCTATAATCGTCTTCGCTCCTTCGAACGCGGATTCCGGCGTGTCGTCGGAGCGCTGTTCATTCTCTCCGGAATCTATCTGATCTGGCAGGTGTACTTCCCCGAGGCGCTCTGATGGAAACGAGAAAAGAACTGAACATCTTTCTGTGGATGGCGCTGTTTTTCGTGGCGGTGTGGTTCATGCCGGTTGGTTCGCAGCGCTTCGACAGTGCCGTACTCGAATCGCTGGAACTGCTGCGCTGGTATGCACGTGAACATGTGCTGCTGTGTCTCGTTCCCGCGTTCTTCATTGCGGGTGTGATCGCGGTGTTTGTCAGTCAGGCCGCGGTCATCAAGTACTTCGGTGCGAATGCGGTGAAATGGAAATCCTACCTCATCGCATCCGTTTCCGGCAGCATCCTCGCCGTGTGTTCCTGCACAATCCTGCCGCTGTTTTCCAGCATTCACAAGCGCGGAGCGGGACTGGGTCCGGCCGTGACATTCCTCTATTCGGGCCCTGCAATCAACATCCTCGCCATCATTCTCACCGCGAGAATCCTCGGGATTGAGATCGGGCTGGCGCGGGTGGTCGGGGCGGTTGTATTCAGCATTGTCATTGGACTGCTGATGGCACTGATATTCAGGAAGGAAGAGGCAGAGCGCACGGCCGCGATGGTCGTGCCAGACATCCCGCAGGAGCGGCCGTTCTGGCAGACCGGTCTCCATTTTTTCGCTCTCGTCGGGGTGCTCGTGTTCGCGAACTGGGGGGAGCCCGGTGGCGACGGGGGACTGTTCGCGCGCATTTATGAATGGAAGTGGTGGCTGACCGGACTGTTTGCGCTGCTCACCGCGTATTCACTCATCCGTGTGCTCGGCATGCGGAAACTGCATGTTCTTTCCGCCACGGCGGTCGTGGCCGCCCTGGCAGTAGCATTCCCGGAGCAGCCGCTCTATGCCTTTGTGGCAGGCACCGCGGCCCTCGTCATCCTGACCGCACGGAAAGCGGGGGAATCGCGTGACTGGCTCTATTCGAGCTGGGATTTTTCAAAACAGATTCTGCCGCTGCTCGCGGCAGGCGTGCTTGTCGCCGGGATTCTCCTCGGGACACCCGACGGCGAGGGACTCATTCCCGGGGAATGGGTCGCTGCACTTGTCGGGGGCAATTCGCTCGCCTCAAACCTTTTCGCTTCCGTCTTCGGGGCCTTCATGTATTTCGCCACGCTGACCGAGGTCCCGATCGTGCAGGCGCTCCTCGCCAGCGGCATGGGGAAAGGCCCTGCGCTGGCGCTGCTGCTCGCCGGTCCGGCGCTTTCCCTGCCGAACATGCTCGTCATCCGAAGCGTCATGGGAACGAAGCGGACACTCGTTTTTGTCGCCCTCGTCGTGGTGATGGCGACGATTTCAGGGATGGTGTACGGGATGATGTGAGTCGTCGATGAAGATGAAGCAGGACGACCCGTTGGGTCGTCCCTACTATCCAGCGATAATGACCGCATGAGTGGATAGGAAGGTGTCGGTGGTTCGTATCAAGCCATCGTTCCATCTTGTCATCTTGTCATCTCCGCCGCACGGCGGATCATGTACAGCATCTCCGTGCCGATCTGACGGCAGCGCCCGGCATAAGTTTCGGTTTCCTGAACAGTGTCGTCGGATTCCTTGGGATCGCGGTACGGCACTGCAAATCGGGCGGCGGCGCCAAGCACGACAGGGCAGGCTTCGTCGGCATCGCTGCAGGTCATGACCGCGGCGAAATCTTTCTGCGGATTGAAGTCGTCTCCGTACGTCTTTGAAAATGCGCTGACGGAATTTGCGTCTTCGGCAAAGGCGACGTGATACAGAGGATTATTCCCCTCGCGCTCAACAGTGATGTGGAATCCGCAGCCGCGCATCGCCTCGACCGCTCGCGGATTGAACTCCGTGGCCTCGGTGCCGCCGGAGAACGTGCGCAGGTAGTCAAGACCGTGCATCCACGCGAGGGACTGCGTCCAGATCTGCGCCATGTGGCTGCGACGGGAATTGTGTGTGCAGATGAAAATCAGGTCCGCCGGTTTGCCGGCTGCCTCCTGCGCGGCAATCCAGGACGCGATTCCCTCCAGCGTTTGCCTGCGCTCAACCGGGATCGCGGAAAAACCCTCTTGAAGATTGGAGACAGAGGATTGCAGTTTCGTAAGCAGCGCGCGGTGAGACATGATCTTCTCCTGTTTCAGGTTGAGACTCGCGAGGATGCAGGTGAAAAATACCGGTCACGCAGCCGCAGGGCCACGGTGACAAGCGCGAGCAGCACCGGCACCTCGACCAGCGGACCGATGACCGCAGCAAATGCCACACCGGAATTGATCCCGAACACGGCGACCGCCACGGCGATGGCCAGCTCGAAATTGTTGCTCGCCGCGGTGAATGACAGCGTCGTGGTCCTGGAATAATCCGCACCCATTTTCTTTCCCATGAAAAAGGATATCAGAAACATCACGACGAAATAGATCACGAGGGGGACGGCAATGCGCAGGACGTCGAGCGGCAGCTGCACGATCAATTCCCCCTTGAGGGAGAACATCACGAAAATGGTGAACAGCAGGGCGATCAGCGTCAACGGCGAAATGCGAGGGATGAACTGCTCGTGGTACCACTGTTTCCCTTTCGCCTTCACGAGAATGAGCCGCGTCAGCGCCCCGGCGATGAAGGGGATGCCGAGATAGATGAACACCGATTCGGCGATCGCGCCCATCGTGACATCCACTACCGCACCCTCGAGCCCGAGCCATTCGGGCAGCACGGTGATGAACACCCACGCGTACACCGAATAGAACAGCACCTGGAAGATGGAATTGAACGCCACCAGCCCGGCCGCGTATTCACTGTCACCGCAGGCCAGGTCATTCCAGACGATCACCATCGCGATACAGCGAGCCAGTCCAATCAGGATCAGTCCGGTCATGTATTCCGGATGCCCGGGGAGGAACAGCACCGCGAGCACGAACATGAGTATCGGACCGATTACCCAGTTCTGCACCAGCGATAGTCCGAGGATGCGTACATTGCGGAAGACGTCCCCGAGCTCCTCGTAGCGCACTTTCGCCAGGGGCGGATACATCATCAGTATCAGGCCGATGGCGATGGGAATGTTCGTCGTGCCGGATTGAAAGCTGTTCCAGAATCCCGCGATGCCGGGGGAGTAATGTCCCAGTGTAACGCCGACGCCCATGGCGAGGAATATCCATAGCGTCAGGTAGCGGTCGAGAAAGGAAAGCCGGCGTGTCAGCGCGCCCGGACGATCGGTGTTCATGCATCCTCCATGTTCGTTTCGCAGGCAAGAGCGCTTGCGTCCTCGAGCGCCGACGCGTCGCGGGCGAACAGCGTGCTGGCGGGCAGCGCCTGCATGAGAGATGAAAACAGGTCGGTTTTGAGACGGACGTCACGTTGCAGCCGGTAATGTATCCAGCGTCCCTCGCGGCGCGCGGAAACGAGTCCGGCATGCCGCAGAATGGACAGATGCCGCGAGACGCGCGTCTGCGGAATTTCCAGGACACGCTCGATATCACAGACGCAGAGTTCTGTGCGCTGCAGCAGGAGGTTGACGATGCGCAGGCGGTTGATATCCGCCAGTCCCTGCATCAGGACGGCGATCTCCTCGGCCTGCATTGTGCTTTCCTGTGTCGCGATGTCGTTGTTCGTCGCGATGTCGTTGTTCATGGTGGCTGAAATCCGTGGATGGATTACATATATTTGTTTATGCGAATATAAGCATGTCGCTGGCCGCGGTCAAGCATGGATCCCGTACGCGCTTGAAAAAGGATCAAAATATTCTCAATATGCGAGTGCGCCGCGGCGTGTCGCCTGTTCCAGCAATCCCGAGGTTCCTCCCGTGAAATTCGCCAGCATCACTCTTTTCGTTCTGATTGTCTGTATCGCTTTTTCCGCCTGTGAAGACGATGTCATCGATGCGCTGCCGTCGCGATACGTCTACTACACCGACGTGGGATACGAAGTGCAGCGCTATGACGTCACGCTGAAGAAAATCGAACAGCCGGGTATCAGTGACGTGCACGCCATCACATCCGTGGCGCAGAACGGTATCGTGCTCTTCGAGAAGAGCACTGCCGCGGAGGCGCGGCTGTGGGGACTCTGTGAAGACGGCAGCATCATTCCCGTGCCCATGCCGGTTGCGGAAAGCCCGTCGGAGGATTACATCTATGGCGGAGCGCATCCCTCACTGAGCGCAGAGGGACATCACGCCGCGTGGCCGGTATATCGTCGACCCACCGGCTCGTCCGACTCGACTGCCTGGGTGCAGATCCTCTGCAAATTCGACTGCGGCGCCTGGGACATGGCACAGGTGGATATCAGCACCTTTCTCGAAAGTGAATTCCAGAACAGCGGTTTTTCCCCTGACCTGGTCGTGGTGCGGGACCTGCAGATCAGCGGTGACGGATCACGCGTCGTTTTCTCTGTGGCTGTAACCGATCTGCAGGCCGCCGGCATGCGCAACGTGCAGCATCTGCTCATGGTATGGGAGAATAATGACGTTCGTCTGCTGCAGGGCAAGGAGTCTGCCATTGATATTCTCACCTTCAATCCGGGCTGCACGGTGCTGTATTATGCATCCGGCGGCGATTATTTCTCCATCGACTGCGCCGCCGGCATCACCAGCCCATTCGATCTGAAAACCGACCGCAGGGACATTATCACACCGCACTCGTTCAGTCACGGCAGTGGCGAATATGTCTCTTCAGTCGTGGACGGCGAGATTATCGTCCTCACGCGGCTCAGTGACGGCAGCCGCACGGTCGTCCTTCCCAACATGCGCGAACTGACCATCGTCTATCCCGAAATCAACTACGGCACGCTCGGTGACTGGGCGTCTGTCTCGCCCGACGGACAGTGGGTGGTGTTTCCGTGGCTGGGCGACGAGGAAAGTCATCTCTTTCTCATCAGCCGTGACGGTTCGGATATTCGCCGTATTGCAACGGGAAGTTTCCCCGTGCCCGCGGTTGTGTCGGATGAGATTCCTTTGTGATATTGCATGCTCTCGAGTTGAGCGCGCTCACTGTCCCGGACGCGCGCGCATTCGGTCCCGCGGAACCCGTCGGCGCGGAATGACGTATATTCCGCATTCCATTCACTCATTCGGATGACGATGAAAACCATAGTTTCCGTGTTCGCCCTTTTGCTGTTCACCGCGGCGCCTCTGAGCGCCCAGCGCACGTGGATCGAGAACACCGTTGGTGTGGGTCCGCGCGTCGGCTGGTACGAGAGCACGGACGCTGACGAGGGGGCGCTGTACTACGGGTTCCAGGCACGGCTGCGCTGGGGAAGCAACATCGGCCTCGAGCTGGCGATGGATTATCGGGACAACGAGATGTTCAGTGCCGGGACGATTGACCTGCGCCGTCTGCGAGCCGAGGTGATGTACATTCCGATCAGTGCGACCGTCATGATTTTTGTCCCCGTCGGATCGTGGCTCAATCCCTACGGCATGGCGGGCGTTGGATGGTACTACACTATCACGGAATATCAGCTGCGCGATGCGGGATCGACCGAGATCCGGCGTCTTCTCGAGGACGACAGCAATTTCGAGCCGGGCTATCATTTCGGGCTTGGTATTGAGCTTCCGCTTACGCACAACATCGCGCTCAACTTCGACGCGCGCTACCTGTTCCTCGGCACCGAGATCCGCTCCATTCGCGACGTCGTCAATCTCGACACCGAGACGAAGAACAGCGACGGCATCATGTTCAGCGGCGGACTGATGTTCTATCTGTGAGCACGAGCTGCCGCAGGCCCGCCGCAGCCGAGCCAAACGAGGCGAAGGAGGGGGCAGGAGGCCAGTTATCCACCATAAGCAATCAGAGACGCTCAATGCGCATATCCCTCATATGTATTACACTTCTCGCATGCACCGTCTCCTGCTCGGCACAGGAGAAGGAAGCGCTCAGTTGTCTGGAACTGGAGGACGGCGGGAGGCATGATTTCGGGGAAATCACGCACAGCGAAAAACCGTCGCATCGCTTCGTGCTTCGCAACGTGTGCAGCGATACGGTGCGCATTACCCATGTGAAGGCAGCCTGCGGATGCACCGCCGCCTCGCTCGCCGGCGGTACCATCGCACCGGGCGGTACGGCGACGGTTGATGTGACGTTTTATCCGCCGCGCTCGACGAACGGACACATCAGCAAGTCGGTCGCGGTCTGGGCACAGGGCGGCAAGCAGCAGCAGTATCTGCTCCGCGTCGAGGCCGATATCCGGTCGAGTTTCAAAACCGCACCGGAGAATGTCGAGCTCGGATCAATACGCAAAGGCATCGTTACGGAAACGACAGTGCGGCTCACAAACATTTCGGACACCGAGCAGGAGATCTCCGAGATTCTCTCCGGCTTCTCCATCGAGTCGCGCGGTGTCACCGGTGACGCGCCCCCGCGTGTCCTGCCCGTCAGCGAGGCCGAGTTTTCGCCGCGGCAGTTCACTCTTGCTCCCGGTGACGCGCAGGACATCACCGTTCGTCTCTCGCCGCAGCACACGGGCAAGCTCATGGGCAGCATGATCATCTATGCCGGACCGGAGACAAGGCAGGTGGAATTTTCCGGAATAATCTCGAATGAAGAATGAAATGTGAGCTGCGGAGACCGGCGGTGTCGTTGGAATCCGTTTTCATTTTTCAGTATTAATTCTTCATTTTTCCCTGATCAGGAAATCAAGCTGGCAGCATTCGGTCATGTCCCTCAAAGAAAAACTCACATCCCGTCTCGCGATAAAGATCTATATCGTGCTGTCGAGCCTGTTCATTCTCGCGTTCATCCTCGATGCGTGGGTGATGCCGGCCATCGTGCATTCGCGCGGCGAAATCACCATCCCCGACGTGACGGAAATGGAGATTGACGCGGCCATGGCCCGCCTGCAGGGGATGGAACTGCGTCCCCAGATCCTTGAAACGGCGCCGCATCCCACCATCCCGCCCGGACACGTCGCCTACCAGAATCCCGTTGCCGGCAGCATTGTGCGCGAGGGACGCAACGTGTACCTGACGGTGAGCGGCGGGGAGGAGCGCATCGCCATGCCCAACCTGCGCGGACGCTCACTGCGCGACGCACGCATCACCCTTGAGCAGATGGATCTGCAGCTCGGTATGATCACCTACGAAGCGTCCGAGCTGCCGGCGGAGACCGTGGTCGGACAGAATATCGCTGCGGGCAAGCGCATCCCGAGGAAGAGCACGGTGGAAATTACGGTCAGCGGTGGCTCCGACATCGAAGTGGAAGTTCCCTACGTGCTCGGCCTGCCTCTCGACGACGCGCAGCAGAAGCTGCTCGAAAGCGGCCTCCGTGTGGGGAATATCACCTATCAGGAAAACAGCAACTGGAATCCCTCCACCGTGCTCGGACAGGATCCGACTGCCGGCAATCCCGCCGCGCCGAATACTCCGGTCAACCTGACAGTGACGCGCTGACATGACCATCCATGAAATGATGCATCAGGTCGCCCTGCTCTCCACGGGCCACTATGAGAGACGGGGGGATGTCAGCACCATCGAGATTCCGACGCCCGGTGAGCGACGGCAGGTCATTTTCGGAAAGACCGACGAAATCGGGGAGGATGTCATCGCGGTGCTGTATACCACGGTGGGAAGCAGCAGTGATTGTCCCGACATGCAATACCTGCTGCAGCTCAACACGGTGCTGCGTCACTGCCGCACCGCCCTGCTGGAAGATGGCTCAATCGTGCTCATCGCGATGTTCGACCTGCTATCGGCCAGCGTCAAGGAATGCGCACGCGTGATCCAGGAACTCGCCGCCGTCGCGGATGACCTGGAAAAACGCTGGTTCGATTCGGATACCGCCTGAGGAATGGATTTCAGATACCAGATTACAGATTGCTGATAGCAGACGCGTTTCTGAGTCGTGCAGCAATCAGCTGCCATATCTGAAATATGCAATGTGCAATCTGCAATTCTATTCAGTGAGCATGGTAGCGGCATCCAGCCGCAAGGCCTGCAGCGGAATGAATCCCTCCCCGTATTCAGCATTTACATGAAACCCCAGCCGGCGGGAGCGGCCGATCAGTGATTCGAGGAACTCCGGGCGGCTGATGTAGGTCTGCGGCTCCGCTCCGGGATTCTGCACGGCGAACTGCGTCCCGTACGCGCGGATGGCCGCGAGCTTTTCGCCCTGCACGGCGCTGACATCCACCACGAACGAGGGATTGAACTCATAGGCCATCATATAATAGTAGGCGAGCGGGGGACGCCAGGCTTCCTGCGGATTGCCGTCGTCGTCGGTAGTTTCCATTTTCCGCAGTCCCGCTGCGAACATCGCCTCGCGCACGAGCACCGAGGCGTTTTCATGATCGGGATGACGGTCACGGAAGTACGGCACGAGGACGGCGCCGGGACGCAGCCGCCGGATTTCCCGGACGACGGTCAAGCGGTTTTCGGGGGTGTTTGCGATGTCTCCGTCGGGGATGCCGCAGTTGCCGCGATAGTCGAGATCGAGAATGCGCGTGGCCTCCGCGGTTTCGCGCGCACGGGTGTCGAGGTCTCCGCGCGTGCTGAGTTCGCCGCGCGTCAGGTCGATGATACCCGTGCGTCGTTTCGCATGCTTGAGCAGCAGCAGCGTGCCGCCGCAGTACAACTCCGCGTCGTCGGGATGCGGCGCGAAGGCGAGCATGTCAAGTGGGGGTGTACTGGTCATTGCCGCTCCTGGAATTTTTCCAACTCTTCGATGCGTCCGGGTACCTCGGCGCGGTAGGGATCCAGAGGCGAGGCGACCCGCAGGTACTGTTCGTAGGCCTCCTTCGACAGGGTGAGCCGTCCCTGCTCGGCGTAGAACATCCCTTTGAGGTAATATGGTTTGGCAGTGTAATACGCGCGCTGTGTCGCCTGGTCAAGCACGCGGATGGCCTCCCAGATCCGTCCCTGGCTGTAGTGAAACGAGGCCATGTTGCAGTAAAACTCCTCGTTCGTGGGATCGAGGGTGATGGCATTTTCGTACAGCAGCAGTGCGTCGTCGGTGGCGCCCTGACGGGCGCGGATGGTCGCCTGGTTGTCGCGGAAACCGGCGTGCGCGGGATCGAGCCGCCGGATGCCGTCGATGGCGAGTCCGCTCGCCTCACGGTCGCCCACGTTGAACGCCGCGATCATCAACAGGCGCAGCAGATAGGTGTTGACCGGCATCAGCGCGAGTGACTGCGTGAGCAGCTGCAGTGCGGGACCGTACTGCTCGGCGCCCACGTAACCCGCGGCCTGGCGCAGCAGGATATCACCCAGGACGCGCGAGGCCTCTTCGTTGCCGGGCGTCTGCTCGACGATCTCGGTGAGCATGCGCACCGCGCTGCTGTCGTCGCCGGCGAGGGCGGCGGTTTTCGCGCGCATAACCAGCGGACGCTGCTGGAAAAGCGCGGAAGCCAGTACGCGTGTGCTGTCGTCGGCAGTGCGCAGCAGGCGGTCGGGTACGGATCGTGCCGTGAGCAGCGCGTTGACATCCAGCATGGTTTGCTGCAGATCCGTTCCCGGGCGTCGCGGGATGTCGTCAAACAGTCCGTACGGTGCGGCGTTCTTCGCCAGCGCTTCCAGCGCTGCGCGATCCCCGCCGTAGGCGGAAACCAGTGACGCGTAGGATCCCAGCTCAATGCGATGAAAGTGGTCGCGCAGATCCGTGGATGCCGCGAGCAGGCGTTCGAGCCTTACACGCGAAGGCTGATCCGCCGCGAACGGCGAAGCGGACGCTATGATTCCCACCATGGCGTTCTCCGGATCCGGCGACGTGATCCAGAACTCGGCATGGGGAAACACCTCCAGCGCGGCGGCGAATACCGGGCGCATGGCATTGAGATCGAGATGCGCCACGGGCAGCCACTGGGCGAAAATCCCGTCTGTGGTGAGATGCGCCGAGACGAGCGCGAACCAGTCGCGCGTCAGCAGCGCCGGTTCCATACCCGGTTCGGCGAAGGGCTCGGCCGAGATGATCACATCGGCCCTGTCGTCGCTGCGGGAGAGATATGCTTCGATTCGTTCATGATGGAATTGCACGCCGCGCAGCCAGGGCCGGGGACGCGCGGTCTTCTGCGTCGCCTGCGAGAGACGCAGCATGGCCGCCGAGGGCTCGACGCAGATCACCGAGGCCGGTTCGTGCATGGCTACGGCCTCCAGGGCGCGCGATGAGCCGAGGCCCAGCATCAGCACCCGCGGACGATCCGGTGCCATGAGCATTGGAAGGTGTCCCATGCGCTGCAGGTCACTCTGCACGGCGCGTGACGCCTGCGTGAGCGCACGCTGCTGATTCCAGAACACCGCGTGGAATCGGTCGTCGTAGTCGCGCGACTGCAGCAGTGTCATGCGTCCGGCGGGAGTGCGCTCCTCGGCTACAACGCGGAAGGCGGTGGGATTGAAGAAATTCCGGAATCCGGGCGCGCCGATGTCTGCCAGCAGGGCGAGATGCGCCAGCCAGAGCACACCCAGCACCGCCGATGCCACGTTGCGCTCGGCCATGCGCAGCAGCAGGTACAGCGAAAGAAGGGCAATCAAAACCGCGGCGCCGGCGAGAATCCAGGTGAAATACATCGCCTCGCGCAGGAAGAGTGCGAGCAGCAGTCCCGCCGCGAGTTGCAGCAGCACGATCCCCGCGGGCAGGGGCACGCTTTGCGGGGTGCGGACATGCGCGAGTCCGGCGGCACCGAAAAACAGCGCCACGAGCAGATGCAGTGCAAACATCTGGGCCTCGAAACCGGAGTCCCCGCCCATGTAATAGTCTTCGTAGATGGCCGGGAACCAGTCCGTGAGCCACGCGCCGGCGAGATTCAGCAGCAGCGCCGCGGCAAAGATCAGCGCCACGATGCCGACGGCGAGGCCGTAGCCTTTCCGTGCAGTCAGAAGTCCCGCCTGCCAGCCGAGTCCGACAGCGATCAGCACGGCCGCGGGCATCCGCTCCTGCAGTCCCTCGCCGAACGCAGGAATCTCTGACATGGCCTGCAGTATGAAGGGCAACGTGAAAAGCAGCAGCGCGGGAAAGATGATCCGCACGAGGCCCCATGGGGAGGGAAGGCGGAGATTGCGTTCCTGTGTGCGAAGCGCGTCTTCATTCGCGTCCTGTTCGGCTGGAAAGGGAATGATGAGAGGGAGGAAGAGTGCGAACTGGGCGATCCACAGCGCCGGGAGGCCGAGGCTGCCGGTGAGGATGCTGACCGCGAGATATCCGAAACCTGCTCCCAGCAGAATCCAGGCAAGGCGATCACCCGTTCCGGCATTTTTTTCTCCGCGCAGGGAGGATTCCGCGGCGGTGAGCGCGTCGATGGGGAGTCCGGCAACGACCGCGTAGAGGATTGTGCTGAAAATCAGCGGAATCGGACCGTCCCCGCCACCGATGAACGCGAACGCGTCCGTCGCGCCGTAGAGGAGGTATAGCGCGGGCGGCAGGACGAGCGCGAGTACCAGTGGCGCGAAGCGTCGCGGGACTTCCGGGAGCGCACCCAGGAGCAGCGGGCGTCCGCTGAGGAGTGCGGCCGCGAACGGGATAATTCCGATCAGCAGCGGCCAGGCGCCCCAGGCGATTGTGGGCAGGAAATGGGAATGGACGGCCGCGTACAAGGCGCATGTGGCGCCGGCGGCGAGACCGGTCAGCAGGCGGTATTTCACGGAAGCTCCCGTCTGGACATGATACATCGGCGCATGGTGTGGAAACAGCGCAGTGCAGGAAAATACGCATCCGCCGTGCCTTCCTCAAGGATACGGGATACAGACTTGCAGGATATCGTCGTGATGCGTAGCTTTGTGGTCCTGCGAAAGACATGGCCGCACAAAACGCTGTTGACTCGTGCGGGAAACTTTCGTACATTTAATTCTGCTTCGAATGGAGCAGAATTTCGTTACCAGTGCATCAGGAGTAAGGCCGTGGCGAAGAAACAGACGTTTGCCGACAAGTCGAAGGGCAAAGAGAAGGCCGACACCGTCTCCATCAAGTGCATCGTGTCGGTGTACGATGACAATACGCAGTCGTGGAAATTCCGCGAGAAGATGGTGCGTGTCGCCAATGCGAACGAACTGCAGAACATGAAATTCTAAGTGGTGATACAATGAAAGAGAATCTGCATCCGCGATATCACAAATGCGAAGTGACCTGCAGCTGTGGAGCGACCTTTGTCACGCGTTCGACGCGCGAGTCGCTGAAGATTGAAATCTGCTCGCAGTGTCATCCGTTCTACACGGGCAAGCAGAAAATCATCGACTCCGCCGGCCGTGTTGAGAAGTTCAATCGCCGCTACGCGAAGTACAACGAATCCAAGAAGAAGGAGGGTCAGAGCGCATGAGACCCCAGCGCAGACGCGGCGGACGCCGCCGTTCCAACGTTGCAAAGCGCCGTCCGGATCCGTTCGGCGGCAAGGATGTCATTTACATCGACTACAAGGAATCCAAGTTCCTTGAGCGATTTACCAATGACCAGGGCAAGATTCTCCCGCGTCGTCTGACCGGGCTGTCTGCCAAGAACCAGCGCCGCGTGGTGGAAGCCATCAAGCGGGCGCGTTACATGGCCTTCCTGCCGTTCGTCGGTGAAGGACTCAAGTAAGCAAACGGAAAACAGAGGATAGATCCATGGCTCGTAAATGTCAGGTGACGGGCAAGAAGCCGCTGGTGGGTAACCATGTGTCCCACTCCAACAATCGTCTCAAGCGCCGTCAGCTTCCGAATCTGCAGAAGAAGAAAATCTACATCCCGGAGCAGAAGCGCTACGTGACGGTGCGCATCTCCGCCCGCGCGCTGAAAACCATCAACAAGAACGGCGCGTTCGTCACGCTGCAGAAGGCGGGACTCCTCTAAGTCCGCGTCGCCGCGCCCCGTACTCCGTCGCGTGCCGTGGCGGTTCCCGGGACGATGAACGCCCGCGCATTCCAGGCGCGATACGGATATTCTTCTGCTGCGCAGGCAGCGCGATGCTATCACATTTGAATCACCCGGCATCCTTTGGGAGCCGGGTGTTTTCGTTTGCGGAGTTTTTGCATATTCCGGCTACGCTTCCACAGCACCCAGGTTTTGCATATTCCGGATACCGTCCGACAAGAAGGAGAGGTGACCAATGGCATTTCAGACACGACTGCACGCGGGCATACTGGTCGCATGCCTGCTGATACTGCTCGCGGCTTCCAGCTGTGACGACGACGCCATCGAAGGCAGCGGCGTTCTGCTGACGCAGGAATACCCCATCGCCGATTTCACGGGTATTCTCGCGGAGAGCGGATTTGATGTCACCGTAGAGCCCGACTCGATGTTCCGTGTGGAAATCACCACCGATGACAACCTCACTGACGCCGTGGAAGTCTATCGCAGCGGTGCCGCGCTCGTGCTGAAGCCGAAGTCCGGCATGGACGTCCGCCGCAACTTCATGCGCGCCGACGTGCGCATGCCGCTGCTCTCCTCGCTGATCCTCACTGCGGGAGCGGAATGCGACATCCGCGAGGGCTTCGATTCCGATGAGTCCTTCTCGGTCACCCTCTCCGCAGGAGCGCGCGCCGCGGGCGAGATGCGCAGCGGTCCGCTGTCCTGCGTGCTCAGCGCTGGCAGCAGCCTCGTTCTCCGCGGCGCGGGTGCCGCGGGATCACTTGTTGCAACCGGCGGCAGCAGCATCGACCTGCGCGACTATCCGCTGACCGATGTCACCATCTCCGCCGAAGGCGGTAGCGTGATCTACGTACAGCTCGACGGACGCCTCGACGTGACCGCCAGCGGAGGCTCGCGGGTATACTACCGTGGCGATCCGCAGCTCGGCGCGGTTTCCATCACCGGCGGAAGCACGCTGCAGCAGCTGCCGTGAGGGAATGAAAAAACATGATGGCGAGACCGGGGGAAGGGGACGCTTTACCGCCGTCGGCCGCACCTGGCTCGTCTGAATCCTGGCGTTTTTCTCCGGAAATGCATAGATTTCCCGAAAAAGGAGGAGAAGAGAAGAAACCGCCGGGTGCCTTTTTCATGATTTTCGCTGCGCAGCGATATCCGTATCCCAGCGCTTCAGTGCCGGCAGCGGCACGTTGAACCATGTGGGAAGCACTTATTCAAACCTGGCGTCTCCGGAGGATTGTTTCATTCGGATGGAAGGAGGAATCCATGACCCGATATACGCCGGCCGCTCTCGTTGTTATTCTGATTGGGACCGTTTCGGTATCAGCACAGGAGGCCCTGCCCGAAATGAGCATACGCTGCAATGGTTCTGCCGTCGTTGTGCACAACGGTGAAGAGCAGGTCCTGCAGATGAACAGCATGAGTTTCATGTGGAACGATGACCGATCCGAGATTGGATGGAACTACAAACCTGAGCACCCCATCGGGTTGAAGCCCGGTGAATCGAGAGGTATCCGGTACAGCGAAATAATCAAGGACTACGATGCGGAAGCAGATCACGGGCTGCCCTGGAGCATTCTGGTTTCAGTGACGAAAGATGCGCGTCATCCTGCCATTCTCTGTTTCACTCAAAACGAGAACGATCTGTACGTCCTCGATGAAAAGCTGAGCATGGTTCTCACGCCCGCGGAACAGCGCAGACGGATGCAGAATCCTGAAGGGAAATGACGCCAAAAAACAGGATGGCGACCGCAGCAAGTTCCACACTCGACTGACATCGCGCATGGATGAGAGTTGTAACCTGTTGACATGAAATAGATTGCAGGGGCTGTTGCTTTTCGCTGGGCGGTATCGTACTTTTGAAATCAGCCGTAAACGGCTCCCCGGAGAGGTGGGTGAGTGGCTGAAACCAACGGTTTGCTAAACCGTCATAGTGGGACAACTGCTATCGAGGGTTCGAATCCCTCCCTCTCCGCCACTTCATCGAAGACCCTGATCATACCATGATCGGGGTCTTTCTCTTTGCGAGCTATCCGAATAAGCGAGACTTCCAGGTCCGCAGACGCACATCTTTTGACATTTCCGTGACAATACTCCGGCGGCGAATGGGTACCGTACGGCAGACAACGCCCCAGATCATGAATATTCTGCCCGGAGGAGACATGAAGACGCGATCGTTCCGATACGGATTCCTCGCAGCTGCTGTATGCTGCATCCTGATGACTTCCTGCCCGACTGCGCAGGGACAGGTTGATCTCAAGCTCGATACGGTGCAGGTACGCTGGCCGGATGTCACCGCGACGGTGCGTGTCACGTGTAACGGCACGCCTGACACGACGATGACCGCACAGGATTTTATCCTCCAGGAAGACGGAACCATCATGCAGCCACTTTCCCTGCAGTACCGGACAGTGCAAATGATCCCGACGTATTCGGCGGCGCTCGTGCTCGACGGGAGCGGCTCAACCCTGGGGAGCTGGAACGCAGGAATAAAAAACGGCGCGTCTGCATTCGTCGATGAAATGGATGGCGTCAATGACGAAGCCACCGTCATCCGATACTCCTCTGTTGTCAACATCGTGCAGCAGATGACGACGATCAAACCGCTGCTGCATGCGGCCATCAACACGCTGACCGCATCGGGCCTCAGCGCGACATGGGATGGCACGTATGCGAGTGTTGTCGAACTCATCAACAACGCCCGGCGTGATGCACGCTTCGCAGTCGTGGTAGGAGACGGTCCGGACAATGCAAGCACACGAACGCCGGCTGAAGTCATTTCGCTGGCAAACCGGAATCGCATACGCATCTTTACCATCGGCTGCGGCACCGCATACGACCAGAGCCTCGAAACGGTGGCGCTGCTCACCGGCGGCCGCTTCTACAATGCCGCGACTCCGAATGATCTCCCCGCGATCTACCGGGCGATTGAGAACAGCATTACCGCTCTCGTAACCGTCTGTGATATTTCCTACAGCACGTCGTGTCCTGATGGAAGCAGCAGATCACTGAACGTGGAACTGACAAATTTCTGTGGAGGTTCGGACAGTGAGACGCGCAGCTTTACGGTGCCCCGACTCCCTGCCATGTTCACTCCCGTTGACATCACGCTCTCCGACATCAATGTCATGGCGGGTGAACCGGCAGATCTCACGCTCAGCCTCGACACCGATCCTGGGGGACTGCCATTTTCCCCCTGCAGTTTCGTACTGCACTTCGATCCCGCCAAGCTGACATTCGTATCCGCGGGCCCGACTGCCACACAGATACTCGACGGTGTCCCCATTCAGGTCACGTCGGGCGGTGGCACCGTAAACATTCAGGTAACCGGGAGCACCTATCCTGCCGGCCCGGGAGAACTCCTCGATATGCGATTCCGTGCCACCGACGCGATGGACACACTGCACTGTCCGGTATCCATCCAGCAGTTCAACTTTTCCGGCGGATGCTTGAATCCCTTCACACATGACGGCAGCGTGTTTATCGACGTACAGCCGCATCCCATGCTCGAGATTTCTGGACCGGTAAGTTTCTGTGAGGGTGACTCCGTGACTTTCACGGCTCCCGAGGGATATGCCCGGTATGAATGGAGTACGGGAGATACGACGAGGAGCATTACGACTTCGACGTCAGGAGTATACAGCGTGACCGTGTACACCGCGTCCGGCAGGTCCGGCAGCTCGGATCCGGTCACTGTTGTCGTACACGCGATCCCCCGGCCGACGCTCCACATCGAGGGCTCTCTGTATTTCTGCGAGGGGAAGTCCGTGACACTCAGCGTTGACCATGCTATGAACTACAGCGCGATTCAGTGGTCCTCCGGACAGACAGGCGAATCAATCACCGTAACTGAACCGGGCATGTACAGTGCGACGGTGACGGATCTCCACGGATGTACCGGGTCCACGGATCCTGTAACCGTTGTTGTAACCCCGAATTTCTTTTCGTTTGGATACTACGAACCGGTGACTCTCTGTGCAGGTGACACCCTATTCCTGGATGCCGGCGCGGATGGTGAGGAATATTCCTGGTCCACCGGCGACAGCACGCGCATTCTGAGCGTCACCGAACCCGCGAGTTATTTCGTTACCACACGGAATGCGGATGGCTGCATCTCACGATCCGACACCTTGGTTGTGCATGTCGTGCCGAAGCCGGAACCGGAAATCCGCGCCAGCGGACCGCTGCAACTCTGCCCCGGAGATTCCGTCACACTGGAAGTGACGACTCCGTATGCATCCTATCTCTGGTCCACCGGCGAAAAAACGGCGCGCATCCACGTCTCTTCGGCCGGAAGGTATTTCGTGCAGGCGACGAACGCCGAGGGCTGCTCAGGGATATCCGAATATCTCGATGTCACAATGCCCGACGCGCCTCGTATCTCCCCTCCAGGTCCCCTGAGCCTGTGCAGGGGAGCGAGCGCCACTCTTGACGCAGGAGAAGGATACGACAGTTATCTGTGGTCGACCGGGGAGCGCACCCAAACCATTGCGGTGAGCACTGCGGCTGCATATCATGTCACGGTGACCGAAGGCTCCTGTACAATGACGTCGGATGCGGTGGAGGTGACACTGGTGGAAGCGCTGTATCCCGTCATCGCAGTTGACGGGGATTCTGTTCTGTGTCAGGGTGAAAGTGTTGTTCTTGACGCCGGAGAATATGCCGGGTACCATTGGTCTACCGGGGATACCACGCGTCGTATCATCGTATCTTCGACTGGTGCGTATCATGTTGATGTCCGTGATGCATTCGGATGCAGCGGTCGTTCCCTGCCGGTGTCGATTACGGTCGTCCCCCTGCCCGAACCGGTGATCGCCGTGCTCGGTGATGCAGAGATCTGCGAGGGCGACAGCGTCGTACTCGATGGAGGAGGCGGGTATGCGCGGTACGCCTGGTCGACAGGAGCGACGACACGGAGTATCCCCGTGAAGACGGGAGGCACGTATACACTGACCGTCTGGAACGATGCGGGATGCGACGGCAGCGCGGAGCCGGTCACCATTACCGTATGGCCCGCCCCGGCTCCACCGCGGATTACCCGGACGGCCGAGGGGCTGGAGTGCAGCCCTGCTGCCGCCTACCAGTGGTATCGGGACGGTACGGCGATACCGGGTGCGACATCGCGCACACTGCAGCCGCCCGCAAGCGGTCGATACACCGTGCGCATCATCGGCGACCATGGCTGCGCCGCATGGTCGGAGGCCTACGATTATACCGCGACATCGTCAGGACGTTTCCCCGCACCGGCGGCATGCGCAGTCTATCCCGAACCGAACCACGGAAGCGTGACCCTCGATCTGACATCCCCGGTCCCGGCGTCGCTTTCTGTTGTCGTAACGAACCTGCTCGGACAGCAGGTATATGCGATTAAGGAAATGCATCCTGCGCGGCGCCATCTGAGGAACATCGACCTGCAGTACGTACAGCCGGGTGTGTATATCATCAGAATCCGACATGGAAGCAGAATCTGGACCAGAAGACTGATTCGGCAGTAAGGCGCGATATCATTCACCGCCGGTCGGTCCGATTCAGCCTGTTGCCCGCATGGCGGGATATAGGGGAGGAAGGTGTAATGCAGGATGTCATCAGATTCCCGCATGCAGCTGCAGCCGGATGATGCGGCCCGGCTCCCAGACTTGAATCCCCGATGAAAACGGACTGCGCAGGTAGGAGAGATGCTGCCGGTAGTTGCGGTCGAAGAGGTTTTCGATGGTGAGATCCGCACGCAGCGTGCTGCCGGTCCAGCGCAGGCCGAGGTCGAAGCGCAGCCAGCCGGGAGTGGCGGACTCGCCAAGGGAAGGATCGATGCGATGCTGGTCTGCCTGTGCGACTGTGCCGGCATGCAGGGAGAGGCGATGCCATGCGGGCGTGTGAAGGGAGATCGACCCGCGCAAAGGAGGAATCTCCGACAGCGGCGTGCCGCCATCCATGTGCTGTCCCCAGGTCCAGGCGAGGTCGGCCGTCAGCAGCCTGCGCTCATACCGCAGTGTAGCACCGGCGATCCACGCATCGACGTTGTCAAAGGTCTGATACATTCCCGCGCTGCCGCTACGCTTTACCGGCAGCACGTATCCGAATACGCCGCTGCCGAACAGCTCGGCCTGCAGTCCGTGTCGTCGTGCGCTCAGGCGCAGGGTTCCGCGCATCGGCTGGGAGAGGGTGGGATTCCCGCTCCAGGTCGGTTTGCCGCCTGGCTTGCGCACGGCGATGTACAGCTCCTCGGTCTGCGGAGCCTCGGTCGCCGCTTCCAGCTGCACACCGTAGCCGCCGCGCGGTCCCGTACGCCGCCGCCATTCCGCCTGCGCGGCACCGATGATGAACCAGCGGCCGTTTTTCGCCTCGGGATGCACTTCGCGGTGCACTGCCAGACGCGATTCATCCCCCATGCGCTGATGCGTCAGTCCCGCCCGCAGTGAAAGGGATATGCTCCCTGCATGCACGCGATGCATCCCCGCCGCGTAATACTGCTGCGCCTCAGGCAGCATGTGATTTTCGAGCAGCGGCTGACGGTCTGCCGCAGCCGCGTTTGTCAGTGTCCATCCGGTATTCCGGGATTTTCCCATCACTGCATTCGCGATGGAATCGACGCGCGAATCAAAGCGGTTGTCGGCATCCCAGCGCCGCATCCACACTTCGAAGCGGTCGCCGGTGACGCCCACGGTGAGATTCCGCGCAGCGGTGCGCATGGATACCATTCCCCGGCGGAATTCATTGGTCATCAGGTGGTCGGTCCAGGTCGCGTACAGGCGCATATCCTTCCACTGCAGGTGCCCGTTCCACACGCGGTTGAAGCGTTCGTCCATGAGCAGGTAGGGAAAAAGCACATTCTCCGTATACGAAAACCCGCCACCATACTGCCAGTCGCCGGACTCCCCGCGCGCGGACACTTCCGCGAGCGTGTGCGCATGCAGCGAGGTGTATCCATAGAGGTCGGTGAAATCGCGTCCGCTGCCGTCGGTGTAGGGATCGCCGCTGGCATAGCGCAGGGAGAACGCTTGCCGGCGTCCCTCGGCCATCACCGCGGCGTCAACGCTGCGCGCTGCATCCGCGCTGCCCGCGAGGGAAGCGTGCGCGTGCCACTCATCGGAGGGCGGCCGCCGCCGGAAATGCACACTGCCCGCCAGGCCGGTGACCGGCGCGAGCGCGGATTTGTCGAGTACGACGGTAGCGAGGTCAAGGGGATTGACACGCGTCAGGGGAGAATCCATGCGGTTGGGACAGGCGCTGTGATAGCGCTCGCCGTCCACCGCCACGACGATGTCCCCGCGCCGGAAGCCGTCCACCGCGATATCCTGCGCGAAGGCCACACCGCGCCGTACGAGCGTGAATCCCTGCCGCGCGAGCACGGACTCCAGCGCTTCCTTGCGCATCGGCACATCGAGACGGCCGAACGCGATGCGGCTCGCCGAAATCTCCACGGCGCCGAGTTCCCAGGTGCGCACGCTGTCTGCTCCCCGCGCGTGCTGGCGGTCTGTTCCCTGCGCGTACAGGCTGGCGGCGGATGTGATCAGGAGGATGAGCAGAAGGACGGTTCTCATGGCGGAATTCCCGTGATTGATGTTCCTGCGTAGCGACGGCATATCGTGATGGCGAATCAACGGAAAGCTAGGGAAACTTTCCATGCAAGACAATGATATCCAGATCATGTGCGTGGTCGTTGCCCGCGTATTGCTTCTTTCGAGAGCGCATAGTATTTTCTTCAGCATAACCGACAATATGATCCGAAAAAAAGTCCGCATGCCGGCAGCCGTATGGTGGTATGCGTCTGTGCGATGATTTCTGACCGTGTCTCCGCCATGCGCCGTGCATGGACGGGGAGGGAAGGATGAACGAACGTGCGTCCCGCTGTGTCTTCCACAGCGTGACGGGACGGTCGATCCTCATGGTAAAACTGATTGGAGGAATGAACGATGAAAGCACTGTGTATTGTCTGCGCCCTCCTGATTGTGATTCCCGGTTTGCTGTGTGCGGAAGAGGTGACGCGCGATGACGCTGAAGCGGTCGCCCGGTCGTGGATGCTCCGGCAGGGCTGGACCGAATTCCGGGATGCGGACATCCGTACCATCCTCCCGCATCGTGTCGACGGTGTTACGGTCGGGTATGTCGTTTCCTTCATGCCTGACGGATTCGTCGTTGTGGCGGGAGACGATATTGCGCATCCGGTCGTGATGTTCGCGCGAAGCGGCACCGTATCGGAAGTAATGCCGCCGCAGCTCGGCGCGATACTCGATGCGATCGGATCCGACATTATCCGCAGCGCCGGACGCCACAGCACCGCTGTACCGCATGCCGCGCTGCTCTGGGAGCAGCTGCGCAGCGGCGTCCATCCGCCGGGTATCATGGACGATATGTCGTCGCCTCTGCTGCAGACGCGATGGAATCAATCGTGGCCGTACAACAAATACTGTCCTGAAGATCCAGCTGGGCCGAGCGGACACTGTTACACGGGTTGCGGGGCTGTGGCGCTCGCCCAGGTGCTGCGCTATTATCGTGCACCGGGTCGCGGAAACGGTGCGCATGCGTATCATCATCCCGACTACGGTTCACTGTCGGCGACGTTCGAAGACCGCTGGTATGCATGGCAGGACATGCCGTCGAAGATTTACAGCTCGAGTCCGGAAGGACACATCGACGAAGTCGCGACGCTTCTGTATCACTGTGGTGTCGCCGTCGAGATGGACTATGGGCCATACGGATCGTCATCCTCCATGCCGGATCTGCGCGACGCGTTCGTGAATCATTTTCGTTTTCATTCCTCCGCCACCTATATCAAACGAAGCGATTTTGAGGATGGGAAGTGGCACGATATCCTCCGCCATGAACTCGACGGCGGCCGGCCGATCGTCTATTCAGGTCACAGCTCCTCGCTGGGTGCCGGACACATGTTCATCATAGACGCATACAACGCTGAAGGATATTATCATTGCAACTGGGGCTGGGGAGGTTCGTACGATGGATGGTTTTACCTGCATGATCTGACACCGGGATCACGGGAGTTTGACACATATCATGCCGCTCTGACCGGACTCCTCCCGATTGCATGGATGGTCGCATCCACCGGCGTGAATTATGATCTTCATGCGGTTGACGCGTGTGAGTCTGCCGTCTGGGCCTGCGGGGATGCCGGCAGTGTTATTCTTTCGACGGATGCGGGGTGGACGTGGAGTCCGGTATCTTCGCCCTCCGGAGCGACGGCGCTGCACAGTGTCTCCGTGGTGGATGCATCGTGTGCCTGGGTTCTCGGGTTGACTGAAACAGCATCCGTATCCGCCCTCTGGCGCACGACGGACGCCGGTCAATCCTGGACAAAGCAGCTCAGTGTGGATCCTGCCGGCGGGATGCTGCGCGCGGTTTCCTGTCGTGATGCGGATAACGCAGTCGCCTACGGTGATCCGGTGGACGCGGCATTCCGGGTATGGCGAACGTCCGATGGCGGAACAACCTGGCTCCCGGTCGACGCGCCATCCCTCCCGCAGGCGGCATCAGGCGAACACGGCGGGTGGGATAATCTCTCCCGATACGGATCGATCCTGTGTTTCGGCACCACCCTGCCTGCCGGCACGGCCCGTGCAGTGTGTTCAACCGACGACGGGACAACATGGAGCGTGTCTCCGATGCATGAAGTATTCGGGAGATCCGTCCTCCGTACCGCGGCGTCTTCGAGTCAGCAATTCTGGGCGCTCGGCGTCGGAGGCATCGTATCCGTTTCCGGCGACGGCGGAATGACATGGGGGCAGGGTGTCGCGACCGGCATGAACACCGCATCCTCGATAGCTTCCGGAGGCGAGGGAATCATCACCGTGGTAGGGGAAGGCGGGGTGCTGCGGTATTCAACCGATGCGGGGATAACCTGGAATGAGGAAGGTCTTCCGTCGCGCAGCGGGATGCGGGATGTAGAGGTGAACCCTGACGGACAATGCTGGATCGTCGGCGACGGCGGGATCGTTTTCGTGCGTATCAAACCCTCGTCGTACATCGCTCCCCCGGAAGCGCCGATTCCACTGCTTCCGGAGGAAGGTGCCGACGATATCACCATCCCCGCCACTTTCGAGTGGGAAGGAAATGAGCGCGCGTGGTCTTACGAGATCCAGGTGTCGAAGCTGATGGATTTCAGTGATATCACGTACCAGCGAACGAATATTCTGGGCACATCGTGCAGGGCGTATTATCTCACGGTGAATACGGATTATTTCTGGCGTGTCCGGGCCGAAAACGGCGGCGGACCGGGAGAGTGGTCTGCGATCCGGACCTTCCGCACGGTTCCGGGAAAACCGGTTGCGCCGGAACTCTCGACACCGATCGACGGCGCGGTCGGAGAACCGACAGAGGTTTCAGTGACCTGGCTTCCGGTGGACGGAGCCTCTTCGTACCACCTTCGAGTGTATTACAAGGAGTTTAATATCTATGTGACATTTGCTGAGAAGACGCAGCTGACGGATACCTCTTTCACCCTGACCAACCTCGAACGCGGTGTCACGTATTACTGGAGAGTCCGCGCCCATAACAGCATGGGATACAGTTCGTGGACCTCAACCTGGACGTTCACAACCATGCCGCTGCTGTCCGCACCGGAACTGCTTGCACCTGCGAACACAGCGGAGGAGATATCACTCGCTCCGACGCTGGAATGGCAGAAGCAGGAAGCGCTCGAATTCTATCACGTCCAGGTGGCGGAGGACGAACAGTTCGACGTGATCGCCTATGAGCACACGGAAATCCAGGAACCGCCTCTCGGTGTGTCGAACCTGAAGGGGCTTACGCAGTACTACTGGCGGGTGCGTGGGATTGTTGCCGGCGCCTCTTCGCCGTGGAGCGAGGTCTGGTCCTTTACCACATGCCCGGCGCTTTCTGCGCCAGTCCTCCTCACACCTCCCGATTTGAGCAGCGGGGTTTCGGTGGATGTGACATTGAGCTGGAATGCGGTCAGTGCAGCCGAAAGTTATGACGTTGATCTCGCGCTTGATGGAGAGTTCAGTTCTATCGTCCTCCATCAGCAGGGAATCCCGGATCCCTCGCTTCCTGTCACCGGTCTGCACGATACGACGCAGTATTTCTGGCGCGTCCGTGCCGTCAACGACGACGGATGTTCACGGTACTCGGAACCATGGACCTTCACCACGAAGCTGACTGTTCCGGACGTGCCGCAGCCCCGATCACCGGAGAATCATGCAACGAATGTGCTGCGATGCTGTTCATTTAGCTGGGAAGCAGTGCCGCGCAGCGATATGTACAGGCTGCAGGTCGGCACGGATGATCAGCTGAAGCAGCTGTTCTGCGATACCAGTGGACTCCTGCAAACGGTGTGCATGGTTCAGCAGCTGCATGCCGAAACACAATATTACTGGCGTGTCGCGGCCGGCAATTCCTCCGGATACAGCGACTGGTCGGAGGTATATGACTTCATCACCGGGACTGTCGTTGGTGTGCATCCACTGCGAGGCGGAGACGAGGTGTCCGTTCCGCAGTTGCGGATGTATCCCAATCCGTTCCGAGATGGGACGACGGTCCGGTATTTCATCCCGCGGCCCGGCGCCGCGGAGCTGATCGTTCACGACATTCTCGGACACGAGGTCTGGAGAAAATCCATGCGGCACGTGACATCCGGCTGGCACGAGCTCTACGTGCCGGCAGTTCATCTGCGGCCGGGCATCTATCATTGCGCGCTTGCATCCTCTGGTGGAACGCTCGTGCGCCGGATGGTCATTCTGAAATGAGACGGAAGAAAACGCTCGAAATGCATCGTGTGTGATGTACTCCAGCGGCGCGTGTACGGATATGATTGAATTGTGACATTCCCGTGACAGTTGCCCTGCTGTTTCGGGATACATTTCCGTCAGTTTGAAGATCGCACAATGACGGAGATCATATCATGACACGCACATTCATCCGCTCATCATTTCTCATTTGCATGTCGATGTCAGCCTGCGCACCGCGGGTGGTCACGACCGGCGCCTGGCGCTCCGCCGCGCCCTGTGAGGAGCTGGAGTCCGCAAGACAGAAGTACCGGACGATGCAGCGGATGCCCTGTGTCACGGTCAGTGAGCTGCGCGCGTCGGCGATGGACGTCCGTCGTCTTGAAGCGGAATGTGCGGAGTGCACAGCGCGGGCGGCAGCGCTGCAGAAACAGCGGGAATGCACACAGGAGGAAGCCCACCATCAGGCGGCCATCACACTCATGATGGAGTATCGGCCCGGACGCAGGACGGAGACGCGCTTTCAGCCGGATGTCGAACGCGCGATCGTCGACGGGATGTGTATCGCCACGGCGATCAGCGACCGGGATTCCCGCACGTTCACACAGATTAAGCGCGACGCGCGCAGCGCCGGCTGGTGATGATGGCCCCCGCGCCAGGGGATATCGCCGAAACAGGGGAATCTCTCCCCCCCCAGTTTTCGGGTTCCAATGAAACCGGTGTTCGGCTGAATAACGGGAAAACACGACAGTTCTACTGCGGAGAGGAGGGGTCGTCCCCGTTCTCTTCGAGGGGGATGCGCGCCTGCGGTGGTGTCTCGCGGTCGCGGCGCCCGGCGGTAAACAGCAGGCCCACCATGCTGACCACGAGAAAGACAGGTGAGCCTACGACGGCCAGGATGAAAGATGAAACGGAAAGGACGTTGAGGAAACCCGTGAGCAGCGCATCGCCGCTCGACTCGGCAAGGGCGTAGAAGAGATTGTGCAGGAGAACGAACACGATAAATCCTGCGAGGCTGCCGATCCCGAGGATGTAATATTTCCGGCGCGATTTCCAGCGCCGCGCGATCATGAGCGCGAACACCACCCCACCGGCAAACAGCAGTGCCAGCCCCGGACGGTTGGCATCCTGCGTCCATATCAGCTGGGACAGTACGATGCAGGCCGCACCGCCCGCCGCCAGCCATGCGGTCTCGCGCCAGGATCCCGTGCCGGCGAACCAGTCAGACATTCTCTTCCACATGCGGCCTCCTTATATCCAATTGGGGGATACGGGACAAGGTAGGCCGGATATCTCCCAATGGCAATTCATGCATGAACGGCCGACGTTACCGCACGATCATCACTTTTCGCAATTCGATTGCCACGCCGGTGTGGATGCGGGCTATGTACAGTCCGGGAGCAAGATTATTCGTGGGGATCAATGCGCGGTACGTGCCGCTGGCTGCGTCGGCATGCGAACGCGCCACGATGCGTCCCTGCATATCTGCCAGCTCGATGCTCACGTGTGCACCCGTTGCGGCCTCCACCGTCACGGTCACGAAATCCCGCGCGGGCTGCGGCGCAATGCTGATCCCGTGCACCAGCGGCGCGAGCACATCCGTCGAGGTCGCGATGCCGAGCACGTAGTTGTAGCACCTCTCATAGTCGTCGCGGAATTCCTGGGAATTGAAATACATATTGTCCACATGCTCGACGCCCGGCTTGACGATGTACAGCAGTGAACCGCCGCGATTGGGAATCTCCTTCATCAGCTGATCCACGGCCGCGTAATTGAAATCCTGGTCACCGAGAATCGTGGCCATGCGGATGCGCGTGATGTTGTCCCACATGCCCTGTGTCATCTGCCCCATCCCGATCGCCGGCGCAAAGCCGATAATGCCGTCGAAGAGCAGGGGATTCTGCAGACCGAGCTGATATGACATCTGTCCGCCCCAGGAAAAGCCGGTGACGATGCGTTTCGTCGTGTCGATGCTGTAAAGATCCATGACGCGTCCGTAAGACGCATTGATCAGATTATTCAGCTGCTGATTCGTCGACAGGTTGTTTGCATCAGGCGCGACGACAATGGCCTTGATACGCTGGGCGATCGTCGCATACATCACGTCGCGCATCGATGAGCCGGCCATGCCGGCGCCATGCCAGGAGTAGAACAGCGGATACGTCTGCGTCGAATCGTAATCCTCGGGCACGTAGTAGTTGATGACGCTTGTTACGCCCCCGTTATCGAATGACTCCGCAAAGCGGCCGGTGTTGGGCTGGGCAAGGGTCGTGATGGCACACGCCAGGAGCGCGATGCCGACGCATGCGATACGGGAGCATGATGACATGGGGATACTCCGGGAAAGGTGAGAGGAAATCAGCGAACAGAAACGCCGGAAACGGTATATCCAACATAAAATACCGTATGCTCGGAAACAACCGCCACCCCACCGGGACATCGACGAATCCCCGTGCGAGGCGCAGGGCGAGATAGGTCGACGGACAGCTTGACATCCATTTCCCTCCGTCAGCTTCGAAACGTCGGGATCCTCACGCGTTGTGATTCCCCGCGCACGGATGTAGTTTTCCTCATCCGCGTATTCACACACGAGCCATCCTCCATGTCCCAGCCCCTTTGCCGAATCCCGCATCCCCGTATCCCCGTATTTCTGACGACGCTTTTCATTCTGCTGCTGCTCGGCGGCTGCGGCGCATCCCGCATCGAGAAGCGGACCGCACGCGATCATACGTTCGTGGATGTGACCTACGACGACACGAACTTCAGCATGCTGGTGCGCAAAGACACCATCGACCGCAACGACAACAACGTGCTGTTCTGGGGAGTCAATCCGATCTTCGCGCCGAAATACGATCCGGAGCTGCAGAGTCTGTATTTCAGCCTCGAGAGCAATTACCGCGACGAGCGCGACCGCTGGTACATGGAGTGGAATCTCGACAGCCGGGGCACGGCGGGACAGAAGCACCGGCTGATCCACGGCATGATCCCAAAGGACAACGGATATGGACAGCTGCTGGAGATGCGCTGGAACCGCTATCTGTTCAAGAAGGCGTATGGCGACACCGAGCTGGTGGATATCCGCGAGAGCGGCACGACGATCAACACGCCGGTGATCCACGGGTCGCGGCTGGTCACCGTGATCGGGAACGCCGTCACCATCGACTGGCGGGACCGCGACATTTTTTCGGTGGAACTGCCCGCGGACGGCTCGCGCGGATACGATGCCGCCAAGCCGATCAGCTTCACCTTTCTCGGCAAGAACGTGAATCAGACCGTCACGGTGTACCTGTTCAGCAATGTACATCCGCAGAAGCTGTCATGGGGTACCGACCACGGCGGCGTGCCGCTGTACTGGAAAGACGGCCGTGTCATCGATGAAATACCGGCGGAATCAGTCGCCGCATTTAAATTCTCGCGCATCCTGCGTCCCACCGGAGAGCACGTTTACCTCGCCGCGCTCAAGGGCATCTACGCACGGCCGTGAATCTGTGCCGGGCCGTGGAGGGATGGCCGAGCCGTTGGCTCGGCCCTACCCGGACATCCTCCCGATCCCGACGTTCCTCCCCGCTCCTCCCGTTCCTCCCGGTTCCTCCCGATCCTCACGCTTCCGTTCATCCCGGCGCGATACACGTTCATCCCCTTCGTATGCGCGTTCATCGGGAAAAAATTTCAACCGCTTCACGCGTGCCCCATCTTGCGGACAGTTGAACGCCGAAGAGGCAATGTTTCACACGCAACACGGAGCACATCATGAAACGCATCATCACACTCAGCATCGCAATCCTTCTCTCCATCACTACAGCAAACGCTCAGAGTTCAACGGGAACGAATGACAAATCCAGCGCGCGTGGCCGCAACGTCGCGGCGTTCACGGTCGGTGACACCGAAGTCGGCGTGTACGCCGGAGTGGCCACGAAATACACGACCATCTTCGGCGAGCATGCCGGACTGCTTGAGCTGCGCGGCGCGTTTACCGTCGACCGGCGCTGGTCGATTGGACTCGTCGGGGCCGGACTCTGGTATGACAAATCCCTGCACGAACTCGTTGACGACGGCAGCTACCGCATCGAGATGGCCTACGGCGGCATCTTCGTCGAGCGCATGTTTTCGCTGTCGGATCATTTCATCCTCTCGCTGTCGGTGGCGTCGGGACAGGGCGAAGTGCGCTACATCTATGACAAGGAATACCGCGATGAGAAAACCTGGACCGAAGAGACCATCGACCGCACCACCTTCGCCTTCTTCGAGCCGACCGTGGGCATGCAGGTACAGGTCAGCGACCGCGTCTGGCTGGGAGTCTCGGGCAGCTACCGCAACACCTCCCCCGTGCAGCTGATCGGCACCGACGAAGACGTCTTCCGGAAATTCAGCGGCGGCCTCACTCTGACCTACGGCGTTTTCTGAGGCGCGCAGGCGCGGTGGAAGGCCTGCTTCGGGACGTCTCCCGGGAGGGAAGGTTCCGTCGAGCTCGCCACCGGACACAGCCGTGAGAGCAGTCACGTCCATCTCCCCAAGCGCCGCTCGTTCCCCCGGGCGGCGTTTCTTGTCTTCGGAATCCCTACATTTGGAGGAGTATCATGAAACCGACGCGCAGCATTCTCATATCCATTCCCATCGCGGCGACGCTGATCCAGCTGCTGATCATTACCTACAATCATGCGACGGGATTCATCAATATCAGCGGTCCGCTGGAGTTCCTCGTCCGCCTCGCCTTCGGCACCACGTTTACCGCGCTGTTCGGTGCCGCGCTGTTCTTTGTCGATGCCGGGACGATCGAACGCCTCGAGCGGCGCTTCGCCTGGCGCGAGCGTCCGCTGCCGCGCAGCAGCATCGAACTGCTGGCAGTCGCGGTGATCGGCATGTTTTTCGGTGCACTGGTCACTGTCGTGGTGCATCTGATCGCGCCCTATGAGGACGGTCTCCTGTCCAACGTCGTCAACAACGCGCTGATCACGGCCGTGATCAATCTTGTGCTCGCCGCCGCGCTCGAGGCCCTGCTCTGGTACCGCCGCGGACAGGAGGCGCAGCTCGAGGCCGAGCGCCTCGCGCGGGAGAATCTGCAGATGCGTTTCGAAACACTCAAGCAGCAGCTCAACCCGCACTTCCTCTTCAACAGCCTCAACACCCTGTCGTCACTGATCGGACGCGACGACGAACGCGCGCAGGATTTCGTCGACGAATTCTCCGCGGTGTACCGTTACACACTGGAGGTTATCGACCGTCCCCTTGTCAGCCTTGAAGAGGAGCTCCGCTTCGCGCGCGATTACCTTGCCCTGCAGCGTACGCGCTTCGGTGACGGCGTGCGCGTGGACACCCGCGTCGACGGCGCACTGCTGCAGCGCATGATTCCGCCCCTTGCGGTGCAGACCCTCCTCGAAAACGCTCTCAAGCACAACGCCGCCACCGCTGAGGAGCCCCTGCATATCACGATTGCCGCGGAAGATGGCGCCCTCGTGGTACGCAACCGCCTGCAGGCGCGGCGCACGCTGGAGCGCCGTTCGGGCGTGGGACTCGAGAACCTGCGCAAACGCTATGCCCTCGTCTCCGACCGTGAACCGCGCATCACCGTCACCGGCGAGGAATTCATCGTGTCACTCCCACTGGTAGAATGAGCGCCCATGCATGTCGTAATCATCGAAGACGAGAAGCCCGCCGCCGAGCGGCTGCAAAAAATACTGGGGGATGTCGATCCGTCTGTCACCGTCGACGCCGTGCTGACCTCCGTGAAGGATTCCGTCGCCTGGCTGCGCGACCACAGCGCGGATCTGCTGCTGGTGGATATCCGCCTGTCCGACGGCTCAAGCTTCGAGATTTTCCGGCAGGTGAATGTGCAGACGCCCGTGATTTTCACCACCGCCTACGACGAATACGCCATCGAGGCTTTCACCGTCAACAGCATTGCCTATCTGCTCAAGCCGGTGCGGAAGGAGGAGCTTCGACGCGCGCTGGAGAAATTCCGATCACTGCAGGGACTGCGCAGCGCGCAGGTGGAGGCACTGCTCCGCACGCTGCAACCCGAGACGCGCAGTTATCGCCGGCACTTTCTCATTCAGGTGGGACAGCGCCTGCAGCAGCTCGCCGTCGACGACATCGCCTACTGTTACGCGATGGATAAAAACGTCTTCTGCACGACCTTCGACCGGCACACCCACACGCTGGATTTCACGCTCGACGCGCTGCAGGAGGAGCTCGATCCCGCCCACTTTTTCCGCATCAACCGGAAGATGATCGTCAGCATGCGCGCCATCCGCGCGATGCACGCCTGGTCGCGCTCACGCATCCGCATCGAGCTTGATCCGCCCGAGCCGAAGGGCATCGAAGCCCTCGTCAGCGTCGAGCGCACACCGGAATTCAGGGAGTGGCTTGATACGTGAGGTCGGTTTCACCCCGCGAAACCTCCCGATCTTCCCGAACCTATAGCTTCTTCCGATCCTCACGCACATATACATCCAGGTCCCCGATCTGCGTGGCGAGGCGATAGCTGCGCTGAAAGCGCAGGGAGCTGCGGAGTGCCGTTTCGTAGTCGTTGCTGCCGGCGGCCCGGAGGAATTCGTCGATCTCCGCGCGCAGCAGCACCACGGCGGCGGGCTCCTGGTCGAGCACGTAATCCGTGTCGAACGGCAGTCCCTGCCGCGAGCGGCGCGCCAGATGCGCGTCGATCAGTCCGTTGCAGTCGATCACGCGCAGTCGCGGATTCGCATACCCGATGATGCCCGCCTCGCCGGTGGCGATTGCGGCATCCGGCGGCACGCTGCGCTGCAGCCATCCCGCCACGGCGGACTTGTACGGCAGCGCATGTCCGCTGACATCCTTCATCCCGGTTTTCATGTATGGGATCTGTCCACGGATCAGATCACGCTGCATCATCCCGGCGGCGAGAACGACAAGCAGCAGCGCCACGGCGGTGGTCCACGTTCGCAGCAGGCGTCCCTCGGCATGCTTCGCCAGCGACGACAGCAGTGTCGCGGCTCCGGCGCCCCCGAGTGCGGCGAACAGCGGAATGACGGGCACGAGGAAGCGATAGCCGGGCATCCAGTCGCCGCCGCTGTACACGCTGAAAAACACCGAACAGCCGATGAGCACTGCGAGATACCAGACGCGCCGGCGTTCGGCCACGCTCCGGAGGAAGGCCGCGGGCAGGACGATCAGCGCCGCGCCTCCGGCAGCGCCGATGGCGGCTGCGGTGTATTTGACGCCGTACACATAGACGAACAGTCCGCCGCCCGTTTTTGCGTAAAACGTGTTCGGAAGGATATCACCGTACGTGACGACGCGCCATGCGAGGAAGGCGGCATAGAGGACGGCGAACGTGGTGCCGGAGAACAGCACACCGCGCATGCGCCGTTCGCGTGGGAGCAGCAGCCACAGCATTGCGATGCCCGCGGCGGCGTGCAGCACCGGTTCGGGACGCGTGAGCGACGCAGCGGCAAAGGATGCGCCGAGCAGCACGGCGTAGAGCGTGAATGAAAGCTCGCCGCGTTTCGTGCGTGCCATACGCAGGGCGGCAAGCCCGGCCACGGTAAAGAGAAATGCATTGAGGATGGTTTCCATCCCGCCGATCGACCACGCCGCGAAAAAGGCATTTCCTGCCGTGAGTAGCATCGCGAAGGCGGCCGGCCAGCGTGCGTGCTGCATCGACGGCAGAAGCTCCCGCGTCAGCGCGAACACGGCGGCGAGGGAGGCGAGGCCGAAAAACAGGCTCGCGAATTTCGCCGTCCACATCAGATCGAGCGCGGACAGCACGCCGGTCTGTTTCAGCAGCGCGAAACCGCTGAGCAGCTGCATCCACAGCCAGTTGGAATACCCTTCGACAAACTCGCCGGGATTATACACCGGCCCGAGTCCCGCCGCATTGTTGTGCGCGTAACGGAGCGTGATGAACACGTCATCCACAGTGAAGTTCAGGAAATCCATTACGAACAGCGCCAGCAGCAGCAGGGCGCCCGCGATCAGGATGATCCAGCTTTTTGTCGTCTCGAGTTGAAGCACGGCAATGATGTCTGAATGTATCGCACGTCACAAAACCAAGCGTAAAATAACTGTAGCATTCCAAAGTTCCGTGTGCTACAGTTTTTCGATCAGCATATCCTTCTTCCAACCGAGCGTCACGAGGTCAATGCGCGCGGGATCGGCCACGCCGAGGCCGTGCCGCGTCTGGGCGAGGTCGATGTGTTTGGGCGGGGGATTGATGGGACGCTCCTCGCCGAAAAAGGCACGGCGCTTCGCCTCGATGATGCGCGCGCCGACGGCGTCGACAGCTACCGGGTCGGTTCCGAGGATAAGTCCGTTGTAGCGCCAGACGTATTCGGGATTGAAATGATGCGCGCCGCTGCCGTGGAACAGCGGGGTGAGCATGACGAGGACGTTGAGCCGCGTGCGCTCGGCCAGCCGCTGCTGCTTCCAGATCGCGGCGAGGTCGGCGCAAGAGTCGCCGTGCCAGTCCGACGGGCGGTCGATGAACATGATGTAATTCTTGATCAGCGTGCCGAGTCCCGACCAGTGATGCGTGCGCATCGGCCGCATGTTGATCAGCGCCGTGGCGCTGCGGAACGCCGCGTTGTCGTGAACGCCGCGGTCATCCACGCTTATGCGTTTGTCATCGACACCGGCGCCGCGCAGCCGCGCGCGCACAATGTCTTCGAGTTCTGTCGGCGTGCGCAGGTAGCTCCAGACATTCGTCTTGATACCGACGGCATCGTCGGGACGGATGATGCCGCTCCACGCCGTCGCGGCATCCTGCGCATTGAACAGCGCAGCCATCGCCTCATCCAACATGCCTGCGAGCACCTCGCCGTCCGTGCGGTTGAGGCGGTCGGTCGCCTCCGCGTGACGAACCAGTACGACGCGGGATTTCTTCCGCTGCAGTTTCCGCGCGAAGGCAGGGGAACGCAGTGCCAGGGCGGCGGCTGCCGCGGCGGTTCCGCCGGTGATGAGAAAATCCCTTCGGTTGACTGTGCGCGGACTCATTTCGTGTTCCTCCTGCTGTTGCCGTTTGCCGTTCTATTCGATTGCCGCCACGGCGCGTTCGACCAGCGCCTGCGCGTCGCTCTCGCTCGGTGCGTCATGCACGAGCACGATGAATTTTTCGAGGTGACACGCCGCATACCAGCGGTCTTCACGACGCACGGAAGCGAATGCGCCGTGCGTTTCATCCCCACGTGCCTCCGCTCCGTAATGGGCGCACCATCCCCGGAATCCCGCTTTCGCTTTTGCCTGGTCAGGGCAGGCAATCAGCAGAAGGGTTGCCGCATCACCGTCGAGGTCGTATCGCGCCGCTGCGGCGGGTACGTCGTCACCGATGCCCAGCAGGTTCTCGGTGGAGATGAATCCATAAACATTCTGCCAGGCGTGATGCCGGAAAAAGCGCACGCTTCCGGAACGCCGCCCCTCGGGGGGAAGCATGCTGACAACGTCGGGCAGGGGACCGGTTTCAGGGACGGCCGCATCGATGCGCCGCGCGATCTCCCGCACCGCCTCGCGGGATTCGGGGGTTTGCGGACTGGCAAGGATGGAGACGAAATAGCGGTGCTTCCAGAACAGCAGCAGTCCCGCACCCACCTGCGCGCCCTGACCGAAGCCGCCGTCCTCCCGCTCCCGCGACAGCGAATACACGGCGAAGGCGTCCTGCGGACGCTGCATCCGGAAGATGTCCACCGTGATTTCCGGCTGGTCTTCGCGCGCGTAGCGCCGGGATGCCGCTGCCTCGAAGCCGTGTGAGAGAAACAGTTCGGCCCCGCCGTTGATGTAGCGGTAGAGCGTCTCCGGGGTCCATCGTCCGCGGTCGTCGATGCGCCATCCCGCGATTTCGTCGGGGAAGGTGAAGGACGGATTCTCCGAAATGATGGCGCGGTCTTGCGGAAGTTGCATCGTCAGCAGGATACAGAGGACAGGGATTGTCATGGACGGAATATCAGCACGGAGGAGAAGAATGTCAAAGGAACCCCGCGCATCATTTGTAGTTCATTCGTGGGATGTGTAACATGGCGCAATATCCATCGTTTCCCTTCGTCTGACATGCGATGAGCTGGTATACGTTTCTTTCCGGTGTGATATACGGGATGTTCCTGCTGAGCGGGGTGTTCAGCCTGGTACTCTCCATACGCGGGATCGAGCGGCGCATCAACCTTCCGTATTTCTTTTTCTCCCTGATGATCGGTGCCGCGATCGCGCACGGGCTCTTCACCGTCTTCGCGGAACAGCTCGGTTCCATGCTTCTGCACGAACGCCTGGTCAATACGTTCATGATTCTCGGCGGCATTGCCTTTGTGTACATGGTGTCGGGATTGACGGGCTATGAAGCGAAGCGTCTCCGGATTGCGCTCGTGTCGGGACTGCTTCTTCTGCTCGTGCTGAACTGGGTGCTCCCCTACGGTCTCACCTGGGGCACGATGGAGGGGATCAGCCGCCAGCGTCTGCTCTGGGGGGAGGAAGTGATGTGGTTTGACGCCCGCACCGGCATCGGGAATCTGGCGTCCATCGTCATCATGCTCGGGCTGCTCGTGTTTGTCGTCCGCGCAATGCTCTACCAGATGAAGCACGGCGACCGCACCATGTCGCGCTGGATGATGCTGATCCTTCTGATCGGATCTTCGGGTGTGCTGACCGATGTCGTTCTCCTTGAGATCCATGGCACGCTGCTCGGCGTCATCGATGATGTCGGCTTTTTCGCCTTTGTGCTGCTCATCGGTCATCGCAACTTCAATAACCTCCTGCGGTCCAACGAACTGATCCGTCGCAGTGAACAGCGCTTCGCACTGCTCACCGAAGCGGCATTCGAAGGTATCGGATTCTCCGAGCAGGCGCGCATCATCGACGTCAATCGTCAGCTGGCCGACATGCTGGGCTACGAACCGGAAGAACTGATCGGGCGCTCCGCGATGGAATTCGTCGCGCCGCCCTCGCGCGATATGGTCGAAGAGCAGATTCGGTCGGGAAACGAGCTACCCTATGAACACCTCGCCATGCGCAAGGACGGATCGGTGTTTCCGGTGGAAGTACGCGTCAAACACATCGTCGACGGGGAGCGCACGATGCGTGTCTCCGTCATCCGCGACGTCACCGAACACAAACGCGCAGAGGAGCAGAATCTGCTGCTCGCGCGGACGCTGAAATCCGTGCGTGACTGCGTGTCCATCACCGACAGCGAAGACCGCATCATTTTCGTCAACGATGCCTTTACGTACACGTACGGGTACAGTGAACAGGAAATCCTCGGCAAGCATGTTTCCGTGCTGCGCTCCCCGAACGCCCCGGCCGACCTGACGCAGGGCATCTTTCCCTCTACACGCGACGGCGGCTGGCACGGCGAAGTGCTCAACCGGCGCAAGGACGGCTCTGAATTCTCGGTCGAACTCTGGACGTCGGTCGTGCGCGACGGCAGCGGCGAACCGGTCGCCTACGTGGGTGTCGCGCGCGATATCTCGGAGCGCAAGTACGCCGAATCCGCGATTATCGCGGAGAAGGAGCGCGCCGAGCGCAGCGAGCGGCTCAAGGATGCATTCATCGCGAACATCTCGCACGAGGTGCGTACACCGCTGAACATCATTCTCGGGTATACGGGATTGATCGGTGAAATCCTTTCCGAGGAAACGAGCGAGGAGGTGCAGGGGTATTTCGACAGCGTGCAGCGCGGCGCACAGCGGCTGCAGCGGACGGTGGACATGATCCTGAGCATCTCCCGTCTGCAGGTCGGTGACATTCTCATTGAGCCGAAGCGGCTGCGGCTGGATCACCTGCTGGCGGACATCCTGGAGGATTACCGTGCCGCTGCGCGCCGGAAGTCACTCGCGCTGTCGTTTATCAATGACACCGGCGGGGAAGTCACAGTCTCCGCCGACGAGTACTGCACGATTCAGACGGTACAGAACCTGATCGACAACGCCATCAAGTACACCGAAGAGGGAAGCGTGACACTGCGCCTCGCAGCCGACGGCGAAGGGGCGACGGTCATCGAAGTGCGCGACACGGGCATCGGCATCTCGGAGGAATACCTGCCCTTGATTTTTGAGCCCTACACACAGGAGGAGAGCGGATATTCACGTTCTTACGAAGGAATCGGCCTCGGTCTCTCCCTGGTGAAGCGATACGTGGAACTGATCGGTGCCACGCTGCACATCAGCAGTGAGAAAAGCAGGGGAACGACCGTGTCGGTGCGATTTTCGCCCCGTGCGGAGGAAGAAGTTCCCGCTGTCGCGCATGATCCCGCGCGTGGTACTGTCGAGCGGTCATCCGTCGGTGATCGTCCTTCGGAACTGCCGACCGTTCTGCTCGTCGAGGATGAACTGCTGACGGTGGAATACATGACCATGCTGCTCCGCCGGCAGGCCAATGTCATTTCCGCGGCATCGGGAAACGAGGCGTGGGACATCCTCGACACCGTGAAAGTCAATCTGATTCTGATGGATATTTCGCTGAGCGGGGATGTCAGCGGGCTGGAGCTGACGCGGCAGATACGCGCGACGGAGCACTTGGCGGATATTCCGATCATTGCGGTCACGGCGCACGCATTCGCACACGACAGGACGCGCTGCCTGGAGGCGGGCTGTGACGCCTATCTGCTCAAGCCGGTCGAACAGCAGACGCTACTCGATGCCATGAACGAACTGCTGGATACACGCTAGCAGATTGGACTCGAGGCCTAGTACGGCCCGCTGCCCGTTGTGTCGCGGTCGTCGAATGAACAGTCACCGTCCTCGACATGTCCCTTGAACTGGAATTCGAGCGTTTCCCGGTAATGCTCCTCGAGAGCGTGACAGATGCCTGGCCGCTTCAGCCAGTGACCCTGTTCATCCAGGCAGTACTTCACGTCGAGGGGAATTTCACGATCCTGGTACAGTCCGAACAGTTTGGCGTCTTCGGGATCGACGTTCTGCTCGTCGAGATACTCGATCAGTCCGCAGATCGTATCCGCGAAGTAATCGTTTTGCAGTTCATCATCACCCTCCACGGCGGGTACGCGGGCCACGTACGTAAACGGAAGTGTTTTGTCGTACCTGGATTTGGGTCCGAAAATCTTGCTTTTGATGCTCATAATCAACTCACACAGTGCGTGGACATGCACAATATACGATGTATCGTGATCGAATGCGCGTTGGGGAGCAGGAGCACGAGCAGGAGCAGGATATCGGCCTGATGTTCCCGGGAACGTGCCGCGGTATATTCACCGTTTCAATAGTAATGGATTTTTTCATCCCGCACGATCCGGCGGCCTGACATATCAGACATGCCGGAGCGACATTCGACTGGAGTCTATGATCAACACTTCTGAGACAGCATCCCTGAGCACCATATGACGCTCGAAATGGGCATTGTCATTGTCCTGCTCGTGCTGGCGCTTGTCCTCTTTGCGAGCGAGCGCATCGGCACGGATCTGACCGCGCTGATCATCATGGGTGTGCTTCTGCTGACCGGCATTCTCACACCCGCCGAGGGACTGTCCGGGTTCAGCAATCCCGCCACGGTCACGGTCGCCGCCATGTTCGTCATCAGTGCCGCGCTGCGCAGCACCGGTGCGGTCAGTTTCCTGGCGCTGTTGTCCACCCATGTCTTCGGGAAGGGGTACTGGACCGGGGTGATCTCCTCGATGGTGCTGATCGGAGTGATGTCGGCCTTCATCAACAACACCCCTGTCGTTGCCGTGTTCATCCCCGTTCTGCTCAGTGTTTCGCAGAAAACGGCGATCAGTCCCTCACGCCTGCTCATGCCGATTTCCTTCGCCTCGATGTTCGGCGGACTCTGCACGCTCGTGGGTACGTCGACGAACATTCTCGTGAGCACCATCGCCGCTGACCACGGCTATCCGCCGTTCAGCATGTTCGAATTCACGGCGCTCGGAGCACTGTTTTTTCTCGCCGGTCTGCTGTATATGATTGCGGTGGGCGCCCGGCTGATTCCCGTGCGGGATGTCGAAAGCAGTCTCACCCGGCGGTATGCGATGGCGGATTATCTCACCGACGTCGTGCTGCTGCCCGATGCGCCGTCGGTCGGTGAACGTGTCGAGGATTCCCGGCTGGTGCGCGACCTTGACGTGGACGTGCTCGAGGTGATTCGCGATGGGGAGCGCCTGCATGAAAACGTTGCTGACACGCGCCTGGCCGCGGGTGACGTGCTGCGTCTGCGTGTGGACGTACGGCAGATCCAGCGGCTGAAGAACAGCGTCGGCTGTGCGGTGCGCGGCGACAAGGCGCTGCGCGACGAGGATTTCGATGCAGACCAGCTGGCGCTGATGGAGGTCATCATCGCGCCAAATGCCCCGCTCGCGGGCAGGACGATACGCGGCGCCCGCTTCCGCAATACCTATGAGGCTACGGCTCTTGCCCTGCGGCATCGTGGCGAGCTGCTGCACGGTGGCTTCCGCGACACGCGTCTCAGTGCGGGAGACGCGCTGCTGCTCGAGGTGCCGCGCAGCAATATGGATCGCATCCTGCGTGATTCCGATTTCGTGGTCGCATCCGAAGTGGAGGTGCCCAGGCCGCGCCGCTCACGACTTGTCCCCGCACTGCTGATCACAGCAGGTGTCATCCTCGCCGCCACGTTCGATATCCTGCCCATCGTCACTGCGGCGGTCGCCGGAGCCGTGCTGCTCGTGCTGTCCCGCAGCATTTCCCTCGAAGAAGTCTATCGCGCCATCGAGTGGAAGGTCATTTTCCTGCTCGGCGGTATCATCTCGCTCGGCATCGCGATGGAGAAAACCGGGCTCGCGCTACTGCTGTCAGGAGCGTTGATCGACGTCATCGGTGATCTCGGTCCGCTCGCCCTGCTGGCGGCGCTCTATCTGGTCACTACGCTGCTCACCGGTGTGATGTCCAACAATGCCACCGCCATTCTCATCGCGCCAATCGCCATCGCCGCGGCGGAGGCGGTGGGCGTGAGTGCGCGCCCGATGCTCATCGCCGTGACCTTCGCTGCGTCCGCCAGTTTCATGACGCCGGTGGGATATCAGACCAACACCATGATCTACGGCGTCGGCGAGTACCGCTTCGCGGATTTTCTCAAAGTCGGCACACCGCTGACCCTGCTGTTCTGGATACTCGCGGTGCTGCTCATTCCCGTATTCTTCCCGTTCTGACGAGGCACGCATGGAACAGATTCAGATGATATTCGATGAGATCACGCGATTCTTTGATATCGTGCTCTTCACGCTCGGCGACTCGACCGTGACAATATGGAAAGTCACATATCTGGTCGTGCTCAGTGTTCTGCTGTTTTACCTGACCGGCAAGCTCAATCGCCTGCTCGTCTACCGCGTCATGGCAAAGAGCAAAATCGACCTCGGCACACGCGTTGCGATGGGATCGTTCATCCGCTATATGGTGCTCACCGTGGGCTTTCTCATCATCCTTCAGACGGCGGGGATCAACCTCAGCAGTATCACGATTCTGCTCGGTGCTCTCGGTGTGGGTATCGGTTTCGGTCTGCAGACGATTACCAACAATCTGGTCAGCGGTCTCGTCATCTTCCTCGAGCGGCCGATCAAGGTCGGCGACCGCATCGAAGTTGGCGGGATCGCGGGCAATGTGATCAATGTTTCGATGCGCGCCACCGAGATTCTCACCAACGACAATATTTCCATCATCGTGCCGAACTCCGAGTTCATCTCCAACACGGTGATCAACTGGAGCCACTCCGACCGCGACGTGCGTTTCAACTTTCCCGTATCGGTTTCATACAAGGTGGATTCCGCGCGCGTACGAGAGGAACTGCTCGCCGTCGCCCATGCCGAGGATGGCGTGCTCAAGCAACCGAAGCCGGATGTGCTGATCAAGGAGTTCGGCGACAGTGCCGTCGTGTATAACCTGCGCGTCTGGACGCGGGATTTCACCGACCGTCCGGGCGTGCTGAAGAGCCGGCTGTATTACGCCGTCACCGAGCGCTTCCACGACGCCGACATCGAGTTTCCCTATCCCCAGCGCGATCTGCACATCAAGCAAATGCCGCAGTAAGCAGGAGGCAGTAAGCAGGAAGCAATATGCCTCCTGCTTCCTGCCTACTGTGTAATGCTTAATCAGCGCATGAGTGTCATGCTGCGGGTGCGAACGACGTCGCCCGCGCGCAGCGTCATGAAATAAGTGCCCGACGGCAAAGTGCTGCCGCTGAACGAACGACTGTGGCGTCCCGCATCCAGCACCTCGTCGGCGAGCGTCGTGACGATGCGGCCCAGCGCATCGGTTACGATTAGCGTCACCTGTGCACGCGCGGGAAGATCGAAACTGACCATCGTCGAGGGATTGAACGGATTCGGGTAGTTCTGATGCAGCGCGAGCGGTGCATCCGCGGGCAGCGGCACGACGTCGGTGACGAAATCCACGAGAGGCAGCTCGATGGCCTGGATGATCTCTCCGAAATTCTCGCCGTCGTATTCATGCACGAAAATGACGAAATCACTGGTCTCGATAGTGGAATCCATCGACGTGAACCCGATGTCCACGCTGGCAGTGCTCTGCGAGGTCATCGTCGAATGCCGTGTGAGATCCTCCCCGCCGTTGCTCGGCTGCAGCTGCCGCAGCACATGGTCATGGTAATACGGGAAGAGTTTCTCGCTGCCGCCGCCCGGGGGATAGTACGACTGGGTGTAATTCATCTGGTTCTGCAGCTGCGCGACGTTCAGACGCAGTGGTGTGGTGACGTCGCGGTGGAAGAATACCTCGATGGTCATGTCCACCCGCTTCGTGGCTTCGTCGTAACTCTTTGCCGTGACGCTGATACTGATCGGACTCCGCCGGGTTGCCAGCACTTCCTCGACGCGCCCGCGCCATGCGGGGCGGCTGATCGCCAGCCGTGTTTCACCATCGAATTGGATGCGGTTGATCGATCCCTGCGGCCAGCCCTGGAGGTCCACCAGATTAGTCCAGAAATCGGTGAACGGCGTTTTCATCGGTTCGGTGCTGCTACCGCCATGGTAGGAAATGCCGAACACGCGCCCGGGATTTTCCTCGATCAGTGCTTTAAGCGTGTCGGCGCCGTAGGGACAGAAACCGCACCAGGTGCCGGTGCCTTCCTCAAGCAGTACGTTCATGTCGGTGTCCACATCCTCGTCCTGCACGGTCAGCGTTACGGGGATCTCTGTGGATAACGCGTCCGGATCGTCGGTCGTGACGGTCACCGAGCCGGTGAACGTGCCGTTCCCTTCCGCCGAGGAAAGCTGAAGCTCAATATCCCGCATCTCACCGACGGGAACGACTCCGCCGGCGGCGGCGAGCGTCAGCCATGCCGCGGAACCCGCGTCGGCTGTCGCGCTCCAGTTCAGCGGCACGCTGCCGTCGTTGCGCAGCGATATGCCCGCGGTCGTGCTGTTGCCGTTTTTCAGCCAGACGTCGAGACTGGTCTCGCCGAAGACCGCCACCGGACCGCCCGCCGCGGTGACGTCGAATACTTCGGCGGCGCCTGTCACGGTACCGCCCTGAAGCTGCCCGCCGAAGACATACATTTTGTCCGTACCGTCGAACACCATGGGACTGCCGAAATACACCGGTGTCGGTTTTTTATCCTTCAGAATCCATATCCCCGCAGCGGGATCATAGGCGTAAGTGCCACCGGCGGGCGGTCCGCCATCCCCGGTGACTCCGTCCCATCCCGCACAGAAGTACGCTTTTGATCCGTCACTGCCGGCGGAATGGCGCATGATGGAACGGCCGGGATAATCCTCGATTTCCGTCCATGTGATGTCGTCACCGGAAATCGTCCCGGTGTACGCCCAGGGTCCGTACGTGCCGCGTCCCGCCGAGTAGCGCACGCCGCCGACATACAGCACTGTGTTCGCGGCATACGCGACACCGGTTGCCCAGGAAGCATATGGCGTCAGGCTGGTCGAGAAGGTCCACTGGTCGAGCGCGGGATCGTAGATCTGCACGGCGTTGGTCGATGTTGCGAATGCCGTCGTGCCGCCGCCGAGCACCCAGATACGGCCGTTGTATACGAATGATCCCGCACCGAACACCGGCATCGGCATGTCTGCTTTTTCGGCATAGGTGTCGGTCGCAGGATCGTATTCCAGGACGGGTTTCTGTACGGTAAATGGATTGACCGCGCTGTACCCGCCGATGATGTATATTTTGTCGCCCACGGCCTGCACCGCGGGAAGACCGCGCTGCACGGGCAGAGAGGCGATGCCGCTCCACATGGTCGTCCCGAGATCAAACCTGTAGCACTGGGTGTCGAAATGCCGTGTGACGTCGAGTCCGCCGAAAATGTAAATCGCGCCGTTGAGCGCCGCGGCACCGTGATAGCATTTCTCGGAGGGCAGGGAGATCGTTGTGGACCACTGTGCCATGATGTCGGTTGGACCGCCTTTCGCAAGTCCGACGTTCATGGGGTCGGCAGCAGCTGTGCTCCCAAGCGGACCGGCGTCCGCGGCGGTGACATGGAGGTCGGGGGCGGCGTCGGCTGTCTGCGCGGATGCAGTGCCGCACAGCAGGCACACGGCAAAACATGCCGTCAGGAAAAACGGTAGCAGGGATTTCATGCGGGTGGCTCCTTGTCCAGGTTGAGGGATGGGATCTATATGAGTGCCATCAATACCGTGGATGCGAATCGAACGAGCCGGACACGTTGAACGGTGTCTGCTCACTGCGTACATTGAGGTCGGATAGTATGGAACGTAGCGTTTCTGTGGAAAAACAGCAAACGCATGCCAGGGGGACGCTGCGTTCCGGGGACAGGACGAACGCGCGGGGCAATGCAACCATTTTCCTTTTCGTCTGTCTTATCTCCAGAGCTCTTTCCACCAATCCACACTGACCTGCATGAATACTGATACTGAACCCCTGAGGCGATCCCTGAGTCCGATGCGGGTTCTCGTCTTTTTCCTCGTACTGACGTCTGCCTCCATCGCACAGGAACGCACCATGGGACTCATGCGCAACTCGCCGCAGGCATATGAGGGATACACGCTCTTCGCTCCACTGCGAAGTACGACGACATATCTCGTCGACATGGAGGGACGACTGGTGCACTCCTGGCCGGGGAACACCACGCCCGGACAGATTGCGTATCTGCTGCCCGACGGTCGGCTGATCCGCTGCGAAATGCTGCACAATCTGAGCTTCCGCGGTGGTGGCGGCGGCGGACGCATCGTCACGCGCGACTGGAACGGCGACGTACTCTGGGAATTCATCTATTCGAACAACCGCGTGCAGCAGCATCACGACATCGAAGTGCTGCCCAACGGCAACGTGCTCATGATCGCCTGGGAGCGGAAATCCCGCGCCGAAGCTCTCGAGGCCGGCGTGGATCCGAGTCGCGTACCGGACTACGGGCTGTTTCCCGACCATATCATCGAGGTGCGTCCCGAAGGTGCCGACAGTGGAACCATCGTCTGGGAATGGCATCTGTGGGATCATCTCGTGCAGGATGTGGACTCCACGAAAGCGAATTACGGCGTGGTGGAGGAGCATCCGGAACTGATCAATCTCAACGCGCAGCTCACCGCTACCGACACCCGCCAGCCGGACTGGTGGCACAGCAACGCCGTCGATTACAATGCCGCGCTGGACCAGATCCTGATCAGCGTGCGCAACTTCAGTGAGATCTGGATCATCGATCACAGCACTACCACCGAGGAGGCGGCCGGCCATACCGGCGGACGCTACGGCCGGGGTGGTGATCTGCTCTATCGCTATGGGAATGTGCGCGCCTATCATCCCGACGCACCCGCGCTGCGGCAGCTCTACGTGCAGCACGACGCGCGGTGGATCGAGGAGGGATATCCCGGCGCGGGGAATATTCTCGTATTCAGCAACGGGGATCAGACCATGGGGTCATATTCTTCCGTGCTGGAGATCGCTCCGCCGGTGGATAGCAGTGGACACTACCGCATCGGCGCGAACGGTGTGTACGGTCCGGAAACGCCGGTGTGGAACTATACCGCGCCGGATCCGCGGGACTTTTTCGCGGTGAATATTTCCGGGGCGTCGCGTCTGCCGAACGGAAATACGCTGATCTGCAATGGCCCGGTGGGCGAGTTTTTCGAAGTGACTCCCGCCGGGGAGATCGTCTGGCGCTACATCAATCCCGTCACGCATGACGGGCCGCTGACGCAGGGAACGCAGATCCCGGGATCAGGATTCAGCAAAGATAATATGGTGTTCCGCTGCGCGCGTTTCGATGCCGATTACCCGGGACTGCAGGGCAGAGATCTCACGCCCGGCGATCCGATCGAACGGTATCCGACGGGAATTGAAAGCGGTGACGGTCAGGCGGATATGGAGGCATCACTGCCGGCGGAGCCGACACTCATGCCGAATTATCCCAATCCCGTTGCGGGATACACCGTCGTGCGCTTTTCGCTGCCGGTGGAGGGAACGGTGCGGCTCGAAGTGTGTGATGCGTTGGGCAGGAGCGTTGCCCTCCTGCGTGACGGTCGCATGGCGGCCGGGTCGCACGCGCTGCGCTGGCATCCCGGAGATCTGCCCGCGGGCATGTACCTGCTGCGTCTGCGCGCCGGCACGCAGCAGGAGACGCGCAGCATGCTGCTGCGCCACTGACATTCGCTTGATTCATATTTCGGAGGTACGCACATGCGATGCACATTCCTTTGTCTGCTGGTCACACTGCTTTTCACGACTGCTCTCCCCGCACAGCAGTCCACCGCACTTGTTCAGCGTGACATCAATCAATTGCTCTCGGAAGACGGCTGGCACGCAGTGCGTGCGGATTCGCTGCCCGCGAATTTCCCGTCCATCACCGCGCAGGTCTTCGACTCATCCGCGCTCGGAGAGGGATATATTTTTCTCGCCGTGGCGGCGGAAGTGGAAGGCGTCGGCTACTATCTCATGATTCTCGAAAACGACGGCACGCCGCTCTGGTACCGCGAGCTAACCGACGATTACGCCTATGACTTCAAGGTGCAGCCCAACGGACGCCTGACCTACGCGCAGTTCCTGCACCATCACGATTACACGGGCGGCGGTGATGTCATTCACATGGTGATGGATCACGACTTCAACGTCATCGACAGTGTGCAGATGAAAAACGGCTACATCGCCGAGGCGCATGACTTCCAGATGCTGCCGAACGGACATTACCTGCTCTTCGGCTATTATCTCACGCGTGTCGATCTCAGCGACATCGTCGACGGCGGCTATCCGAACGCGCTCGTTTCGGGCGGCGTGGTGCAGGAACTCGATGCGGACCAGAATGTCGTCTTTCAGTGGCGCTCCTGGGATCACTATTCCTTCGACACCTTCGACTACGGACGCTTTGGTGGCCGCTCCACCGTGAGCGCCTTTCACCTGAACACCATCAACCTCGACATCGACGGAAATATCATTCTCGCGACGCCGGTGTGGACGAAAAAGATCAACCGCGCCAGCGGAGAAATCATGTGGCATCTCGGCGGGGATGAAAACGAGTTTTCCTTCGTGGGAGTGGACAGCGCCGACGCCGTCGGACATTTCGGCGGACACATGATCCACCGCATCCCGAACGGGAATTTTCTCATCTACGATAACGGTGATCGGCGGGGACAGCAGACCTCCCGCGTGTGGGAGTACGAGGTCGACGAGGAGAACAGGGTCGCCACGCTGGTCTGGGGCTGGGAGCCCGACGAAGTGATTTCCGGCTGGCATCGCGGCAGTGCGCAGCGCCTCTCGAACGGCAACACCTTCATCGGATGGGGCGGTGGCCGTGGCGATCTGATTCCCGCCTGCACGGAGGTGACTCCGGATGGCGACAAGGTCTTCGAGCTGTTCTTCGACAATCCGGAAGTGGAAAGTTACCGCGCCTTCCGTTTGCCGATGCCCGACGGTCAGCCCTGCGCCGATGTCGTCGAGTTCGAAGTGTCTGCCGGGCTCGCGTACGAGTTCCGGGAGGATGAGGGGAATGACAGCGGCATCGAGGTGAAAATCAATTCCCTCGGCGGCAGCGGGTACAACGAGATGTACGTCAAGAAGTACTGCTTCGCGCCTCTGAATCCCGCGTTCACCGAACGGGCACCGCGCGTGATACCGCTGCACGCGACGTTCACCGAGTACAGCATTTCCGACATCGACGCCGAGCTGCGCTTCGATGCCGCGAAGTGGGATATCGATGATCCCGAAAACACCACCGTGTACTGGCGCGCGGAATACGGCACGGGCGTATTTTCACCAGTGCAGACATCCTACAACAGCGTGACGGGCAAGGTGGTGGCCGACGTGACGGAATTCGGTGAGTATATCCTCGCCACGCCAGACATTCCGATTGAAGTCCATATCCCCATGCCGTACTCACCTGACAACGGCGGTACGGTGAACCAGACCCTGCCGGCCATGTTGCAGTGGAATCCTGTGGGACTCGTCGAGAGCTTCGCTCTGCAGGTCGCCATGGACGATGGATTTTCCAGCCCGATCGTCGACGTTCAGAATATGCATGCGGGCATGTACGAGCTGTCGTCACTGGACGCCGACGCCACGTATTACTGGCGGGTGCGCGCGACGAACGAGGCCGGACAGAGCGACTGGTGTGAGACGCAGTCCTTCCGCACTGTTGCACCCTTCGTCGATGTCACCGTTCCCGACGGCGGGGAGCAGTGGCAGCGCGGACTCGAGCACTTCATTGAATGGGATGACAACATCGCAGAGGATGTGATTATCGAGCTGTACCGCGGCGAGGACAGGGTGATGGTGCTTGACACGGCAGAAAGCACGGGCGCCTGGCTGTGGGATATCCCATCTGATCTGGAAACCCGTGACGATTACACGATCCGTCTGACGGCACTTGGCGGCGAGGCCCTGACGGATGTCAGCACGGCGGTATTCTCGGTCATCGACACCACGACCGCGGTGGAGCCCGGCTTCGCGGCCGCGGGCGGATTCGTGCTGTACCAGAACTATCCGAATCCGTTCAATCCCGCGACCCGGATCACCTTTGAACTTCCCTCGCGCGCGCAGGTGACGGTCACCGTACGCGACCTGCACGGGCGCACAGTCGCTGTGCTCGCCGACGGAGAACGCACGGCCGGAACGCACGTGGTGGAATTCGACGGAAGCGATCTGCCCAGCGGCGCCTACACCGCCGAGCTGCGCACCGGCCGCATCCTCCTCACAAGGCGGATGATGCTTGTGAAGTAGGCAATACGCAGTACGCAGGAGGCAGGAGGCAATACTCGTGTATTGCGTACTGCCTCCTGCGCTCTGCCTCCTACGGCATCACCACGCGCGGGATTTCGTACGGCAGGCGGATGAGCATTTCGTAGTTGACGTACTGCGCCAGGTCGGAGAATGAGCCGACCGTGATTTTCTGCTTTCCCTGTCTGCCGATCAGAACGACTTCGTCGCCCGCCTCCACACCGGGAACGGCGCTGACGTTGATGAGAATCATGTTCATGTTCACCATGCCCACCACGGGGGCTTTGCGTCCGTGAATCAGCACCTCTCCGAGGTTGCTGAGATTGCGGCTGTACCCGTGATAGTACCCGACGGGAACAATCGCCACGGTCGTCGGCGTGTCGGTCAGGTAACTCGTACCGTAGCCGACATGCTCGCCTGCAGGGATACGGTTCAGCGAAATGACGCTGCTCTTCCAGGTCATCACCTGCTGCAGCGGATCGCGGTTGAAATGCGTCTCCTTCGACAGCATGATGTGAATGCGTGTCTCCTTGCTCGGCCAGAATCCGTACATGGAAATCCCGCAGCGCACCATGTCGCTGCGGGTGTCGGGATACGTGAGCGTGGCGGCGGAACTTGCGGCGTGGAAAAAGCGGGGACGCAGTCCCGCCGCGACAAAGCGCTCGCGGATGCGGTAGAACCGCTCCTTCTGCCCCTGGATGCGGTAGTAATTCGCGATGCTCTCCGCGCCCGCGAAATGCGTGCACACCCCCTCGAGTGTCAGCGCGTGGCGGTGCGCCCGGCAGAACTCCATCACGTCCTCGAGCTGCTCCTCCTTGAATCCCGTCCGGTTGAACCCCGTTTCCACTTCGATGTGAATGCGTGCGGGCTTTTCGCATCGGCGCGCCGCTTCCAGCGACGCCGCAAGACGGTTGACGTCGAACACGTAATAGGAGATGTCGTTCTCGATGGCCCAGTCCAGATCTCGGTTGTCAATCATGTTCATGATCATCAGCTCCGAGTCGGGACGCTTCACGCGTAGCGCCCGCTCGGCTTCGGTGGCGTCGGAGACGGCAAAATCGTGCAGCCCGCACTGCTCGGCGAGTGGCAGAAAGGCCTCGATGCCGTGGCCGTAAGCGTTGCCCTTGATCACCGACACGAGGCGGACCGACGGACCGATGCGTTTTTTCAGGTAGTGGATGTTCCGACGGAGGGCGGAAGTACTGAGTTCGATGTAGGAGCCGGAAATCATGGCGATGGGGGAAGGAATATCTCGTGAAACATGGGGACGACCTTTGGTGAATTCCTGCTGCGGCAGACCGCGTGTGACGCCGGCAGGATGCCTCCGCACTGTCGGGGCCATCGCACGAACAGTGCCTGCGTAAGGTACGAATTCCCCGCCAATCGACGGACAGGGGATTGACTTTATCCCTGAAAAAAATAGATTGAATTCCGTTCATCCCCGGAGCCCTCATCATGACAGTCTTTTTCATTCTCCTCGGATTGATTCTGCTGACCGTTGTCTATGCCGTGGTCGTCGCCTTCGCACCCTGGATAACCGCGCCCCCCATCACGCTGGCATCCGACAACACTGCTGAACCGGAAGATGATCCGGAAGAGAAACAGGCCGTTTCCGGCATCCCATCCTGCAGGCACGATGTCATCATCCCGTGCGGAGGTGATCACATCCATGCGTGGCTTTACCTTCCCGAGGCAGGAGAAGCTCCCGCGCCCTGTGTCATCATGGGTAACGGCTTCGCTGGCACGAAAGACATGGGACTCGAGCAGTACGCCCTCCGCTTCGTGCGGGAGGGATTCGCAGTTCTCGCGTTCGACTACCGTTTTCTCGGTGCGAGCGAGGGGCAGCCACGGCAGCTCATCTGGATTCCGTACCAGAAGGATGACTGGCGGGCGGTCATCGCCTGGGCGCGTGCGAGGCCGGATATCGACGCGGATCGCGTCGCGCTCTGGGGCACGTCCGCAAGCGGTGCCTACGCGGTAGACATCGCCGCGGAAGATACGAAGGTCGCTGCCGTCATCGCACAGGTGACGAGTCTCGACGGCAGGGTCGCCGGGGAGATCATGCTTCGCAAGGTGGGCATCGGCTCGCTGCTGCGACTCATGGTGCACGGCCAGCGCGACATGTTCCGCCGTTTTCTCCGGCGGCCGCCGCACCGCGTGCCCGTAACCGGTCCCGCCGGGTCACTCGCGATGTTTCCCCTCGACGATGCATACGCATTCTACTCCCGCATGGGGGCGCCGTCATTCCGAAATGAAGTCTGTGCGCGTATCGTGCTCCGCGGCGACAAGTACCGTCCGATCAAGCGCGCCGACCGCGTGCGCTGCAGTGTGCTCTGGCAGATGTGCGAGCACGATGAAATCAATCCCCCGGCGGCGACGGCCGCGGCGGAGAAGGCGCTGGCCGGGAGAATCCTCGTGCGGCGATATCCCGCCGGCCATTTCAGCATTTATAGTGGAGAGCATTTCGCGCGTGCCGTGGAGGAGCAGGCCGCCTTCCTTACCACGCAGCTTTGGGACGTCCCAGCCACACCCACATGATCATGTCTACCAGCGGCGGGTCACCGCCGAGCTCACGCAGACGCGTCATCATCTGTCCCCGGTGATGTGCGCTGTGCATCGGCACCTGCAGCATCGTGTCTTCGAGTGTTGTCTGTTCAGGGGGATTTCCGATCTGCGCTTCGACGTGGCGCACCCATGGCACCATGACTCGGCGCTGGAGTTCGGCGGGATCGAGTGCGGCAAGGAAGGGGAGGACATCGAGATGCCAGCTCCGGGCCCATTCCATGATATCATTGAGGGAGGAAAAACTGTCCGGCTTCGGCACATCGAACGGCGTCTTTCTCCACAGGTGGAGGAACGCGTGCTGCACGAGGTGGATGTGATACGCAAGTTCGCGGATGCGCGTGTCGTCACCGGCCGCCGGCGTGCCGGTGATGGCCTTCCACATGGATGCGTCGGCCCAGTGCATGTGCTGATACAGGTCATGGAACGTTTTCATGGTGCTGTGCTGCTCGTGGGTGGATTCGATGAGGGGAGTGCGGGCGGACCGTCGTCCCGTGCAAAAATAGAACATTCAACCGGGAATCCCCACCTCCCCGGGCATGTGTCATGCGCGTGTCTTGCGCAAACCCCGCAAATTTCGTAGTATTCAGACCAGAGTCTCCGAATCATATTCCGGGTAGAGCGTCATGCGTCTTCACGCATTCGTTTCGGTCATGGTTGTCTGGGCGGTCCTGCATCTCGGCAGTGACGCGTCAGCACAGCGGAACGCGGAATCCCGCTACGGCAGGGAGATCGGCATGCCGATGATGGAGGTGATCAACACCGGGGAACTGCCGTATGCGGATGTCATGAACTGGGGTTGTGTGCGGGATCAGAGGGGAATGCTGTGGCTCGCAAATACATACTGTCTGCTCGAGTATGACGGTTTGCGTTGGGACTATGTTGCATCGGATAATACGATGCCGTTTTTCACCGTCGCGTGCGGTGATGATGGAACGATCTATTACGGTATGTTCGGAGAATTCGGAAGGCTTTCGCTGGATTCACTCGGCGGCTGGGAGCTGAATTATCTCAGTGACAGTCTCCCATCCAGTGCACCGCGATTTACTTCTGTCAATCAGTGTATTCCGTTAGCCGATGAAACATGGTTCGTTTCGCCCGAAGCCCTGTGCAAATGGGACGGAAGCAACTGCAGCTACATCCTTCCTCAGACAACATTCAAACGGGCATTTCCTGCACACGGCAAGCTGTACGTTTATCAGGACAGTATTGGTATCTGCAGGATTGAGGGTGGAAACGTCGTGCCGGTCAGGGGAGGCGACTTCCTTGCTGATGCCACCGATAAACTCATTTTCCTGTTTGCATCAGCGTCCGGTGATATCGTGCTCGGGAACCGACGCCACGGAATTTTCCGCTATGACGGTCACCGGTTCAGGCAGATCATGGATTACGCAAAGGATCTCGTTCCCGATTGCATCCCGTCCTGCGGTATCGAGCTTGCGGATGGTACGATTGCCCTCGGAACTGATCGCCACGGGATATGGATCGTCGACACCACCGGTGCCCTTATCGCCGTGATCGATAAGGAAGTAGGTCTTCCCGATAACTCGGTGAATCGTCTCTACCAGGACTATGAGCAAAATATCTGGGTCATCCTCGATGAAAGCGTTGTGCGTATCGAGTGGCCGGCAAAGGCTACGCAGTTCTCCTCTCCGCAGGGCATCGACGGGATCGTGGCTGACATGGTGCGGTACAATGGTGTGCTCTATGCAGGAACAACACAGGGGCTTTTCCGGCTCGAACCAGCATCCGTCAATCAGACGGCACGGAAGTTCCGGCAGGCGAGGTTTGTTGCCGAAGACTTCATTCAAAGCACGGTTCATGATTTCCTGCCGCTGAAAGACCAGCTCCTGATTGCTTCCGAGCAGGGAGTGTTTGTCAAAACGGGGGGAGCCAGACCGAAACCTGTCGCGCATCGAGGAGCACGGAAGCTTCTGTTGCTCTCCGGGAGTCGGGATACGGTGCTTGTTGGTGCAGGCAGCGGATACTATTTGCTGATCCGTCGTGGTGATACATGGATCACGAAGAATTTCCTCGAGAAAGAGCAGGATTTCGTTATCAATCTCTGTGAAGACGCCGAAGGGCGAATCTGGGCGGGCACTGCACGTTCCGGCGCCCGCTGCATCAAACGCGACCGCGGCATTCTGAATCCCGATGTGAGCGTGGTCACTCCGTCCGGTGATATGAATACAGTCGGGGTCATCGACATCCAACTCGTCTTTGGTGAACCTCTGTTCATTCTTGAGGGAGAAGGGGGGATGTGGTTGAGCGATTCCGCTGATGAATTCATCCCTGCCGATGAGCTTCAGTCCCTTGTGGGTCTCCCGGTGGTGGCGAGTGAACCGCGGGTCATATTCAAGCTGTCGAATGGGAGATACTGGGTGCAGTTGTTTTCCGGTCTGGCAGGATACCTCGTCAGAAAGAGTGACGGGCGATACGCGCTCGAACAGCGGGAGGATTTTCTGCGCCTCCTTGATCTCCCTGTGTACGAAACTTATGTCGATCCTGACGGGGTATTCTGGTTATCCTCGGAAGGAAGAGTTATCCGTCTGGATCCCTCCGTTGAGCAGTCGAGGCAACAGCTGTTCAAAACGCTGATACGAGAAATATCCGTCGATGGTGTCACCCTCTATAATGGCAACACTGATCCGGACAGCACATCCATGATTCGAATTGACGACGATCACCGCCGTGTCGTGATCTGGTATACCGCACCGAATTTTGGAATCGCGAACAGAGTGGGATTTCAGTACAGAGTTGATGGTCTCGATACCGCATGGACGGCGTTCAGCTCCTGGCCTGAGAACGTGGAATATATGCAATTACCTCCGGGTGATTACGTCTTTCGGGTGCGTGTTGTTACCCTTGATGGCATCGCCGGCGAGGAGGCCACAGCCGAATTTACGGTGCTCGTTCCGTGGTATCGGACCTGGTGGGCATTCCTTGTGGGAGGGATTCTTTTCGGGATCGTGGTATTTGGCGGTCCGGCCTGGTATCGTTCCCGTTTTCTGAAGGAACGCAGCAGGGAACTCGAAATGCTGGTCGCTGCGCGCACGGAAGAAATCCAATCGCAGGCGCGTGAGATCAGCTGGCAGGCGGAGGAACTTGAACGACTCGACAATATCGTCCGCACAGTGAACCGCGAAACACAGCTGCCGTTCGTGCTCGATGCCCTGCTGATGCAGTCACTGCTGCTTTTTCCACACGCTGATGTCGCGCTGTTCGTGCGGCGTGAAATGAAAGGCGATGTTTTCCGCGTCATCGCGGCAGTGGGACGTAATTCCGCCGATTTGAAGGAACGCACCTTCACATTGCGCGACCTCGTAGGCAGCGTGGATGCGTCACTGGAACGGATGCGTGAAGGGGTGTATTTCCTGCATGGACTCGGTAAGCGGTACCTCCCCGAGAACAGCGACGGCAGGGAGACGCATTTCATGGCGATGGTCATTGAGCGCGCGCGCCTGCTGGAAGGTTTTCTCGTGCTGGGATCCAATACGGAAGACACCTTCGGGGAAAGCGATCTGCGGCGGCTGATGCGACTCAAGGAACATGCCTCCTCGGCCATTGCCAAGGCAGGCGCGATCGAGCAGCTCGAAGAGAAGAACAAACAGCTGGATACGACGAACCGCCGCCTGCTGGAGACGCAGCGGCAGCTGGTCGCGCACGAAAAACTGGCGGCGCTCGGTGAGCTGACCGCAGGTATCGCCCATGAAATCCAGAATCCGCTGAACTTCGTCAATAATTTCTCCGAGCTTTCCTGTGAACTTCTCGGTGAGCTTGAGCAGTCACTGAAAGCGCAGAACGACGAGGGCGATCCGCAGTCGGAGCGCCTTATCGAGCAGATCCGTTCGAACTGTAAGCACATTCGCGAGCACGGGCGGCGGGCGACATCCATCGTCAGCGCCATGATCATGCATTCCCGTTCCGGCATGAGCCAGCGGAGCAGCGTCACACTCAACGACCTGGTCGATGAGTTCGTGATGCTGGCCTACCACGGTATGCGTTTGCAGTTCCCGCAGTTCACGCTCGACCTTCATCGCGACTATGACAAGAATATCGGCGAGGTGGAAATCCTGCCCCAGGACCTCAGCCGCGTCATCGTCAACATATGCAACAACGCGTGGGAGGCCGCGCTCAATCGTGCGGCGGAAGAAGGGGGCGACTACGTTCCGACCGTCAACGTGCAGACCCGGGATCATGGCAGCAGGGTGCAGATCTCCATCACCGACAACGGTCATGGCATCCCGGAGGACCTGCGCGAGAAAATCTTCGAACCGTTCTTCACGACGCGCCGCAGCAGCCGCAACGCCGGTCTCGGCCTCTCGCTTTCCTATGACATCGTCACGCAGCTGCATGGCGGTGAACTCACCGTGCACTCCACACTGGGTTCACGTACCGAATTCCGCATCATCATCCCACGGGAAGCCCCGAAATAAAAAACCGCCCCCTGGGAAGGGGACGGCATGATCTCCGGCATCGGGATGGATTCATCGCCAGATGATGATGATCTTCTTTTTCTTCAGCGGATTCCCGGGTTGCTCATCCACCCCTGCTGGAAGCGCGAAGCGGAGAGGAAACGCGTCTATCGATGGTTCCGGTTCGTCCAGAATAAAATCCCCGCCACCGCCCAATGGCATGGTGAAATACACCGTGATGCCGTAGCTCTTGTGGTCAGAGCAGTAACCGGCCCACTCATCGGGATCAACGGTGATCAGCGCAATGGCCGATGTGGTGACAAACTGGTTGCCGTTGCCGTCGGGCTGCGGAATCGCCACGCCCTGCTGCCATGAAGCCCCGTCACCGCGATCGACAAGCCACGGACCGTCACTGTACAGGTATGTTCTCCATGCTCGCTTTTCGTCCTCGAGGCAAATTCTCCACAGGGGAGTGTTCAGGGGATAGTTGAGTTCGACGAAGAACTGACTGTCCGTCGCATCAGGCGCGTCCTGCAACTCAATGTGCACATCTGCGCTCACTCCGTTCGGAAACGTGATGGTCGTTGTCTGACCATAGGGTAAACACATAGACTCCTCCTCTTCCATGGAAATATGTGTGGATAGACGAAACTCATCATAACAATATCTTGAATCGAAGTCAAGTACTCTTGATTATCAGTTCCGGATCTCCTAATATTTTCAATGATTTGACTGTCCCATCCGACCGGAGGAGTCCCATGAATCGTGTTGCCGTTCTCGCCCTCGTAATCATCATGCATCCCCTCAGCGCGGTGGCGCAGCACACACCACTGCTGCTGAAACAGCGCTCTGCGACGGATTCCGAACTGTTCCGCCAGCCGGCGGCCGTGCCCCTGCCCCTGCCCGCGGTGCTGTCTCCTCGCAGCAGCCGCAGCGGAGACGCTGTAACGGAAATGCGACAGGGCATGCTCCGCGTTTCCGACGGTGACGTGGTGGCCTCGACCGAAGAACGGCAGCTGCTTTTCGAAGGTGAGACCATGGTGCTGCGCATTGATCCGGTCACGAAGATCATCGAACGCGAAGACGAAGCGCCGCAGCTCTCCTCCGCCTCTCAGCAAGCGCTCGAGCAGTGTCCCGACTGGCTGCGCGACCGCCTCAGCCTGAAACTGCGACTGCTCGCAGCGCGCAATCAGGACGACAATTTCGCCCGGCTGATCACCGGCGCCGATCCCGGCATCAAGGATGAAATAGCGTTCACCATCGCCGGTTCGTCGCTGCAGACGTTGACTGAGACGCGGTTCGGCATGGATCGCGAGATGCTCGTCCGAAACGCCGAGCACATATATCGAGTGGCCGATTCGCTGCAGTACGTGCGGCTCGTGGAACACGGGAGTTACGAGAACCGCGACTACTTCACGACGACGGAATACCGCATCTATGACCGCGCCGCACAGGATACGATCTGGTCGGAAATCCCGCGCGACTATTACTACTGGTATGTCGTGCATCCGAAGATGGACCAGGAGGGTGTCTACGTCGTCGACAACACGGGCAGCAGCGGACAGCGCACCTACGGCCATTCCTGGCGGGAGTTTATCTGGAGCAACCCCGACCCGGCGCACGATTACCAGCCGGTGAACATCACAACCAGCAAGGGAACCGTCGCATCCATCCGTCGCTTCGGTGAACTGATGAAGCAGCCGCGGCTGCTCTGGAGCCGCGAGGCAACCTACCTGCCGTTCAATCGCGACTACGCCCCCGGGCAGTCCGCCCTCGACATGCTCGGCAACTGGGCGTCGCGTGCCGTGCCGGTGGATGTAACGTTGCCGCGCGCCTTTCAGCCCAACCAGATCCTGATCAAGCACAACGGCAATTGCAACGAAGACGCGTTTCTCGTTGCCGCCGCCTGCCGCACCGCGCTCATTCCGATTATCTACCTCGGCTGTCATGCGGAGGATCATGTGTTCGGCTGTGTCTGGGATGAGGGGTGGCACCATTACGAATTTTTCCGCGGTGGACTTTCCGAGAGCGGCAACCAGTTTTACGGGATCACGAACATGCTGCCGGGCGGCAGCTATGGGTGGGAAATCTCCATGGTGGAGGCGACGCGGCCCGACGGCTATCCCTTCAACATGACCGCAGGCTATGCCGATACCTGCACGTTCTCACTTACCGTGACAGACACCCTGGGTACCCCGATGGAAGGGACGATGGTGCAGATTTACGGCCCGAACATTTACGGACAGGGATATCGTCCCTGCATGCATTTCTATACCAACAGCAGTGGCGTCGTAACATTCGCCGCGGGCGCGGACAAGCGCTACCTGGTCAACCTCTTCCATCCGCATTTCGGATGGAGTCCGCAGGATTCCACGCGCGCATACTTCCTGACACAGCGCAACACCGCGGCGGGTGCCCGGTACAACGTGACCGTTGCATATCCGCATCTGCGCCGCGCCGACGATGCGCCGTCCGTGGAAGCGCCGTCTTCACCCGGTCCCTGGTCGGTGAAAGTGACGTCTGGCGGAACGCAAATCGTGAGCGGCGTCAACACGCGCGACAGCCAGCGCAGCCGCTTCCATCGCTGGGAGGCGCAGGGCGGTGGAATGCTCGCGGCCATGCTGCTCGACGCGGGCAATTATGACGCCTGGAAGCGTGGTGCGCCGTTCAGCTGTCTCGCCTATACTCCGTCGCTGGAAGGCGGGGACTGGGCTTCGACTGTGGCGGATGACAGCGAGTGCTATCTGGTGCTGAAAAACCGTGCTCCCGCGAATATTCTCGAACAGGCCGACGTGCGTGTCGAACTGTTTGACGGCGTGGTCGTCAGTGCGGAAGAGCCGCCCGCGGCCCGGCGTATCCGCGTGGACATTGTGCCGCAACCGGTCTCAAGCTTCTGCGTCTTCCGAAGTCCCGCCCGGATTCAGCGCATTGAAATCGTTGACCTGCTCGGTCACCGCGTCGCGGAACTGCAGGAGCCGTGGCAGTGGCGTCCCGCTCCCGCCCTTCGCGCCGGCATGTACTTCGCCCGCATCCACACCGGAGGTGGCGTGCAAATGCGCAAGCTCCTTCTTGTGCGGTAGGGAATTCGAGAAAGAGAAAGATCACGGAAAGGCAGAGGCCGCGGCTATGCCGCGGCCGCACGCAGGAGGGCCAAGCGTGGTAGCAGTAAGCCATGCGCTATCCACACGCGATGGTGTGTGACACGCGATGGTGTGTGACACGCGATGGTGTGTGACACGCGATGGTGTGTGACACGCGATGGTCTTGCCGCATGCGCTATCCACACGCGTAAGCGTGTGGTGCGGTCCGTGCCCCCCCCCGCACAGATTACCGGTACGTGATCTGAATCCGCGTCCTGAAATTCTCCAGAAAATCCTCATCCACACTGCGCACTTCCTCGGAACCGTGGTTCAGTGCGGTCACCGAGACAAACGGCGTGTTGTTTGTAATGAAGTCGTTGCCCCTGCCGGGCTGGAAAACATGGAAATGTTTTTCATAGCTCCAGCCGCGCTCGTCCACCAGCTCCCGGATGTAGAAATCCTGCACGGCCTCGGCCGCGTCGGAACAGATCAGCGTGACGAAGTGCAGTTCCGTGGCGCCCTCACCGATGCTCCCGCTGTTGATGATGTAGGAGTCGGGGAAGGGCGTGATGTCGATGTCTTTCAATCCCGGTGCGTCTTCGGGATGGATGGCGGAATACGCTTCGCCCTTCATCTTGGCCCAGGGTGCGTAGGCGTCATGCACGACGGTCGGAAACTGGCTGCCTGCCGCCTGCACCGTGGTGATATCCTGAATCTGCGTGTCGGCGTCTCGCTCATTCGAGCAGGCGGTGATCAAAAGCAGGGCGGCGGTCACGAAAAGGATGGACTTCATATTGTACCTCTCAGCAGATGATTGTGTGCAACGGAATACGACCGGTAGGCCCACGCGGGCCGATATGCGGCCGGACCCCTCCGGGCCAATGGCGTAGATCGCCTGACTGTGTGGCCCGTGGCGGGGATGAAGGTGCTGCGGATTATCAGGTGCGGATATGTGATTTAGGCGGACGAAAACGCCGCGTCTCCAATCCGGTGCCGCGTAAAACGTGCGAGTCACCTGCGGAAGGAATAAAAAGGTGCGGATATCAACTATTTCCAGTGTAATTACGAAAATATTTGCGATTTGTCAAGTCCGGATTTCGGGAAAAAATTCTCGAACCTCTGGTGAAAAGGTCTTTCGGCGATGTCCTTGACTTCCGGGGAGAAAAATCTTATTTACGGGCATCATTCAATGCAGATGTTAATCAACGTTGCTTCGCCGGCGTCCGGCGGGTACGCGTTGCCACTGCTGTCCTGCTGCGTATTCATCCCATCCTGATACGGAGGTATACCATGGACCGCTCGCTTTTCACCCAGGCGGCGATCGCAGTTGTCTGCGTGCTGTTTGCCGTGCTGCTTCGACCGCATGTCTGCCATGCCCAGTTTGATCTTGAGAAGGTGAAAAAAAAGGCTGAGAAGGAATTGAAGCGTGATTCCGATGACCGGAATGAGTCTCGTGATGATGAGCGATCGCCCGTGCCAGAGGCGGCTGTGCCGTCGCCCGAGGCACAGCAGCAGATGGGCGGTGCCGACGGAGGGGACGCGGGAGAGATGCTCACGAAGGCCTACCATGCCATACGCCCGCTGCTCGATATCAACAGCGTGTACGGCGGGATGCTCAGTGACAAACGCGAGGCACAGAATTTCTACGACAAGTGCAGGACGGCCGACTATCCGAACAACCGCGAGGTGGCCGAGCGCGCCATCGAAATGAATCCCGACCTGAAGCGCACCGAGTCCTTCAAGATCGATGATATCATGACGAAATTCCCCGCGCATTTTGACGAACTGATCCGCGAGTACCTGATCAGGGAAATCAACGCCGCGATTGAGCTGGCGTATGCGGAAAAGGCGAAGGGTGCAAGCCGCGCGGGTGCCGCCCTTGAGGCGGCCGAGGCCGCATTGCTCACCGCAGACGGCGTGCTGATCTGCGCGCCCGGCAACACGCAGGTGCAGCAGCTGCGCGCGGATGCCGCGGCCGCCGCGGAGAGCATGGGGGCATCGCTTGCCTCGGCCGTGTACACCGGCGACTTCCACAGAGAGAATGCGGGGAGAATTGTCTTCGCATCCGCCCCGATCACGCCGGGCCAGGAAGACCCGTCCGCCATGCGCGACGCTTTCGCTGCAGGAGACCGCATCTACGGCATGATGTATTTCAAAGGAACCTATTCCGAGGTGACCGGAGGATCGAACATCGCATACACGAAAATGCTCGTGGACGGCAACGAAATGGTCAGCTACAATTTCAAGCTCGATGCCGCCGCCGGCAAGGCCTCGACACTCAAGTCGGAAGTCGTTCCCGATACCGCAGAATCCACCACCCGCGGCGCACTGATCTTTACCGAGAAGCTGAAAGACATTTCTCCCCGGCGCCACACGATTACCATTCGCACAACGGACGATTACAACAATACCATCGCGGAGGGATCCTTCTCGCTGGATTGCTCGGGCGGGCTCGACCGCGTCGCCGAGGTGTACCGCCAGCTCGAGGAGAAAAAACTCGCGGGCGTGGAACTGCCGGCGCCGGCCATGCGCAACGCCGCGCTTGAGAAACAGATGATTGCCGCACTCGGTGAGTGGAATGAGACGCCGCTGAAAGTCATCATCACTGATCGCGACTGGACGATCCAGCATCATCCCGTGACGGGCGCCATCGTTTCGCGCACGATCAACACCACGACTGTGTTCAAAAAGGCCGACGGCGGATGCCGCATGTTCGAGATATCTTTCCGGCAGCAGTACACCGGAAGCGGCTACGGCTCGGCGCAGCAGTATGGCGTGGGTGATTCGGCTGACGTCCTCTGTTCGAAAGTGAAATAGCACGCCCTGTACATGACATCTTGACCTTTTGCCCGGGAATTGCTACATCATACTACGGATTGTTCAGCAATCAACCCGGGGTACGCATGAAAAACAATTACGACCGCATCGCCGATCTCTACGATCTGTATGTGACCACAGACTATGACATCGCCTTCTGGCGCCGGGAATGCGCCAGCGCGGGTGATGTGCTCGAAATCACCGCTGGCACGGGACGCGTGACGCTGCCGCTGCTCGAAGACGGGTTGCGCATCACTGCCGTGGATGTGTCCTACGGACAGCTCGAACGGCTTCGCGCCAAGGCGCAGGAACACGGGCTGTCGGTCGAAACCGTGCACGCCGATATGCGCGAATTCGATCTCGGACGGACCTTCCCGCTAGTGATCATCCCGTTTCAGTCCCTGCAGGAAAACATCGACACCTGTGATACCACGGCCACGCTGCGCCGGGTGCGCGCACACCTGTCCGACGACGGTCGCGCCATCATCACCCTGCATCATCCCGAGAAGCAGAAGAGCATGGACGGCAGCGCCCTGCGACTTGTCGAGGAGTATGAACTGAAAAACGGCAACCGCATGCTCTTCTGGCGCTGCCGCCGCTATGACGAGGCAACGCACACCGGCACGAGCCACCAGTTTTATGAGGAGTACGATGTCGACGGCATGCTGCGCCGCAAGCGCGTCTTTTCCGTGAATTACCACGTCTACGAACGCGCGGAAATCGAGCAGCTCATCGATCAGGCCGGACTCCGCGTCACGCGCGCGTGGGGCGGCTATGACTGGTCCGAGCTCACCGGTGACTCGTGCTTCATGATTTTCGAATTGCAGAAGGCGTGAGACAGCAGTAAGCGGTATGCAGCAGGCAGTATGCAGGGCGAGATCTATTTTGCCCATCATGCGAATGCACTTGAGGACGCAACATGTGCCGCAACGTATTTTCCCGGATGCTCGCGCAATGGATGATTCTCGGAATCATGCTGTCCACCGCGAACACACAGCACTCTGACGCACAGCAGTCTGACGCAGCGCCGTCGGCTCTGCGCTCACCCGGCTTCACCGCTCTCATCGATTCGGCGATGCGCTGCTCGCACGCCGGCATGCATGCCGCGGGACTCGCCATCCTCGACCAGGCAGCGGAACTGAGTGCCACCGAACCGGACGCTGCGGATGCGTCGGCGCAGCGGCACGTGATTCTCTCCGGACTCCGTGCTTCCATGCTCTCGAATCTCGGGCTTCTCGCCGAGGCGGAATCCCGCTTTCGATCCATCGAAAACGATCTCAAGACCATCCCCTACGCGCCTTACGGCGCCTGCCTGCGCGCACATCTTGCCATGCATGATTACCGGATGGGGCGCCATGAGGAGGCGTTCAACCTCATCACTGCCGCGGTGCGGCTGAAGGGCGACGCCGCGCAGTGCCGCGCGGAGGCGAGCGGGTTCTACCATCTCGCAACGCTCTACGTCTGGGAGGGCAATCATGCCGAGGCCCGTGAGATGTTCGCCATGGCGGCGCGCACCATCAAAGTGTTACCGCGCCCGGGCGCCGCAGGCGCCTGCTACTGGGCGGCCGGCGCCGAAGCCTTTTCCGACGCCGGCGAAGATGTCGAGGCTGACGAAGCATACGGCCGCGCGTACCGATACGCGGTCTCCGATGCGATCTCCGCCGGACGCTGTGCGGCCACGATCGCGATGCGTCACGCGGAGTTGCTCCTGCGAATGGGCGAAACGGCAAAGGCGGAGGACATGCTGCGCCGGGCCGCGCGGCATGCCGATCCCGGCGCTTGTCCCGCCCTGCTCGGCGGCATCGAAGAAGTCCGCGCCCGGCTTGCGTTTCGCACAGATGCGGTGGAAAGCGCGCAGCACGTGCTCGCCGGGGCGCTGTGGCATTATTTCCGTGGATTGACGCAGGAGCACTGCACACTGACACCCGCGGAATGCGTCATCATGCGCACCGGCGCACAGCGCGCGGTCGACCGCGCATTCGCTTCCCTCATGCACGACGGTGCGCGCGACGCGCTGCTGGCCCCGGCAGCCTGGAACACGCATCTCGCGCTGCGCGAGTTTCACGGGCTCCCGCGCTGCCGGCACACCGCGGATCCGGGTGCGGAAGCGCACACCTGGCTGCAACGGCGTCTCGCGAATGAATTCCGCTGTGTCGCCGGTACAACCGCTGATACCGTCCCGGTGTCCACCGGTCCGACACTGCGCCTCCTCCAGCGGCGTCTGCAGCGTGAAGCCTCTGCCATCGTGATCCGCCGCTTCCTCGATCGAACGCAGGATCCGCCGCGATCCTGTTACGCCGCCGTGCTCCTCGAAAACGCCTCAGCTGTCATTCCGCGCATGTTCTGGCTCGACGCTGCAGGTGTATTCGACCGCACCGTCGTTCCGCGCTACCTGAATCAATTCACCGATGCGCGGGAACTGTGGAACAGCGTCGGTCCCCAGTTGCAGGCAAACGCTGTCAGCATCCTTCCGCAGGACGAGACGATCTGGGAGCGCTGCGTCAGTCCGCTGCTGCGGCGGCTGCCCGAGCATGGACCGCTGTATCTCCTGCCCGACGGCCTGTACCGGCATCTCAATCCAACCGCGATGTACGATCCCGCCGGCGGCGACTTCCTGACAGATCGCCTGCGCATGCATATGATCCACACCGTGGGGACCGGTGCGGTCGAGGCCCCGCGCGACGATTTCACCGCCTCCGTGCTCGTGGAGGATGTGCCCGGTGAGCTGCGCGTCGCGATGCCCGCCGTCGGCAGGCGTGCATACAGCGCATCCGCACGGGAGATGTTTGCCGGGTCGCACGCCGGCAGTCGCGGCGGACCATCCTCCGCGACCCGCAGGGCAGAAAACGCGCCGACGACATCAATCGAAGACACAGCTGTGCAGCACATCGATCCATCCGTGAGCGAGGCCGACCTGCGCGCACGCAAACTCGGACGCATCTTCGTGCTCGATCTGCCGACCGTCCTGCTGCCCGATGCCGAAGCCGTCCCGGTGCGGTTCTTCCTGCCCTGGGTTCCTGCCGGAGAGGATCCGTACATCCGTGCCGGTGTCCTGCTCGCTGATGCGCCGTCCGCGGAAGATCTGTTCTCCCGCCATCAGGTCATGTGCGGCGAAAACGACGGCGTGCTTCTTGCCGATGAAATCGCCTCGATGGATCTCCGTTTTCGCCAGTGCGTACTTCTCCCGCGCTGCGACCTGCTCGGTGAGGACTCCGTCCCTCATGCCTCCGCCGCCGCGCTTCTGCACAGCTTTTTCCATGCCGGGGCTCCCGCCGTGCTGCACACACTCTGGCTGCTGCCGCCGGAGGTGCGCGCGCAATTTCTGCGGCGCTTCATTGACGAGTACGACGGACTCAATCTCGATGAAGCCTTCCGTGCTGCCCGTCGTGTCATCCGCGACCGCTGGCCGCACCCTTTCTTCTGGGGCGCCTTCCAGCTGACCCGAGGGGAGATCTCATCTCATTGACGCAAGAAGAGAATGTGAACAACGAAGATAAGAAAAGAACGAAAGCTTCTTTCAGGCAGCTTCCAACATGCTCCTTCATTTACCCTTCGCGTGCTTCGTTGTTCTCATTCGTTAATCAAAATTCCACTTTGATCCCGCCCACGAAGAACATCCCGGTCTGGTACACCGGCTCCTCGGAGCGCGTTTTCTCATTCCACAGGTAGGTGAAAATATTTCGCCGGCCGTAGGCGTTCTGCAGCTCGAAGTAGGTGACGAGATTCCATCCCGAGAAATTCTGCCGGTTGTCGATGCGCAGGTCGAGTCGGTGATAGTCGGGCATGCGCGCGCTGTTGAGCCGCGACATGTCGAGCACCCAGCGGTTCTGCTCGTACGAATCCGGTTGCAGCAGCGGGGTGCGGGGACGGCCCGTCGCATAACTGAACTTTGTCGAAACCTCCCACTCCTCGTTGAGGCGATACCCGCCGACGAGGTATAGCACATGCGGGATGTCGAAGCTCCCTGGACGCTGCACGCCGTCGAGCGCCTGATGCCGCGCCCGCGAGAGCGTGTAGCTGACCTGCCCGTACAGACCACTGCTGAGTTTCTTCTGCAGGAAAAACTCGAGCCCCTCGGACCAGCCTTCCCCCGCGCTGGTCATCGGAATCAGCCGGCCGTTGATCGTGTAGGAATCCCCATCGTTGGCCAGTGACACCTGCGGGAACTCCACGCTCACCGGGTAATCGTGGTAGTTCTTGCGATAGCCCTCCACCGAGAGCTTCAGATCGGGAAGGGGATACCACGCCCAGCCCAGGATGTAATGATCCGCGCGCATCGGCAGCAGATCGCGGTTGGAAGGATGTCCGTTCAGGAAGATCAGCGCGGGCTGTTGCGCAAACCGTCCCCAGGATGCGCTCAGCGTCATCGCATCGATGAACTGCCAGCGGATCGCCGCGCGGGGGCTCACCGTTTGCTCATCGGTAAAACCGAAACGATCCCAGCGCACGCCCAGCGCCAGGTCGGTGCGGGGCAGGGGGGAGATCGTCGCCTGCAGGTAGGCCGCACTGCGGTCGGTGGTGACGCGGTTGACGAGATCGGGCCGCGGGATCCCCGCGCTGTCCTGCACGAACGGACCCGAATCCACACCACTGAAGATATCGTAATCAGCGCGCACAAAGCGATGGCTCACGCCCGCCGATACGTCGCCGAAGCCCCTGAAATGCCGCAGTGCGTCGTACTTGACAATCGTTTCGCCCTCGGCGGATTCGTTGCGGAACTGCAGCGGACTCCCCGGCAGACGCGGATCGCGGGCATCCTGCTCATAGAAGCTGTACGTGTCGGAGACCGTCAGCATGCCGTATCCGGCTTCATCCCAGAGCCAGCGCCATGTGGCGCCCGTCGTTGTGCGCCAGCCGCTGCTGCGGATATCCAACACTTCGGGATCCTCGGTGTCCTCGTAGTCCGGCTCGAATTGAATATCGTCGATGCCGCCGAGGCTGATCACGGAGATGCGGTGAGAAGGTGCGAGGTCATAGACGCCCTTGGCCTGGTAGCTGCTGTAATTGGGGATCGCCGTCAGGCCGAAGCTGTCGAAAATCAGGTCGAGGTAGCTTTTGCGCGCCGAGGCCATCCAGGAGCCGCTCTTGCCGATCGGACCCTCGACGATCAATCCCGCTCCGGCCATCCCGAGGTCGAACGTGCCGGCGAGCTGTTCGCGGCTGCCCTCGCGCAGGCTGATGTCGAGCACCGACGAAAGGCGTCCCCCGTAGCGGGCCGGGAAACCGCCCGCCGAGAAATTCGCTTCGCGGATGAACTCCGCGCTGAGCATGTTGATCGGTCCGCCCGTCGCGCCCTGCGTGCCGAAATGGCTGATATTCGGCACTTCCACATTGTCGACCAGCGTCAGGTTTTCCGAGGGCGCGCCGCCGCGCACGATCAGGTCGTTGCGCTGGTCGTTGGAGGGAACCACGCCCGGCATGGTCTGGATCATGCGCGAGACGTCGCCCGCCGCGCCGGGCTGACGGCGGATTTCCTCGTAGTTCATCCCGTAGATACTGGTGGTTTGTTCCCGTGGTGCGTGGAAATACGACGCCGTGACTTCCACCGTTCCTTCGAGTTCCAGCGCCTCCTCCTCGAGCTGGATGAGCAGCTGGCGCGCATGCGCCGTAGCGATGATCAGGTCGCTTTCGATATGCGTGCGGTAGCCGATGAAAGTAAAGCGCGCGCGGTACGTCCCGACGGGGATGCCCGCGATGCGGAAGCGGCCGTCCTTGCCGGTGGTGCCGCCGATCTTTGTATCGAGCAGGAGGATGTTGACGCCCGGGAGCGGCGCCTGCGTGGCGCGTTCGATGACGCGTCCGGTGAGCACGCCGGTATCCTCGCGCGCATCCGCCTCCAGTGCGTCCGTTTCCTGCGCGATCAGCGATAACGTGCCGCCGAGCAGCGCCGTCAGCATGAAAAACAGCAGTCTATTGTTCATCATCGATATCCTTTTCCTCCAAGTACGGAAATAATTCATGTCAGTCAAGCAGAAATACCTTGCATGCTTCTCCCACTGCGCCGTATTATCGGTGAAACAAATCCGGAACCATGAAATATCTCTGTTTTCGTATCCTTCTCGGGACGATCGTCGCCGCGTGTCTTCTGTGCGCCGCGCCGCTGCCTGCGCAGGAGCATGGGGATTCCCGTTCCGTTCCGAGCACGAGTGACACCCTGCAGACCGGCGATCACGGTCTTCCAACGCGGCTGCTTCTCGCGATCGGTCTCTCGCGTCCGATGGGAGCCTTCGCCGCGCCCCATTCCATCTCCTATCACTCCGATCGCGGCGGAGCGTCCACTGAAGGACCGGCACTGCTCGCCGAGCTGCAGGTGCCAGTCTCACGCGTTGTGCATCTGACCTTCGGCACCGGACTCACCTGGAATCCCTCCGACGACGATTATCGTCGCCAGGGCGACCAGGACGGAGGAAATGGAACTGACGGGGATGGATGGTACACGGTGCCGCTGCTGGCCGGATTGCGCCTGTCCACGCAGGTTGGCGGCGGCGTGTCGTTCAGTTTCCTGGGCGGACTCGGCGCGTGCGTATTGCTGCCATCGCCACGCAGCGCTTCCTCCGCCTATTCCGACACCCAGCTGGAATACGGTACCGGAGTGGCGATCGCCGTCAGTGGCGGTGTCGGGCTCACGTTCGCCGGCCGTTTCGCGCTGGAGCTCCGCTATTTCGATGGTGGCGAGCCGCCATTCGAGCAGCGTGTCAGGAGTCCTGCGAGCGAATTCGTCAACAGGCCCACTCGACCGGTCAGCTATACGCTCATTCTCATGGGGGTACGATTCTGATGCGTCGGGGAATGTTCATAGCGCTGCCGCTGCTCCTGTTCCTTCACTGCGGAACCGCCGCGCAGCAGCCCGACTCCTCCCTCCGCGGGGACGGCCGTTTCCTGCGTCTGCTCGCCGGCGGCAGCATCCCCGCGGGACGTTTTCAGCAGGGTGGCGATCTTCAGCTCGGCATTCCCGAACCCGGCTTCGTCGTGGGGGTGGAATACACGCTTCCCATCTCCGGCGCCCGGGTGGGATGGAGCACCTCGCTGCAGTACACCTTTTTCGATACCGATCCCGGACTGGAAGGGAAGTTCGACACCCAGTACTGGCTGATCCGATCCCTGCATACCGGTCTGCGCCTGTGCGGTCCGGTGGACTGGGACATCGACATGTACCTGCAGCTCATGGCCGGCTGGACAGGCATTTACCCGGGAAAAGCACGATACACCGGATTCGGGCGCGGCGGGACACGCAGGTTCGATTATGTCGGTACTCCCAGTCTGCGTCTCGAGGCCGGATTCATTGCGCGTCCGTTCACACTAGGCGTTTCGGTTTTCGATTGCGGCACGCCTACCTTCACATATCACTACGTGGAAATCGAGCATCGCACGGTGCTCGTTCTCGTGATGCTTGGTGTGATGTTCTGATTCCGCCACCCCTATCTTCCATGAAATTCATCATTTTTTTTGCGAATATCTCGCCACCGGGGCATTTTGATGTCTATAGAGAGACGTGGCACTTGATATTGAAGATATAATTCCGTATTGTCGGTCTGAGGAGGGGGCGAAGACATCCAAGTCGGTATACGCTCCCATACATGGCAGGAAAAGACGCCATACTCCTGAACCCGTTCGCCTTACTGTGATGGGGGTCACCGGTTGTTTCCACGGAAACTGCCGAATGAGAAGGGGATGTCGAGAAGGCGTTGACATACAGACTGCCATCATCCCTCCGCCCGAGCCGGCACAGACGAGCAACGTCGCTCATCACCGCATCGTGCTTCGATTGTTACGCGTGTTGCAACGGCGGAGGGATTTTTATTATGTTTGGCCATGCACATGGATCACGACTGCGAATACCTGTTCCAGCGCATCGACGCGAATCCCATTCTGTACCCCCGGCAGAAAGACATGCTCAAGCATACCTGCACCGAGGGACACATCACGCGATCGGAGTATGTTCGCCGCACCGGTGTGTCAGACAGCACCGCCGGGCGCGACCTTTCCGAACTGGTACTTGCCGGCTGGCTCGAGCGCATCGCGCCCGGCCAGTTCGTCATGGGCGACCAGGGCATCGACCACGAGTCCCTGCACCGGCTTTTCCACCCGTGAATTCGCTGCGCTCTTTCCCCCGCGCTGCCGCGCTCGCCCCGTAATTCAGAAAAATCACAATTCATACTCCCGACTTCTGGAAACTGTCCGGAAAATGTGCTATTATCACGGCAATTGCTACCTGAAGCCGTCTGATATGGCAGATGCCGACTCCCGTTTCGCAAGCACATCCTCGCAAGTGTCCGCACGCCCGTTGTCACGTGCGCTAGCGACACGTGTAAGCGTGGCCGACCATACATTGTCACGAGCGGTATCCACACACGTGAGCGTGTGGTTGGACCGCGTGTCCCGCCCATTATTTCATTCAGAGGAGAATCCATGAGCCTCTTATCCAATGTTCTCGGCAACGCCGGGGCGATCGAACCCGACAAACTCGACGCCGAACTCAAGATCTGGATCGGCAGCGATCCCATGCCCCTCTCGAAGAAATTCAACAAGAAAGTCAACATCTACGACCTGCAGAAAGTCCTCGCCGGGCATGTGGGGTGAAGGGTGAAATATTCCAACCTCTTCTGGCACGAAGGCGTCAGGATATTCGAAGAACGCATGCTGGAGACAGCGAAGGGACAGCTTCGCATCCGGCACCTGGAGAATGACGTCACCAAGGCGCTGCTGAATGTATTCGAGCACGGCTCGGATGGCATCCTGCGCGCCTTCCTGCGCCTTGTCGGTGTGCGCGATGCGCCGGCATCCTTCCAGTATGATTTCCAGGTGACGGACACCGAGGCCTACCGCCAGCAGCCGCGGCGGATGATGCTCTCCATCATTGCCGATTCCACGCAGGTGACGTCCAATCCTCGGTACCGCGTGGATACGAGCAGACCGGACGGCTGCATCTTCAACGAGCGCAGCGCCATCCTGATCGAGGTGAAAACGCAGAGCCCGCTGGTGGAGGAGCAGATCGAGGGACATATCCGCGGCTATCTTGGCTCGGCCACCGAGCGGAGGACGATCACCTGGGAGGACATCAGCGATGCGTTTCGCCAGCTTCTCAGGCAGGGGAAGACGCGGGACGTGGATCGCCTGCTGCTTACGCATTTCCTCGGACTTCTGGAATTGCTCGGCATCGCGCGTTTCAACGGCTTCGCGGATAGCGATTTCGCGATGCAGGACGTCGCGGGGCGCATTCCCGACGAGGAGTTTCTCGATTTCCGCCGGCAGTTCATGCGCAAGGCCGAGAAGTTCACCGAGGGCGTGTACGAGGAGGTCCGCGATGCATTTCCCTTCCGCGCACTCGACTGGTATCCGCGCCGCGACCGCCGGGCGAATCTCACGGGCTGGACGGCCCTGTACTTCCACGACGGGGATCCAGGTCTGCCTGTGAATCACTATCCCAATATCAATTTCAATTTCCACACGGGTGGCATCGAATTGTCCCTCAACGGCGAAGTGCGTTCGTCACTCAACCGTTTCCTCGCGAAGATGAAGGCGGATCCCGACCGTTTCGACGCGCTCGTGCGGTCCCTCCCCGGCATGCATCTCGCCGTGTATTTCAAAATGCAGTATCGTCCCCAGGATCATTTCCGCTGGAAATTTCTGCCTGGCTATCCCGTGGACGTGCGGGAGGCGCATGCGGTGGATATCCTCACCGATATCGATCGTCTGAAGCAGGACTGGGAGAAACATCGCCGCACTATGCTCTTCGAGATGGAGAACGGCCTTGTGCTCAGTCGAGCGGGACGTCCCTTCACCGCCAACGAACTGGAGTTCGCTCTGGCGCGCAATCCACGTGCCAACTTCGCCTTCCGCATCGAAAAGCGCTATCCCGCCGCGGACGTTGTGCAGATGAAAAAGCACGTCATCCGCCACATCGCGAAAGATGTGCGCAAGACCGCAGCGTTCATGAGGTTCGTCGTGGAGTGAATCTTCGAGGTTTCAGAGGATGAAATTTGAAATATCCTGTGATGAATTGCACCCGGACGTGTTATGGTCTCGGAGTAACAGGAAGGCAGACTATGCACTGATCGGCAGTTTGGGGATGCCAGCGGTCGCGAGTATGAAAAGGCACGATTCGTGACGGCGTATGTCGCGGATAGCAGTATTGATTAGATCCGGGCAATGCCACGTCGGACCGGATTGAAAAGTGCCGCTGGTTTGCCACGCGAACCCGGCGTAAGAAGCCTCTGCAGATTCCTAACCATGGGTTGAGAACAATGTCAGGGTATGACATTTATCCCCACTTGCCAACACAATTTAATGTCCAAGCTGGCAATGCGACCCGTCACAACGATCTGTTTACACCGCTTGAGGATGCACGGACGTGCCCACTTCGCCGTCCGCTGATTGCATGTGTGCAGAGTCAACAATACAGTATGGGAAGGTTCGGGGGCAGAAAAATGGTATCAAACATTGATACGGATAGCGCTGAAGTGAGGAGTAGATTTTATCAAAATCGAAGGAGGACGGCTTTATGGATGCGACAGTCATGATCATTGCAATTCTAGCCCTCATCGGAATCGCGGGTACAATCTGGTTTGGAGTAAAACTCGCGGCGGTCCGGAAGAAGTACAGAGGCATCATCGACATTGATGCCGCCGTTGCTGAGCGGCAGAACCAGGTCGATGCAAGCGAAAAGCAGATTGAGGAGTTGAAAGCGGACTACAGAACGAAGAAAGAAGTGTACGAGCGCTTGGCGCACGATGTCTCTGTCCTCGAAGAAGATATGGAGATGATCTCGTTCGGCATTTACAAACCACACTATGATTTTGATACTGCTGAGGATTTCAAAAATGCTCTAACTGATGTGCGAGCTCGCCAGAAGGAAATGATCAAGGTAAAGGAGGCGGCGAAGTGTACAACGCAATGGACCGTGGAAGGCAGCGCGAGCAAAGGGCGCACAATGACGAATAAATATATTCGTCTCATGCTGCGGGCGTTCAATGGGGAAGCGGATGCGACGATCGCGAAGGTTCGGTGGGACAATATCACCAAGATGGAGGCCCGGCTGGAAAAAGCGTTCGAAGTCATCAACAAGACCGGTGAAGCCAATCACACATTCATAACGCAGGATTATCTGGATCTGAAACTGGAGGAACTGCGGCTCACATACGAATACCAGGTGAAACGACACGAGGAGAAGGAGGAGCAGCGTCGAATAAAGGAAGAGATGAGGGAAGAGGAACGCGCCAGGAAGGAGTATGAAAAAGCACAGCGTGAAGCAGCAGCGGAGAAGGATCGATATGAGCGTGCTCTGGCGAAGGCCCGGGAAGAAGTGGAACAGGCTTCAGGTGAAAAGCAGGCGAAGCTTCGGGAGCAGATGGCGAAACTCGAGGCCCAGCTCGCAGAAGCGCTGGCCAAAGGGGAGCGCGCGAAATCCATGGCGGAACTCACGAAATGCGGTCATGTCTACGTGATTTCCAACATTGGTTCATTTGGCGAGGATGTGTACAAAATCGGTCTCACCCGACGACTCGAGCCTCTCGAACGCGTCAAGGAGCTCGGTGACGCTTCGGTCCCGTTCGATTTCGATGTGCATGCTCTGATGTACTCCGAAAATGCTCCTGAGCTCGAGAAAGAGCTGCACAAGGCATGCGAGGAACATCGCATCAACCTTGTCAATCTGCGGCGCGAGTTTTTCCGTGTGCCGCTGGCTGAGATTGAGAAAATTGCTCGAAAATTCAACACTGAAGTGAAATTCACAAAGCTCGCCGAAGCGAAGGAATACCGGGAGAGTCAGGCCATGCGGCAGGCTGCAGCGTTTGCGAAACAGAAAGAAAAAGCGCCCGCTGAACCGGTGTTTCCTGATGAACTGTAATTGAGTCCAATCCCGGTCACGGGATCGTTGTCTTAAGACTCTTTCGCAAACAGACCAAAGTATTTGTCGGATGTCCAACTCTATGGCAGTATGTAAAATGACTTTTCGAAAGCTCGTGCAAATAATCATTATGGTGTTACCATTCCTGATACTTCCCGGCTGCAGCACCGAATATCTCGTGTATGAAAGCGATGCGAATCATATCTATCACGCTGATGCCATATTCACGCAAATGGAACTTGTTGCCGATGCCGGGGCGTATGGTATCATCGCAGCAAAAGATGAGGATGGGGAGCAGGAGGAGAATTACTACCTGCTGATCGCAATGAAGACAGATAAGACTGGCGGTGATGAGCTCGTCGATTACAGACTGACGACCGCATCCACGATCCCACATGACAAAATCGAAGACCTCATGGGTGCCGCGCAGCGAATTCTCGGGATGTGGGCGGAAAAACGGAATGAAGCCCAAGGGAATGTGGTCGATTTTTCGCTTTACGAAATGGTCGACGCAACGGTCGATGGTGAGCAGATTGTGAGTGAGACGTTCAATATTTACTACAGTCACGTTGATGAGGCGCGGCTTGTAAGACTTGAACTTGCAGATATTCGTATCGGAGAAAATCTCCTCTCACAAACCGTCACGATGAAGAAATTCAGCAGTGTAGAGGCTTTCCGCGACCACCTTGCACTTGGCCGAAAACGCCTCAGGGAGATGGGCATGAAGGACTGACCGGAGCGGTCAGCTCAAGGTTTTCGCATGTACGAATGAACGGAATCATCATTCATTACTGTGGGAGTTTTCCATGTTAAAAAAAAGAGCAAATGCCGGCGCTGAGCGTGCGGCAGCCGTACTGTGAACAGATCCTGCGGGGGGAGAAAACCGTTGAATATCGCAGCAGGCCGACGAAGCGCAGGGGACGCGTGTACCTGTACGCGAGCCTGACGCCGGGTCCGGAAGAGGAGTGGGACTGGATGGGACTCGCCCCCGGCGACCTGCCCACCGGCGTCATCGTCGGCACCGTGGAGGTCACCGGCTGCACCGGCGAAGACGGCGATTACGAATGGCACCTCGCCAATCCCGAACGCGCAAAGCGTTTGCGCAAGCCGAAGAATCAGCCCATGCCGAGCTGGTTTTTTCCGTTTTAATCTGGATTGAGGATTTTGAGCAATATGGAATGAAAACCGAGGCGTTTCAGCGCTACCGCGAATGAATTGCCGATAACCACATTCTCGTTCAGCATGAGCGATATGTAAACCTCTCGGATCTCTCGGACGAGGATCTGGATGCGATGCTCGAGGTAGCAACGCAGCTGTTTCTTGGGAAGTAGTGTATTGTGCTGCTGAAAAACTGCAACAAACAACCGCAGTATTGTGGTTTCTGCAAAAAACAGCCGCACTCTGTGCTCATTCGTGTTTTCCGTTTCCAGATGTGGGAATCACTATGTGTCATCAGCGGAAATCTTGCGGTACGCTTCCTCAATGCGTTCGATGTCATCGGCTGAGATGAAGCTGAATTCCTTCTTCCTCGCGCGGGCGGAAAGCGTCCCGTTACCGTGTTCAAGAAAGCTGATGAGCAGGGTGTCAGTGCTGTCGGAAAATTCGAAGTGCTCCTCCAGCCAGGATTTCATCGCGTCGTGCCGACGCAGGATAGCGATCTCGGCCGGTAGCGTGCTCTCGACGGTCTGACGGACGCAGTCATACAGAAATTCCGCCAGTGCTGTGGCGTCGAAGTAGCGATAGAGGTCGATGGTGTCGTTGTGGATGCGCACGTTGTAGTGTTCATCGGGTGACCACTCGATCAGGTTCAGCCGCGGCAGGGAGAAGGACTGCAGCACGCGGCGGTATTCGTCAATCCGTTCCAGCATGATGGATGAAACGGGGAAGATCAGGCCCTCATCACTGAAACCTTTTGCGGCGAGCATGTGGTGGATGAGCCATCGGTGCAGTCGCCCGTTGCCGTCCACGAAGGGATGAATAAAAACAAAACCGAACGCGATGCCGACTGCGGCGATGACAGCATCCATATCCGCTGCTTCGAGCATTGTGGCGGTTTCTTCAAGTCCACCCATCAGCCGTTCGAGATCCTCGGCCTTCGCGGAGATGTGCTCCGGCAGTGGCTCATGCGTGAGCCTGTCGCGGTCGCCAATGAATCCCTCCCCGGTGCGATATCCCATACTGAAGGCCGGACGCGGAATCATCAGCTGTTGCAGACGCTCGAGCTCCGTCCGTGTGATCGGCGCACGTCCCGCCTGTCCGATCGCGGCCGCCCAGCGTTGCGCATGTCCGATAGTCGGTTTTTCTCCCTCAATGGCAAAGGATGCGCGCGAATCAGCGAGCATCAGAAAGGCCGCAGCACGCAGCAGGAGATCACTCGGTACATCACGGGTTTCACCGCGGATTTTCGAAGACAGGTTCATCGCGATGCAATTATCGAGCATTTCTGTCCGGTGGATCAGCGGACAGAAATCCACCGTTCCCGGAAGGTTGTTGCGGATTCCGTGACGCCGTGAATTCCGGGGCGGACCTGGGTACTGCAGATCCGGATCGACGAGATCGTAATAATCGCGCGTTCCGAGATCCGGAATATCGAGAACAGTATCCAGCAGCCATTCACAGAGGAACCACAGACGCCGGGCATATTGTCCCGTCGGCTCGCGACGGATCATCCCGGCGATGCGCTCGCTTCCCAGCAGCTCGCAAAGCACCTTGATCAGATGCAGATCGATCCCCTCATATTTCAGGGCGAACACGAGATGCTCGTACGGATCATCCTCCGGGCGATAGGGATCGTCGAACAGCAGCCAGTCACCCTCGCTGCGCCTTCCTCTTTTTCCGTCGATAAGTGCCAACCGCTGGGGAGGAGGAACCGCGAGCGCGTACTCCTGGATGAGCCATCCATACCCTGCCGCATATCCCTTTCGCGGAGCGGCACGGCCGAACATTGAACGAATGGGCCTGTTGTTCATGGTGCAAATCTGCAAAAAATAACCGCGGATTACAAAAAATAACCGCGATTATATCGAGAATGCAATAAACAGATGTGAAAACATAGGGAATGCAAAAAACGGCCGCGAAACGACTGTTTCCGCAGCGCGGATCGCCATGCCTCCGGAATGACGTCCTCACCGCTCGTCCCCTTGCGTCTGTTCCCCCGATGCGCTAGTATGAACGTGATCAAACCGAACATATGTGGTACGTCTTCGCGAGCGGGAAATGAAAAACATCGTGATCTGCGCGGATGGCACATGGAACCGGCCCGAGGAGAACCTGGCCGAGGATGTGCCGACGAATGTGCTCAAGGTGGCGCGGGCCGTCGCGCCGGTGGACGACAAACGGCAGCACCAGGTGGTGTTCTATGACTGGGGGATCGGGTCGTATTACGATTCGGTCAAGGGCGGGGCGTTCGGCGACGGGATCAACAAGAACGTGATGGACTGCTACCGCTTCATCGTCCAGAATTATGATCCCGGCGATCAGCTGTATTTCTTCGGCTTCAGCCGCGGAGCATACACGGTGCGCAGTCTGTCGGGACTCATATACAACTGCGGCATCCTGAAGCGCTGGCAGGCGAAGCGCATCGCACAGGCATATGAAATGTACCGGTCGCCGGACGTACATCCCGAATCGCAGGAGGCCGCCGACTATCGCAGGAAATATTCCGTCGCGTCGGATATCCGCGTGCGCTTCATCGGTGTGTGGGATACGGTCGGATCGCTCGGCATCCCGATCCGCATGCTGGGCTTCCTCAACGAGCGGCATTTGTTCCACGACAACAAGATCGGACCCAATGTGGACTGCGCCCGGCACGCCCTCGCCATCGATGAACTGCGGGATGACTTTCGTCCCACCATCTGGAAGCAGCGCCGCGGCATGGATCTCAAGCAGGTGTGGTTCCCGGGCGTGCACTCGGATGTGGGCGGGGGATACCGGCCCGGCCGTGGAGGGAAGACGCTCGCAGATATCCCGCTGAAATGGATTCTCGGCGAGGCCCGGAAAAACGGCCTGGAGGTGGAATCCCACCTGTTCTCAAAGCTCAAGCCCGATCCGCTGGCCGACCAGCACGAGGAATACGAGGGCTTTTTCAAGGTGCTCGGCAAGCACGAACGTCCCATCGCGCGCGGCACGTATCTGCATTCCAGCGTGCGGGAGCGCTACGAGGGGATGTCCTCATACCGCCCGCCAAAGCTGGTCGCGCATGTGAGGACACACGGATGGAATCACCTGCTGAAAGCGGATACCTGACAGCTGCGCCGATAGAGCAATTACAGCGTCACCTCCGGTGTCGCCAGCCGCAGGTTGACACCGCCGGTGATGCGCGTAGCGTCGCTGCCGGCTTTTTCGAGTCCGGCCGACCCGTCGATCCAGATGCCGTTGGAGAGATTCAGCTCGATGCCGAGCGCGCCGGTCGACATCGGTGTCATGCCGCTGCGCGCGAGGAAGTCGAATTCCAGGAATCCCTTGAAATCATTGCTGCCCACGTAGCAGCGCAGCGCCGCCGCGGCTTCGTCCTCACCGAACGCATTGTCCGCGCCGCGCACGGAGGCGCCGCGCAGTCCGATAAGGAGCTGTCCGTGTGGACCAAACACCGGCTGCGCCAAGGTTGCCCAGAAGGAATACGCCGATGACATCAGGTTGGCCACGAGCGAGTCGCTCGACCGCGCCGCGCCGGCCGCTCCGATTTCGAGGATGGCGCTGTTCCAGGATGTACCCCGGATTCGTGTGCGCTCAGCCCGGATGATGGAGTCGACGAGAATCCCCTGGATCTCGAGTTTCTTGCGTACGCAGCTGTCAATCAGTTGTGGCATGTTGTCCGCATTCACATCCTCCCGATTCCGGATTTCATCGAAACATTTCGACTGTGCGGTGTTTGACAGATCCGCCAGGTCGCGATAGGCATCGAGGAGCTGGTCGTTCGTCCGCAGATCCGTCTCGTCGATGAGTGAAATACGGATGCCGAAAGAGAGCTGCCGCGCGCCGTTGTTCTCCGTTGACGTCGCAAAAGAAACACGCGTGCTGTAGAGCCACCGCTGGGCGGCATAGGTGTCGAGCGTCGGATTGCTCACGAGCAGCATCGGAGAAATTTCGAATGCGGTCGCTTTCGGGATGACCGGATTCGAACTCAGCATGTCTCCGAGAAGCACGCTTACTTCACGCAGACTCGAGGGACGCAGTATTTCGGACGAGCTTCCACCAATGATATTGAATGCCGGATTGTCGGGGACGGCGAGATCGATACGGCCCGCTTCGACACGATCCTCGATATCCTGCGCGGGGAGCGTGGCTGCGGTGCCGAGCAGGAGAAGGGCACTCGCGACCACGCGAATGGTGATGCGCATGTCAATCCTCCTCCACCTCGAGTTTGAGGATTGTCTGCTTCATCTCGAGCTCGCCGCTGATGTCATACTTCGTGTCGGGCGACTTCCACAGCACCGTACCGCCCTGGCGGATGGTGACGCTGATTCTGTATGAGCCGCCATCGCCGTTCTGATCCATGATGGTGTGGAAGATCATCAGCACGCATCCGTCATTGACATATGCCGGCGTCGGGAGGGCATAGGTGTCATCGGCGCTGTTTTCATTGTCCCCCCTGATATTGTCGTACCCCTCGATGAATTCGTTTGTATCGGCATCCCGCAGCTGCAGGAGGTATCTGCAGAACAACAGCGTTTCCGGGTATGCGATATCCACCCAGAGCGTACCTTTATCGGGATGGAACTTCACGATCGGTAGTGTGATGGGCATGGTGTACTCCTCTCTCGATTATTGGTGCATTGTGCGTTGTGGTTTCGGGATGCATACAGCGACGGAACTGGAACATTTTCACCAGATGGGTCTTTCACGGGGCTATGTTCAGGCGCACACGCTTTGCAGATAGGTGACAATCGACTCATGTTCGAGCACGTCGGCCGCCGCTTGCTTCGGCGCATGCCATTTGACCAGGCGGATCTCCTGGTCATCGAGCTCGATCGCCGTGATGCCGTTGGTGTAGAGCGCGCAGCCGGTGTTGAAGAAGCAAGGCTTGAGCTTCCGTCCGGTGACCATAGGATCGATGTCGCGTCCTTTCATCCGCTCCTTGAGCAGGACTCTCTGCTTCTCGGTGATCTGCTTGATCTTCTCCTCGATGAGCTTTGTGTTGCCGCTGTTCTGCTGGATTTCCAGCTGCAGATCCTCGATTTCCTCCTCCAGCTTTTCAGCGTAGGAGCGGGAGGCGAAGATGGCGCGATGCGAATGGCCGCAGATCACCATGACCTTTTTTCTCTTCGCCCACCCGTGATAGATCTGTTCGAATTCCTGCGTGACCTGGGATTTCGTGTAGGATGGATTGCCGTATATCCCGAGCCAGCGCATGGCGGATTCGATGGGGGTCCAGGGACCATGCACGGCGAGACGGCTGATCCAGCTGCTTTTGTCGGACTCGGTGCTTCCCTGGTGTCCGTGAAGGAGCAGTATTTTCGGGTCATCCCCCTTTTTGTACCGCATTTTCACCGCTTCGACGGCACGGCGGCGTGCGCTGCCATCGGAGTGGATCGGATCCTCCGGCCAGCTCCAGTCGATATCGTGGTTGCCGAACACGCGGATGATGCGGTCGCCGAATTGCCGCATGGCCTCGTACACGCTGTCATCATACGTGTCACGGATTTCCGCAAGGTCGAATTGCCAGAGCTCCTCGATATCGCCGAGCAGGATGAGCGTGTATCCCTGCGCATTGTACTTCTCGAGGGCATTTACCATGATGAATTTGTTCTCCCTGAAATCGTCCGCTCCGCTGTCGTTCCCGAGATGCACGTCACTGATCATCACGTATTTGTTTCCCACGATATCCAGCACCTCGAGTTTCTGTTTCCACAGTGCATCGAGACGTTTCTTTGTGTCTGCGCGGTCATGTGCCATGTCTTGTCTCCTTGGATGTTGATGGATGAATGTCTGCGGTTTCGCTCCTGCTTGCAGCGCCGGTGGATTCCCCCGCCGATGAGCACACACTCCTTCATGCAGGAGCGGAACTCCTGCTGCGGCGGGGGATTCCCGCTGTGATCAGCTTTCTTCCTCACCGATCGGCTCTGACGCCGTTCCGAGGAAACCTCTGCCGGCGGCGAAGTAGATGTACACCGGCTTTTCGTTGCGCAGGATATCGATCACGTTTTCGAACATCGCGGAAGGCAGGTGCATGCGGATGATGCCGTTGGACTCGTAGTCGCTTTCAAAGAACTGCCCCGGATCATTGAAGCGGATCCAGGCGCGGACCTTGTTGTTGGTGTCTTTCAGCTGGATCTGCGCGCGGTTCGTCTGGTATCCGGACGGACTGCCGTAAATCAGCACGCTGTAGCTGTCAATTGTGTAGGCCATGGGAGCATCCTTGGATTATGAATCTGTCGTTCAGGCGATGTGGTTGTCTCGTCCGGCTGCACAAGTGTCGCCAGGCGGCACGCGTGCTCCAACGCGTTAGACAGTATTTTCTGCGGATGAATCGGCGATTCATCTATCCGGCGTCCGCGATCCCCGTACCCCTGCACATATTCATCAGCTGACTTCCCGGGCGAAGATCCCGGTCACTCTCGCGCGGCTGCGTTTTTGCAATCGCACATGGTGGAACCTCATCCGCTGCGTCTGTAATGGCGTTCATGCCGCGCATCCTCCTTGCGGGCCACAGTCGAATCGTTCGGCGTGTCTCCCGTCCCGGGATCGGCGCGGCATTCATGAACAGATGATGGTTTATGCAAACCTAAAATACATATTTCAGGATGTCAATAGGTGGTACTACCCATTTTTTGAGGAAAATCTCTCCCTTCCCTGCGGATTTTTCTCCCTGCCGCCGGGGTGATCGGGACGTGATTCGAGTGATGGCGTTTGGATGAGCCCGGACGCGCGCCGGGACGAGTGCCATGCTGCTGTCGTGCTGATGGTATCACCGGAATACCGCAAACCTGCGCAGGCCCATCGATGTCGATGGCAGCTGGTCTGCGGCAGGGTTTGTTCCTGGCTGAACGGGAGAGTATCTTTCGGATATACACATCCTGTTCACCGCCTGATAACGGGTCAACGGAGGAGGACTCATGAAACGCCTCATCGTCTCCTGGGGATTACTGCTTGGACTACTGTGCGTATCCGGCACGGACACCCTCGCACAGACGAATCTCAATTTCAAGCGCGTCTTCGTCAACCCTCCGATAATCGAGCTGTATTTCTCGGTTGGCTGCAACGGGAATCCCGCCTACAACATGACGAAGCAGGATTTCCGAGTGTTCGAGGACAGTGCCCTGGTAAAGGATTTTGATCTGTGGTGCCCCGATCCCACTGTGCGCTGCACGATTTCGGCCGCACTCGTGTTCGATGCGTCCGGCTCCATGAGTGGCAGCGGCAATGCCGGTGCGAAGGCGGCCGGCCGCACCTTCGTGGATCAGATGGATGGATGGCTCGATGAGGCCGCGGTCTTTTCCTTCAATACGACGGTGACGCTGGAACAGAAGACAAGCACGCAGAAGCGCCTGCTGTACGCCGCGATCGACAGTCTGCCGGCGTTCGGAGGAACGGCCGTGTGGGACGGCGCACACGCAGGCATCGTCGAGATGATCAACAACGGCGTCAATCAGTGTCGTGCCGTCATCGTCCTTACCGATGGTCATGACAACTCCTCCAACCGCACACCGGGGGAAGTCATCTCGCTCGCGAACCGCAATCGTATCCGGGTGTTCACGATCGGACTGGGGTCATCGGTCAGCGCCGCGGAACTGGAGATGGTCGCCGTGCTTACAGGCGGTCGGTATTACCAGACGCCGGATGCAGCGCAGCTGGCGGCGATTTACAAAGACATTTCGACGACGATGTTCCAGGGATTCAATGAATGCGTCATCGCCTATGAAAACGGCTGCATGGACGGCTCGATGCGGGACGTGGAACTGCGCCTGGAGGATTTCTGCGATGGGAGCGTCTCAAAAACGAAAAGCTACCTCGCTCCGACGGATTCGTCATCGTATTCCCGACTGGCAATGGATCTCGGTGATGCGGTGGCCAGGGGGAATGAGGATATTACGCTGCCCCTGAACCTCCTCACGCCGGTGAATACGCAGGCCGCACTTCGCAGACTCGCCTTTACGCTGCAGTTCGATTCGCAATACGTGCAACTCGCTCGCGCCGAAGCGCCGCCGGGAGCGCTGCTGGAGGGCAGTACATTTGATGTCACGCCGGTACCTGGCGGGGTGCGCGTCTGCACGGAGGATGCGGTCATGGTGCAGGGCGACGGACTGCTGATGGATCTTGTGTTCCATGCCGCCAACGTGCTGGACACGACATCCTGCAGCATCGATGTGACCGACGCGTCCTTCAGCGAAGGATGCTTTAGCCCCGCGATCACCGGCGGCACAATCCGCGTCGTTCCTGCCGAAGCGCTTGTCACCTGCGATATCGACATGCCGTCGCGGCTCCGCTGGTCCGAAGCGAAGAGCGATTACGAACCGAATCCATTCACCGTCACGAGCCGCTTTTCCAACACCGGCGGAACAGCTGCGAGGGGCAGCATCTTTCGGATCACCTATGATCCCGCGAGGTTCAAACTCGTCTCGCCCACGTCTAATACACAAACCAGAAATCCCGCTGACATCGAACCCGGGGAGTTCTTCGACATATCATGGCAGGTGATGGCGTTTCCCGCTTCGTCCCATGACTCCGCGTCATTCTGCATCCGCGCAACGTTCGATAATCATATGAGTGTCATCTGCTGCGACCGCATGTATATCCCCAGGCGAGAGAGTGATCTCAGTTGCAGCGTGGAGGTGCCGGAGATACGCATCAATCCCGACAGCACCGGATATGCGACCATGCCGTTCACGGTGCGCGCCGGACTGCTGAATGGCAGCAGCACCCAGAGCGGGTTTGTGCAGGCACACATCCATGTGCCGGACGGCTTCACGCTCGCCGGTGCGCCCGGCGAACGTCAGGAAGTGAGGACGTTTTCACCCCTGATGCTTCCGCCGGGACACAAGGCCTTCATCGATTGGCATCTGGAGCATCCCGTTACATCCCGGGCAGTGACGGAAATGATTCGTGTCGAATTTTTCGAGGAAGGTGAAGTGGCCTGTGAGTCCGCAAGCGAGGTGACCGTGCCCGCGCTGGATCTCTCCTTCAGAATCACACTCAACGCGGATGGTCCCCTGACGTTCTGCGAGGGCGACAGTGTGATACTCTATGCTCCCGGGGGATATGAACGCTACCACTGGTCCAACGGAGAAGAGGGACAATCGATCGTGGTGAACTCAACGGATGCGTATTTCTGTACGGTCACGAATGCGTTCGGTCGCACGGGATATTCCGACACCGTCCAGGTCGTGGTACACCCGCGTCCGCGTCCGCGGCTTGTCGTGCAGGGAGACAATCCACTCTGTGAGGGGGATTCGCTTGTGCTCGATGCCGGCGCGGACTATCGCAGCTATCTGTGGAACACGGGAGCGTCCTCGCGCAGCATCACGGTGAAGGAGGCGGGGAGCTACCATGTGCTCGTCGATGACGAGCGAGGCTGCATCGGTTCGTCGGACACGCTGGCCGTGGAGATGTATCCGTCGCCACCGAAGCCGGTCATCACGCGCAGCGGTGATGTGCTGACGACAGATCCGGCATCGAACTACCAGTGGTATTTCAATGGACAGACGCTGCAGGGGGACACCAGCCAGTATCACCAGGCCGTGCGTACGGGCGTCTATCAGGTGGCGGTCACAAACACGTATGGCTGCACAGCCATTTCGGAAGAGCTTCCCGTTCGCGTGCTCCGTGTCGGACACGCGGAACTGCCGCCATCTCCTTCAATCACCGTCTACCCGGATCCCGTCAGCGGTACGGCCACGCTGCACGTGCGCATGGCACATACCGCGAACGGCAGCATCTGGCTCGTCAATGTGCTCGGACATGCGACTCGTATCGGTGTCTTTCGCGGTGAGCACACGCGCACGATCATGCTGGACATGTCCGGTCGCGTCAGCGGCATATATCATATCGTCGTTCTCACTGGCTGCGACATCCACACGACGAAGTTCATGAAGCGATAAGGAGACGGGTGAAGATCGACTCGAATGGACCGCGGAAGCGACGACTATATGTTGATCGTGTCCGGATGCTCAGGCGACGCTGAATTCGCTGGTCTTTCCTGTATACCGCCGGTACCGTTCGCGGAATCCCTTCCGGTACCCCACATGCCGGATGCGATAGTTCCCCCCGGGGGTGTCGAGTGGAATGGTCCAGCGTACGGTGATTTTCGAGGATGCGATGCCGTGCCGTTCCCATTTGAACACGGTCTCGGGATCCCAGTCGTATGCCACGGCTTCCCATCCGTTTCCATTGCGTCGCTCGACATACAGAAATGATTTCTGCGTCATGTAGTCGTTCTTCGGATGTGCGCCCCAGAACACTGCCTCGACGGTTTCCCCGCGGAGATAGCGTTGCTTGATGCGGTTGTCCATCTGTCCCCAGCGCTTGAACCACGGCACGCGATCGAGAAGCACCGGCAGCTGCCGGATTTTCTGCGCGTCGCGGAGATCGGGCGGTTGCAGCGCCCGCGTGACCGGAGCATGGGCGTGCATCGCCGATGCGAGACGACTGAATTCCTGCTGATACGCGTTGAGTGTGAAGGGACCAAAGTGTACTGACGCCCCTTCGTAATGCTGCAGCCGGTATTCCTCCCGCGTCGTGACGTATCCGGCGTAGGCGTTCGCATAGCAGGTGAGCACAATGTGGCGCAGCCCCGGAAGTTCGCGACAGACGGCGTCCTTCAATCGGCGCGCGGCCATCGTGCTACACTCCGCCGGCAGCGCAATGATACCGAGTTGTCCGATACGGATCAGCTGTATCGGCAGGATCTGCGGCGTCCATGGGACGGGATTGATCTTTCCGGTGACCAGAAGGATGGATTTCTCCGCATGGCACTTCTGCAGTTCGCGATCGACGATAACATCGGGGAGGGAGACGCCTCCGTAATTGGCTCCTTCCGGAATGGCTTCGAATCCCCTGCCGTCTTCGAATGATCCGGAAAGTTTAGACAGTCCGATCGCCGCCGGACAGGTGGTGACGGTGCCGCCATGGCCGGGATTGTGGTTCTGTATCCAGCGCTGTTCGATCATGATGTTGCTCATGTCGAGGTACCGCTGGCGGTAGTCGATAGCTCCTTCCAGTTCCTCCGCGCTGTGGCGCGTGTTCTTCTCGCCGGCGCGATCGAACAGGTCGCGCGCCGCATCGTACTGTCGCTTCCCGATGACTTTCATCCTCCAGAAATCGTTGACACCGTCCGGATACCCCCAGTGGTTCGGTGACACGTCGCCGCATTCACTCTGGGCGAATCCTGCGATGAACGTATCATCGTCGTCGACGTCGTAGCGGGTTCCCATGTCCTTCTCGAACAGGTATGCCGCATAGCCTTTGTTGTCCGGACTGATCAGCCGGTTCGTGTTTCCGAGGTTGGTCGGGTGAACCGCATACCAGTTCAGCATGGCCACCGGCCGGCCGTCGTCCGCTTCGAAGCGCAGAAGCGTCATGGTGCTGTTGGTGCGGATTTCGTGTGCTTCACCGGTTTCCGGATCGGTTTCGCTGTAGCGTGCGCGCTCCTCGGCGGGATTTTCGGCATAGGGCAGGGGGGAGCGGTTGAAGCCGCAGTCGCGAACCTCTCCCTCGACAATGCGAATTCTGCAGCGGGGACAGTTCTCGTACCTCCGGTGTGCCTCTTCGATGGCGGTGACGATGCCGTCGACAATTGCATTGAAATGCTGTTCATCGTAGCCGAGTGGCGCGAGATTGTAGAGGGCATGATGTGAGTATCCACCGGGGCCCGCATGCGTATGCGTGGCGCTCAGGCAGACGTTCTGCGCGGTGTAGATATCGCCGTATCGCTCACGCAGCCGGCGGAGCACCGCAAGCGTCACCCCCTGGAAAATCATGCAGAGATCAGCTGTGACAAAAACAATGCGGCGATCGCTGTCACCGATGATGAACGCACGGCAGCGCAGCCGCATATGAATGCCCGCGGTTTTCTGATGCACCATTGAATATCCCATCATGCCGCTTTCGGCTGCCGGACCGGTGATGTCATACATCCCTGTACCGCATCGGTATCGTGCCATTACTATCCCCTCCTGTTGAGAATCCCGTGCTCAGAGCAGGCCTGCACCCGCCGCATACTGCGTCACTATTGATGGCGAACGTGCCGCGTTCCAGTCTGGATTTCGGCAGCGGGGCAGGCCGGCGAGATGATGAACATCCACGCATGATTCGATCCCCGGGTGAAATAGCGCATCCACCGGTGTTTCGAACCATCTGCTCAGGGATTCTGTCAGATGACTGGAATACGTGTTTGCGAGAAACTAGTTCTTTGTTTCCTGTTTGTCAATAGGTGGTACCACCTATTTTGCGGGTTTGCATACATATTTATGTGGTTTTTATTCCCCGGATTGGTGTGACGGATGGGAGATAGCAGATAGCAGGCAGCGGATAGGAGATAGCAGCGAGCAGATAGCGGATTGCTGATGCCAGGTTGCCGGGATCGGAGCGGGAGAGCGGAGCGGGGAAGGCGCTGCCATTGAATCTCGCGCTGAAGGGTGTTACCTTCGAAATACAATGAAACTTCCATCTGTTCACCAGGTCGCCGAGGCGTCGATGCGGACGTTGCGGCGTTTCCCGTACGTTCTCGCGATTGCCGCGCTGGGGACGATTGTTTCCATCGTGATTGTTGAACAGGAGCGGCATGGACATCAGGCCTCGGCCTATCCCGTCCTGTTTGCAGCCCTGCTCGGGGTGCCCTTCCTTGTCGCGCTTAAGCTGTTCGCGGAAAAACGGCGGTGGTCCATCATGCGAATCACCGGACTGCAGCTCACAGGTGTGATCCTGCTTGCCGCGTACGCCTGGTCGCTGCCGGTGGACACGCCCGCCGCGCCGGCGATACACATGATCCGCTTTCTGATGCTCGTGACAGGGATGCACCTGCTGGTCGCGGTGTCGCCGTGGCTGGGACGCGGACAGGAAAACGGGTTCTGGCATTTTAATCGCATTCTCTTTCTGCGTCTGCTCACCGCCGCCCTCTTCAGCCATGTTCTCTACGCGGGACTCGCCATCGCACTCGCCGCGGTGGAAAATCTGTTTGAAGTCAACATCCCCGGTGAGCGCTATCTCCAGCTGTGGATCCTGCTCACCGGCATGTTCATGACATGGTTTTTCCTCTCCGGCATCCCGTCCGACCTGCAGGCTCTCGACAGGCGGGACGATTATCCGAAGGGACTGAAGATCTTCGCCCAGTACGTGCTGCTTCCGCTCGTCGTGATATACCTGGTGATTCTCGTCGCGTACAGCGCGAAGATCATCGTCTCATGGGAGTGGCCGTATGGGTGGGTCAGCCGACTGATTCTGGGTTTTTCCGCAGCGGGGATGTTCTCCCTGCTTCTGCTGCATCCCATTCGTGAGCGCAGCGACAGCGCATGGATCGCCGGCGCTGCCCGCTGGTTTTTCCTCGCGCTCGCCCCGCTGCTCGTCATGTATTTCCTCGCTGTCATGCGGCGGCTCTCCGATTACGGCATTACGGAGGCGCGCTATCTCGGCATCGTTGTCGGTATATGGCTGGTCGCGATGACGCTGCATTTTCTCTTCACCCGCGGAATGAATATCAAATTCATACCGCTGAGTCTCTGTGCGCTGGCATTCCTTGTGTCTGTCGGCCCCTGGGGCGCCTTCAGTGTCTCGGAGAGCAGCCAGGTCGGACGTATCCGCACGCTGCTGGAAGAGCATCAGATGATTGCGGACGACACCGTCCGTCCGGCCCGGGCAAATGTGGGCATCAATGATCGGCGGGAAATCAGCGCGGTGCTGGACTACCTCCATGATGTGCATGGCTACGGGGCGATTGAGCGGTGGTTCACGGAACCGCTGCGGGTGGATTCGACGGATTCGCGCAGTGCGTGGAAAGTGCCGGGTGATGTCGCCGGAATGCTGGGGATCGAGTTTGTATCGGCGCCGCGCATGGCCCCGGGAGGATTACTGACCTACAGTGTCTCACCTTCGGCAGTCATGATCGTGGAAGGGTACGACCGCGTGCTTCCCCGTCATGCGTTCAGCAGACGCAGTGAGAAGCGGACCTTCACCGCCGGTCAGGCCACGCTTGTGCTGAATTCCACCCTCGACACCCTGACCCTCATGCTGTCGGACTCAGAGCGGGATGATCATGTGTCCACCGCAGCGACGAAAACATTCCCGGACGACACGGCCGCGGGAGTCCGTGATGCCGAAATGCTTCCCGTGGATACGCTCATGATTCCGCTCCATCCCGTTACTGATGCGCTGCTCGCCGAATTCGGAAATGCGGGCGCGCGCGATGTGCCAGTGGAACTGACCGCAATTGAAGCCGCGTCGTCCCGTCTCCGCGTCAAGGTCTACCTCCCATACCTGCAGCTGATCAGCGACAACGGCGCGATGCGCACAGAGATGCTTCGCGTGCGGGTGATCTACGGGAAGCGTCAGCGGGACCGGTAATCCGGCACAGGACCTTCGGGAACGGCATCGCGGGATCTGAAAAAACTGCCGTGCTTGCGTCTCTCGTCGCGTGATCATATATTCAGATCATCTTATCTGAAACATGCGACACGATCTGACGATCCCAAATTCGGAGGCGCCTCGATGCGGTATGCACTGCACACCCTCACAATGATCCTGGCCGCTGCCACGTACATCAGCTGCGCGCCGCGTCTCCATGCACAATGCGGTTCGAAGGAGGCCGCGGTCGACGGACTCGCGAAACGCAGCCTGACGCTGACGAACGATGATAGCCGACAACTCGATGTCAACAGTCTCGTCTGGTGGCTCTGGAACAACGGACGATCATCGCGTGATCCCGACACGCACGGTTCCGGACTGCGGTGGCGCGCGCCGGAACCGATCAGCATCGTCTATGAGGATGGACCGATCTGGAGCACTGAAGCAGGCAATGAGATCCATGCCGGCGGAGCACTGTTCCGGGGAGGATTGCAGGCGGGCAACATTGTCCGTGACAGTACTCAGCCGGACCCGACGCCCGCTGATCCCGCTGATCCCCGGCACCGCATCTACCGCGTACGGCAGCTGGACCGTCAGGAGTTCGAGACACTTTCCGCCGGAGCACAGGATTCGCTGCGCATGGATTTCAACGGGTGGCCCGCGGACCTCGGCGCGCCGTTCGTCGACAATGACGGCAATGGAAACTACGATCCCGATTTCGAGACATGGCTCGATGCTCCGCGGAATTCCGATCATCCTTTTTTCCCCGGAGAACAGGTGCTGTGGTTTGTCGGGAATGACCTCGATACACTGCGCACACAGCAGACACTCGGGTCGCGCCCCCTCGGATTGGAGGTCCAGGTGTTCGCATGGGCGGGAACAGGCGGGACGATGAGGGAACATACCGTTTTTGTCGAGTACACCATCGTCAATCTGGGCTCCGACATCCTCGAGGATTTTCGTCTCGGTCGGTGGAGCGACCCCGATCTCGGCTTCGCAGTGGATGATCTCGTCGGGGTCGATACCACGCTGAATCTCCAGTACGTGTACAACGGCAGTGGACAGGATGAAATCATGCCGGTTCCGCCGCCGGCCTTCGGGTATGTGTGGCTGCAGACACCGCAGACAGCGGAAAGGGGCACCACCGCGGATTTCGGATTCGGCACCATGGCGGATGCGCGAAATGTGCCGCTTGCGTCGCTTTCATTCTATGTCTGTGCCGATCCCGTGTACCGCTGCCCGGATTTGGGTTCATCGCACAGCGCCCTGCAGGTCAGCCGCAACCTTCATGGACTGCTCGATGACGGATCCCCGATGATCGATCCGACCACGGGCAGCTCGACAGCCATGGCGCTGGCGGGAGATCCGGTGACCCGAACAGGCTGGATCGACGGGATTATCCATCCCCCGCATGACTGCCAGTTCATGAGCGGGACCGCCGGCGTCCGGCTTGCAATGGAAGACACGCTGAAATTCATCCAGGCTTTGACTGTGGTGCAAGGGGGCAATCATCTGCTGAGCGTGCATGCATTGCGTGAACAGACGCGGCAGCTGCATGACTATTACCGGTATCTGCGGTGCACGGGCGCGGCGCCTGCGTTCACCCACGCGGTCCGCTATCCCGATGCTGGCAGCTGGGAGGTGGCCGTCACGTGCGGGCCGTTCCCCGCGGGCAGTGCGTCGGCGGTCATGCGTGAAACATCGGGAGCGGAGGTTGCGAGAGTGAATCTGTTCGATGACGGGCAGCACGGGGACGGAACTGCGGGAGACGGAATATTCGGCGGCACCCTGCGCGGGAATCGCGTTCCTGCAGCGGGCACGCTGTCTGTCGAGTACGACGACGGGACGCATATCCAGTCGTGGCATGTGGCATCCGACATCCCGCTTTCCGGCGACGTGCACTGCCGCGTGCATGCGATCCTGTCGGACAACCTGAATTACGACGGCATTGTGAATCCCGGCGAGCATGTGCGTCTGCAGATCCGGCACGAAAACCGCACGACGGCGGCGATATCTTCCTGGCACATATTCCCCGTGCACGAGGCCGTGCCGCTCGTCGGGCAGTCCTCCCAGCATTTCGCACTCACCGTGAGTGCCGGTGACGACGGCATCCCATTCTATGATTCGGACAGTCTCGAGACATATCTCGCGGTGCAGGTGCCGGATGACCACGTCCCCGGAACGCCGCTGCTGCTCCCGCTGGCTGTGCTGGTCCCGGGACGCGGCCTTTGGTATGACACGCTGCGCGTGGATGTGGAGGATTTCGGCGTGCCGGTGCGGGAGGGACGTCTCGAGCATGTGGCCGGGAATGCAGCCGGGACGTTCGACTGGCGTGCTGCCGATAACGCGACACTGAAAAATGCGCGCTATCGCGTTCTCGTTGACGGAGAGCGGTACGAAGAAGTGACACTGCGTGTAGTGAACGAGAGCGAGGGCACGACGGTGGCGGATGGAATTCGATTCCCTGATGTATTCGGCCACGATGCGCCGGCACACGATGGCTGGAAGATTCTGGCGGGATCCGCGTATTCGGCTGTCCTCACCGATGAGAACGGAAAACGGGTCGACAGACCGAGAGCGCTGCGATGGGAATGGGGAAATCCTGAGCGTGCATGGTTTGAACCGTATGCGCAGAACATCTTTTACGGCATGGATTTTTTTGGGAGCAGTCTGACGGTGTATGATCTTCATCCCGTGCGGCTCGTCTTCGACCGCGTGAGCACGCAGCGCGCATATCGCTGGCTGCGCGGGACGCCGCCGAACTACGCGTTTCAGGATTATGTGGATGTTCCGCTGCGCGCATATGATATCTCAGACAGCACGGCGCCTCGTCAGGTGACCCTCGGCTTTGTCGAAAACATGGGAAGTGCGGCGGAAGACGGCCGCTGGATGCCGACCGGGTCAGCAGCCGACCGGGAATACCTCCTGGTATTTGCCGATGATTATCATGTTCAGCCCCGTGCGGAGTACCAGCAGCCTCTGCTGGATATCGTGGATTTCCTCCCCTGTTCCTATGGACTCTGGGCTGTACGGGATGTCACGCGCCCGATGTTCGAGGACGGTGATACGTTCACCTTCCGGCCGCAGGTCCCGGTCAGCAGCGCGGATGAATACGTATTGGATTTTGACTCGTCGGATGTGTTCACCTCCCGCGCGGTCACAACGCATTACGCCCTGCATCAGAGTTATCCGAACCCCGCCACGGCCTCCGACGGTGCTGCCGTCATCCTGTTCGACACACCGCGGGATGGAGCGGTGCGCCTCGAACTGTACGACCTTCTCGGCCGCGGCATACGCACGCTCACGAATCGCCAGCTCGTCGCGGGGAGGCACAGCGTACGAGTGGATCTCGGTGAACTGGCTGCCGGGACGTACGTCTACGCCATGTCCGCACCCGGTGTCCGCCTGACACGGATGATGCAGATCGTGCGCTGAACAATCGTAAGAAGAGGGCTCAGCTTCTCACCGCCGTGCTGTTTCCCATGTTGCTGCTTCAGTCCGGTTTCCCGCTGCGGGCACACTGGAACTGGCGCTCCGACGTCAATATTGACAGCGCCGGGATCCGCAGAATGGAACGACGCATCGCAGGCTGCGCATGCCGCCCTGAGGCAGCAAGGAATGGTTCTCAGCATTCCATGATTTGATTTTTTTCCGGATGGAACTATATTCGGTCACAAACGACCGTATTATCGCCTGACTGTCCCCGTTCTCGAAGGGAAGCCGTCGTATGCGCTGTCCTGCCGGGCGAAGGCAGCAGCAGTATTCACGTCTGGAGGAGCATGTCATGAACAGCAATGAAAATGACCGTCGAAGCTGGTATCGTCGGTGGGTGTTGGGTGAATCCCACCTGGACCTGATCATTCCACCGGTATTCCATTCGGAGCAATTGGATGGCAACGAATACCGGAACGAACTTGTGCGCTGGCTGCGTGAGGTCGAACAGCGCGCGCAGAGCTTTGTCCATTCGCGGACATTCGCCGAAGAAGTGCTTCCCTTGACGCAGCAGGCACGGGAGCACCTGGACAGGAAAGAGGAAGTCGAAGCGGCCGAATTCATCCATCAGGCGCAGGCGCGTGTCAACCGTGCGATCATCTCCCGGGAATCGCGCGGTTACCGCACCCGCCTGTTTATCGCCGGCCTGCTCTGGTTCGCCGCATTCTATGGTCTGCAGCTGCTTCTGTTCTGGATCATGGATGCCGGAAGCGAGGTCTGGACGGTGATCGCCGAGCTGCTCCCCTTTGCCTGGATCGGCATGCTCGGCGGCGTACTGGTGTCATGGTGGGGATTCGTGGTGCACACGCGAAACCTGGAATACGATCCGTCCTACAATACCTGGTATTTGCTCAAACCGCCGATCGGAGCTGTCATGGGAGTGTTCAGCGTGGTGGTGATCAAAGCCGGATTGATCACGCTGCAAGGCAGCACTGAAGTGAACTCCGCCGAACTGCTCTACATTGTGGCATTCCTGGCCGGATTTTCGGAGCGTTTCTTCGTGCAGATGTTCGACAAGGTCATGACCGCGCTTCTCGGTGGAGAAAACACCGGGAGCGGAATGAGTTCTCAGCCACTCGTTCCAAAGAAGAAACGGGCACCGCTGAGTAGCAAAGGATGAAAGCGTGATGATTCTGAAGCGGCAGCGCCCCGCAGGGGCTCAATGGCCCTGACAAAACCATTGCGCCCCTGCGGAGGATGAGAAGGAGAGAGATGAGGCTGCCGCCGGCAAATGCCGACAATGGGAATGTGTAGAGTGGCTACAGGCAGATAATATGGAGAAGATGCATTAATGTCAAGAAAAAAATGCGGGATAGACGGATAGTGCCGGAATAATGACCTGATATTAAGGGATGCTGTACCCGCCTGATGCTCAATACACCGTCCACATGCGTTCCTCGCCACCGGATGTGAACGATTTTTCGTAATCGTATTCGTCCATATCCATACCGTCACGGACGAGACGGAAGGTATATGTTTCTCCGGCACGCAGCTGGTTGATGCGGTAATTCACGTTTGACAGCACAAAACCGGTTTTCCGGAATCCCTCTCCAGCCTCGGTGGGCGACTGGTACAGGTGGAAATCGTTCGCGGTCTTGTTCGTAATAAGGAGTGAAAAATACACCGGCGGATCGGTGCTGTCATCCCCATCGTCACTGCAGGAGAGTACCAGGACAGGAAACAGGAAAAGCGTGAGAAGCAATGGGACTCTGTGAATACGCGTCATCATGGGCATCCCCGTGTGGATTGGAAATTTCTCCGAAAGATAATGTTCCTCCCGTTGTATTCACAGCACAGGCCGGCAGGATCGATCCTGTATCCCGGTCTGAAATGCATGTATTTCCCCGGTGATGTAACCAAAGTTCGGATTGCGTGTTACTGATGAAAGGGATGGAATCGCCCGTTCGCCAGCACTGAAATACGTATGTCCCCGACATGCGATCACCATGTGGAAAGGCACTGCGCATGATGCGCAGTGCCTTTCCGCGTGAATGTCCGCCTGTTACGCCTTTCTCTATATTGCAGTATCGGCTCTGTTCACAGCATCTCCGTAATTGCGGTGTCAGCTGTGGTCGCGTGATCAGTCGGCATGTACGGAAAACGTGATAACCTTCGGGTCCACCAGTTTCACGAAGTCCTTGTACGCCATTTTCAGCAGCTCGCGATGTGAACACGCGTTAAAGGCGATTTCGTCGTTCTCCGCCAGACTCCGCGAGACGTACACCGGCATCCCGTACAGGTTGCCGAACGGCGGCATGGCACCCAGTTCGCAGTCGGGGAAGCGATCCTCGAAATCCTCTTCGTGGGCGAGTGTGACCTTGTCCGCGCCGAGAGCTCCCTGCAGGAGGTCAAAATCCACAGAGAACGAGGCTGGCACGACGGCCATCGACAGTTGCCCATCGATCCTGACCATCACGGTTTTCGCAAGGATCCTGCCGGGGATGTGGGCAGACGCCGCCACCTCCTGCGCCGTAAACGCGGGCGAGTGCACGATACTCACATACTTGACTCCCTCACTGTCGAGAAAATCCTTCAGTTTTTGCTTCGGCATGCGGTCCTCCTTCTGAATACACGTTGCCGGCATGCGCCCAATGCCGGTGGGGTGGATATGGGAAATAAGAGCGTATGATCTGATCTTACTGAGTTCCCTCTCAAAAGTCAAGAGCGGAACTGCATAGATGAGCCCTGCTTCGTATATTCCTGTTTTCACCTGCAAGGAAACGGCATCATGTCCCGCTACTTCACGCATTTCTGGTCCGACGAACTCTGTGACGCGCATTACCGGGCGGGATTCAGCGGTGTGCCGCTGGAATTCACTGCGGGCGAGGGATTTCTGGGTTCCGGAGTGGAAACAGGCGACCAGGTGTACATCATCAGTGCCTACGACGGCAAGGTGATGCTCGTCGGACGGATGACCGTCGGACGTATCATCACGTCCTACGGTGAGGCAGTCGCGCTGCTTTCACCGGAGATCGAGGAAGCTCCGGAATACGTGCTTCCTGCTGAAGGGCTGGCCACCGAGCAGTATTTCACTCGTCCCCTGACGATGGAGGAAACAGGCGACCTGCGTTTTCTTACCACGGATGGCACCGCCAAGCCGCTGAAATTTGCCGATGACGCGGGGGTCGACGAAAATGCGCTCGGCGGTGTGCGTGAAATCGCACCCGGATCGGCGGTGATTCTCGACCAGGTCATCTCGCAATCCTTCGAAGACACTCCGCCCGATGCGTCCGACGGCGATGAGGAAGACGAAATCGACGACAGCGATCTCGCCGCGATCAGCCGCACGTTTGCCGACGAAGATACCAACCGCCGCGCGCGGGAGGCGGCGTTCGATTACGTGGTCGGCGCGTTCGAGGAAAAGGGTTGGACGGTAATGCGGGTGGACGATCCCGAAGAAGGATATGACCTGCAGTGCACCGCCGGTGATGATCATCTGCATGTTGTCGTCAAGGGCAACGTGCATAATTCGCTGGAGTTCATGCTGAGTGAACTCGAGTACGCACGTGCCGAGCGGGACGGGCACTTCGCGCTCTGCATCGTGACCGAAGCGCTTTCCTCTTCACCCTCCCTCGCTACCTTCAGCGGTGAGGATCTCTATGACCTCTTTGATGCCCGTCCCGTCCAGTGGGCCTTCCGCTACCGTGATGATGACGACGGACTCGATACCGAGGATTTCTGATGCATCAGATCCGGCTCAGGCGCGGGCGCGCGTCTTCCCTTATGCGCCGCCATCCCTGGATATTCTCCGGCGCGGTGCAGCGGGTCGAAAGTGAGCCTCCGTCAGGCGCGACAGTGCGCGTGATCGACGCAGACGGACGCGCACTCGGCCATGCCGCGTATTCTCCATCCTCCCAGATCCGCGCGCGCATGTGGACCTTCGATCCCGCCGAAACCGTGGATGCTGCGCTGCTGCAGCGACGCATCGCCGCGGCCGGACAGCGTCGTTCGGCCCTTCTTGCTTCCGGTCAAACGACCGCATGCAGGCTGATCGCTTCGGAAGCCGATGGTATTCCCGGCCTTGTTGTGGATCGCTATGACCGCGTGCTCGTCTGCCAGTTTCTGTCCGCCGGAGCGGAATACTGGCGGGAGACGTTGCTTGATATCCTGCGGGATGCGTTTCCGGGCACCGTGCTGTTTGAACGCTCCGACAGCGACGCGCGGGTAAAGGAGGGACTCCCATCGCGCACTGGTCCCCTGCACGCTGTCGAACCGCCTGATAGCGTCACCTTTCTCGAACATGGATTGCACTTCCGCGCCGATATACGATCCGGGCACAAAACAGGGTTTTACCTCGATCAGCGGGAGAATCGCCTCCTGCTCGGCCAGCACGCGGAGGGTGCGGAAGTACTGAACTGCTTTTCCTACACCGGCGGCTTTGCCGTGCATGCGCTCGCGGGCGGTGCCGCGCATGTCACCGATGTCGACGTCTCGGCTGATGCGTTGCGGCTCGCGGGGGAGCATGTGCGGGAGAATGGTTTTGATTCCGGGCGCTACGAGCAGCAGGAGAGTGATGTGTTTCACTTCCTTCGCAGCTGCAGGGATGCGCGCCGGGAGTTCGACGTCATCGTGCTGGATCCGCCGAAATTCGCTGCATCGTCGTCGCAGGTGCGGCGCGCATCACGCGGCTACAAGGATATCAACCTGCTTGCGATGAAACTGCTCCGTCCGGGCGGACTGCTCTTCACCTTTTCCTGCAGCGCTCACATGACCGAGCCGCTCTTCAGGAAAATTGTTGCCGATGCTGCCGTCGACGCCGGCCGGGAGGCGCAGGTGCTCTCGCAGCTGTCGCAGTCGGTTGATCATCCGGTCGTGCTGCACATCCCGGAATCCTGGTATCTGAAAGGCTATCTGTGCAGGATCGGGTAGAAATGAAACAGGGCCGGTCGGAGAACCGGCCCTGCTTCCAGGAGACGCATGAAGGGAACAGTGAATGCGCGTCTATTTTCCGTCGATCTGCACGTTGAAACGCGTCAGAATGGGATCGATGGGGGAAACGTAGATGTAATTCCCGCTCTTAGCATAGAGGATGCCCAGGGGATTCGCGTTTGCATCATCCGTAACGACGAGCGCTCCGGAATCCCCACTTTCCGCAAACGACTTATTTTTTCGTTTCGGCTGCACGACGATCTGATTTGTGAACAGGGCGGGGCCTGAGGGATAGGGCACAGTCAATGCCATGTTGATGGCACAAATTTCGCCGGTTGTAAGTCCTGTACTGCGACCATATTTCTGTACCTCCATGCCGAGTGCCGGGGACTTCGGAGTGGAGGAAGGGATGCCATAGCCATCCTGCGGTGTCGAATTCGAAATGAGCGCTGGTGTCGTGCTGACCAGTGCTGCGTCCATAATATTCGAACTGCTGCTGCCATATGTGACATACTCCACCGCCGCCAGCTGTCCGATCCGGTCGTTGAGGTTCTGCCCGCAGCTGACATCCGAACGCCCCGGCTGCAGGATGTGCTCGCCGATGGAGGCGGCGTTGAGACGGGCGAATACGTGATTGCAGGAAAGAACGTAGTAGTTCTCGCCGTTTTTCACCCGCACGCCAATGGTTCCGGCGCTGCAGTCGTACCAGTTGCTCGTGGATGTCCCGATCGGGACCGGACGCGGGAGCCGCGCGGTCGTCGAAGGACTTGTGGTATTCGAGGGGGAGGTTTTCTTGTTGTTTGAATTCCCGCCCTTTCCGGTGAGCATGATGCGGCCGCTGACACGCTCGATGACGGGAACACCTTCGATGCGCTCGGGCAGTCTGCCCATGCCGAGTGATTTCTCGGTGAAAACGACGATTGCCGGTTCACCGTTCTCCGTGAGACCGGTGCCGACACCAACCACGCCTTTTTTCTCCAGAAAGCGCTCGAGGTTCCGATTCTGTACTTCCATTGCCCGGCGCACGCCGGGATTATCCTTGCTGAGCGTTCCCGCCGCCGCGGACTGCGCGGATACAGGCTGCACCGGCGCAAACGCCGCTTCCGGGGCGTTCGGCTGGTCATCGCCGCAGCCTGCCAGGCTGAGCGTGAGCGCAAGGATCGCGGCGAGATATCCTGCCGCAATGGTCGACGAGCGGTGACTCCGTGTCATACTTCCTCCTGATACTTCCGTTTTTCTCCAGGATCCCGGTCGTTCTCCAGCGACCGAAATCTGCAGTGCAATCTAGGAGGTGAACCTTTCGGCAGGCTGAATTTCGGATTACAGAGTCCTTACAGTTGCATGAATACATTGTAAGGTTACTCCGCGCCGCGATATCCCCGATCTCCGTCTTGGGCGGTTTCTCCGGGATGGCTATCTTGAACGCCGTATGAAAGGCATACTCCATATCCGATGCGCCGCACCGGTGCTTCTGCTTCTTCTGCCGCTTTTCTCCCTCCTGGCACAGCAGCCCGATCCGCCCGCCTGGTCACGCGGGATGGTGTGGTACCTGCTGATGCCGGATCGATTCCACAACGGGGATACGCTGAACGATCCCGACGCCGCCTATGTCTTCAATGATTCTTCCATCCCCTGGCAGGTGTCGGAGTGGACGGCGAACTGGTATGATCTCACGGTGCAGGAGAAAATGCTCCATGAGGGATTCTATCCCGCCGCTTTCCTGCGGCAGTACGGCGGAGATCTGATCGGCGCGGATGAGAAACTGGACTATCTCGCCTCACTCGGCGTCAACGGGATCATCCTCACGCCGGTTTTCGAGGCCGGCTCGGCGCACAAGTTCGACGTTCGCTCATACCACCACGTCGATCCGCATTTCGGACCGAAAACAGCCGTGGATACGGCCCTTCTCGGCCGTGAAGTGCCGGAGGACCCGCGCACCTGGTACCTGACGGCAGCGGACCGCGAGTTCGTGGATTTCATCGCAGCGGCTCATGAACGCGGCATGCGCGTACTGCTGACCACGCAGTTCGCCCATGTGAGCGTGGATTTCTGGGCGTTCAGGGATGTCCTCGAACAGCAGGAAAAATCATCGTACGGAAAGTGGTTCACCATCAGGCAGTGGGACCGTCCCGAGACGCCCTACGACTCGGAATTCGATTACGATCGCATGTGGGGGATTGACGCCTTCCCGCGCCTGCGGCAGGATACACTCGGGCTTGTCAGCGGTCCGCGTGAATATGTCTTTGCCAGCACCACGCGCTGGATGGATCCCAACGGAGACGGCGATCCCTCCGACGGCGTCGACGGATGGTGCGTGGATCTCTCGCAGGAGCTGCCGCAGGCGTTCTGGGAGGAATGGACGCGTCACTGCCGCACGCTGAATCCCGACGTGCTGCTGGTGAATCTCGGGGAAGGACACGGACCGACTGCCGCCCCCTTCGACATGGACCGCACAAAGGATTTCGGCCAGTCGGTAACTTCATTTCTGCTCGACCGCCGGCTCTCCAGCACGGAATTCGATTCCCGCACCATGACACAGCGCAGCAGAACGACGCTCGCCGGTTCGGACATGCAGCTCAACATGATGAACTCCCATGAAACCGACCGCCTGGCGTCCATGTGCGTCAACGACTCGCTGCCCTATGACGTGCGGAACAGTCCGCGCGTCAATCCCGCGTATCGCGTACGCCCGCCTAACGCCCGTGAATCCGCCCTTCAACGCATGCTGCTGCTTCTGCAGTTCACGCTGCCGGGTTCCCCGGTCATTTATTACGGCGATGAAGCGGGGATGTGGGGCGGAGACGATCCGGACAACCGCAAACCGATGCTCTGGCCCGACATGACATTCGCGCCGGAGCGGAGTTTCGCGGTGACCGGAGACGGCACATCCTGGCCGGTTCGTTTCGACAGCAGTCTCTTCAGATATTATAGCCGGCTGATCGATTTCCGGCGGCAGTACACGGCCCTCAGCACCGGCAGCATGCAGACGCTGCTCATCGACGATGTCGCCGGACTCTATGCATACATGCGTGCCGCCGGGGCGGAAAAAGTATTTGTGGCGGTGAATGCGAGCGACAGGGAGCAGCTCTGCGTGCTGCGCTATCTCGGCCTGCCGGAGGGCATCCGCCTGCGCGATCCGATCCACGGCGTGGGTTTTTACACCCGCAAGGACCAGGTCTCATTTGTTCTGCCGCCACGTACGGCGACCCTCCTCATCCCGCAGATGTGAACCCGCGGGATCATTCCGTTGTTATACCGTGGATTCGCGGGACCCCTGTCGTGCACACGGCCGCAGTTGGAAATTTCTGTGCGTCCTGCTATCTTTTTAATCTATTTCAGAATTCTATCATCCATCAAGAGCAGAAACGGCTAATGAATAAGGGCACTATCGTACAGGTCATCGGACCGGTGGTGGACGTGGATTTTTCCGGAGGTCAGCTCCCGGCCATCTATAATTCCATCGAAATTCCGCGGAAGGATGCGGAAGGAAACGAAGACACGCTGATCGTCGAGGTGCAGCAGCATCTCGGTGAGGATCGCGTGCGCTGCGTTGCGATGGACTCCACTGACGGTCTCGTGCGCGGAATGGAAGTCAACGACACCGGCGCACAGATCGCCGTTCCCGTCGGACCGAACACACTCGGCCGTCTCCTCAATGTCACCGGTGATCCCATCGACGACAAGGGCGCCATCGAGACGGATACCTATTTCCCGATTCACCGTCACGCGCCGGAGTTTGACGAGCTTTCCACGCAAAAGGAGATGTTTGAAACCGGCATCAAGGTGATCGATCTGCTCGAACCCTACACGAAAGGCGGAAAGACCGGTCTGTTCGGTGGTGCCGGCGTTGGAAAGACCGTCATCATCCAGGAGCTTATCAACAACATCGCAATGCATCACGGCGGATACTCCGTCTTCGGCGGTGTCGGTGAGCGGACACGTGAGGGGAATGACCTGTATCTCGAAATGACCGAGTCGGGCGTCATCGACAAGACCGTGCTCGTCTTCGGTCAGATGAACGAGCCTCCCGGTGCCCGCCAGCGCGTAGCCCTGACGGCTCTGACGATGGCGGAATATTTCCGCGATGTGGAAGGCAAAGACGTGCTGCTGTTCATCGACAATATTTTCCGCTTTACGCAGGCGGGATCCGAGGTGTCGGCACTGCTCGGCCGCATGCCGTCTGCCGTGGGCTATCAGCCGACACTGGCAACGGAGATGGGCGAGTTGCAGGAGCGTATTACTTCTACCACCAAGGGGTCGATCACTTCGGTGCAGGCGGTGTACGTGCCGGCAGACGATTTGACGGATCCCGCTCCCGCGACGACGTTCGCGCATCTCGATGCGACGACCGTGCTCAGTCGTCAGATTTCCGAGCTGGGCATCTATCCTGCTGTGGATCCGCTGGATTCCACCTCGCGCATCCTCGATCCGAATGTTATCGGTGAGCGCCACTACAACGTCGCCCAGAGTGTCAAGCGCGTGCTCCAGACCTACAAGGATCTGCAGGATCTGATCAACATTCTCGGTATCGACGAGCTGTCTGACGAGGATAAACTGACCGTGCATCGCGCACGCCGCATCCAGCGCTTCCTCTCCCAGCCGTTCTTTGTTGCCGAGCAGTTTACCGGATTCAAGGGCAAGTACGTGAAGATCGAAGACACCATCGAGGGCTTCGAAATGATTCTCAACGGCGAATGCGACGAGCTTCCCGAGAACGCCTTCATGTACGTGGGCACGATCGCCGAAGCCTTCGAGCGCGCCAAGCAGATGCAGGAGGCGTAAGCGGAGCACACATGGCCAATCTGTTCAACCTGGAAATCGTGACCCCCGAACGCGTCGAATTCAGCGGTGCGGTGCAGTCCGTGACCTGTCCTGGTGTGCAGGGCAGCTTCCAGGTGCTGCATAATCACGCACCCTTTCTCTCCTCCCTCGACATCGGCGTCGTCAAGGTACTCGACGGCGAGGGTGCCGAGCAGCTCTACGCCGTCAGCGGCGGCATATCGCAGGTATTCCACAACGAGATGCGCGTGCTCGCCGACAGCGCTGAGCGCGCCGACCGCATCGATCTCGACCGGGCGCGCCGCGCCCGCGAACGCGCCGAGCAGCGGCTTCGCGAACGGGATGAAGCCATCGATCATGAGCGCGCGCGCACATCGCTGATGCGCGCGATCAACCGCATCAAGCTCGTGGAACAGGAGTAGGAATAAAAGTACCGAACTGTCCCGCTCCCGCCGTCACGGGAGCGGGTTTTTCTTTGAATGCGCCTTTACGGGGGCGCACATGAACACGAAACAGCAACTGAGCACATGGAACCCTACGCATTGATCATCGCCGGCGGAGTCGGCGCCCGTTTCTGGCCGCGAAGCCGCGAGCACACCCCGAAACAGCTGCTCGAGATCATCGGCCATGGAACGATGATTCAGAATACCGTCTACCGTCTCGATCCCATCATTCCGCGTGAGCGTATCCTCATCGTCACGAATGCGCTGCAGGCGGAGGAAGTGGAGCGACAGCTGCCGCAGATCCCGCCCGAAAACATAATCATCGAGCCCTTCGGCAGAAACACCGCGCCCGCGATCGGACTCGGAGCGGAAATCCTCAAAAAGCGCGTCGGGGATGCCGTGATGGTCGTCCTTCCCGCCGATCATCTCGTGCACGACATCACCGCATTCCAGGAGACACTCAAAAACGCCATCAGCGTTGCGACCGAATCGCGCGGCTTCGTGACTGTCGGCGTCACGCCCACGCGTCCCGAAACGGGATACGGCTATATCCAGTATCACCGCAATGACGAGCATCGCGCCTACACCGACGAGGATGCGTACAAGGTTGTGACCTTCGCGGAAAAGCCCAATCTCGAGACGGCACAGCGTTTTCTCGAAAGCGGCGATTTCGTCTGGAACAGCGGGATGTTCATCTGGCGTGTTTCCACGATTCTCAACGGCATTGCCGACCATCTGCCCGAACTCGCCGAAGAACTCGACCGCCTCGAGGAACATATCGACACCGACGGTTTTTCCGAGGCGCTCGAAAATGCGTACGGGGAAATGCGTCCCATTTCCGTTGATTACGGTGTCATGGAAAAGGCCGACGACCGCTACGTCATTCCCGCGGATTTCGGATGGAACGATCTCGGGAGCTGGGACGAGGTCGCGCGCATTTTCCCGAAGGACGAAGACGGGAACGCTATCGAGAAAGAAATGTTTGTTAAGGACGTGCGGAATTGTCATATCTCTTCCGCCAACGGACGCTTCGTCGCCGCCATCGGCGTCGAGGACCTGATCATCATCGATACGGACGACGCCGTGCTGATCTGTCGCAAGGGGCAGTCGCAGGGCGTCAAGGAAGTCGTTGATTTCCTCAGGAAAAAAGGTATGACACAGTACCTGTAGGAACGCGGCATGAATCATGACGTATGTTCAATAGCATGTATGCCATGAATGAGTATCCCGAAACTCGCACATATGCTGCCGGTGGCCATCGCAGTGCTGCTGCTTGCCGGCTGTTCCTCTACCCGCGAAACTGCGGCGGACTGGCATGACATTCGCAATTATCCCCAGCTCGAGCCCGTGGAGGTCGACGAGGGAATTGCATCCTATTATCACAACAAGTTTCACGGGCGCCTGACCGCCAACGGCGAGCGCTACAACAAGCGCGAACTCACCGCCGCGCACCGCGATTATCCGTTCGGAACCTATGTCCGCGTGACGTCGCTGAGCAGCGGGAATTCGGTGATCGTGCGTATCAACGACCGGGGACCGCACATCCGCAACCGCATCATCGACCTGAGCCGCGCGGCGGCAGAGGAGATCGACATGATTCATGACGGATTGGTCCCGGTGCGTGTCGAAGTGCTCGCCTGGGGAGGCTCCTAGCACCACTCCCGCAATCCCGGAGGCATTCATGCGGCGGGATCTCCCGGTCTCGTATTCCACCGACGGCGCGTTCGATCTGTCAGCGCGATACGCCCTTGTCATGCTCGGACTGATCGCGGGTGTGCGCGTGCGTTTTGTGCGCGAGTGCGGTGTTGTGCATTACGGTCCCGCTCCCACTGGCGACGCCCTGTGGCTGCCCGCCGATCCCGTTGCGCAGCGGGCGCTGCTGTCCCGCACGCGCATGCATCCCACCGCGCATGACGACAGCGCCTGGGGACGGAATTTCCTTTCATTGTTTCCTGTCGATTCTCCCGATGCTCCCCTGCAGTCTGACATCGTCGCGGCTGCCTTTTTCTTCTTTTCCCGTCACGAGGAATGGACTGCGGAAGAGGGAGATCAGTTCGGGCGTTTCCGCGAGGCAGACAGTCTGTTGGGAATGCGCGGGGAGACGGATCGTCCGGTGACGGCGGAATACGGCGCCGTGCTGGCGGCAGGACTGCGTGCGCGGGGATATGACGTCCCGCAGGAGGACCGATACGAGGGTCGTGCAGCCGCGGCGGTGATGACGCACGACATCGACTATCTCTCCAAATTCACGCCCGGATTGCTTTTCCGCGAAACCGTCAAGAATGCTCTGTTCAACCGCCGGCGCGTGCCGCTTTCCGATCGCCTGCGTCGACTCGGAGAGTACCTGCGGTTTTTCCGCCGCGAGCGGGATCCCTACGTGTATTCCATTCTCCGCATGCTGGAGATTGAACAGCAGTGCGGCATCACGGCGAGTTGGCTGTTCAAGGCGGGCGGCAGGGACAAGCGGGATGTCAGTTACCGTCTCAGCGGTGCGCGGGCGCGAATGATTCTCGATCTGCTCTCCGGGCGCGGCCACGACATCGGTCTGCATCCGAGCTTCAACGCGCATGACGATCTGCCGATGCTGCGCGGGGAGGCGGAAAAGCTGCGTGCGGCGCTGAAGCACACCCCGGTACGGGGGTCGGAGCAGATGCCGGAGTGGACGCCGGTGAGCGTGCGTCAGCATTACCTGCGTTTTCGGTACCCTGTCACCTGGCGCAACCAGGTGGAAGCCGGATTTAGCGTGGATTCCACGCTGGGATTCGCCGAACGCGAGGGATTTCGGGGCGGTGCGGCGCATCCGTTTCTGCCCTTTGATCTGGAGGCGCACCGCGTGCTTCCGATCTGGGAAATACCGCTCACCGTCATGGACGGAACGCTGGCGCATTACCGCGGACTCGATCCCGATGCATCCGCCGTGCGGATCGCGCAGCTCCTCGACATCACGGCAGCGGCGGGAGGCACCGCCGTTCTTCTCTTCCACAATACGGCATTCGACCGGCACGATTTTCCGGGATGGGGCAGGGTGTTCAAACAGGCATGCGAATCGATCTCTGATGGGCGTTTTTACACTGGCAGTCTGGCGGATACGGCACAATCCTGGGCGGCCTCAGCCGGCTATGCTTCCCTCAAGGAGGTCGTGGAGGTCATTAATTCGGAACCTGCTTGATTTTCTTGCAATTCCTGTGTGCATCCCGTACATTTTTACCGTCTATCTGACAATAGGGCCTTCTATAGATCACATCGCTACAGAAAACGCCGGACGCTGAAACATTTTCGCTCCTTTTCACGTTAAAGGAGATGAGTCCAAAAACTGTCCGGTCACGCGATTGTAACCTTTTTTGTTCTCGCGTGTCTTAGCAGATGAGTGACGATCAAAAGGAGAAGAAGTATCGATAGCTGTTGTTAGTGCTTCACAAGTACTTGCTTCATCCACATCCTTACAGGAGGCACTATGCATAACGAACTGAAATCCGGCGAGAATCCCCTGCAGGATCTCATTGACGACGATGTGTTTTTCGAGCTGAACAAGCACAACCTTTTCAGTGAGAAAGCGATTCGTGACTACAAGATCCGCCGCATGTTCCGCAGCATGCGCAAGGACATGAGTGCCGGAGATGCCATAGACAAGATCCGCGAGATGTATCCCTATCTGCAGTTTGATACGGTCCGCAAGATTGTCTATCAGATCAACAAGTGATAACCGTCAATGACGATACAGACCCCGTCCCGCCCAGCGGTACGGGGTTTTTTGTTCATCTTGCGTTTCGGGGGTGACCCTCGTATTTTACTGGTCTTCGGAGGGTTAGCATAATTGGTAATGCAGCAGTCTTGAAAACTGCCGTCCGCAAGGACTTGTGGGTTCGAGTCCCTCACCCTCCGCTTGCCATACGAGACAGCCCGGAATCACTGATTTCGGGCTGTTTTCGTTAATTCCAATCCTCCTGATCCACCTGAATCCACTGGTTTTTACTGGATGGTGGATTTTTTTTGGATGTTTTTCGAGGGAAAGAAAAGCCCCGGCGGTGACCCGGGGCCGAAGACTACTTGATCTTGACGTTGCAGATGATGTTCACCTGCAGGTGCATGCCATCGGGCGCGAGGTAAGCATAGACCTCGGTTTCCTTGATGCTGGAATGGCCGAGGAGCTTGCTCACGTCCTGGATCTTTACTCCCATTTGAACCAGGTGGCTTGCGAACGTGTGGCGGAATTTATGCAGCTTCGCAACCTTGATCCCTGCTTTCTTCGCTGCCTTCTTGCACTTGTCCAGTGCTGTGCGTTCAGGGATCTGCCGGCCCGTCTTCGTGGCGAAAACGAAGTCCTCCGAGTACGGTTCCTTGCGGAGCTTCTCCAGCTCTTCATACAGCCTCTCACTGATGGGAATCGTGCGATTGGCGTTGGGAGTCTTCACGTCGAAATCTGATCGCTCATGGACGTGGAGAACACGCTTTTTGAAATCGACATCCTCCCAGCGAAGCGAGGCGGCCTCGTTGAACCGCATGCCGGTATCGAGGAGGCCGAGGAAGAAGAGCCAGTAGGGCCGTGAAATAGGTTGTGCGAAGAACCGCTTCAGCTCATTCTCGGAGAAAAAATCCGGCCGTTTCCGTTCGATCTTGAGTGGCTTGATATGCAGGAAAGGGGAGCGGGCGATGTGTCCTGCCGCCACTTCCTGGTTGAATACCGCGCGCACGACCATCAGGTACATGTTCACGGTTTTCGGTTTCGGTTTCAGGATTCGATCAGTCGAGCCTTTCGGATCTTTCTTCTCGGCGATCAGAGCACCGTAATACTCCGTGGCGAGATCCGTGGAGAACTCATTCACGTACGCAATCCCAACTGCCGCACAGAAGTGTTCGAACTGGTCGAGAATGTAGTTGTACCGCTTGGTCGTTCGTGGTGTGAGGTCTGCCTTGCTGGCCTTGAAATCCCGGACAGCGTCGTCGATGCGGTAGCGGACTTTCCGTGCACCCGCGCCGATCAACTTGTGATCCAGTCGTTCTTTCTTGATTGCGTCTTCGTAGTCACGTGCATCAGTCAGTTTCTCGAACATGCGCTGATGACGCTTCCCGAAGGCGTCTCGTTGGTCGACCTTATAGCGGCCGTCTTTCTGTTTTTTTATTGCCATGCTATTTCCTTGAAATTGTTTTGAGTCAAGTCGCCGCATGGTGCCGGTTGGATCCGACACCCGCAGCGATAAGACTAATCCGACAGCGAGTTTCACACTGCCATAGCAGAGTAAATGGTGAGCTTCACCTCCCAGGTGGGAATTCCATCAGTGGCGGATGGCCAGTTCATCCCGTAGGCAAGCAGGTTCATGACAAGCTGGTACGTCACGGCAACCAGATCCGCATGTACATCATCACTGATCGTTGAATTTTCGCCATTTTCGATCAGCTCATACTGATCCCAGAGCGTGCTGGTCGATACGACCAGCGATGCAAGGTTGCAATTTCCTAAAGCCAACTTCTCGGCTGCCTCCTGAATCAAATAAATTAATTGTTCCTCGGATTCAGCGGGCCGATTCATTTTTAGAAGCCCAAGTATTCCGAGCATCCCGCTTGTACTCCACCACTGCAATACCTCGGTCGGATCGGGGAGAGTGGTCCAGCCGAGACTGTGAGTATTTAAACGCATAATTGATCCTTTTATATGGTAATTCCGTACACCAGCAGTTCTGCCAGCGTTTCCAGTGAGATCCGTCGTTGCCGTCTGCCATGCGGCGTTGAAGCTATCGTGCCTGCTTTGACGCGGCGGCGGACGAATTCGTATTGAGCGTTCAGAATTTCAGCCGCCTCGGAAACGGTGAATACGTGTTTGCCGGGATGCTGCTCTTTCAGCTCTGTGATTTTTTCTTCGACCGTGGCGGAAGGGAGAGGGGCCGGAGATCCGGCCTCCTCTTCTTGCTTCCGGCTGCGCATCGGCCGCTGTGCTTTGTATGTGGAGAGATCAATTGCCACTTCTCGCGTCCTGAGTCCTGTCAGCCTTCCTGAATGCTGCGCTTGGATGGCAGGATCGTGCGGCCAGTAGGCAGCGGATCTCCCGGGAACAGCAGAGCGCGACGCCCGCGGCCACCGGCCCCGTTCACCAGGTAGCCGTCCTCCACGCAACGCTTGACGCGACGTGAGACTGTGCTCTTGTCGAGACCGAGAGCATCTGCGAGTTCGGTGATGCTCACGCCATTCCGAGTCTCGGATTCTTCCATGATCTCGATCACAGCGTTGACGGTTTCACTCGTCTGCGGGCTAACGGTCATCTCGACCATTTCGGAGAGAATCGGGTTGAGAAGATGACGGACTGCTTCATAGTCAGCCCAGATTGCCACGATGCTGCCTTCATCATCCCGCGAGCGCTTGTGCACATGCAGCAGCGCGTGTGATTTGATCAGACCAATCAGCAAGTTTTTGTCCCGCCGGAGCCGCAGCGACACCGGGGGAATCTTTCCGAGCAGAGCGCCGAGATACGGGATATGAACCGGCGCGGCATTATGGGCGATGCATTCCTGCAACGCTTTCCACAGACGCACGACTTTTTCCGGAATCGGCGTGTCCACGGCAGCGATCATGCGCGCGGTGGTATCCGCATCATCTGCAACGGTCAGTGAGAAGAGCCTCGTTTCTGTTTCTGCGTGAAGCTTGATACCTGTCGTTGTCGTGATAACGGCGACAGGTCCTTCCTTTTTGATGACGACGCCCTCACGGCCGCCGCCCCGTTTTGGCCTTGTCGTATGGAGCTGCAACTCGCCCTCGGTGAGAAGGCTACGCAACGTGTAGGCGAGTTTTCGGCTGTCGATGCCATCTGCTTCGTTGATAAGCAGTACGCGGTGAGCGAAAGTCGCATTACTGTAGTAGAGCGACGCCGGGCTCATCCCCGTCATTTTAAGGTAAGCGGCTTCTGGCATGAGCTTCGTCACGCGATCAACGGCATAAGATTTGCCTGCCGCGCTCGAGCCTTTGATGGCAAGAGAAACCGGCCGGTCAAGCAGCCGTGATGTGAAAGCCAAGTAAATGAGCTTGACATGATCGATGTCCCCTGCGAATCCTGTACCGAGGAGAACCTTTGCCAGGTCATCCAGCAGGTTGCCGGAACGAAGGAGTGAACCCGCATCGACCTGGGCGCGTTCAACTGACTGTTCGCCAACGGAGTCCATGTCCACCTGCCACGGACGGAGGTTCTTCAGTTCGGAGCGGAGGTGAGATTTCAGGTCCCCGTCATACCGTGATGCCATGGAGAGCAGGTCACCAGCGGTGGACGGCGCTAGCGCAGCATGCTCACGCAGATCAGAGGTCGTGAGCCATTCCGGGAAATCGTTACCGAGGAAGACAACGTGGTCCACGCCGTCGAGGAATGTGTCCCAGGTTGCTTGCCAGATGCGGTCGGCACCAGGACTGACTGCCTGGAATCCAAGACTCCACGCCAGCGCAGCGTCCAGTTCGGACGGAAGGATGAATACCGGCTTTCTCAGGTTCCAGCCGGTACGATGCCAGATTCCATACGGCACGTCGGCTGCTTTGCCCTTCCAGAACCAGTTGACAGGAACATCGGAGTCACCGTCGACCGTACGAAGGACACGCGTACCTAGCACGCTGCCCTGCGTATTATAGTAAGGGACGTGCAGTTCGGAGAGACCGTCCTTCGTGGCATAGCCGCCGCCGTTGAGCCGGAGAATGATCCAGAGTGCGGCTGCCGTCGCCTTGCCGACGATGGTCGTGAGCCAGGAAGGCGGGGGTTGAGGAGAATTGTGAGAAGATGTCTTCATAGTACCTCTGTACATTGAAAATGATGATGGGCTATGTTTTTTCGCCCTGTACAGGTACCTGCGGGACAAAACGTGTCCGACCCGGACATTTCATGTCCGAGTGATTTTTTTGGAGATTTTTCTGAATTGCGGGGAAATTAAGGTAGGGTGAGCAACTGCGCCCGCGGTCAATCCACCGTCACCGTTTGGGCGGCAGTGTCACGTACCAGTCGCGGTCGGGATCAGGTTTCACATCGTAGCCGCCACTTCGGGCCTTGAATCTCGGTGGTGCTACGTAATCGTAAAATGCCTTGGCCTCTGGTACTTCTTCTAGCGCCTCCTTCATCCTGTCGAATGCCTTTCGAACTGATTCTTGCGCCAATTTCAGCCTATCCATCAACTTTCGTGGTCTCCCTTCTTGGTCAAAATGGATATTATACTCCTGATTGAACTCTTTGAGCGTATTCGCCGCCGCCTCTCGCTCCTCAGGGGCAGTGCAGGTGTCTCGATACGCTTTCAGTTCAAGAGCATATTGTTTCCATGCCGTTGAGTCCTCGCGAGCATCCTCAGGGATCATGCTCATGAACCGGGAGACGACGATATTCTCATCGCCCATATCGACAGGTGTCTCTGCTCCCGCGTCCGACTCGTTCGGGTTCCTCAGGTATAGACTTAATCTGGTTACATGGCGGTACTTGTTGATGCTATCCAAAAGCAGTGCAAGGTAGATGCTCCCGACACGTACCCGGTATCGACCCACAGGTTCCCCATCGAACCAGATTTCAAAATATTCCCCGCTGCATACCATCCGATTCGGATAATCTTCCAACCGATGCTCCGCGGCACCCTCTTGTTCCGACTCGCCCTGTAGTGTATCAGCTACATCCTGAGCGGCAGCTTCCTCCTGCGCGTCAGTGTCGCCGATCAACTGCGCGTAAACTTGCTCATCAACGATTCCCTCACCCTCAACTATGGCCTCAATCAGCTTTCCTACACCTTCATCTGAAATCGGTAACGTCCTCATCGTGACAGGAGGAACAGATTTGAGAGAAACTATATCGCTTTTCCCATCATGCCGGCCGAGATACCAATGCAGAAACGGAAGGACGGCCGTATCCCACAGCGCGCGGATTTTCTGGGGAGAAAACTCCGGCGCGAATATATCACTCCAATCCTCATCCAGAATGACTCCCGGCAATATCTCATTCTCGAAGTCTGTCCATACTTTTCTTATACCGACAGATTCATCCAACCGAAGCGTGTCCAGCACGAACACCTGGAACGTTGCGAGCAGCGCAACGGCATCCTCGAAAGATCGCCCGGTCACTCCATGAATCCCGCGTAAAAGCGGCTCAATCTCCTCCACTGCCGCATCGGTGAGCGTACCCTGAATGAAATATGGTGGCATCACGGCAAGCAGTTCGACGCCCAACTTTGCTGATCTATCAGCCTCAAAGATTCTGACAGATATGGTCTCGTCCGCTGCTAGCACGGATGGTAATGTCATGTGGAACGAGACCTGTACGCGCTGGCGCAATTTCAACCACCTCTCATACGCGGGGAGATACTCGGCAACTAAATCCTCGATCTCTGACATTTGGCGACTTCCCTCATGGAATCGGGTATAAGAATCCTGTACTGGTACTGATTCTACAACACAGGAGACATCACATGCAAATCCCCAATCCTACCCGATGGATCAACGTCGTCATCGTGCTCGGCGAAGAGGCCGTGCGCTGGATCTTCCGCAAGATTCGTGGAGGCCATACGGATGAGTACTGAACCGCATTTCATGGAAGCCCTGCTTGACGAAGCCATCGAGCAGGAGCAGGTCCAGTCCGAGGCATACGCGGATCTTGTGCTCATCGAGATTCGTGACCTGACCGCGCGCATCGAGACAACGCTGGAGCAGGCCGCCGCGGAAAAACAAATTATCGATGACTGGGCTCTCACCCGCAGCGCCAAGCTTCAGGAGCGCATCGACTTTCTCTCAAAAAAACTCGAAGCATTCATCGCCGAGCGCAACGTCAAGACCATCGACCTGGCCAATGGTCAGCTGAAGGTGCGGAAGAAACCGGATCGCGTGGAGGTGCAGGACATGGATCAGTTTCTGCTTCACGCGTCGCGCGATCTCGTATCGACAGTGCCTGAGTCCGTGAAGCCGGACCTGATGGCGATTAAGCAGTTCGTCAAGCGCACCGGTGGACGGGCGCCACAAGGTGTCCGCATCATCGAAGGCAAGGAAGAATTTTCATACAAGCTGAAAGGAACAACGAATGGAAAATCAGAGAGCAAAGCTGGAGCTTGAGCTCAACGAACCGCGTGAGCTGGTGCTCCTCTACGATCAGCCCAAGACCGGAACGAGCAATTATGGTGACTGGCAACTTTTCGCACTGGTAGATCCCAGTACCGGCGTCGAGTACAGTTTTTTCAGCCCGAGTGATATCGTTACGCAGCAGCTCAGCCAGTTCAATGCGGGCGACAAGGTTCGACTCGTCAAGACCGCCAAGCAGGTTGGCAAGAAAGTCATCACCGATTACTCCGTGACATCTGCGAACGGCGGACCGCTGAAGTCCAAGCTCAATGGTAACGGGAATGGGCAAGATGCTGTGGCGCAGACTGAACCGTCTGCATCGGATGCGCTCTTCCAAATTCTGGAGTCCTGCTATGCCGATGCGATTCGGCTGCAGGAACGCTTCAACGGAATGGTCGATGTGAACCGACTGGCCATCACGCTGTTCATCGCGCGCAGCAAGACCAACGGCCACGCACTTGCCGGCGGGGTGTCATCATGAGAACGGACATCGAACGCAGACTTGAACCTTACCTTTTCCCGGTAACCGAAACCGCCGTCTACCGTGACGGCGCTGGAGAGAATGGCGTGCCGCAGATATCGAAAGACCATAAGGCCATCGTGCGCAAGGATAACGGAAAACTGATTTCCATTCAGCGAAACAGCTACAAGCTCGTTCCGAATTCCGAAGTCATCAAGCCGCTCATGGATCAGCTGCACAAACTCGACACGTCCTGGTATATCGACAGCTCTCATTCGTTCGTCGATGATGCCCGCATGCGGCTTCAGATAACGTTCCCTGAGCTCGTGGTTCACGATGGACGATCAGATATTGCGCTCAGCCTCTATCTGCACAACAGCTACGACAGTTCTGAAGGTGTTCGCATGTACTTTGGGGCTATTCGATTTCTCTGTAGAAATGGATTCGCGTTCGGGCAGATCCTTTCCAAGTTCTACGGCAAGCACACGACGGGCTTCGACATGCAGAACCTGCAACGTGAGCTTTCGGCCACTGCGGAAAAGCTTCCGGTCATCAAGCACAGAATCGGCACTCTTCTGGAAAGCAAGGTGGACAAGAACCTTCGCCTTGAAATTGACCGCCGCCTGGGCAAGCGTGTGACCAAGTACATCGAGCAGCAGGAGCAAGAGACGCAGAGGGCACAGAACCAGTGGGCGATGTACAATATCATCACGTACTACGTGTCCCATCTGGTCAAGCAGCGTATGCGAGCTGATTACCAGCTTCGGGCGAGCAAGATTTTCGGACTTTGACGATGTGGTTCCGAAGGAAGAAACTTCCTGACCCTCGTGAAGCAGAACCGTTCTGGCCTATGCGCTGTCCTAACTGCGGGTCCGACAAACTCCAGAAGATCGTCTTTGGCATCCCAACGGAGAACGAAAAGCTGCTTGGGAAGCGCCGCATGGCCATCTTTCTCGGGTGCGATGCAGACTTGGTGAACCTGCCACACTGGTACTGTAAAAAGTGCAAACACGGCTGGCAGGACAAGAACGATTTCCGCTGCTATGAATGGAAGGAATGGTTGAAGGCATTCAGCAAGCTATCCCACGATCCGTAACCCACTATATATCCAACATATACAGCGGCCTTGTCGATTTGGATGAGGCCGCTCTTCATTCGGAGGCAATCATGCAGTATGAGCATTGGAGCACCGAAAGGCTGGTTCAGGCTATCACAGGCAGACGAATACATGAGCTGCCTCACCTTCGTGAGATAAGGCGCAATCCTGATTTGCTCCTGAGTATTGACGGTATCGGCACCGCATCGGCTAGACGCATACGCGCGGCACTGGAGCTTGGAATCCGGTATGCCACCGAACCTGCGACGGACAAGCCCGTGATCACGGGACCGGAAGACGTCGCGTCGATATACGGCCCGAGACTGCGCGACCTGAACCATGAGAGATTCTACGTGCTGGTGCTGGACAACGGCGGCCGCATTACGCATGAGCACCTGGTATCCCAGGGAATCGCAAACGCCTCGATCGTTCACCCCAGAGAAGTATTCCGCGAAGCGATCAGGCGCGGAGCATCGAACATGATATTGCTTCATAACCATCCATCAGAAGTGAAGGAGGCTTCGAGAGAAGACCACCTCATCACCCGGCAGCTCGTCGAAACTGGAAAAATCATCGACATAGAAATTCACGATCACATCATTATCGCTGGCCATTCCTACGTGAGTTTCGCGGAAAACGGCTGGCTGGAGGCCTAGAATCATGAAGAGAACAAACATCGCTCTGCTGGTATTGGCAGGGCTGCTTGCACTCTGGGATCTGACGCAGGGTCAGACCATCACCCAGGATACGTCCTGGTTTCGGAATGGGACCGTCAGCGCGCTTACGAGATATCTTGACGGCCAGCGCGTTGAACGTTGTGTCTTCTACCCCACCGGTGAAGTCTGGATGATTGCGGAATACGATCCGGTAACGGAATTGCAGGACGGTGATGAGTTCTGGTACTGGCGAAATGGGGAAGCCCAGCACGCCTGCATATACGTTCGAGGCTATGCTCACGGTGAGGCCTACTGGTGGGACGAGTCAGGAAACTGGACGAAGACTGAACTCTACGTCGAGTCCCGGCGAGTGCCGCTGGACGACTTCTACAAGTACTTTCCTTCGGATGAATACGAAGCAGAACCAGATCCATCAGCGTTCGCGCTGAAAGCAAAGGGCCAATGAGGCCCTTTCTTTATCTCCGGGCGCCATATAGGGGCATTCATATTTCCCAAACAAAAAATCTGATATGGCTTTTCCCTGGCGGAGGTACCGGTACCTGCGTTCCACTGCCGGGGCGTAAAGGGAGGCTCATTTTGGGAAGAAGTGTTTTGATTGCGATTTGGCACCTGCTGCCTCGCTTGTTGCCCGATTTCAACGTAGCTTTGCGGGTCTCATCGGACATCCGTATCTTCTGACATCCAATCAAGACGGGAGATCAGATGCCGATTCCTGATTTTCAGACGATCATGCTGCCGTTACTCGAAGTTGCGAAGGACGGGGAGGGGTTTCATGATGCCTGCTGATCCCAACGAGCCGTTCGACTCTGATCCGCAGCAGATCGGTTGGATCTGGACGTGCAATGAAGAAGGAACAAGCCAAGGCTGTGATCACACGGTACAGATCATCCCGGCTAATCCGACAGGGATAGAACTGTCGCCGCTGTATCTGCATTTCGAAGCGGAGCGAGGTGGAGCCGTACCGGCAAAGCAAAACGCACAGCTCTGGACAGGTGGTGGACTTGCGATGCCGTGGACAGCTGTTCCTGATGCATGGTGGTTCGACACTCAGCCTGCTACGGGAAGTCAGGCATCGCAGATTGAAGTACAACCGAACAGCACGTTGCTGGATGAGGGGATACATGAAAGCGATCTCCTTTTTAGCACTGCAAGCACGGCGGCGAATGTAATGGTGACCTATGCCATCCATAAGAGCCCCGGCGAAATCGAAGAGACATCTCCAGTAGAGTTTTCTGTGGAGGTATGGCCGCAGCCTGTATCAGTTGGAGGGTTGCTATTTATAAAACAAATAATGATTTACCAAAAGGAAGTAGAATCAGTTTATGTGATATACTAGGACGGGACTGGATTACGAATGAGAAGATGCATGATAACTTCACGACGATGGACCTTGGAAACAAAAAGCTCCCTGTTGGAAGCTATGTATTACGAATACTGACTAGTCGAAATGAGTACTACACTCGCATGGTTTTTGTTGTTCCATAAAACTAGGTAATAGGATGGGTGGGTAATGCACTATATTAGGCATATGAAGCAGTGATTAATATCGCATCTACTAAATACTGAAACCGCATAGGTGTAGATGCAACTATTAATATCTAAGTTAAAGTAACATTATTGGTAGGAGGCAATCCCGAAAAACGTGAGCGCAATTGTGCGTCAGAACGCATTAGTTATATACATTATGAAGAAATTATGAATGGGATCATGAGAATAGTGAAACGTCGTGAGATTCTATTATTAGCGTCTATCGGCTTCATTCTAGTATTGACGGATAGTACGGCTGAAGCGCAGATATGGGAGCGAAAGGCATTTCGTTTGCCAAACAACCAATTACTGACAAGTCGTACTGAGATTTTCTTTAATTCACGCGATACAGGGTGGCTTCACAGCGGTGGATATCTCAATAATGGTAATTATATCGGTGATGTACTAAGAAGCACAGATGCTGGAGATTCATGGCAGCTTATGCTCGACAGCATTGACAGATTCTATGCATTTAATGCTACGAGCCTGTGGGCAATACAAAATGATAGTCTGTTGATGAGTGTTGATGGCGGAAGAACGTGGGATGGTATTCAGTTTCATCAGCAGGTACAACAGATGTACTTCAGTGATCGGGCGCATGGATTGGCGTTAATACCGGATGGAGAAAAGTGTCTTTATACTAGTGACGGAGGACGGAGTTGGTTGAGCGCTGACAGTTTGGTTGCGCAGTCATATAAACAAGGATTTAGCTTCCCGACTCCAAGTATCGGATGGATGGTGGCAGATAGGAGCCCCTTTGCTATTGGTAACGGAATGATAGCTCGTACGAATAATGGTGGTAAATCATGGATATACCAAGAGCTCTACCCAGATTATCAGGTGCCTGTTCTACATAGTGTGCTGTTCGTAGATACCTTACATGGTATAGCTACGGGTCCTGGTCATGTACTAACGACCTCAGATGGAGGTAACAGCTGGTCTAGAGAATACATACCCACGAGTGGATGGGCTATGGCGAAATCGGAAAGCAACGTAATATATGCATCCGGATGGAATGGTGATATTCTATATTCCGACGATAGGGGAAAAAATTGGCAAACAATACAAACAGGAAGTAAAAATACGTTCACGCATATATATGCAGAAGGTACTGGAGGTAAGATTGTAGCATTTGCGCGCATCTCCGAAGCAGAAGGAGAGCTTCTAATCGCAGAAGAGGTAAAGCTGTTGTCTGCTGAGGAACGCTGGACGAATAATGCAGAGAGCAATATCGTATTAAGTGTGTACCCGATGCCATTTATGGACAAAATACACTCTGAAATAATCGCACCAGTAGGTGAGTATCTATATGTTAGTGTTTTCAGGCTGTCCGGGCAAATGGTGTATCATGAAAAATTAGGTATCAGTACGTCTGATCTGATAAATTGGGAATGGCAGCCGAGTGCTATCAACTTAGATGCCGGGTCGTATATGTTGGTTGTGTATTCACGCAGTTCATATAGAAGCATCATATTGCAATACAATAAATAAAGTACTTATTATGGAGAAGGAGTTGGTATGTCCAGATCATTAGTATGGTTTATGCTTGGATTCATGATACTAATAATTAATTGCGATCCGTCACATGCTGGGAAGAACAGCAACGCGCGGCAGCAGCTAACGGATGGACAGAATGCGAGACTGTTACGTCCCTCGGTTAGGTCTTGCAAAATACCGAAAGATGTCCTTGTTCAAGGCACAGCAAGGATGATCGCGGATGATTATATAGGGCGATATTTTAAGGATCTATATGTTGATGCAAGTGCAGATCTGGTTCATACAGAAAGAATAGCAAATCGAAGTCTGGAACACAATGTATACCAGCAATATCACCACGGAACAATTGTATTGGATTCGTACGTAATAGTATCAGTTGCAAACGAAGGGCGTATAGTGTCAGTATCAGCTAGCACTATGAAGATTAAAGGTGTTGATCTATCGCCGTCGATCAGTAAGAGCACTGCTCTTGAACTCGCAATGAGTTCATTAGGCATGAGCAGCAGCAGTGAGCGAAGACCGGATAAAATGAATTTATGTATTGTGCATGGCAGTGATACTACAGCGACTCTTGCATGGCGGATAGAGTACGGGGCGAATAGAAAACAAAATCCTGTTGAGATGTTGATTTCAGCAAAGGACGGCGTCATATTAGAGTTAGTTGAGCCGATAAGTAGATCAGAAAATGGGAAAGGACGAGTGTTTAGCCCTGATCCGATAACAAGATCTGGTGATAACACTCTTTGGGACAATAATAACACTAACTATCATCCTGTAAGTACATATTACGTTGATAATGTCGATCTACTGGAGCTTGACGATCCTGACAACAATAAATACTATCTACGTGGTAAATATAGTTACTCAGTTGATTGGCGTGATCCAGTTGTAAGCATAATGGAGGAGAGTAATTCATCTGATTTTAACTATACGAGGGATCAGCCGGGTTTCGAGGAAGTGAACATATACTACCATATTGATTGCTTCCGACGCTATATTGCATCACTAGGCATAAACCCATTGTTCGGATCATCGCAAGAACAATACATCTCTTTCGACGCCCATGGTTTTAATGGCGACCATGGTGCGGGGTATTGGAATAACATCAATGGGAAACCATTGCTTGATTATGGTGATGGGATAAATGAAAATGATGTTGTTGATTCAGGAGAAGATCAGGATGTAATCATCCACGAATATACACATGCGATTCATGACGCATTGATGGGTACATCGTGGCCGCCGCAAATGGATGAAAATTCGATAGCTGAAGGAAGCGCTGACTATCTTGCAGTGAGCTACAGGCACAGCATTAATAGCCAGTATCAATATGGGAGGGTGTTTCCGTGGCATCATAACGATAATTCCATAGTGGTGCTTGGCCAACCTAGATACGTTGTCGATACTGACCCGAATAATCCCAAGAGGTATCCTACGCACTGGATAAATATTTATGCAGCAGGTTCTGTTTGGGCTTGTACTATGATGGATTTAGAAGCGAGCAGCACATATAGTATCGGAAGAGACAAGACGAATGCACTTCTTCTTGGTTCTTTTTCATTCGCTTCTTCTACAACATCTGCTCCGAGACATATGTATCACATTATGCAAGTAGACGCGATTGAGTATGACGGTGAAGACTTAGCATCAATTGGTCATGTGTTCTATGAGCGCGGATTCTTTAATGGAATTGGTACGCAACCAAGCCATACTATAAGTGCAAACATAGTAAGTAACTTAGCACTAGATGAAGCCTATTGGATCAACGGGCAGATCTCAATCGCTCCTTCGGTCGATGTAACAGTGGAGGCATCCTCATTTCTCTATATTGGGCCGAATTCGAAATTATCGGTTGGGTCCGGATCCTCTCTAACAATCAAGGATGCAGCCTGGTTAGTTGCATTAGAGAATGGGGCGATTGAAGTAAGTGACGGTGGATATCTAGCACTTGAAGGGACGGCCGCTGTCCTGTTAGAGAGTGGTATAATACGGTGCTTGGGCTCAGGAAGCATCTCTATAAACGATTCTCGTGGCCTCCGTGGAAGTGGTACCCTCTCCAATGCTAATATCACTTCGATACACGGCATTGATATTCGCGAGGACCAAGCTATAGTGATGCAGGACGGTGGTGTCTTCGAATTCGATTGTGCCCCAGACAATCAGCCGCAGTACTTTCTTAACAGCGGCAATATCACGTTTCAAGGAAGCATTGATGAGTATGTTTTTGGTTCATGCCTGGACGAAATACGTGTTCACGCTTCCGGCGCCTTCGTTTCGGAAGCTGGAACCATATTGCAAAATCTACCTACGCTGATATCATGGGACAATGCCGTGTTGGAAAGCAATGGGGATCAACCGGAACCATGTGAGTGGTTGTTCCGATCTGGTGCAGCGCTTGATATCTATACGTCACTTGTTGCCACATACACCACCTTTGGAGGTAGCACCATGCTCGGAATGCCCCCGGAAGAATGGGATGGAGTATTGGTTGGTGACGTGACTTCTTGGATCGATTTGGACTATTGCACTGTGCAGGACGTTTATGTAGATCCTGTGTACAGCGGTAGCGGAATTCACTTCTACCAATCCGGAGTACAGTACATCAGCAGGATACGGAACAGTCGCATTCTCCGGAACACTGGTGGTCAGTATAAGCATGGAGATGGTATCTTCCTGCAACCTGGGAATGCCTTTTCATATGTTAAGTTGGAGTGCTCAGAAATCAATCAGGACTGGTACACCGGCTTTACCAGTGTTGGAAGCTACCCACGCATCTTCGACAGCAAGATCATGTACAACAACGTAGGAATTGGAGTCAGTGCCTCCTCAATCCTCACCATGCAGAGAAGTTGTGTCGAAGGGCATGTTTTTGAAGGAATCGATGTTAATGCATCAGAACTTTCTTTTGCATCGCAAGGCACAGCCGGTGGGAATAGAGTCGTTGGAAATGCGAACCAACAACTGGATGTAACCAACGGTTCGGTTGTGTACGGCGGGTGGGATCCGGCAGGAGGCAACAACTTCGAAGGACACGACAATAACATCAGTTCGACAACCCAAGCCTGGGCCGCAAACGTCAGCGGTTCCACGGCATACCTTCAGCAGAATTGGTTCGGCTTGGTGCCTGGTATATACGATCCAGTGACCGGGTATTGTTATCTCACGGCGACGCAGGCGACACAGCTTTTCAATGGTGCTACGATTCTATATGATCCTGCTCATTGCAGCGAGATACTGCCCAATTGCTCGACCGAATGTCCGGAGCTGCTTCAAAATTCCAGCGTTGTTGCTTCATTTAGCAAACAATCATCCTTACCCACCTATGCTAGTGGCTTTTCACAACTACGTGCATACGCAAGAGCAGGGAATTTTGCTGAAGTGTATCGTTTCGTAGGTGCAAGCTTACCCAATAATGTATCCGGTTCTCTTGCGAAGCAATATACCTCCTATTTGATGCATCTTGAAAACGAGCACGTGCGGAATCATCCAGATACCATTGCAGTGAGTCGGAGCCGTTTGAAGGCATTTCTGTTGTCGCGTTTAGGCACATCAAATAGGTCTGAAGCAAAGGCAGCGATCTTGAATGTACTTGCTCGTAGCTTGTTCGCTCTTGAAGATATTTATGGTGCGGATAATCGAATCAGTCAGCTTCGCAATTTGTATCCAAACAGTCCTTATGCACAGGATATTCTTCCGGTGCTTCAACTTGTGGCGATGGCTCAGAGAGATTCAGTAAAGATGGACAATACGATATCACTTATGCAGTCAGCAGGCTTCTCAGCAGATGAGATGCGTCTAGCTCGAGCAATGAAACGAGCTTACCATCGATTCCGGCCACAATCGCCTTCTCCAAAGCGTGTTTTCGTTTTTGATGACTATCAAGCTCATCCTCAAGCAGTATCTTTGGATGTCAAGAACTATCCAAATCCATTTAATCCGACAACGGTGATCGAATACGTACTCCCTGAATCTGGATATGTAAAGTTGCTCGTGTACGATCCGCTTGGACGTGAAGCTGCGGCACTCGTGGATGAAAAGCAGGTTTCAGGAGTTCATTCCGCTGTTTTCGACGCAGGAAGTTCTCCTTCGGGTATCTACATGTACATCCTGATCACGCCTTCCAGACAGATAACTGGAAAGATGATGCTTGCAAGGTAAATCATCTTGAAATAGAGATAGAAACTGATGTCGATTTCTGGGCTGATGAAAGAACAGCCTCAAACATTTGTTTCTCAGTCTGACACATTATCGTGAAACCACAGGTGTTGAAGTCACTGAATGCACCAAGCAGAAATAGGGCAAGATGATATCCTGAATAGTAGGAAGAATAGAAGCGTTCTTGTGCTGCTTCTACTCTGTGACCTGTCCTGTAGAAAGTACACCATGCCCTATGAACTGAATGACTTCAAGCTTCCAGAGGTAGCACAGGGATAAGTAGAAAAGTAGGCGACCGCCTACTTTTCTATGCCTTCACGATACGCGGATTCCACCAATTCACCTTCCAACCCTACCCTGCTCGACAAGAGCAGATCCGGCCTTCTTGGGGCGCCCCACATTCAGGGCAAAAGTTGCTCTGAGAAGGGGTAGTTTAATAAAGTATATTATCATCCAGTTGGTAGAATCTCTGAGTTTTGCCCTGAAATCCTTTAATACGAGCTGGAATCGCCAAAATGGCAGGGCAAAAGTGGTGAGTTTTGCCCTGAATTTTGCCCTGATCCGGACAAGTTTTGCCCTGAATCAGTCACCACGGCGCTCTTCTCACCACACGAAGTAGTGAGTCCCGTCAGATTTCTTCGAGTCAATGCCGTACAGAGCGAGTTTTTTCCCGAGAACTACCGTAGTAACCTCGGTTCCGTAGATCGCGTTGAACAGCTTCCGCGCGTATTTTCGCTCGATCGCATGGTTAATATGCACGGGGGCTTTTGCCACAGGCTTCCCTTCCCAATCGACTGCATCACAGTTCTTCTGGAACCAGTCTGCGTCCCGTTCTATCAACTTCGTAGCGAATTCCTGGTAGAAGTCTTCGATGGCTCCGACCATGCTCGCTTTTTCCTTCGTGTTGAGAACGGTATTTGCTCGTTTGATATCATGCTTGTAGTTCATGAGGTACTGCGCAAACCGAGGAACCTCTTTCTTGAGGTCGTCGAAGAACGTCGGCTTGTCCTTGATCTTCAACGCCAGGTCGGGTCCGGTTTTGATCACCGTGAACCTCCTGTCACTTGGTTCGATTTTGATCGGGACCATGGAGTTGCTGAAGAACACGCAGTTCATACGGTTCTCGATATCAAACATCTTTGACCACTTGTCGTTGATTGTCACCTCTTCGTCGGTGATATACCCCTTGATTTTGTTATTGAGCTTCGTCCGTGACTTCGAATCGTAAGCAATCTCGTTGAACGCGATGAAAAACGTGTTCAGCATATAGGGATTGTAATCGGACTCAAGCTGGCTACTCTCCACGATCCGGCATTGACTCATACCGAACAATGGCTTCAGCACATATGAGAAATACGTATTCTTTCCCGCTCCCTGATCTCCTGTGAACACGAAGCTCGTCTTCATTTTTTCAAGCGTCTTGAGAATCGAGGACAACCAGTTGATATGGTGATCCCTCTCGTTGTCACGGGGAATAATGTTTGAAAGTACAAGATAAATATTCGGGCATGCAGTCTTCAGATCAATGCTCTCCTTCGTCGGCTGCAGCCCCATGTACTCAGTCCGTTCGAAGAAATTGATTGTCTTCGTGGCATGGTCCACAAAGAATGGATTCTGCGGATCGAAGATCGGCGTGAGTAGCGGATACACCTCACGCTTCTCGAGTCCGTAGCTGGAGACCAGCGACGGCAGGTCCGCCCTTTGAATACTTCTTACCTTCCCCCGGACGAAATACCAGGGACCACCGGCCATCTCGTTGATGAAGATGAACGGTTCACTTGAATCGAACTCCTCTCTGTACTGCACCTGGTATGCGAATGCGATCGGACTTTTCTTGCCTTGACCGTTCTTGCCGAGGCGTTTGATCGCATTGCACTTCTTCTTGCAGTTGGGAGCCGATTTGCACTTCGACGGCTTTCCACTCATGCCATTCAGCTTCTCTTGGGTAATAGCCGGGCTGTAATCCTCCAGCTTATTGAAGTACTCATGGACTGTCTCGTCACCTTCACCGAACCAGCGGAGGATCCCGGCCAGCCAGAGTCGTTCATTGTTCCCGAGATACATTGGATTCTTATCGATGTGATCGAGAAGGCCTTTCATGTAAGCACAGTTCTCAATCACCGGGTCTAATCGTTCGATCGGCAGAAGCTCCCTTTGTCCACTCGTGGCCTGCGGTACGGATTGCACTTCCTCCATATCCGCCTCTTCAACGTCCTGCGATTCCGGCGGCGCCGGTAGCATGACCAAACCTGTTCTTTCAATCACCGGAAGCCCAGCCACTGGATTAAACGCGTCATCAAGAAAATGCGCGTATTTGCCTGACTTCCTGTTCAGCTGCAGCGGTGGCTTGACGAAGTTGCCAAGCTTTCCAGCTACAATCGAGTCTTGCTTAGGGTACAGCTCAATTTCGATTCCCTTCGGTTTTTCCGGCAGCAACGCCTGCAAGCGGAGAAGCCAGCGCCGCACATCCCCGGCGTATGTTGGTTTATCCAGAAATACCCAGATATGGTATCCCTTATTGCCTGAGAATTCCGTGTAGCACGTGATGCCGAGTGCCTTCATCGCATCGTATACTTGCATCGTGTACTGACGGATCGTTTCCAGCCACTCGTCAAAGAGTTCTGGATTGCCCTTGCACGACTTCTGGACCTCCGATGTGAGGTCAAGATCGAGGCAGGCGTAGATTAGATTTGATTTTTGATCTAGCTGGTAGGGTCCGACTGTGGCATCACTGAAGAGCACATCGGATGTTAGCGGTGCTTCATGGCGGATATACTGGCGTCCGTCATGGGTCTGTTCTGCGTACGTGTCTGTTCGATTTACGAAGAGCTGCCAGTACTGCTCCTTCTCTTTCTCCGACAGACGCCGTTTATCGTATGGCGATATCCCTTGTTTGTTTGACATGGTGAGTTGCGTTGTAATCAGGTGTAGTGCGGCGGCCGTCAGCATACATGATGCTCTTTAGCTGCCGTAGCGAACGGCTGAACTTGTTCAGCAGTCCGTTCGTAGTGAATTCTTCGATGAGGCGATCTGTCTTTGGTCCGCCTTCGAAATAGAAAGTCGAGTAACCATAGCTGCGCTCATGGCCGTGAAGCACAACGTCGTTGCACATAAGCCAACTCGCGAGGTATAGATCCTCGACAACGTGTGAATTTCTCATTCTGAGATTTCCTCCTGGATCAGGAGTGTAGGTAGGCTGGTTCCCCATGCCTTAGAGGCGCTTTGTTGCGCTGTGTCATTCGTCCAGCACGAAGCTGAACTTTCATATTACAAATATACGAAAAATTATTTTAAATTCAAAATAAACTTTATGGCCTCTTTGATAGCTGGACCCCGGGGAGGGGATAATATGCCGTTTATAGCCTGTTTTGGCCAATTATCGCCTTGCTGAGGGGGTTAAAAAAATTGAAAAAATATCCAGTCGCAGCACCACCGGGGGGGGGATGTAAATGAAAGGGTACCCCTTTCCGTGATCGGTGAACCTGGTGAGAAGCATGGGGGGAGACCACCTTTTGCGATCTCTAAAGAAAAAAAACGGAATTGAATTCTCGCCGCCTGCGGTGACGCTCATCGCGCCAAGCACGCATTATGGTGATTTGCTGTTTGCAATGAGAGCTTCAGTACA